>NZ_QTPO01000029.1 GCF_003853645.1 Burkholderia sp. Bp9143 | reverse complement strand
AATAACCACCGACAATCACCCGGTCGACCGGCCAAGATGGTTGTCGGTAAACCGGCCAAGCTGCTTGACGCTATCTAGTGTTGGCGCGTTGCATGGCGAGTTGCGCCTCTTGTAATCGGGTATGGACGAATTCTTCCAGATGTCGCGCGTCATTCAAGGGGTTGTCGTGCTTTCTATGCACGAACTGGCGGTTTTGTCCTAAAAGTCAATATCGATCAAAGACTTACAGAATCGCACCTCGTACCAACGATGAAGAGCTGCGGAGCCTTACTGCAAGGCGCTCCCCCGTCGTTCACCGCCACAATCTGCACGGAAAGTACGACACCCCCCTCTACGAGGCCGTTTCGCCGCAGTCGGAGTAGGTAGAGCGAAAGAAGCTGAGTGCTTGCTCGGCTTCTTTGCTTTGTACCTTGAAACGGGCTTGGTTTGGAAGGTTGCGACGACTCGCGACGTAATGCGTTCCAATCCGTCGGAGCGTTGCAAGCTCAACAGTCTTGATGAGCTAAGTGAATCGCGTGGGACGGCCCGGCAGATCTTCGCGCAAATTTGCTCGCGAGCAAGGAAGTCCTAGATCAACTACGCAGCGAGATTCGTGCAATGAATGCACGGGAGGCCATGCTTGTTGAGGCGCGAACCATCGAGGTAGATGACGCTATTCGTCGAAATGCCCTGATGAATGCGGCGACGACACTCGTTGGACTCGCTGGCGGTGCGGCGATGCTGATCTTTACGATCCGTATTGTACGGCGGGTTCGGCGGTCAGCGCGGCGCGATTCGAAACCGGCAGGCGGCCTAAATTCTTCTCTCGCCGTGGCTTGACTGGCGGCAGTAATGGCTCGATCAGTCTCCACAATTCGTCATCGATGATCGGCTTGCCCATCTCCTCTGCCTCGGTTGTTCCGATGCCTGAGGTTACAGCTCACCGCACAAGTTAACAACCCCACGGGGCCTTTTTGAAACCGTCTCTAAGAGCGTCAGCGTCTCGTCGGCAATGTTGGCGCAAGGGCATCAAGCAATTCCTTGGCCTCTCGCAAGTCAGCGGTGTCGAAACCCTCCGTAAACCTGCCGTAGACCTCGGATAGCGCTTGCCGGGCCTCCGCGATTTTGCCTTTGCGCTGCCAAAGCCGGGCCAGGCCCAACGCCGCGCGCAATTCCAGCGAGCTCGCACCTTGATGGCGAGCCAATGCGATCGCGTCGCGAAAACAGGTCTCCGCTTCGCCGCTGCACGCGGCCAGGCAATCGTCAGTGTTCAACGCGCCGAACAGTATGCTGCCCTTGAGCCGATGCAACTCCGCCTCGTGGCAGCGCTCCCCGGATTTGTGGACGAACGTCATTGCCTCTTCGAGCATTCCGAGGGCAGTTTCCCCGTTGTCCGCGCGCCGATAGCCGTCGGCAAGAAGGGCCAGAAAGTACGATCGCTGGTCCTCGCCGCCGGCAGCCCTGACGGCGGCCAGGCCTTCGCGCATTTGGGCGACTCCCTCCAGGGGGCTTTCGCGCTCAGTCAGGGCCCAGCCCCGGAAAAAGGTTCCCCACGCGAGCCAATATGGCAGCCCTTCCTCGGTCGAGAGCGTGATGAGAGCATCGGCGTGCTCGAGGACCTGCGATGACTCTCGCCGGAGCTGATGCAACTCGGCCGCGTAAGCCAAGGCGTTTGCCAGGGCTGGACCAAAGGCAAGCTTTTGTGCGAGCGCAAGTGCCTCGAGGTTTCGCTTGTACGCCTGTTCGGGGTAACCCTGAAGCCACAAGGTCAGAACCAGGATGTCCAAAGCCCAGATGCCGGGATCCAACGCGTGAGCAAAGACATGTGCTTGATGCTGCTCAGCGTCGTAGAGGGCAAGCGCTTGTTCCGCGTGCGTGCGTGCGGCTTCGAGCTCCCCCTGGAGGAGGAGGCACATACCTAGTGCGTCGTGCGCGTTGACGAGCAAGGCCGGATCCTGCGCGCGCCGCGCCATGTGGAGCATCCGTTCGGCCAATTCGCGCGCAGTGGAATACTCGGCGCGCGACACATAGTGGATCCTCAGTCCAAGTTGCACCGCGAAAAGCTGTGATGTTTCGCCGATCTGCTCGCACAATGCCAGCGCGCGGGTATAGGTCGCGGCCACCTCCGGCGCGCCATAGCCTCTCACGTCCATCAAGGCCGGACCCAGGGAAAGCAACAGCGTCAGTTCCCAATGCGCGCGTGCCGGTGTATCGGGCAGACGCTTGAGCAACTCGAGCGCGATGCCGAGGTGATGCATCGCGTCCAGATGGGCCGCATGTCGAACGGCCTGTTGCGCGGCACGATGCAGGTACTCCACGGCTTTTGGAATGTTGCCGCTCAAGCCGTAGTGATGCGCCAGTTCGCTGCAGTAATCCGCGATACGGGTGGGAAACAGCGTCTCGATCGCCTGCGCAGTGCGCTCGTGCAGTGCGCTCCGGCGTTCCTTGAGCAGTGAATGGCCGGCAACTTCCTGTGTCAGTGCGTGCTTGAATGAATACTCGACCTCCGGAAACGCGGGCCGTTCGTAAATGAACTCGGCGGCTTCCAGGTGGGCAAGAAGCTTGCGCAGGTGGTCATCCGTGTACGCAATCGAGTCGCCACACAGGCGCTGAATCAGGCTGAACGGAAACTCCTTGCCGATGACGGCCAGCGTCTGCAGCAAATCCTTTTCCGCGACGGGGAGCCGGTCGATACGGGCGGCGAGCACGCCCTGAACGGTAGTGGGAATATGCAGCGCCGCCGGGGTCTGCTCGACCCTGCAATGGCCGGGATCGCCGAGCAGTGCTTTCTCCTCACCCAGCGTCTGGACCACTTCCTCGATGAAGAACGGATTGCCCTCCGTCTTCTCCAGGATGAGCTGCTTGAGTGGCACGAGGGAGAGGTCGTCACCGAGCAGTGCCGTGAGCAGTCCCTGGGCTTCGGCCGGGCCCAGAGGTTCGAGACGCAGCTGGCTGCAGTGATCCGCGTGCTGCCAGCCAGGCTGATACTCGGGCCGGAAATTCACAAGCAGCAGGATCCGGGTGCCTGATAAGTGTTCGAGCAGGTACGCGAGGAAGGCTTCCGTCTCGCGGTCTAACCATTGCAGGTCCTCGAACAACAATGCGATCGGCTGATTACAGCTTTCGCGTGCAAGCAGTTGCGTGATCGCGTTCAGTGTCCGGTCCCGCCGGATCCGGGGATCCATCTCCGCCAGCGCCGAACCGGCTTCACCGACGCTCAGCAGATAGAGCAGGTAAGGCACGAGATCCTCGAAGCTGCGCTCAAGCGTCAGCACCTTGCCCATGACCCTCTCCCGGCACCCTCGCACGTCGTCTTGACTAGTGATCTGGAAATAGTTCTTCAACAGCTCGATGAGCGGCAGATTGGCGAAAGCCTTGCCGTGTGATACCGAAAACGTCTCCAGTACCAGGCAGCCGCGCCGGGAGCGCTCCTTGAATTCATGGAACAGTCGCGATTTGCCAACCCCGGCCTCGCCGACCACAGCAACCACTTGCCCGCGGCCAGTTCTGGCCTCTTCCAGCGCCCGGTTCAGGTGCTCCAGTTCGGCCTTGCGGCCTACAAACCTGGCGAGACCACGGTGCGCTGCCAGTTGCAGGCGCGTCCGCAGCGCGCCGAGACCCAGTACCTCATACACCGAGAGCGGTTCAGGAATGCCTTTGACCTGGGTGGCTCCCAGGGCCCTGAACTCGAAATAACCTTCGGCCAGCTTGTGGGTCGCCTCGCTCACGAGAATAGACGAGGGCGTGGCGATCCCTTCCATCCGGGACGCAATGTGGATCGTGTGTCCGACCGGATCGTAATCGGTGTGCAGGTCGTCGGTGCGGATCGAGCGCACCACGACCTCCCCGGTGTGGACGCCGACGCGAATCTGCAGCGGAATGCCTTCCTCCAGTCGAATGCGATCGCTGTGGTGGCGCATCGCCTGCTGCATGCGCAGCGCCGCGAAGAGCGCGCGCTGCGGATGGTCTTCGTGCGCGATGGGCGCGCCGAACAGAGCGAGGATGCCGTCGCCCAGCGACTTGGCCACGTAGCCCTCGTAGTAGTGCACGGCTTCCATCATCAGGGCGATGACAGGCTCGATCAGTCGATGGGCCTCTTCCGGATCCATGTCGTGGATCAATGCGGTGGAACCGGCCATGTCGGCGAACAACGCCGTAACGGTTTTGCGTTCTCCGGCGGTCTCACCTCTCGCTTCCATGGCCGCCTGCTCGGCGCGGATACGTTCGGCAAGATGGTGTGGCGTGTAATGAACCGGCGCTCTGGATGGCTCTGGAATAAGCTGCGAACGCGGAGATGGCGCGGCCGGCGCCTCGGTTAGGGGGGTGCCGCACTCATTGCAGAATCTGGCGGAAGGCGTCGCGTCGTGTCCACAGCGAGGACACGCGCGCGTCAGAATGGCTCCGCACGCTTCGCAGAATTTGGCTCCGGTGAGGTTCTCGTATCCGCAGTTTGCGCAGTGCATAACATCGTTTCCCTTGCCAACCGCTCCATTTAAACATTATGCGCCGCATCCGCTAGCAACGAAGAGAGGGCCGGATGGGAAGCAAGGAGTCGAGGACATCAATCGCGCGTAGTGCCTCGGCGACACTCGGGGGACCTTTACTTTCCGTGCATTTTTCGGGTTAGCAGACTTTAAGCCTGGCCACGCTTTGTTTTGTAACCCCAATTCGCTATCGTTTTAAATCAATGCGTTGCTATCTACCAATCGATCGAAGCGTCGATGGTGGGTCAAGTCCAGCGGACGCAATCGTGCCCCTTACCGCACTCGGAGGCTAGCCTCGAGCTGCCCGAATCTCATGTCATCGACCTGTTCATTGGCCTGTATCCAGTGACAATTGGACCGTTCGACCGACGGGGGTAGGTGACATGCGAGCAACGCGACAAAGCCATTTGCACGGTCGCCCTCGAAAATCCAATCCTGCTTGTGAATGCATCACGGTGATGCACCATTTCCATTCAGCGATCTCCGGACTTGCTGCGTGGCAGATGCCGGATCTCGGGAAGTCCGGCACCTGCTTCCTGTTGGAGTCTGTGAAAGTTATTGCGTCACCTCCGCCGCCTTTTCGATCAGAAATTGCGCGGGATTATCGCCGAGCCAGCGCGGTCGCTTGCCGCGGCCGCTCCAGGTCGCGCCGGTATCCGGGTGTCGATACTTCGGTACCGCCGGTTGCCCCTTTCGGCCGCCGGCTTTCATGCGGATCTCGTCGATCGAGATGTCGTAGAGCCGCATCGTTTCTTGAATCGACTCGATTTGCGACGCGCGCTCTTGGTCGCGTACCGATGCAATTTGTTGATCGAGGTGTTTTCGCTGCGCCAAAAGCTCCAAATACCCCGCCATGTGGTTTTCTCCTCGTCGTTGGTGAATGACAAAGTGATATTGCCAGCTGTCTTAAAAATCGAGAAATGGAGTTGCGTCGAAAGCCGGGTCATTTCAATCGAACAAGCAAAAAAAATCCTCCCGGACGCAGGCGCCTGGGAGGAAGGTGGATCAAATTGATCGACGAACAGCTTCGATCACGCATCGCGGAAGCTCATCGGGGCTCTTTACGACAGACATCTGTTCCGCGTAGCCGCCCGACTTCATCGCGGCCCGTGTCTGATGAACGCCGCGGGTGCTATCGCCAATAAATATCGTCACGACCTCAATATCCGCAGACTTCGCATACGCGTACGCGCTGGCCAGCATCTCAGGATCGCCCGCTTCGCCGTCCGTCAATACGATCAGCAGACGGCGTGCCTCATCACGGAAGTCGAGCCGAGAGAGCGCGATAGTCATCGCCATCCCGGTCGCCGTCGCGCCAGCGCGAAGTGCGACGGCATCACTTCGACCGGAAATCGACGACCACGTATCGTCGAAAGACTTGATGATCTGATAAGCACGACCGAAGCCAATTACTTCGTTTGGTATTTGGGGTGATCGTACCTTTCGTGCAAAAAGTGGCGGTGATCAACCGAGGAGCCGCCTACAGCAAGGCTTTGCCGCTTTCCGCCTTTCGCACGAATAGCGATATTGCAACTTATTGATTCGCAGTGGCTTTTTCGCCCAGGCTGCCAGATTCCACACGAAAGGTACGATCACCCCTCGAACCATTTCCATTTCAGAAGCAAGTCCATCGGCCAGCCCGATTCGGGCCGCTTAGCAACGCCACCGGCGTGCGCTCGACAGCACCAATGCGTCTGCATTTCCTGACGAGGCTGCAGAAGGCGAGGTCGAGCGACGCCGGTCTGCCGACCCGGCAATGCATCGGCCCGTGGCACCCGCCAGCCAATTGCGGCGGACACCCTCTGAATCCGTCACGGCACTTCGAATCCCGGCCTCCGGCGCGCTTCCCACCATCCATGTTGCGGCGCACTAGCGCGTAAACACGGGGTTCTGCAACTTGCGGCGCCGTATAAAATGTGCGCACTAAATATAAATATGCACAAAATACGATGACGTGCTCGAAGTTGTAATTTGTGCGCGTTGATGCTTCGCAATTGGTCTGGAGGAGACGTCGGTGAAAAAATGGGTCATTACGTCAATTGCCTGCGCGACAGCAGGCCTGGGTCCGGTATCGTGCGCCTACGGGCAAAGCAGCGTGACGCTCTGGGGTTTGCTCGATGCAGGTGTGTCATACATCAGCAATACGTCGGGCCACTCCGCCTGGCGGCTCGATGACGGTATCGCGTTGCCCAATCTGCTGGGATTTCGCGGGACCGAGGATCTCGGTGACGGCACCCGAGCTGTGTTCCAGCTGGTGACGCAGTTCACGCTGCAGGGCAACCTCGTCGCTCAAAAGAGCAACGGGAGTGGCACCGGGACCGGGCTTTTCGCGCGCAATGCGTGGGTCGGACTCGACAACACCCGCTTCGGCAAGCTGACGCTCGGACGCCAGTACGACTTCATGGTTGATACGTTGTTCGCCGATGTCGGGGCCGATATGGCGATGTATGGCGGCGGATTCTACGGCTTCCGGGATGGTCCGTTCGCGAAGCTCGGCATTCCCGATTCTCCGCCGAACGAGGCGTTCGACTTTGATCGCATGAACGGCGACACGCCTCTTGGCAATGCGGTCAAGTACGCGAGCCCGTTGCTGGGCGGATTCCGATTCGGCGGGATGTACGCGTTCGGCGGCACGGCTGGAAATTTCCGGCAGAACAGCGCGGAAAGCTTCGGTGCCAGCTACAGCGCTGGCGCGTTTGCATTCGGCGCGGCTTATACCGACGTGCGTTATGCGTCATTGCTCGGCGACAGCATCAGGAACTACGGGCTCGGCGCGAAATATCGCGGCGACAAGCTGCTGCTGACGGCGCTGTTCACGGACACGCGCAATACGCACAACGGCGCGGTCGTCAACGCGGCAGAGGTCGGCGCACTGTATCAGTTCACGCCGGCGTTCTCGACGAGTCTCGCCTACACCTACATGTGGGGGAATGACGTCGTCGACCGCAACCACGCCCATCAGTGGGGGGCCGTTGCGAAGTACCATCTGTCGAAGCGGACGGCCGTCTATCTGCAGTCGGTGTATCAGCTGACGAACGGGGGGGCGAACGCGTCGATCAACGGGACGTTCGGCCCGTCGAGCAGTCGCTCGCAGTTCATCGGCCGGATCGGCATGCAGACGATGTTCTGATTGATCCGTGCGACGGCGGCGGGAGTCGTCGTCGCAATGGGGTTCATTCGTAGACGCAGCATCGGGGCACTGCGCGCGACTTACTGCACCGATGCCAATTGCCGTTCCAGTGCGGCGGCAACACGAGTCAACGTCCCTTCGATATGCTTGCGCAGCAATTTCGCTGCCTTGTCCTTTTCCCGTCCGATCGCCGCTTTCATCAGCGCCTCGTGTTCCGCGCCCTTGTGGCGTTCCTCCGTCCGATGGAGCGCCGAGTAGCGCCGATAGCGTTCGGCGCGGTCGAACAGCGATCCGACCATGTTCAGCAGCAGCGGGCTCGGCGTCGCGGACAGCAACGCCATATGGTAGGCGCGATGGCGCTCCGACCAGTCGTCGTCGAGGGCCACCGGGCCGGTACCCATCCGCTTTTCGGCGAGGCTCAGCCGATGGAACGCCGTCAGCACGGCAACTTCCCAGTCGTCGTCGCCATGCTCGATGGAATCCATCAGCGCTTCGTGTTCAAGCAGGATGCGCAGGCGCGTGATGTCCTTGAAGTCGTCGATACTGATCGGTGCGACCCAGAAGCCGCGATTCTCGGTCGCCTGCACGATCCCGTCCTGCGCGAGACGGTTCAGTGCCTCGCGGATCGGCGAACTGCTGAGACCATAGGTCTTCGAGAGGCTCTCGACTTTCAGGCGCGTGCCGGGCTCCAGTTCACACCGGATGATCGAAGTCTTCATCCGCGCGAAAGCAACATCGATGAGCGGGGCACCGTTGGAGGCAGGTGTCGGATCCATGGCGTGGCATTCCGGATTGTCAATGCGGTAATTTTATGCGCAAAGCTCACTTCTATGCAAGATTGAGTCGGAAGGCTCGCCGGACAAAAAAAGCGCTCGGGCGAAGCACCGAGCGCTGAAGGCTGTTACATGACGCGCGTTCCGGATCAAAGGCTCGTTGCCGGCGCGTCAAGTGCTTGCGAGCCGTTGGTCGCCAGCGCGCCCACGAGCTCGTCGAGCAGCGCAAGCGCCTCATGCGGCTCACGGCAACCACCGTACACATAGTGATCGGGGCGGGCGAGAACCACACGGCAATCGTGTTGCGCCATCCAGCCGGTCAGCACGCCACTAACGTCCTGATACGTATCCGGCGAGGCATCGGGCGCGAGCGCGTCGGGCCCGATCGCGACGAACCGGATCGCCGGATACTGCAGGCGATCGCATGCCTGCCGAAGTTGCGCGACAGTCGCGGCATCGGTACGTGCGTCCACCGCGAGCCGGAAGGTCGCGCCGGTCACGTCGTCGAGCAGGCGCTCGTCGCCGGTGGACGTCCGCACGCGTGGTTGCGGAAACAGCAGCCCGCGTGGCCCGTCGCTCGAAGCGGACAGAAAGCCGTTGCTCAACCCCGGGATCAACGATTGCCGGACCATTCCCCGCGGATTGGCGGCCATCTCCGCATGCAAGCGCTCGTCGCGCGCGCTGGCCGCGACCGGATCGCGTTCACAGATCAGCTTGCCCAGTTCCTTCGTCACGAGTGTCGTGCGCTTGACGTGCGGCAACCGTTCAGCCTGGTAACTGTCGAGCAGTGCCGTACCGGCCTTGCCGCGCGTAACCATCGCGAGCTTCCAGACGAGATTGGACGCATCCCGAATGCCCTGACACATTCCCTGCGCGAGGAACGGCGGTGTCATGTGCGCTGCGTCACCGAGGAAGAATATCCGCCCGGCTCGCCAGCTGCGCAGCACGAGCGCGTGAAACCGGTAGGCGGATGCACGCCAGATCTCGTATTCGTCGTCGGCGAGCCAGCGCGAAATCAGCTTTTTCACGAACTCGGGCCGGCAGGCCTCGGCAGGCGTCTCGTCCGCGTTGATCATGAACTCCCAGCGGCGGCAGCGGCCGGGGCCGACGACGAACGTCGACGGGCGCGCGATCTCGCAATACTGCACGTTGGTTGCCGGCAGGCTCTCGCCGGCACCGTCTTTGAGCATCACGTCGACGACGAGCCACGGCTCGTCGAAGTCGAGATCCTCCATGTCCAGGCCGAGCCGCGTACGGATCGGGCTCGTTCCTCCATCGCAGGCCAGCACATGGCCTGCGGTGAACGTGCGTTGCTCGCCCGACGCCAGCGAGATCGTCACGGATGCGGCATCGTCGTGTGATTCGACCGCGGTCGCTTCCGCACCGAGCTCGACCCTGACCGACGGGTAGCCGGCGAGATTGTCGCGCAGGATCCCTTCGATTTGCGGCTGCATGAACACGTAATTCGGCGCCCAGCCGAGCTGGTATGGCGGGGCTGCCGCGTCGATGCGGCGGATCACCCGCGTGTCGGTCGTCCGGTATTCGGACGGGCGGTACGGCATCACGTATTGTGCGATCCTGTCTGCGATCCCGAGGTTGGCCAGGATCCGCATGATTTCCTGGTCGAATCCCATTGCCCGCGGCTTGTCGTAGACAGTAAGCGACTTGTCGACGACGAGCGTGCGCAGGCCGGCCTGACCGGCCAGGTTGGCGGCGACTGCGCCGACCGGGCCGAGACCGACAATGATCAAATCGAAGTCCACATCTCCTCCATGTTCATATTCGTTCCGCCAGAGCCGAACACGTTCGCCCGGCGGCGGGGGCGGGTCCACCGGACCGTCGCCCGACTGATCTCAGTATGCCTTCGTGTAGGCGGTCTTGACGGTCGTGAAGAATTCGGCGGCGTATCGGCCTTGCTCGCGCGGGCCGTAGCTCGACGACTTCGTGCCACCGAACGGCACGTGATAGTCGACCCCCGCGGTGGGCACGTTGACCATCACCATCCCGCTGCGCATGTGTTGCCTGAAATGCGCCGCATATTTCAGAGACGTCGTACAGATGCCGGCTGACAACCCGAACTCGCTGTCGTTCGCGATCTCCAGCGCCTCGTCGTAGTCCTTCGCCGGAATAGCGCACGCGATCGGGCCGAAGATTTCCTCGCGCGCGATGCGCATCTTCGGCGCCGCATCGGAGAACAGCGCTGGCGTCAGAAAATGGCCTCGTGTGCTGCGGGCGACGGTCGTACCGCCGCAGATCAGCGTCGCCCCTTCATTCCTGCCGATTTCCACGTACGCTTCATCCAGTCGCAGTTGCTCGCTGTCGACAACGGGCCCGATTTGCGTGTCGGCGTCGAGCGCATGCCCGACGCGGAGCTGCTCGAGCGCCTCCGCGACACGGGCGATGAAGCGCGGATAGATGCCTTTCTGCACGATGAAACGGGATGACGCGGTGCAGCGCTGCCCG
Source organism: Burkholderia sp. Bp9143 (assembly GCF_003853645.1). GTDB lineage: Bacteria > Pseudomonadota > Gammaproteobacteria > Burkholderiales > Burkholderiaceae > Burkholderia. The sequence continues at coordinate 97,653 of NZ_QTPO01000029.1, read as the reverse complement.
GTCGAGTAATAGGCGCCCTGTATCGCACAGTCGACGGCGACGTCGAGGTCCGCGTCGTCGAGGACGACGAGTGGATTCTTGCCGCCCATCTCGAGCTGCATCCGCTTGAACTGGCGTGCGCCCTGCAGCAGCAGGTTCCGCCCGGTATCGACCGATCCGGTGAACGAGATCGCGTGGATGGTCGGCGAGGCGACCATCGCGTTGCCGACGACACTGCCGCGTCCCATCACGAGATTGAATGTGCCGGGCGGAATGCCGCTGCGGTGGATGATGTCCGCGAGCGCCCATGCGGATCCCGGGACGAGGTCCGCCGGCTTGAAGACGACGCTGTTGCCGTACGCCAGTGCCGGCGCGATCTTCCAGGCCGGAATGGCCATCGGGAAGTTCCACGGCGTGATGATGCCGACGACACCGACCGGCTCGCGCGTGATACTGACGTCGACGAGCGGCCTGACCGACGGCAGGGACTCGCCGCCCGAGCGCACTGCTTCGGCGGCGTGGAACTTGAATATCTGCCCGGCACGCGCGACTTCGGCAATGCCCTCGGCAAGCGTCTTGCCTTCTTCGCGCGATAGCAGCGTACCGAGTTCGGTCTGCCGCGAGAGCAATTCGCTGCCGATCGCGTCGAGTGCATTCGCTCTGGCCTGGATGCCGCTGTCCCGCCAGCCGCGCTGAGCGTCGCACGCGGCGTCGATTGCCTCGTGTGCCTGCTCGACATCCGCGTGCGCATAGTCGCCGATCGCGTCGTCGAGATCGGACGGATTGATGTTGCGGCGTGAAGTGGCGCCGGTGCGCCACGACCCGCCAATCAGATTGCACTTCATGACCAGTGATCTCCCCCAGTTTCGCAGGGTGGCGTCCGCCTGCCGTCGAACGCGGCGGACGCTGCGGATTGGTGTCTATTCGTCGAACGCGGTGCGCTGGGCGGCGATGCGTTCGCGCATTGCCGCGATCCATGCGTCGCGCGTCAGGAAGCCCGGGCGGCGCTGGCACATCGCTTCCGTCCGTCTCAGGACTTCAGCGCTCGGGAGATCGAGATCGAGCGGCTCGCGACAAGGCTGCGCGGTGAAGAACGGGCTGTCGACGTAGAGTTCGATCGGATTGCCTTCAGGATCCTTGAAATAGATCGACCACGCGTTGCCGTGATCGACTTGCTCGATACCGGCGACGCCCGCGCGTTTCGCGCGTTGGTAATACGTGCGCAGATCGTCCAGCGAATCGAGCAGGAAGGAAAGCTGGTTGACCGGGTTGAAGGGGAGGTCGGTGGGCTTTCCATCGAACAACACGAGCTGGTGATGGATTTCCGGATCCTGCGTCATGAAGTACAGATTGTGTCCGGTCGACGCGACACCCTTGTCGCTGATCACGAATCCGAGTGCCTTGCGGTAATAGTCGACCATCCTGTCGAGGTCGCTGCAGAAGATTCCGCAGTGGGTGAACTGAATTTTCGGCAATGCTGCCATGATCGTCTCCTGATAGTTCGAGTATCGCTCACGCTTCGTCGGCCACCGGGTTCGACAGCGTGCCGACCCCCGGAATCACCACGTCGAAGGTGTCACCGGGCTTCAGGAATACCGGCGGCTGGCGCTTGAAGCCGATCCCGCTCGGGGTTCCGGTCGCGAGGATGTCGCCCGGCTGCCAGTCGAGCGCCTGCGATACGTACGCGATCAGGGCCGGAATGTCGAAGGCGAGTTCGGACAGCTTGCCGATCTGCATCTGTTCACCATTCAACAGACCGTGCACCGAGAGTTCGCGGTAGTCCGGAATTTCGTCGGCCGTGACGAGCCACGGGCCGAGCGCGCCGGTGCCGCGGAAATTCTTGCCCATTCCGTACTGGTGCGTATGGAACTGCCAATCACGGATGCTGGCGTCGTTGAAGCACGTATAGCCGGCTACGTGGCTCATCGCGTCTTCCGGTGCGATATGCGAACCGCCGCGGCCGATCACGACCGCGAGTTCGGCCTCGAAATCGAAATTGTCTGAAATGGTCGGACGAATCAGCGGCGCACCGTGCGGCAACAGGGTTTCCGCGTAACGATGGAAGATGACGGGGTACTTGCCGACCGTGCGCCCGGCTTCCGCTGCGTGCGCGACATAGTTGATGCCGACGCAGATGATCTTGTTCGGGCGTGGAATGACCGGCTCGAGTTCGACATCGGCCAACGGGAAATCCGCGGCCGCGGTGACGAGCCGGCGTGCTTCCTCCAGCGCCGCGTCATCCGCGAGCAGCGATGCGAGATCGGCCAGCGCGGGCAAGCGCGACGCGAGATCGACGATCCCTTCTTCCTTGATTGCACCGAAAGCGGCCTTACCGGCCCGGCGATACGACACGAGTTTCATTGCTCCTCCATTTGGGCACAAAACATGTTTTTGTGCATATTACATCGGAATGGATATAATGCAAGCACGGGAGCACAAACTGGCTCCCGGCGATCCGAACAATTTCCGTGGAGCAGAAAGATGCCGCTGGTCAATGTCAGAAAGATCAAGCTCGACCTAGAGGAGGTCTGGCACGAAGGGGGAGAGCGCGTGAGCGAGCCGCTGCGGGTTGCGGTCGCGACAGCCATCGTCGCGAATCCGTATGCGGGGCGGTACGAGCCTGACCTGTTGCCGTTCATGCAAGCGCTGCGCGAACTCGGGCATGACCTGTCGTCACGCGTCGTGGCGCTGCTCGGCGGCGCGGAGAACGTCGAGGCATACGGAAAGGGCGCGATCGTCGGCGAGGATGGCGAACTCGAGCATGGCGCCGTATGGCACGAAGCCGGCGGCTGGGCGATGCGGGAATCGCTGGGCCAGCCGAAGGCAATGGTGCCATCGGCCAAGACGATCGGCGGCGTTGGTACGCGCCTGATGGTACCGCTGGGCCATATTCAGGCGTCTTATGTCCGCAGTCACTATGGCACGTGCGAGGTGACCGTCTGGGATGGCCCGCGCCGCAACGAGATCGCGTTCGCACTCGCGATGGCGACGGGCGGGCGCGTGCATGCGCGACTGGGCGGCCTCGCGGCGTCGGACGTCAAGGGTCTCGACGGCCTGCGATGAAGTTCAGGCGGAATTTGTATTTTTGTGCATAAAAATTGATATCATGCATTTAGCCTGGCTTGAGTCGCAGACAGATGACCGGGCCGGTGAATGTGTGTTGTGAATACACGAAGAGTGACGGACAGGAGACAGGCATGACGAAGATGATGCGAGCAGCACGGATGCACGATGTCGGCGCACCGATGGTGGTGGAGGATATTCCGGTGCCGTCGCCGCGGCCGACCGACGTGCTGGTGAGAGTCAAGGCATGTGGCATCGTGCCCAACCTCGGCAACGTGCTGAGCAACTGGCAGAAATGGTTTCCCCACTTGCCGCTTCCCCGGCTGCCGGCGATTTTCGGTCTCGACGCGACGGGTGTGATCGAGGAAGTCGGCAGTCAGGTCCACGCATTCAACGTGGGAGACCGCGTTTATGTGAATCCGGCGCGCTATTGCGGCGGTTGCCGCGCGTGCCGCTCGGGTGATACCACGGCCTGTCCGTACTACACATTCAATGGTTATTTCGGGTTCAGCCAGCGATCGCAGGTTATCTTCGACGACTATCCGTACGGCGGGCTGTGCGAGTTCATGACCGCGCCGCAATACAGCCTGGTCAAGATACCCGAGAACCTGAGCCATGAGACCGCAGCGCGCTTCGGCTATCTTGGCACCGCCTATCGTGCGCTGAAGAAGGCGGAAGTCGGGCCAAGCAGCACGATCCTGATCAACGGCATCAGCGGGACGCTCGGTATCGGGGTTGCACTGTTCGGACTCGCGCTTGGTGCGCGGAAGATTCTCGGTACCGCACGCAACAAGGAGTTGCTTCAGCGCGTGAAGGCGATTGCGCCGGATCGCATCGAGATTCTAGCGCTCGACGACGAACCGGTCGACACATGGGCGGCGCGCATCACGTGTGGAGAAGGTGTTGACGCGGTGATCGACGCCCTGGGGCCGGGCGCGCCGCATACGACGCTGCAAGAATCGTTGAAGACGCTGCGCCGCGGCGGCCATCTCGTCAATATCGGCGCGGTTGCCGGCGACGTGCCGGTCAATCTTCACTACATGATGGACAATGACCAGCGCCTGAGCGGCTCCGCCTGGTTCACGGCCGGGCAAGGACAGGAAATGGCGGACATGGTCGAATCCGGCGTCGTCGATCTGTCGGTCTTCGAACACTGCACGTTCAAGCTGGAGGACATCAATGTCGCGCTGGGCGGGATCGAGAACCGCAACGGCGGCTTCAGCAACTACGTGATCTGTCCGTAACGCACATCGGCGACACTTCTGCACCACATCGGCGCCGGGGTGTCGTCGGCCGAAAGCGTTTCCTTTCAGCGAGGCAGCTCATGCACATTCGACGCGTGGTGACCGGCCGCGATCCGCACGGCCGGTCCGTCGTGGTTTCCGATGGCCCGACACCCCGAACTGTTCTGTTCGACTTCATTCCCGGGCATGCATTCGCGCAGGTGTGGACGACTGCGGCTTCTCCGTCGCTGGCGACGGCGGCCGATCCGACGATCGGAAAGGACACCCTGATTCCGCCGGCCGGCGCTACCAGCCTCCTGGTCGTAACTTTTCCGCCGGATCAGGTCATGGCGGCTCCGCAGTTCGATCCCGCAGCAGCGGCAAGCGAATGTGTCGCGCGCATGCCGGATCTCGCAGCGACGTTCGAGCCCGACCATCCAGGCATGCATGCGACCGAAACGGTCGACTATGCGATCGTGCTGTCGGGCGAGATCTGGCTGGAGCTCGATGACGGGCAGGCGACGCGGCTCGGGCCGATGGATGTCGTCGTACAGAACGGCACGCGCCATGCATGGCGCAACAACGGGAACAGCCCGGCGATCGTGGCGTTCTTCATGGTCGGTGCGACGCGCACTTGATTCGCACGCATGGCCTTTCGATGGTCGATCTGGAGGAAAACGGAATGAGCGAGCCGCTCGATACCCGCACGCGCCAGCAGTTATTTACCGACGCACGCAGCCAGAACGCGTGGTTGGACCAGGCGGTGCCCGATGCGGTGCTGCGTGACCTGTACGAATTGAGCCGGTGGGGCCCGACGAGCATGAACTGCTCGCCGATGCGTGTCGTGTTCGTGCGGTCGCTGCCAGCGCGCGAAAGGCTGTTGTCGGCCGTTTCTCCGGGGAACGTCGAGAAAGTGCGTACCGCGCCGGTCGTTGCGATCATTGCGCAGGATGTGGCGTTCTACACGCAGCTCGACAAGCTGTTTCCGCATCGGCCGGGTGCAGGGAAGATGTTCATCGAGCAACCGGAGCTGGCACGAGAAACATGCTTTCGCAACAGCTCGCTGCAGGGTGGCTATTTCATCATGGCGGCGCGGACGCTTGGTCTCGACTGCGGGCCGCTTTCTGGATTCGACGCGGCCAGAGTCGATCAGTTGTTCTTCGAAGGCACGGCATTGCGCGTGAACTTTCTTTGCTGCCTCGGGTATGGCGATTCGGGCGGACTGTTTCCCCGCAGCCCGCGGCTCGATTTCGACGAGGCATGCGAGATTCTGTAGGTCATCCGCGCGGCGATCGGTTATCCGGGCCGCGCTTGCTCATGCGATCGACACCACCGCGATAGTCGATCGCAGCGGATATCGTGCCGGGCGCGGCGACGAAGTTAGTCCGCCGCCCATACGCTTCAGCTGACGCGCACACTTGCGAAACGCCGTTTCGATCAGATGCAGTCACTGTGCGGGCCGGTGATGCCGAGCACCGCGTGATTGAGCCATGTGCGCAATGTTCTCGTTGTATCGTCGCGCTTCGCCGCTCAGCCATTCCCGAAACGCAGCCAGCGTCGAGCTTTCCGCCTTGGCTTCCGGGTAGATCAGGAAGTACGCGTTCCCGGTCGGATGTTCGTAGCGACCGACCTGCACCAGCGTCCCGCGCGATAGTTCGTCTTCGACGAGCAGTCGAGGAATCAGTGCGATTCCGATTCCGCTCGATGCCGCTTCGGCCAGCATCGAGAACAATTCATACCGCGGTCCGGACAGGTCGCCTTCCATTTCGAGTCCTTGCGCCGCGAACCACTCGCGCCATGCGTACGGTCGCGTACTTTGCTGCAGCAACCGATAGCGCCGCCAATCCGCCCGGGTCGGCTGGGTGCGCGACGCGACAAGCTTCGGGCTGGCGACCGCGATCACGCTTTCCTGCATCAGCAAGTCGCCGGCCGTACCGGGCCAGGGCGCGGGGCCTGCGTGGAGCGATGCGTCGAATTCGGTCGCATCGAACATGAACGGACGCGGCATGGCGGTCAGATTGACGGTGATGTCCGGATGCGTATCGATGAACGCCGGCATGCGCGGCAGCAGCCAACGGGTCGCGAAGGTCGGCACGGCCGCGAGTTCCAGGGTACCGCCTTTGCCGCCCGTCGCCATCATCTCCAGCGCGTCGTATTCGATCTGATCGAGTCTCGATGCCACACGGCGGCTGTACGCCGCACCGGCTTCGGTCAGTGTCACGCCGCGCCGGGTGCGCCGAAACAGCTTCACGCCAAGAAATGCCTCAAGCACACCGATCTGACGACAGATCGCACTTTGCGTGACGGCGAGCTCGTCCGCCGCTTTCGTGAAGCTCTGGTGGCGAGCGGCGGACTCGAATGCGGACAAGGCCGTTGTGGAGGGGATCGTGCGGCGCATGATGCGTGTCCAGGTGAGTAGTGAGATCGACGAGTGATATTTTTGCACATGTTGGTGCGAACAAATCGTTTGTTTTGACGGTACGTGGCGAATAAAGTTGGCGTAACACCTTCACGCGGTCGATCAACAAATGACTAATGCACACAAATCGATTTCGTTTCAATGGGACGACCCGCTGCTGATGGACCAGCAGCTTGGCGAGGGCGAACGCATGGTGCGCGATTCCGCGCACGCGTACTGTCAGGAGCGGCTGGCACCGCGCGTTCTGGATGCGTTTCGTCGCGAGGAGACCGATCGGGCGATCTTTCGCGAATTGGGCGAGCTCGGCCTGCTCGGTATCACGATTCCAGACACCTATGGCGGCGCGGGTAGCAACTATGTCAGCTATGGCCTCGTCGCGCGCGAGGTCGAACGTGTGGATTCCGGCTATCGCTCGATGATGAGCGTGCAATCGTCCCTCGTGATGGTGCCGATCCATGCATTCGGTCATGAAGCGACCCGCCAGAAATACTTGCCCAAGCTGGCATCGGGGGAACTGGTCGGCTGCTTCGGCCTGACCGAGCCGAATCACGGTTCCGATCCGGGCGGCATGGCGGCGCGCGCGCGGAAGGTCGACGGCGGCTATCGCCTGACGGGCAGCAAGATGTGGATCACGAACAGCCCGATCGCGGACGTGTTCGTCGTCTGGGCGAAGGACGACGAGGGCGCGATTCGCGGCTTCGTGCTGGAGAAGGGCTGGAAGGGTTTGTCGGCACCGGCGATTCACGGCAAGGTCGGGCTGCGTGCGTCGATCACCGGCGAGATCGTGATGGACGACGTGTTCTGTCCGGAGGAGAACGCGTTTCCGGAAGTCCGCGGCCTCAAGGGGCCGTTCACCTGCCTGAACAGCGCGCGCTACGGTATCGCGTGGGGCGCGCTCGGCGCTGCCGAGGATTGCTGGAATCGCGCTCGGCAGTACGTGCTCGATCGCAAGCAGTTCGGCCGGCCGCTCGCCGCGAACCAGCTGATCCAGAAGAAGCTCGCCGACATGCAGACCGAGATCACGCTCGGCCTGCAAGGCTGCCTGAGGCTCGGCCGGATGAAGGACGAGGGCACGGCGGCCGTCGAGATCACGTCGATCATGAAGCGGAACTCATGCGGCAAGGCGCTCGACATTGCGCGGGTCGCGCGGGACATGCTGGGCGGGAACGGGATCAGCGACGAATTCGGCATCGCACGGCACCTCGTGAACCTCGAAGTCGTCAACACGTATGAGGGTACGCACGACATTCATGCGCTGATCCTCGGCCGGGCGATCACCGGCATTGCCGCATTCTGAGCCGCCATGGAAACGATCGCACAGCAAGGCGCATTGGCCGGCCTCCGCGTACTCGATCTGTCGCGGGTGCTGGCCGGGCCGTGGGCCGGTCAGCTTCTCGCCGATCTCGGCGCGGATGTCGTCAAGATCGAGCGGCCGGGGACGGGCGACGACACGCGGGCGTGGGGCCCGCCATGGCTGCTCGACGCAGACGGGCAGTCGACGGGCGAATCGGCGTACTACCTGAGCGCCAATCGCAACAAACGCTCGATCGCGGTCGATCTGAGCCAGCCGGACGGTCAGTCGCTGGTTCGGCAACTCGCGCAGCAGGCCGATATCGTGCTCGAGAATTTCAAGGCCGGTGGCCTTGCACAGTACGGGCTGGATTACGCGAAGCTCAGCGCCGAGAACCCGCGCCTGATCTACTGCTCGATTACCGGGTTCGGGCAGACGGGCCCGTATGCGTCACGTGCCGGCTACGACTTCCTGATACAAGGGATGGGCGGCCTGATGAGCGTGACGGGGCGCGCAGACGGCACGGAAGGTGCCGGTCCGGTGAAGGTCGGCGTCGCGCTGACCGACGTGATGACGGGGCTGTATGCGACGGTTGCCGTGCTGGCCGCCGTTGCCCATCGTGAGCGCACGGGGCGTGGACAACACATCGACCTGGCGCTGCTCGACGTGCAGATCGCCGCGCTCGCGAATCAGGCGGCCAATTACCTGATCGGTGGCATCGTGCCGCACCGGATGGGGAACGCGCATCCGAACATCGTGCCATACCAGGATTTTCCGACGGCCGATGGCTACATGATCATCGCAGTCGGCAATGATGGCCAGTTCACCAGCCTGTGTGGGGTGCTCGGTCAGGCGCAGTGGGCGAGCGATGCTCGTTTCGCGACGAATCCTTTACGCGTACAGCATCGCGACGAACTGGTCGCGCTGATTGGCGCGGTGACCACGTGCCGGTCGACCAAAGAGTGGGTCATTGCGATGGAGGAGGCGGGCGTGCCGTGCGGGCCGATCAATGGGCTCGACCGGGTATTTGCGGACGAACAGGTCAAGGCGCGCGGCATTCGTATCGAGATGCCGCATGCATCGGCCGGCAGCGTGCCGCTCGTGGCGAATCCGATCCGAATGTCCGATTCGCCAGTCCAGTATCTTCGTCCGCCGCCGCGGCTCGGCGAACAGACCGACGAGATTCTGGGCGCATGGCTGGGACTGAGCCACGACGAGATCGACGCATTGCACGAGCGAAAAATCATCTGACGTCATGAATTCAACGCCTGATCATTTCCTGGGTTGGGACGCAATCTGCGAGGCACGAATGGTTGCTGCGGCTACCGCGAACGCGGACGATGCTTCAGTGTGGAGATGGTTTGCTGCGATGCTCGAAGAGCGGCGCATCCGCTGGCGCTTCATGTTCAATGCGTGGGTCGTTCATGTCGACCGGAAAGAGGTTGCAATTGAACCCAGCTTCTATGAGGCGATCCGGTCCGCCAAGTACGAATCGGAAGAACTTGGCGTTGGTGCACTTTAGTAGTGTTTAACTGAGAACCGACCGTATCATTTGCGGTGCCAAGAAAGACAATTTCGCGAGCAAGTATCAACATTTATCCCATCGCGGCGGGCGCCACGGTGTTCAACGTGCTGGTCGTGATTTGGTTGGGGGCACATCCGCGAGATGGGCATCCTATATTTGACATAATATGTATGATCGAATTTTTTTTATTTATTTATTTATTATTATGGGGTCGGTGTCGTAATTTGACTTCGCACCAGCCGCGCATGCCGGTTTCCGGCTGCGTCGAGATAATTTGCCTTTGGGCGCGACCGCTTTCCGCGGTCGGAATTTGTGCAGCAGCCCATTGCACAATTGCTCTGGTCGCCCGGCAAGCTTGACGACACCCCACAGCCGCCTTGGTGTGCGGGAAAGTCGCTCGAGCCTGGATGGTGCGCAACGTATTGACCATGCAGATTGAGTCGGCGGCCCATGCGAGCGTCGGCAACGCCGTGACGAATTTCGCCAGCCTTATCGCGACTGGACCACTTCTGAATTGATGCTAAAATTGATGCGGAAACACATCAAAGGAGCCATCATGCGTACCACCGTCACCGTCGACGACACGCTCTATGCGCGCGCACTTGAACTCGCCGAGCCGGGCATGCCGCCGGCCGACTTGTTCCGGGCAGCCCTGGAAACGTTCGTGCGTGTCCAGGCCGGTCAACGTCTGGCCGCGCTGGGCGGTCGCGCCCCCGAAATGGCAGATGTGCCGCGGCGCTCACCGGAGGCTACCGCCCGATGAGTGTCCTGGTCGACACGTCCGTTTGGGTCGAGCATTTCAGGCGCCCGCTACCGGCGCTTATCCAGCTGTTGCGCTTCGATGACGTCTTGACGCATCCACTCGTGATGCTCGAACTGGCGTGCGGGACGCCGCCCGAACCGCGGGCCCGAACGCTGGGAGATCTCGCGCTATTGCGCCAAACGCGCCTCGCGACGCCAAGCGAAGTTGCGGACTGGATCGAGCGGGAACGGCTGTATGGACGCGGATGCGGCGCGGTGGATTGCACGCTGCTGGCGTCGGTGCTGTTGACCCCGAGCACTTGGCTTTGGACGCGCGATCGGCGGCTCGCGCAGTTGGCGGAACAATTCGGGGTTCTCTACTTATCGCCTGATCTGCATTGAGCGAAGCCGGTGCCTGTTCCAACTCACGTTCCGTAGCAGCGTTAGAATGGCGCCCCTTCTCATGGGAGACGAAAATGTCCTGGTTCGTTTACGAAGTGCCCGAATATCACGAAGACGCTGCGCGCATCGAGCCCTTCAGCGACTTGCGTAGCCGCGTGCTGAAAGTCGGTGGCCCGGCCATGGCCGACGAACTGGAAAGCGTTCGCGAGAACGCAGCGGCGACAGCGGACACACCCGAGCGTCCGCTGCGTACTCCGGAAAATCCGCATGTCTTTCCGATTCCTTACGCCGAGTCGATGCTTCTGGTCGGATTCATCTTCGATCTGAAACGCGAATTCCGGCAACTGGTCGTGTCACCCGTGGAAATGCCTTGGCTGAAAGACGCGTAAAAGGCGGTCGGAACGGAAGGTAGCCATCCTCACCTACACGAGGCGGACGCCGGTCGACAGCACTGCTCAACGCGATCTGCCGATCTGAGTTTGGTATCGCAGTCAGACTGCAAGCGGCGGCCTCGCCCCCGATCGAGACCGCCGGCCGCGCCGGACCGCGGCTACTGCGTACCCATCGTGCCGTACGAAGAGTTGAGCGAAGGCGACGACAGCAGATGCGTCCCGTCACTGGAGTCCGCGCGGGCCCGGATGAGCGGTGTCTTTTCGTCCTGTGCCTGCGTGCCGGGCAATCCTGACGGAGCGGGCTCACCGACACGCGCACTGCCGACGCGATCGGAAAACTGGCTCCTTGCCTGGTCCCACATCGTCTTGCCGTCGTTCAGCAGCACGTCGCCGATCCCGAACGGCAGGCCGCCCACGGCGCCCGTCCACGTCGCTTCCGCGAGTCCGAGGCTCCACGGCTTGTGCTCGATCCCGTTGGTCGCCATCTGCGTCAAGTCGTTTGCCGCGATGCCCTCCGTGACGTTCACCAGCATCCTGATCCCGGTTCGCGCCAACAGGCTCGGTATCGCCTTGATCGCATCCGCGGCCAACGTCGCATAGCCGAACGACATCGCACCGAATAGCGCACCGCTAGCCGCGCCGATCTCGAGCGCCTGCGCAAAGCCTTTGCGGGTGAATTCGTTGCCGGGCCGGCAGTCGTATTCGAAGCCCGAAAACCCGACGCCGAACATCGTGTTCGTGGTGACTTGCGTCAGGAAGTTCGCACTCGTGGCGGCGAGCTTCGACGTCGTCGACAACGTGATGTTGAAGCACGACGACGCCGACGAGGATGCCGTCGAACTGCCGGCGGACGCCGTGGATGCAGCACCGTCGACGAGCGCATCGCCGCCCGCCTCGCCGGCCACCAGGCCGTCGGCCATGCCCTCCTCGAGCACGGCCACCGGCGCTTCCGCCGCGCCGAACGTGAAGAAGCTCAGGACGAGGCCGGCGACCATCAGGGCCGCCATCCCGATGCCGATGCCGACCTGCTCGCCGACGGTCATCTTGTTGCCGGACGGATCGGCAAACACGAGCGGGTTGTTGCCGACGAACAGGTACGGGCTCGCGGTCTGGCGTGCCGAATCGGCCGACAGGAACCGCCTCAGCCCCGGCGAATACAGACGCGCGCTGAAGTTGTAAAGCCCGCTTGCGTCGTCGTATTCGCGTCCCATGAAACGGAACGGCACCGCGGCCTGGTTCGGACCGTCGCTCGATGCGAGCGAACCGAACGCGCGATACGCGAATCGGGCAACGAGCTGGTTTTGACTGTCGACGACGGCCCAGATGCTCTGCGCCGCATCCTTCAACGGGAAATAACGCTGATCGCTGGCCGCGGCCACGAGCCCCGTCGGCCCGTAGACGAACGCCGACCACGTGCCGCCGAGCAACGCCAGCAACGGGCGCCTGCCGAGGCCGTTGAAATAGACGTCGGCCTGCGTTGCGCCGCCGCGCAATCGCGTCACGCGCTGATCGACGCCGTTGTACGCGAACTGCTGCGTCATGCCGCCGTTCGCCGACGCGACGCCCAGCACCATGTTGGTCGCCGCGTCGTAATCGAGCGTCATCGTGCCGGTGTCGGTCAGGTTGCCGCGTGCGTCGTAGGTGAACGACGTGCTCGCGCCGCCGTCGATCGTCAGCGTGTCGAGCCGATTCGTGCCCGCCGTATGGACGAACGCGTACGCCTGCCCGCCATCCTGCGTCAGCGACCAGATATTGCCGTTCGCGTCGTACTGGCCGACCTGCTCGCTTCCTGTCGACGCATCGTCGACCGACGCATCGACCAGCCGGCCCTGTGCGTCGTAGCTGAACGCGGTCGTCGACGTGCTCGGCGTGTCGAACGCCAGCGAGATCGTGCGGGATTGCGGGGCCCCGTTCGCGTAATAGCCGTAGCCGATGGCGAACGACGCGCTGCCGCGACCGGCGACGGCGACCGTCTGCGACACCGGCCAGCCCGGCGACGCATAGCCGTATGCAGCCGCGAGCGTGCCGCCGTTGCGGATCTCCTGCTCGATATCGCCGTCGGGGGTGTACGCATACGAGGCGATGTCGGTCGGCGTCGTCGGGGACGAGCCGATGCCCGTCACGTGTGCCGCCTGATCGTACCGGTAGTACACGTTCGCGAGCGGTGACGACGACGGATATGCGATCGAAACGATCTGATCGAGATTGTTGTACGCGTAGCCGACCGCGCCGCTTGCCGCCGGCAGCCCGTCCACCGCGAGCGTCGCCGCCGTGACGCGGCCGTTCGCGTCGTACGTGAACGATTCGTTGACCTGCACCTGCCTGGCGCCGGCGATATTCGACGGCGCGAGGTTGTAGGCGACCGATGCAGTCTTCCGCCCGATCTGCGTCGGGTCGTTGCCGTTGCCGTCGTAGTCGTTGCGACGGACCACGGTAAACGGCACGTCACCACCCGGCCATCCGGGGTCGCTCGCATGCGCGCTCAGCGTCGATTCGTCCCACGGCTGCGCGACCGTGCCCTGTTCGGTCACGCGGCCTAGCGCGTCGTATTTGAAGTAGATGAAGCCGAGCGTATCGGGATCGAGCGCCGGCTGCACGAAGCGAACGCGCGAGCTGCGATCGCAGATGAACGCGGTCCCCGCGCTGTCGGTATCGGTCGACTCGAGCGTTCTGCCCGCGCCGTCGCGCTGCAGCGCCGACACGTATGCGGCCGGATCCTGCTGCGGCGAATCGGTGAAGCTGTTTGGCTCGCTGATCGACGTCGTGCTGCCCGTTGCCGAGAAATCGACGCTCGCGAGACTCTGCCCGGACACGGCGCCCGTACGGTCGCTGATGCTCGATCCGACTTCGCGGCCGTGCGTGTCGCGCAGACGCAGCAACTGGTTCTTGACCGGCCCCGTCACCGTCTGCGCGACATAGTTCGCGGGCAAATCGAACGCGCCGGTCGTATTCGCGCCGAACGCGATTTGCGTCGTCTGGCGTTGCGCGCTCGTCGTGCTCGCCAGATCGTGCACCGCGTACGCCTTGCCCGGCGCGCCCTGCTCGATGCGCCGGGTGCGCGGCGATGCTTCGAACCGATAGCCGAAGTACGGATAGCCCTGGTCGTTCGAACGGCTCGCGACGCCGTCGTTCTGCCCGGCGTAGTAGTCCGCGACGTCGCCGGTCATCGCCCACGTATCCTGCGTCGCCGCGAGGAACGCGCCGACATCGACGAAGCTCGCGCGATAACCGAACAGCGGCTGCGTCGCGCCGCCGCCGAAGCTGGCCGGCGCACTGCGCGTAATCGCGATCGTGCGGCCGAGTGCATCGGCGATCGTGGCCGACACCACCGCGTCGCTGCCCAACCATTGCTGGGTCTGGCGCTTGCGCCCCGCGCCGTCGCGGAACGCCACCGCCAGCCGCACGCCGGCGAGCATCGCGACGTTGGTCAGCGCCAGCGTATTCGGGCCGGTCGACAGGCGGATCGCGGCCGGATCGCCGGCGTTCACAGCCGTGCTGAACAGCAACTGACCGTCGCCGAAGAACGCCACGCGGCCGTTGCCGAGCACCAGCAGCCATTGCACTGGCAGGTTCGGCGGCGCGCCGAGCGGGTTCTGCACGATGCTGCCGTCCGGTGCGGCAAACGAGAACCCGGCGGTGGGATCGTAGCCGATCGAATAGCCGGCGCCGAACGTCACGCCGACCGCACCGGCGAGCGTGCCCTGTGCCGCGATCTCAACATAGAACGCGGTGGTCGACGCACCGCCGAAGTTGCCGCCCTGCCAGGTCAGCGTGTCGTTTGCCGCCGCCGTGTGCTGCAGCGCGCCGCCCGAGCAGCGCCAGTTCGTCGCGACGTTGCTGGCCGCCCAGCGCTGCTGCCACTCGTCGCCGGTGATGAACGTCTCGAGCGTGCCACCGAGATCGGGGCTCACCGACAGATCGGCGTTCGGCGCGGCGGCATCGAACCTGCCGCCGGCATTGCCCTCGCGCGACAGGAACGCGATCGACATCGTCTTCACCTGCTGGTCGGTGCCGATCGTCGCGGTCAGCCGCTGGAACGCGTTGTAGCGGCGCTGCATCGTCGTGCCGGCCGCATCGAGCGTCGCGGTCAGCAACCGGTACGACGGATCGTAGACGCGCACCGTCATCTTGCTGACGAGCGGCGTGACGAACACGTTGTCGAGCAGCACGACGTCGCTGCTCGCGTTGGCCGCCGCCACCGCGAGCGTGACGCTGCCCTGCCCCGCCGTCACCGGAATGCCCAGCGTGCAGTAGACCCACGTGCCACCGGAATCCGCGAACGGCGCGAAGCGCGGCGTACCCGCCGTGCCGTCGACGCTGAGCGTCGCCGTGAAACCCGCGCCGGCCACCGGCGTGAAGCCGGCCGGCGTCTTGTACCAGAAGCCGAGCAGATAGGTGGCGTCGACATTGGCCGGCGAAAGCTGCACCGACACCGTGCCTTCGCCGTTCGGCGCGAGCGCGAGGCTCGTCGTGCCCGTGTGTGCGTCGCCGACCACCGAGCGGCAGCCGTTGACGTTCCACCCGCTTCCCGTCTCGTACGATTCGAAGCCGTAATACGCGCACTCGCCGCGGGCGACCGACGCGTTCGTGAACAGCGCGACGGCGAACGCGGAATCGGTGCCGTACAGCGTAGATTGCGCGACGCCCATTGCATCGCGGGTTTCCGTCGGCTGACCGTACGGCGTGCAGGCGATCGTCGCGGTCGATGGCAGCCAGCCCTGCGGCGCGGCGCCCGCATCGCGTCCGGTGAACGGAAACGGCACCCGTCCGTCGGCGCTGCGGATGAATTTCCCAGCCTGGGCCGGCACCACGACGCCGTCGTACACGCACGGGAACAGCGCGTAGGTGCTCGCCGACGCCTGGGACACGACGGCTTCGCCGCCGTCGCGGCGCCAGTGCGTGACGCTCTGCGCGATATCGCCGAACCGGTGCTGCGCGAGCAACGCGGCGGCCGGCGCCGGGTCGTTCATCTCGTACGCATAGAGGGTCGTGTTTCTGAACGTCTCGAGCTGCCCGGTGCCGCCGTACGTCGTGGTGTCGGTGCCGACGACGTTGCCGGAGAACGGCGCGGTGAAGCCATCGCCCACGTAGCGCGCCGTCTGGCTGCTCGTCACGCCGTCTTCGATCGTGGTCTGCGTCGTCCGGCACAGGAAGCCGCCCTTCAGGTTCAGCGTGCCCGCGCCCGGATCGGTCGGCGACGCCGCGCGCGCGACGTACACCTTCCACTGCGTCGTCGTGGACGCCAGCAGCGCGCCGGTCGTGTCGTAGGTGTCGACCTGATGCAGCTGTCCGTCGAGCATGTCGTAGAAATCGCTGCCGTCGCGTACGTTCAGCCCGTTCAGGTAGCGGTTCACGGTCCGCCCGAACTGCGGCCGGGACGGATCGCCAGTGCCCGGATAGACGATCGACGTGTAGTACTTGAATACCTGGCCGGTCGGATCGCACGCAGCGGTTGCCGGCTCCGGCGCGAAACAGGTCGCGCTGGTTTGCCCGAGCCCGTTGTCGATCGACAGCCCCGTCACCGCGTAGTGGTGGAGACGGCCTTCGACCGCGTCGCCCGCGTAGCTGTGCAGGATGATCCGCGACGCGTTGTCGAAATCGCCGTCCGCGCCCGGATACGCGACGAACATCCCGGCGCCGCCAGGATACGTGCCAGCGCCGACGTCGCCTTCGTCGGCCGTGTAGATGCGCTCCTGCGCGAAGGCCTGCGCGGAGATCGACACGCGCCCGTTGCGCAGCAGCGTCGCCGCGGCCTGATCGCTTTCGGGCGACGTGCTGTCGCTGACGAAATACGCGAGGAACTGCGGCGCCTCGTCGATCACGGCTTCGGCATTCAGCACGTAATTGCCGTCGCCGCCGAGCGCTTCGTTGACGCGCGACTGGATATCCGCGCACGGCGTATGGCCGACGACGCCATCCCATTCGCACGCGTGGCCGCGGAAGTACAGGTACTGGCCGAGCGTCAGCCAGTCCGTGCCGCCCCCCGACGGCCAATTGGACGTTTCGCTGAAGTCGATCGGCAGCGTCTGTGCGGGCGTGGCCGGCTTGCGTGTCCACGCGCCGAAATCGGTGTTCGGATCGAACGACAGCACCTGCGCGGTGGTGTCGCCGCCGCCGTTCGGATACGCGAGGATACTCAGCGCATAGTCCGGGCCATAGGCATAGCGCTGCTCGAGGCCGGTCGGCGCGCTCTCCGCCTGCAGCGTGTTGTTCTCGAGCCAGGTCTTGCCGTTGAAGCGCAGCACATGCCCGGCCACCGCGACGAGTTCGTTGCCGATCGAGCCGGCGATGCGTTGGACGCCCGGATCCTCGCTGTCGATCCGGTCGTCGAACGTGTGAGTTTTGATCGGCAAGACGGGCCGATACAGCGCGTCCCACTGGACGATCGTCACCGTATAGGAGATCTGCGTGTCGCTCGTACTGAGCAGGTTGCTGACCGCGACGAACGAATCGGACGGGCTGAGCGTCACGCTCGACGGGCTGGACGCCGAAAAATTCCCGATCTGCGATCGGGTTGCCGCGCCCCACTTCAGGCAGGCGTCGAGCGCGAACAGCGACACGTTGCCCTGCATGTCGAGCAGCAGGTAATACTCGTTGCACGCGACCGCCAGGGCCAGCGCCTGCACCGTGAAGTGCTCGACCGTCCATGCGGCATCGGGCCACCGCCAGGTGACGCGGTCGTAGCTCGTGGTCTCGTGGACCACATCGGTCGTCGCCGCGATCAGGAACGTGTCGCCGCCCGTGAGCGACACGCTGCCGCTCGGGCTCGAATACGTGAGGCTCGGCGTGTTGTAGCCGGTCACGACGCCGTTGATCGTGGCCGGAATCCATTGGGCCGGACGGGCGTTGTCAGCCTGGAAGATATAGACGGTCGTGCTGTTGCTGGCCGAGCCCGGCGCGAACGACAGCGCAAAAAAATCCTCGCAGGCGACCACCTCGAGCGACGACAGATCGAGGCCCGTGGTATTCCTGAACAGCACGCTGTCGGACGTCGGCTGCCACTTCCGCCAGCTGCCGAGCCAGCTGTACACCTCGACCGACAGTGCGCCGCTGGCCGTCCCGTACCAGGTCACGACCGCGTAGCCTTTGCCGAAGAACACGCGCGGCGTCGCCCCCGCGAACAACGTGCCCGTCGGCGGCGACACGGAAAGCGAGCGATCGCAGATGTCGAGCGCCTGCTTCGTGTAAACGTAGGTCGCCGTCGCGCCTTCGCTGTACGTGATCGACTTGAGCGCGCCCGGGCTCGCGCCCGTTGCCGTCGCATCGAAGTAATAGTCGAACGCGAGGCCGGGCAGGCTTTCGCCGGCCGCGTTACTGAGCACGATGCCGGTCAGGAAGCGCTTGCAGGTGTCGCCGAACAGCTCGCCGGTGTGCGACGTGACGTTCGCGACCGGACTACCGGCGCCACCCGCCGGGCTCGACGGCCGATAGTCGAATGCGAAGCTGAACAGCGGTGCGCCGGTGGCGTCCGCTACCGCGATACGTTGCAGATACAAGGTTTCGTAGCGGTCCTGATACGCGTTCGGCTGCGTGTCGGGCACGGACTTGTGCGAATCCGCGTATTCGCGCGGGCTCTGCGGCGTCGTGTTGGCCCACATCTTGTCGCCATACTGCAGCACGACCTCGCGGCCGAACACATCGGTCATGCCGGTCAGATAACAGGCCTTGGTGTAAGGTAGCCCGCCCGCACCGACGAGTTGCTCGACGTTCGGCAGCAACCCCGCGCTCGTGCGCGGCCAGTCGTTGTAGCGATACGCGATGCCGTCGCCCCACGGGTTCGTCACGGCGCTCAGATGCCACGCGCGCGCGTACTGGTACTGGCCGTCGGTCGATCCGCTGCTGCCCTGCCACAGCGCGACCGGTGCGCCCGACGTGCCGTTCCCCGACGCCCACCGCACGCCCCATTCGATACTGTTGCCCACCGATGCCGCATAGTTGCCCACGTTCGCGCTCAGGCCGCCGAACGACAGCCTGAGCCCGTTGTCCTTGACGATCACCCAGCGCTCGTAGCACGCGTAGTAAAGGATCTTCCAGAATTCGTAGTTGACGAGCTGATACGATTCGCCGCCGTCGAACACGTTGAGCGCCGCGCCGTCGAGCGCCAGTTCGTACAGCTGCTGATTGGCGTCGTCGGCGAGCTGCCACGCGGACGCACCCGTCGACGATACGCGCGAGGCCGGCGACAGCACGAGGCCGTTCGCGCCGAACGCGGCGACGACCGCGGCCGGTACCGTGCCGCCGTTGACGAGCGAATCGGCGATCGTGCCATTCATCGAGAAAACGAACGGCGTCGTCGGCTCGCGCGCGAGATCGGTCGAGATGCTCTGGCTCACGTAGCAGTAGCTGCGGGTGGCCGGCATCAGCGAGCCCGCGTCGTTCAGCACGATGGTCGGCGCCGGCATGGTCCAGCCAAGGCCGAGCGCGCCGGTCGGCGCATCGCGGTTCCACGTGATCGAGCCCTCGTGCACGTTGCTTTGATAGAGCAGTGACAGCGTGAGGTCGAGATTGTCACCGGCGGTACGTCCCGGCATCGACAGCAGCGTCTGCGTGAAGTTGATGTCGCCGCGAAACAAGTTGACGCTGCTGCTCAGATCCCCGACGCTGCTCGAATCGAACTGGAACGTACGAATGGCCGGGATCTGCGAATTGGTGGCATCCGCAGGCATGGCACTCTCCTTGAGAGAGATGAGCGAGATGAGCGCGCCGGGTGCGGCGCGTGCGGGCAAACGGGGGCGAGCGCCCCCGCCCGTCAACCGACGAGACCGACTACGACGATGCTCGCGTAGCTGTTTTTGTCGTCCTGGTGATTGTTCGACCCGTCGGACATCCAGGCCCAGACGCCACTGGTCTGCGCATGCGAATGGTTGCTCGGGTCCACACGGGTCTGGTTCGGGCCGGCGCCGATGGTGCGCACGTGGTGATCCTCGGCGTTCGGGTATTGCGCCTGGAATCCGGTCAGAAAGCTGACCCCATTGGTGATCGTGGCGCCCATCGGGATCGACGTCTCGCCCGTACCGACTTGTGCCTGATACGGTACGACCACGAAACCGGGATCATTGATCGACGTCGCGATCAGCGAGCCGGTCGCTGTCGGATTCGCCGCACCGTTGCCGGACGCGTCGTGCATCGCGGCGGTCGCCGAGATCGACGAGGTATTGTTGATCGGCGACGATGCACCGACCGATACGGTTACGGTCTCCACATGATGATCCGTGTTGCCGTAGCTCAGGTAGAACCCGGCGAGCGTGGCCTGCAGGACCGGATTCGGCGTGCCGGGGAGCAGGATTCCGGGGCTCTGGTTGTGATCGGCCACCGCATAAGGCGGGCTCAGCAACACCTTCGATGTGGGGGCGCCCGTCCACGCAATCACCGAGACCGTGACATACGACGCCTCCTTGTCGATCGGATGCCCCGATGCGTCGTCGAGCACGACCGCCGCGCCGACGGTGATTTGCTGACTGCTTGGCTTGCCCGTCGTGAGCAGAATGCTCATTTGCTCGAAGTGGTGGTCGTCGCTGCTGCCGAACGACAGCTGAAACGACGCGATTCCGGCAAGAAACTGCGTGACGGGATTATTGAAGTTAAAGGGTGTCGAGCCACCGTTCAACACCACATTTTGACTCAGGATTTCCAGCGCCATTTTGGTCCCCGTTTCATTGCGGTTGAACAAAAAAATGCAGCCGTCTTTTCTTGTGGTACGAATGATGTGCGACCGACGATCAAATATCAAGGTCGGTTTGAAAAAATTTTGGACGCCCGCGAGCGCTTTCGAATCGACGGCGATTCGTAAAGTCCTTACCGGCTTGGCCCTGAAAGCTCGTTGCATGACTGCCCGGTTCGGTGCATTTTTGCGATTTGCTTTCACGACTGGAAGGCGTGTCGCTGCGATAGTCGAAGGCTGAATGTCGACCGCCGGCGTTTGACCGCCAAGATCCGGATAGAAGCAAGAGACGAGCCATCACAGGTGTTCGAAACGGGAAGACGGATGGCCGTCAGGTATGTGCTGAAGCGGCAACAGCGGGGGACGCCCGGACGTATGAGCCCGCGTGTACGAAATGTGGAAGCGAGAGAAACGGCGCCTGGTCGACGGCAGACGGGTTCCGGCGGTCTGCATTCCACCTGCAGGAAGTCTGCCAGGGATATTCAGGTTATTCTGTTTTCCTTCCGGCACAGAGATCGATCCCCGTTTAAGTAGAATGATTGTTGCTGGACTCGGCAATATCTTCGAGCTGTTTTCGGTAAACCAGCCACGTCCAACGTGATTTTAATACCACCTCACACATCACCCGATTTAATTCAGTACAAATATCGAACCATCAATTAACATATAAACCACCAATACTATAGACTCTTTAAAAGTTTTATTCAAATTAATGAAATTGCGTCTCTGCATATAATCGACCCCATAGGCAAGAAAATACGGCAATTAACCTCTTCTCGATGGCATCGATATTCTCGGGAGGCCGGGGCGCGTCACGTGGCTTTCCACCGCATCAAGCCCGATACGGCAAACGTCCGCCAACCCTCACCCCTGCAGCCGCTCACCCGTTCGCCGCAGTTCGCGCCATGCGCGCGGCGATATCGCAAACCGTTCGCAAAACGCGCGACTGAAATGCGACATGTCGTTGAATCCCCAGCGCAACGCGATGTCGGACACACGCCGCACCACGCATTGCGGGTTACCACGACGACGCCATCGAAAACTTCGCCTGCGGGCTGTGCGACAACCGCAACTTCATTCATCCGGAGCGACATATCCGCGAGCGCAGCACCCCCGACGAACATGTCGCGGGAACACGCGGCAAACGGCACGCGTGGCGTTCGATGCATTGGCTCGCGCGGCTCCCCGGACTTTGTAGGCATGGGACTTAAAATCCACCGTCCTAAGGTGGGCCGGTTCGACCGCGGCTCCGGCAGCATGGATTACCTCACCGTGGACCAGGGATCGTCATGCTTTCCTTGTCACACCAGGCCAGCTTTTGCGAGCGAGATGATTGAATGGGCCTTGCTTGGCAAGGCCGCGATTTTCCTAGCAATCTCGTCGCTATCGTCGATACCCATCGCGCGTTGCATCATGCTTCTGACTACGCGCTTGCTACCTTCGATAGCAAAGGTCTGTAACTCGCCGCTAGTCTGCCGCCAGTAGTCGGAGTCCTCCGCGTGGGTCGTGAAGCTAGTGAGCAAGCCTGCCTGCCCCGTCCCAGCACTCACGTTGAAGCACAAATCGTTGTACTCCTTCAACTTGCCGTCAAACGTGACTAGCCAGCAGTCTAGCCCATGACCATTCAGCCCCTGGGTATCTGCGATGTTCATCGCATTGAACAGGAGGAGATCAAACGCCCCGTTGAGCGCAATCGCGCACATGTCCTCTGCGTGTCGAGGCTTCTTTCCATCCCTGCGCGCGAAGTTTTTTTCGATTCGACTGCGCACATGGTCGTGGGCCCCTGAACACTCCGATTGCGTCGCAAAAACATAGCGTGCTATTGCAATCTCCCTCAACGATACAGTGCCAATCAGCTTTTTGTACTCCCGGAGATATCTCCGAAATTTTCCTAGTGACGAGAATTCGGCACCGTCCCGATGGACGACGAGCATGAGCAGGAGTGCGCTGAACGATAAAGCCAGAATGGCTTGCTGGTCGCCATCGAGACCCTCGAAAGTCAGGTCGGTTCGACCCAAGCCAGAAAAATCTGGATCAGGTTCCTCGTCGTGCCAAATCAAACCGAATTTGTGAGCAAACCGGTGAAGTCGCGCGGCGCGTGACTGCGCTAGATGCGCCGGCATTTCCGAATAGGCGAAGAATGGAGTCATCCCATAGCGTAAGCCTTGTCGATCACATTGCCGCAGGAAATCGACCCACTCCAACAGTTTGAGCTCGGCGAGCGTGGCGTCTGTCGCAGGACGGTCAACCTCGCAGGCCCGATCAACCTCGATCATCAGATTGTTGTCGGTTACGAAATTCGTCTCGATTCCTCGCGCCTGATTGTATCGAAGGCGATCCAAGGTAAGAACGGGTTCATCTTCGTCGGCAGTCGGTCGTGAGGCTTTGACTGCGTGGAGCTTGATACCAAATTGCGTCATTCACGGTCCCCGTATAAAGCATTGAATGCGTTGCTCGCATCGCTCGGCAAGTCCGAGAGCGTCGCGAGATCAAACTTCGCATAGATCAAATTATCGAATGTTCGTGTTAAAGGGCTTGATATCTATCATTGCTGTGGTACACCACACAGTCAGCTTTGAAGCGGCCGAGTCGGAGCAAAGCGCATAGATGAAACCACGGCAACTGTGCAGCAGGCTGCTGCACAATTGCCGTGTCGGATCGTGTTGGCAAAGAGAACCACCGGTGGCCGCGCGTACATTCCCATTCTCTGGCGGCCCGCGCGAACGGCCTTGTTCTGTTCGGCTCGGGCGCTATAGAGGACCATGCAGCGATTCATCTCGTGGCGGCGTTGCTCTCGTTGACGGAGCATGTGGGTCCTGCGGCACGTGTGATGCCCCGGCACCGGTCCACCCCATCGAAGGACTGGGATGTGCCGGAAGCCATTCGTGCGCTGCCGTACCTTCCGTCGATCGAAAGCGCTTACGCGTAAGGGTATCGACGGATCATCTACGCCCCCGAGCTACACCCGGACCGACCAGCTGCTTGAGGTCAGTAAGGACGCGCTGCTTATCAGTGGGACTACGGCAGTGACCTCTCACAGGTATTCATGGCTTCCGCCCGCTTCGGTGGAGCCACGGGGCAGGAAAGCCTGCTGAACCGTATCATCGCCATTTCGGCCATCGTCGACATTCCTACGAGCGGCGGCATCGAATCGGTCGCTGACATCTACATCGCGAACGGGCAAGACGTCTGGGCGCTCAATGGGTTCACGGAGGTGGACGAGTTCCTGACCGCCCATCGCCTGCTGCGTTGGGAAGACGATCTGACCCGTCTACTCGACGCAGGGACGGTCTCGCATGAGGCGGTCACGGAAGCGATCCCGCGTACCCACGGGATCGCGACCTTCCTGGCCAAACACGCTGCAACGCGGCCGGACTAAACGGAATAAGCCACACGGGCCCTGCGTCGCGGTAGGCGGCACAACGGAGAATCGTCGAGGTGCCGCCGACCGCCCTCCGGATTCGTGCCGCCCAACCAGCCGCTTGAACCCAGCAGGATAATTTCTCGATAGAGAATTTATTGACCGATTGACCCAGATTGGGTTATTGTTTCTCCAACGGGAAATTACCATGTAATTGCTCGAGTATGACCGGATAATTTCCGAATCGAGAAACTATGGCGCGTACCCTCTCGGCGCCCGGACCGCGACCGGGCCCTCAAATTCAGGACCTCAAGGCCTTGGGCGAACTGGTGCGCAGCCGCCGGCTGGAGCTATCGCTTCGCATCGACGACGCCGCGCACGCGTGCGGCGTAGCGTCGAACGTGTTTTCGCGGCTGGAGAACGGCGGGCCGGTCGGAGTCGATCGGCTGCTGCGCGTGCTTTTCGGGCTCGGGCTCACCCTGCTGGTCACTACCAAGGAGGAGGCGATTCGTCTGCAACCCGCGCTGCCGATGGTGCACGGTGGTCGGACATCCGAGGCATCGCGTGGAGACAAGGAGACCGACGTATGAACCACGTTCTGCACGTTTCGACGCACGGTGACGCGGTCGGGGTTCTCAATTTCGAGTCGCGTGAGGACCGCTACGGCTTCGGGTATGCCCCGGCGTGGCAGAACAATCCCGCGGCGTACTATCTTTCGCCCGCCCTCCCGCTCGACCGCGCGCCGGATAGCCCCGGTTCCGTCCAGCGCTTTCTGGAAAACCTGCTGCCCGAAGGCCGCGCGCTCGACATCGTGTCGATCGTCAACCAGGTCTCGAAGAACAACATCTTTGCACTGGTCCGCCTGCTGGGTAAAGAGCCGGTCGGAGCGTTCAGTTTCCTCGCAATGGATGCGACGCCTGACGAGGCGGCGCGTATCGCCCACGAGCAGATGGGCGAGCCAATGCGTCGGCCCATCACCAATGAAGAGCTAGGGCAGCGTATCCGTGAGCGCGATGCGATTCCGTTTCCGGTCTGGGACGGCAAAGTGCGCCTGTCCTTGGCCGGCTACCAGGACAAGCTGCAGGTCCTCGTCGAGGGCGAGCAGCTCGCGCTTGCCGACGGCTCGCTCAGCTCGACGCATCTGCTAAAGCCCGAAAGCCGGAATCCGCACATGCCGTACATGGTGGCCAACGAGCACTTCTGCATGACCCTGGCCGCACGCCTGAATGTGCTCGCGCGCCTGCAGTTGCCTGTTGCGCCTGTGTCGATTCGTCGCCTGCCGGAGCCCATCCTGCTCATTGAGCGGTTTGACCGCATCGTGCAATGGGATGCCGACGCCCCGGGCCGTGCGAAGCACGTGCTGAGAACGCACGTCATCGACGCCTGTCAGGCCTTGGACCTGCCGTCGACCTTCAAGTATGAGCGCAACCTGGGTGCGGGCGCGGATGTGCGGAACATCCGCGAGGGGGTGAGCTTTGAGCGCCTCTTTACACTGCTCGACAAGATGGTGACGCCGGCGAGTGCGCGGCCCTATCTGCTGCGCTGGTCCATCCTCCAGCTGCTGCTCGGCAATAGCGACGCCCACGGTAAGAACCTCTCGATGCACGTGCGGCCCGCCGGACTCGTACCGGCACCGATGTACGACCTCGTGTCCGTCAACGCTTATGGCGAGCACGTCGAGCGCGACATGGCGATGGCCTATGGCGATGCCTTCCTGCCTGAAGAGGTCACGCCCTACGCGCTTGCGGACTTTGCGCGCCGTACGGGCACGCGCCCCACGCAGCTCGCTCGCGAGATAGGCGTCATGGCTCGCGGCATCCTGCGGCTCGCGCCCGAGCTGGCGGCCTCTGAGGTCTACGTGGGCGGCGAGCGCGACGTCGTGCACCAGGTGTCTGATTTCGTCAGTGCGCAGGCGAATCGACTGCTTGTGCTCGCGCGGGAGGTGCCGCGGGTCGACCCCGGACTCTTCGAATGATGGTGCCCGGCATCAGCAAGCCGAACAGATAGGACACCGTCCCCGAGACACTGTGCGTCGGTCAAGACCGCGCAAACCTGCGGCATGAACCGCTTCCCCCACACGCGGGCCGCGCTGACCGGCAACCATGCGGCCAATGGGCCGGCGGCAACGGCCCCTTCCACCGCCGACCGCACGGCAAGCGAAGCGCGCAGGCCCGAAGCTGAAAGCCGGGCCGGAGGCGTCAGCCGAGCGGAGCGAGGGAACGATGGAAGCCCGACAGGGGCGAAACCCCGCAGGGGGTTCGATGCGCCACGCGCACGACAGCGCAACCGGCCATCTCCCAAGTGGCCGGGGACGCCCATGTCAGATTTCGGGCAAATGCTGGTGAGCGCAGCCGTTAAAATCTACACAAGCACCCTCAACCGTCGTGGGTTTCGCCCGTCGTGAACACTGAGCTCGGCAATATGCTCGGCCGCTGGAAACTCGGGGATGCAACCGTTGGAAAGCAGCGCCGAGCAGTCGTTCGCGCTGTTGCTGCCGAGACTGATCCTGTCGATGGAAGGGTTAGGCGCCACCGTTCGGATACCGGTGAATGAGTTGCATATAGGCTCGATTGAGAAACAGTGCCAACTCGGCCATAGCCTTCATTTCGGAAGTGAACGACTTGTCGGTTAGTAGCTCTTGATCAAAAAGTGGCTCGCCCGTTTCTTCATCGACCTGAAACCTCGCGCCAGAGCGAAGAATCCCTTGGACCTCTCCGCCCGCCTTGAGCTCGATATACGCGGAGTGAAGTATGCGGTTTCGGTCCCTTCTGAGTTGATGCAGTCGTTCGACGGAAGATGAAAAGGAGTCTTTGAAATCAGCTTCTAGTGCCTGAGGCAGTTCGCACTTTGGTAGCGCCTGCAAGAAGAGTTCGTGAACGCGGTCAACGAGCTTATCATTGGTGAGGTTTCTCAGATCGGGAGGTGGCCATTTCAGGCGGTCTGGATCGAGGATGAACCATCCAATCTCCCGAAGCTTGTTCTCAATCCATTGGAATGAGACGGCAAACTCCCCTATGCGTTGGTAAACGGCTTGTTCGTTGCTCATCGAATGTTCCTGTGGCGCCTAGGTATTCCCGCGCCGAAGACAGCGGGCTCGACCATTTGCTTGCTCCACAGCCATTCGAGCAGCTGTTGCGCCCTGGCCGCTTCCATCGATCTGCCGAGAAACGCAATCAGCTCGAGCGGATGCGTTGCCCGCGTCAGCATGTCGAGGAGTGGAAACAGCGCCACGCCATTCCAGAACGCGACGGGTCGATCAAGACTCGGATGCTGCAAGGCGGGATGCGCGGTGACGCGGTCGCCGGTCGCGCAAGGCACCACGACGATGCCGGTATTGCGGGCGAAGCGGATCGGACTGTGCAAGGGCAACGGAGGCGCGGGCTTGCTGGGCTCGGGCTGGTTCGACGGCACGTGCGCCAATTCGTCTTGCAGCGCGTGCGTCATGAGGTCTACGCGCGCCGCGGTTTCGTCGCCGAGCGAGGACGCCGCAACCGTATCGGACGTCAATGCGGGCGTCGAGCGCAGGCGCCAGAAAGGCGATTCGGCGCACCATGCCTGACGGTAGTACCCGGCGGTCCATGCGAGGTGACGCGCCGCGCTTTCGATCAGGCGCGATTCGTAAAAGCGCTGCGCCAGGTCGCGCTCCGAGGCATCGCTTGCCCGGCACCACGTGTTGACCGCGATAGCGGCCTGGAGCGAGAAGCGCATCGCCTTCTCGACGCCCGAGGACGAGATCGGGTCGAGCGCGAAGGCCGCGTCGCCGAGCTTGATGCGTCCGTCCTGCCAGGAGAGCGCGTCGACGTAAGGCGTCGATACGCACATGCGCGGCGAATCGCACCAAGGCAAACCTGCCATGTCCTTGAACAACGCGCTTCGCGTGCAGGCGTTGCGCAAGACAGACTCCGGCTCGCGTTCGAGCGCGTCGTCGCGCGCGGAAGGATCGAACGTGAACATGACGCGGTAACGGCCGCCCGGCAGCGCAGCGCCCCACATCCATCCGTCATCGAGCGCTTCCACGCGCGTGGCGGCATCGGCATGCGCAGCCCGCGTTTCCATCGTGGCTTCGGCCCATACCGTGGACAGCCGACGCGCGTGCAAGCGCTGCGGCTCGCGCCGGCTCTGCCGGCCCTGGGCATCGAGCAGCACGTGCGCCTCGACGTTCCGCAGCCCGTCGGGCGTAGCGATCTGCACACGCCAGGCACCGGGCGCTCCGTCGACTTGCGCGAGGCTCGCCGGCCGCAGCACTTCCACGCCGCGCGCCACGGCCAAGCGCAGCAGCGCCGCATCGAATGTGGCACGCTCCACGACGGCGCCGTCGTGCGCCACCGTCTCGATCGATTCGCTCGTCCAACGTACGCTCGTAGGCTTGCCTGCGAGGATGGGAACGGATTCGAGCACCTCGTCCGCGTCGAGGTAGCCGATGATGTTTCTGACACCCGGCGTCAGCGCTTCCCCGATCTGCGGACGAGGCCATAGCGGGCTTCGCTCGACGAGCAGCACGCGATGCCCGAGATGGTTCAAGCGAAGCGCCACGCACAGGCCAGCGGGACCGGCGCCGGTCACGAGCATGTCGAACGTGCGATTCACGCCGTTCCCGCACTACTGGACGACGCGCCAGGCGAACCGGCAAACCAGGCCGGCGCATAGCGCGCGAGCCTGCCGTGCGCGCCGATTGCATAGTGCAGCCAGCCGCGGATGTAATCGCAGGCGCTGCGTCCGCGCTCGAGGACCTCGTGATGGCATCCGCCGCCGCAAAGATAGCGCGCCCAGCATGCATTGCAGGGCTGTTGCTTGTGCACGTGACGCTCGGCGAGCCAAATCGTCTGGCGCGCCTGATCGACGCCCGTGGAGAGATGGCCCATGACGCCGGCCTCGTCGCCGACGAAGCGGTGACACGCCGCCAGCTCGCCATCGGCGGAGACGCCGAAATACCCCGCCCCTGCGCCGCACGGATACGGCCGATGCGTGCCGCGCTGGATTTCGCGCAGCGCGTTCTGCATGTTCGAGAACGGGTAGCGCTCGCCGCGCATGACCTTTTGCTCGAACGCGAGCCCGCAGGCGATCATCCCTTGCAGCATGTCTGCCATATCGTCCGGGCCCATTTCCGCGCGGCCGTTCGAAGCGCGCAGCAGCGGCGAGAAGCCGACGCTGTGGAACCCCATGTCGACGAAAGTATCGAGCGTGCTCGGCAAGTCGAGATTGAACGGCGTGACGGTCACGCGCGCCGAGACCTGCATGCGCCGCTGGCGTGCAAGCAACGGCGTCACGCGCTCGACGATGTGATCGAACGAGCCCATGCCGCCCTTGAACGGACGCAAGCGGTCATGCACGGGCGCGGGGCCGTCGAGGCTGACCGTGACAGCGAAGCCGTGCTCTTCGAAGAACGCCCCGTCGTCTTCCTGCAGCAGACTGCCGTTCGTCGTCACCGAAAATTGGCATCGGATTCCGCGGGCATCGGCGCGCTCCCTCGCGTGGACAGTCGCCGCGCGCAGCACCGCGCGATTGGCGAGCGGCTCACCGCCCATGAATGCAAGATTGATCTTGCCGCCCTCGCTCGCCTGCTCGATCAGCAGGTCGACTGCCGCAAGCGCGGTTTCGAGCGGCATGTTCTTCGCCTTGCCGCCAAATTCCCCTTGCTGGGCGTAGCAATAGGTGCAGCCGAGATTGCATTTCTGCGCGACGGCAAGCGACAACGCGTGCACCGGCATCTCGGTCAAAGGCTCGTCGTCGATCGCCGGGCGCATGTCGAGCCCGCGGCTCGCGACCAGCGAGGCGACGGCCTGCGCATCCCCGTCCTCGAGCGCCGCCTGAAACGCGTCATGCAGATCGTGCGGCACATGAAACAGGCGGCTTCCGTTCACGAGCAACAGTTGCGCGCCCTCCGCATCCTCGACCACGTGGATCCCGGGATGCCGCGGGCGCGACGCCTCTACAATGCGCGCCGCCATCGCCGACGCCAGCGGCGCGAGCGGCTCAACAGCGCGGTCAGGTTTCATCGGCATCCTTGCCGCGGATCACGAACTGCAGATCTTCCTGCCAGGAACGGAACAGATCGTCGTAGGACCACAGCCGCGTGTCGACGCGATTGTCCGGCACGTACGTGCCCGTGCGGCGCTTGGAGAGCCACATGTCGCCGCGCGCCAGCCCGTCGTCGCCCGGCTCGACATTGACGAAGTCGGGTCGCGACGCGGCCCAGTAGTAGCACGCGCATTCGCGATAGTCGTTCTGCCAGGGCGCGCAGAGGCCTTGCGTAAGCTCGCCCGGCTTCAGCATCTCGAGGTTGAAGCTAGCGGTGTCGCCCTCGAAAAAGCGCCTCAGCGTCAGCGTCGCCTTCAGGGTCTCGGTTTTGCCTTGGTCGTAGTACACCTCTTCCAGGGCGTTCTCGTGAGCCGTGAATTCGCATTCGACCGACTGGCCCTGCAAATGCACGATGCGGGCGATGGAGTTCGACCACTCCATGAACGACACCGCATGGGGATTGGGCTTGCTCGCCAGCGTGACAGGATCCCCGTCAGGCAGCACCGGCCCTTTCGTGAGGACCATCGTGCCGACCTTGTGGCCGTCGAAGCTCAGCAGGCGGCGCGACTTGAGATGCTCGTAGCCCGGCTCCGCATCGACGATGTAGTTGTTGTTCTCGACCAGCGTGATGCCGACGAATGCGCGCCGCCAGAGATTGCGGAAATCGAACTCCAGGCCCGGGAAGCAATTCGAAATCGCCGTGCGCGGCAGCATCGAGGCCGGGTTGCCCACGCCGCGATGGTGAATCTGCGCGGTCAGGTTGGACGCGCGGATCTCCCCGTTGCCGGGCTGCTCGTGGTCTTTCGGAACGTTCGGATCGTTAGCCGACATGCTTGTCTCCCTTCGGATCAGGTTGTCCGAACATCGCGTCTCGCGCCGCCTTGATCACAAGGTTGATGTGGCGGCGCGTAAGCGTCAGGCTACGGCCATCCGCCCCGCGCATCAGGGCCGGCATCTTGCGCAAGCCCTCGGCGGTCAGGTCGCCGATGTCCTCGGGCTGGCGCAGCAGCTTGGCGAACCACGGCGCGCCACCCGCCGCCAGCGTGCTGAACACGCGCTCGTGCAACGCACGCAGCGCGAGATTGTCGACGATCGATTCGGCGGCAATCGGCTCGTAATAGCGCTCGAAGTCGGCCGTGTTCTGCCGCACCATCGTGCTCGCGACGTTGAGCCTTCCGTTGACCGGGTTGCCGTTCATGACGGCGGTGTTCATGAGGCGGATCGTTTCGAGCGCACGCAGGACGATCTCCGTGGCTTCGTCGATCGATACGCTCTCTTCCGGGACGTGGATACCGTGGAGAATCTGCTCCATCTCGTCAGACACCACGCGCACCGGCATGGTATCGGGCGCATAGGCCGGCGGCCCGGCGCCGATATAGCCGTGCGCACGCAGCGTGGAGCCGCCCCTCCTCGTCAGCACGACTTGCACGTAGCCATCGCATTCGTCGTCGAGATAGCCCCAGCTGACTTGATTGCCATCCTTGTCGGCGTATCCGGCAAAAATCTGCGCGGGGTTGGTCGGCGCGGGATGCTCCTTCGTGGGGCCGCCCGCCTCCCTGAAGCCGAGCCACTTGCCCGGCGTCTCGGCGTAGAGCAGGAGATCGTCGCGATCGATAACGGGATCGAGCTTCAGCTCGTCTTCGCGTTCCTTGTCCGAGGTGCGGCGCACCAGCCGCGTGCCGTACACGATACCAGCGGCAGGGGTGTAGCGCAGGCGGATCTCGGGGAACTGCGCCGTCGGCTTGACGAACTGGACGTGGCCGAGCGGAAGATACCGCCCCGGGCGAAAGTGCTCGCAATGGCCTTGCATCGCGTGCCGCTTGTGATCCTTGAGGCCGGTCAGGTTCGCGTGGATCTTGTCGTTCGCGTCGTTGGTGCGGCGGTAGATCTTGATGTTGCCCAGATGGATATCCCAATGCAGGGCGTCGAGATCGAGTTGTTCCGCCGCGAGCAATTGCAGCGTGAGCGGCTGCAGCGTATGGGGCGCCTCGCTCGTGCGCGCAAACACTTCGAGAAAAGGCGCGACAGGCCGCACCTTCTTGTTCTCGTCCTTGAAGCGAATCGTGTCGGGCACATAGGCATTCACGATCTCGCCGCTTTCGGGATCCACCTCCAGCGTGGTGCACGGCACGATGCGTCGAAAGTCGAGCGGGTTGTCGGGATCGACGACGAGGTCGAAAGCTTCCAGCGGCGTCGCCGCAGCGCCCAGCCTGCCGACCGCAATGGGCGGCAAAATCCGGAGTTCCAGTATCGGCATGTGCGGCTCCTAGAGTAGCGCCAGGTCGACGTCGCCGGACAGGATGCGCCTGGCGACGGCGGCCAGGTTCCGGTCGGCTTCGCGCAGACTGAGCAAATACGGATGGCGCGCGGCATCGGTCTTGGCCAGCAAGGCCGCCACGAGGTTCTCCGAGGCCGCGAGCAGATCGAGGTGCCCGCGCCAGCGGTTTGCCTCACCGAACGGGCTGTTGAGCGTATAGGGCATCTGGAACGGCGGCCCCGCGAGCGACGCGTCCGGCTCAATCGACACGCGCGACTGCATCAGGATCTCCGAGAGCGCGCGCAGGTTGTACATCTCGCCGAACGCCGCATTGACGATCGTGCCGCGCGGCGTGAACTGCCCGGCCGCATTGAGCCCCCCGTAGAGCGTGAAGCTATGGATCAGGTACTGCAGCAGCATGCGGTAGCGCAGGTTGAACAGCGACGCCCACAGCTGGGTTACAGGCTCGGTGATGGGCGTCACGGGTGCGCCGCCCTGCTCCGGCTCGAGCTCGGGGTCGAGCGACACGTAGGGATTCACCGCGACGGGCCGCGAAGGCCGCCAAATGTCGTCTACCTTCGCCGCGTGCAGCTCGGCCACCGCTGCCGGATAGGCTTCCGTCCAGGCTTCTTCGAGAAAGTCGTCGGGGCGTGCGGCAAGCCAGATGTCAACGCCGCACAGCTCGCCTTCGAGGACCGCAAGCATCTCGACATAGATCCGCAAAAAGCGCACGAAATGCGAGGGATCCTTGCCGTGGGGCGCCTCCCCCTGCTTGGAGATCTTTTCCAGCGCGTCCACCGCGTCGTCGCGCGAGGTGGCGGGCATCACGAGCACGTCCGGCGTTCCGCCTAGAGAGCGACCGCCGCCGCCCCTGTGGCCGCCCTTATACCCGCGTCCCCATTCGGCGAAATCCGCCTGGCAGCGGTAGGTGTCGGCCTGGAAGACATCATCGGGCAGGTGGTCCCTGACGAGCGGAATCAGCGTATGAAACAGCTCGGCGACCTGATGAGGATTGGATGCCTGCTCGCCGACGCGCCGGCGGATATCCTTGCCCAGCTCGCCGCCGTCCCAATCGAGCGGCGCCTCCGTATAGACGTATTTCGCGAGCGAATCGAGCGTCAGCGGTTCGAGCATGAAAGGGAACGGATAGAACGGCGTATCCCACGGGTAATCGTCACGCTCGAAATGCAAGGGCGAGCCGATCAGACGCAGCACGTTCTGCACCGTGATCAGGTGGCCCATCTCCTCCTTGGCGATGCCGAGGATGGTTTCCTGCCAATTGCGGACCGTGTCGCGAAACGCCTCCGGCACCTGCGGCCCGCCCAGCGAATAGCCGGCGTACAGATACTGCACCATCAGGCAATGTTCGATTTCCGCGTCGATGGACAGCAGATAGGTGACGTAGTCGCGCGTCGACAGCTCATGCTTGAGCAGAGGCTCGATGGAAGTGTCTTCGGCGACCGGCTCGCCAAGCGCAAGCCCCTTCAGGGATGAACCGCCGGGCGCGAGATGCCGCCACAGTCTGAGAGATTGCATTGCCGCTCCTTATTTCCTTATTAACTACGTCTGAAAAAGAGGGTCGTGCAGAACGACAGGGAATGGCTGGTATTTCAGTATTGATGCGCGCCAACCGTCTTTCGACTGGCCGCGCGGTCGTTCGAGCGGGCGCGTCACCGCCCCTCCCGCTCGCTTTTCGCGGCTCCAGCTCTCCGTAGAGATCCGCGCCACGTTCAACTGCGACCGCATGCGCCGAACAATCAGCGTGGCTGGCAGATGAACGGGTATTCCGAATCATCAATCAACGGCTCAATGTCGAAGAAATCGTTGAGCACCGATTCCGCCGTGCAATAGGCGCCTTCCACCCAAGCCTGATCGTTTGAGTAGCATTCCCCGACGATAAAGATGGGCGCATCCTTGCCGTCAATCAGCTGCGACGGCTTGCGTATTTTTTGCTGGACGTCGGCAACGTCGTAGTGCGCGGCCCACGCATGGTAGCCCGCACGGAACGGCGGCAGCGACCAGTCGACATAGGCCGCCTCGAGCGGCTCGGGCACGTTCGCAAAGTCAGAATTCGGCCCAAAGTGCAATTCCGCCAGCTGCTTTCGCAACATCTTGACCATTCTGTCGGGCACCTTGCGCGGCCCGATCAGGGGTTGGATATCGTCGGCGGTCGGCACTTGCCGCTCTTCGTTCGGCCCGAGCTCCAACTCGCGCCAAAACGTAGTGAAGGTTTCGTCGTCGTAGGAAGCCAGCAGGCCGTAGACCGGCTTTGCATCCTTGTCAGCCGCGTTATTGCCGAAGTAGACCACCATGCGGATCGGCGTGTCGGTCACGCTCGGTCCCATGGTGTTGCGCTTTGCGACGGCGAGCAGCAACGTTTCCTGTTTGACGGTCATCCGCTCGCCGGCAGCTTCTTCCACTGCCTTGACCAGCTCGTCGGCGCTCGCGAACTGGACATTCAGGATCGTGTCCGAACCGGACATCGCCTGCACGAACACTGGCGGAAAATCCTGCTCCTTGAGCGACGCGATCACGGCATCCGTTACTTCATAGCCGTTGATCTTTGGCGGATAGGGCGTAACCGGGTCCAACCACCATTCCTTCTCGAAGAACATGCCGACCTTGTAAGACGGCTGCATGATGGCCGACTCGAGATAGAGCTTGACCTTCTGGTCGTTCAGGACGTCCAGTCCGCCCCGATCGTCATAGCGGGAGCCCTGGGCAACCTGTTCGAGCGCCGCGCGCGGCATGGCCAGCCAGGCGGCCGCCGTGGTCTGACGGGCAGCCTCCCGGTAGGGATCTTCCCGCTTCGCGATCGTGTAATGGACGACGCCGTTCTCGACATGGATGGAGCGCAGCCGCTGGTTCGGGTAATACTGAAGCGTGACGCCTCGCTGCCTCGCCAACTGCTCAATGGCCGCAAACAATGCGTGAAACATGCCCGAGTAGCCGGTCGTCAGCGTCATGTACTGATTGCCCGGCGTGAATTCGTTGTTCGCCTCGAAGGCGACCGCGGCATTCCAGTTGATCACGTTGGACGAGTATCCGTTGCCGTCCGCGGCATACTGATAGCCTTCCGAGCCGAGCTGGTCGTACATCAGGTTCCAATAGCCGATGTCCTTGAGCAAATCGCCTTTCTGGAAGATGGAGCTCGACGGCAGTTCGGCCGTGATGCGGCCATGCTGATAAAACGCGTCCCACTGCTTGCGTGTGCTCGGACCACTGGTGCTCGTGACCGACAACGCTTCGACGACGGCGAAGCCCTGGTCGGGCGTGGTCGCGGCACCATAGTTGTTGGCCGCGTACGGCGCTGGCGTGCGCGAAGAAATATCGTTTTGATAGAGATTCCTGGAGCGCAGGTAGTAGAGGGGATTGCTCGATTCGTTGAAAGGCACGGCATAGCGGTCGAGCCCGAGCTTGGCGATCACCGTCGTGACGAGCCGATGGCCCTGCGCCTTACCGTCGTTTTTACCGTTCCATTGCGAATAGCGCATGCCACCCAATTCGAGGTACGAATTGTCGGGATTGTTCTGGTAATGCCAGGTGCAGACCCGAGCACCGGGTGCACGGGTGCCCCGAAACTCCTCCGAAAAATCGTACTTGCCCCAGTCGAAGAGTTCCAGCACGTCGCCCTCCTGCAACTGCCGATCCGGATCGCCCCCCGCTCGCGTCTGGCCATTCAACAGTCGCCAGGCCGTATATAGGCCGGCCGCACCACACCCGAAGATCGAATAGGTCTTGCTTGCCATGGTGTCCTGCTCCCGTAGATGCGCGGCCTGCGCTCAGGCCAGCTTGTTGAAATAGCGGCTGCCGGTGGAGAAGTGCGAGATGTCGAATGGGGTATGACCGTCCAGGGTCAACTGGCAAAGAATTTCGCCTAGCAGCGGAACGAACTTTCCGGCCCAGCCGGTCGCATAGATGACGATGTCGCGGTGGTTCGGCACATGGTCGGGCGCGAAGTCGATCAGCAATTCCTTGTTCTCGATCTTGCTGAGTGCAACGAGGCAGGTCGACGTGAAGCGCGGAACCGGCTCGAGACCCTCCATATGCTCGCCGACCCACTCGGCCGTGAACGCGAGCTCCTGAGGATTCGGAATGGGCGTGCGCTGATCGGGGGACGTCAGCGGCGCAAGGACGAAATCGGAGGCGACACGGATATAGCCCGGGTAATTCCAGGCTACCTCCGGGAAGCCGTAGAACTGATTGCCGTTGTCGCCCACCGGATTCTGGAAAACGAACCAGGTGGGGTACTGGATATCCGGCCGCGTCTTGCGGTAGTAGGCCGAGGCCATATTCCAGTAGGTCGCCGCGATACGGAACCCCAGCAGCTTGAACACGTCGTCGGCATAGGGGCCCGGCGTCAGCACCAGCTTTTCGGCACTGAAGGTCCCGAGCGGAGTCTTCACTTCAAAGACGCCTTGCCGATGCTCGATGCCGATGACCGGCGCCTCCTGCAACAGCTGCACGAACGGAGAGCGCTGATTCCAGTCGAGCAGCGTCCGCTGCGTGGCCACGAGATCGATGCTGGCGCCCCGGGCCTGAAATAGTCCCGTATACGTCGACGGCAGATTGCGAAAGTGAAAACGCCGCTCCAATTCGCGCGCATCCAGCGTTTCATAGGCAACCCCTTCGGCCTTCAGCGCTTGCTCGGCGGCGGGGATATTGCCCTCTGTCGACTTGACTGACGGATCGCCGAACCACAAGGTGCCGACCGTGTCCATGAGCGGCAGCGGCGTCAAGCCTTGCAACTCGTCCCAATAGGGGATCGACTGCTTGACCAGCTTGACCATGTAGGCGTCGGGATAGGGGATGCGGAACTGGCGCGACACGCCAGCCGAGCTGCCGAGCTGGTTCACGAAGGTGAACTGCTCGAGCACCAGCGTCCTGGCCTTGCGCTTGCTGAGATGGTAGGCGGTCGATAGGCCCATGGGCCCTCCACCGACAACGATGACGTCATAACGATGCGTTGTGTCGTGCATGTTGGGGCTCCAGGGCATCCGGAAGCACATCGATTTCAGCGATCCGCGAGATCACGGTCCCGATTGATGCAGCAATGGCCGCGTCGCTAAGTCGAGCTTTAGAGAGGCTTTGAAAAGCGGAATTGATTACGCCAATTTCAAGCTTGGCGATGCGTCGTCGCCCGTATCACGCTTAGCCAGCCGCGCGGTCAAATTACATCCCTAGCGACGGTATGTGAGCAAGCTGGCAACTCTGACAGGAGGTTGAGATCTCAATCCCGGCTCGTCGCGACGAATCAAGTTTTCCGCCTATGTTCTTATAGCCGATGTAGATGTGGTACATGACCTCGGACCGGATCGATAAGGATGCTCGCAATCGCCCGGGTGGTAGACATCGAGTCCAAGTTCGATCAGGCCGGTCCCGCAGCTTCGAAAGCTACTTCATCCCACGTTGCCTGGATCAATTGTAAGCGCCCGGGGAACACATCTAGACGACGAGTATTTCGTGGCACCTTCTCAGCTTGTCAAGGTATGCGATGTGATAGCGTATCGGCATCATCGAGTTCGTCTCTCGCGCCGTCCGTTTCCAGTGAGTAATTTCCCCATGCGTCTTACAGTTGCCCAAGCTAACCACGTTGCCAAGGTTTTTCCGGAGTGTCGTGCTGAGATGACCGACTTCCTCGAGTCTGGTGCCGACAGACGCGAAAAAACGCTGCTCGAATCGATCGGGTAGCGCTACTTGGAAACTATGGCCCGTGCTTTACGCGTAGGGATCGTCATCGAGTTCCGGGTCCCTCAAAAGGTCGGCTCGGTTCTTGCGACGGAGATCTTCCAGCGAATCGAATTCGCCTCCACGGGCACGGATCGGCGCGATGCAGATCCGCAGAGATTTGGCTTCCGGCCGGCTTACTTCGAAGCCCGCCCGGCGGAAGCGGGCCACGGGGAAAAACGGCGGCCGAGAACACGACATCCGGTGTGACGCGGACAAGGGGTGTCGTCGTTGCGTCACGCAGCGCGCACCATCGTCAGCCGAAAATCCCGAGGCCATTCTTCTCCACAAGCTGGAGCATACGCGCGGCGATACCGCTGGGTTTCTTATCGCCCTGTTCCCACTGACGCACGGTGGACACCGTGGTGTTGAGATACACAGCGAACACGCCTTGACTGACGTTCACACCCTTCCGGATACGAGCAATTTCTTTCGCATCAAACTCCGGCGCCTTTTCGATGCACAGATCGTCGTACTCACGCATCGTCTTCTTGTCGATGACCTTCGCACGATACAAGCCGGAAGCAGCGCTATGAATTGCTTCCGACGCATCGCTTCTGAATCGTGCCTTAGCCATTTCAAATCTCCACTAAATCCTTCGATTCCAACAACCGGTCATGGACCACTTGGTCGGGATGCGTGGTCTCCAAGTCCGTCACCTCGGCCTGGAGCCGCTCAAATTCTGCTTCGACGTCGTACTGCATGGTTTCCCCTCTGTGATCGGTAGGGTGCGGGATCGCGACCGGCGCGCCGGTCAGCCCGGGGACTCGCCCCACGAGGCTTGGTCGCGCGGCAAGGCGCCCGCTGGATCGATGACCTCCAGGCGATCGGCGGCGTCCAGTTGGTCAACGAACAGCACCAGGTTCGTGCCGCCGGCCGCCTGCGTTGACGAAAACAGGATGCCCTTGGCGCCGGCGGCGATTACCTCATCGCCCAGCACCCAGCTGGGCGGCTCGATCCGCTCGTTGAACCAGTGCCGGCGCCAGTCGCAGAAGAACGACTCCCACAATGGCGACCAGTGGTCGCCGCGATAGCCCGCCGTGAAATCAACCACGGGCGCGGCCGTCACGCGATAGCTCACGAGCGTGCCTGGCGGCAGCGGCGGCGACAGCTGCTGGTACTCGGCCACCGCGGTGGCCACTTCGAGCGCCAGGTACAGCGCCGGCGTGCCGATCCGGTTCGCCCGCCCGCCTGCCTTCGCGGCCCCGGCGCCGCTGGTGGGCGCGACCGCCCACTTGGGCTGGTGCATCCGGTACGCGACGACGTCTTGCAGTGGCTTGAGGATCATCCGGCCGCGCCCGCTTCCAGCGAGACGACGTAGCGCAGCACGTCCTCGGCCCGGCCCGCGGAAACCAGCGTTTCGGCCGTCTGGTAATCGAACACGGCCAGCGGCTCGTTGCGGTACCAGAACAACGCGCGGTGCACGTCACCGGACAGGTCGGTCGCGGCGCGAATCACGCGGATCGCCTCGCGCAGGAAGTGCTGAACCGACGCCGACTCCGGGGCCCGCGCCACGGTGTTGCGGTGAACATGCGCCTGGTCGGCCAGGGTCTGCAGGTCGATGTTCAGGGCCGCCACATAGCGTCGGGCCGACAGCACGGGGGCGGCCGTGTCGGGTTCCCGCAGTGAGCTGAGAAAGGCCTCGAAGCTGGCGGGTGCGGCGCCGGCGGGCGTCGCTGCAGAGGCCGCTGGGCGGGGGGTCGCGAGGGTGTTCATGGTGTCGCGCTCCTTTTATGCACTAGTTATAGACACTTATAG
This sequence comes from Burkholderia sp. Bp9143, assembly GCF_003853645.1. GTDB lineage: Bacteria > Pseudomonadota > Gammaproteobacteria > Burkholderiales > Burkholderiaceae > Burkholderia. The sequence continues at coordinate 57,836 of NZ_QTPO01000029.1, read as the reverse complement.
CACACATTAGGCATCACCGAGGCACATTCAAGTGGCCGGTCGATAAGGAGGGCATGCGTGGAAACCGAAGCTAACGACCTCGGACCGAACTCGCTGCGACCGGGTTCAGGTGCGGTGGAATCGACCCAATCGGGGAATGAAAAATCACTCTGATAAGAGGAGTTATCAGACGGGGCATTTCGTAGTCCTTGTCCCTCCGCCGGCCCACAAAAAACACAGCCGCAGTCGGGTTCGCGTGTCGGCTCGATGCCGTCACGACGCCACTAACCGCCCCAGAAGCACAAGAACCCCCAACATTGAGTAACCAGACACTGGTCGGAAGTGCACTGGAACTGGAACTCCTCGGCGCCCGCCGGTGCGACGAGCCCGATTAGCATGGCGGCCGTCAGCCAGCCGAGCACGACCCTCTTGATGCGGCGCATGATGCGCTCTCCTTGATGGTGGATTGGCCCTGCCGGCGCGCGTCCCGATACCGACGAAATACCTGACGGAAAGCCATCAGCAAGCCTAGATGATGCTGATGGATCGTCAAGCCGCGCGATGCGGCCACCGCCGGCAGCGTGTTGTGCCAGGATCGCGCGATTGACGGCGCGCCAACCCGGCGCCAGAAAACCGGCTGCGGCCGACTTGACGTCGTCGCATGAGGCGGCGGCCCCGCCTACTTCACCGTCGCCAACGGCAGAAACAATGCCAACGGATCGTGCGTGAGGGACTGGAAGCCGAAGTGTCCATAGAACGCCGCGGCGCCCTCGTCCTTCGCGTCGACGGTCAACCCGACGGCCGGGATCTCCGAGCGGGTGGCTCGTCGCAGGGCATTGACCAGCAAGGCCGCACCCAGCCCCCTGCCCCGGTACCGGCGATCGACGGCCAGCCGACCCATGCGCACCGCCGGGATCGCAGGATAGCAGAGCAACTTGCACGCCACCTCACGGGCAAATCGGCCGAGGCGATGCTGGCGGCACACCGTGCGTAGTAGCCTACGACGACGTTGCGATCGAGCATCACAAAGCACGCGGCCACGCGGCGCCGAACGTCCTGCGTCACCGTCTCGCGCAAGTAGCGGTCAAGCGCCGGCGTACCACATTCAAAACCGGTTCGATCATGGGCCTCGCCGAGCACAGCCACCGTCAGTTGCGGACCGATTATTCGTTACGCAGTAGTTGGTCGTGACGATCGAGTGCACGCTGCAATGCGTCCGTCGGCTGGGCGGGCGACAGAATCGCCGCGGCGAAGCGCGCCGAATCCGCCACCGACAGGCGAATCACTTCCGCGTCGGAAATGGCGCGTTGCGCGGCTTCGTGCGCGGCGGACACGACGAAGTCCGACATCGTGCGCCCCTGGATCTCGGCCGCCCGGCGGATCACGGCCAGCACGTCGGTCTCGACGCGCGCTTCAAAGCGGGTAGTAGCCATAGGTTGTTACCTCCTCGCGCTGCTGTACGGAAAATTGTCGGGTGCGTTCGGGCATGCAGCGTGGACACACGATGCGACGCGCGATCAGCCCGCTACAGTCCACCGCCAGACCGGCACGCCAAGCATTCTCTCCGCACCGCGGAGAAAATTCAGCCGCCACGGCCCAAGCACCATCGGCGCCCTGCCCGTGCCAGGTGCGGCGCGCCCTCGACAGCGTCGACGCGGCCGGACAAGATACCGTGTCGATGGTAGGCCAACGCGAACCGACGGGCTCGTCCATCGGATACTTGGACGCAATACCGATGCAGCCTTTTTACTATAAGCCTGTCGGATTTCCGCCGAGCACCAGCTGGAGCGCTTCCCCGCATTCGTGCACACGGTACCCCATTGCCCGGTAGCCACGCTGGCGCTTCTCCCACATGCGCAGCAGCGCCGGATGTCCCCCATCGACAAAATCCAGCACCCGTACGCCGGTCTTGGCCACGTGCTCTCGATGCAGCCGCCCGGCATACTGCTGTAGAGTCCCCTTCCACGAGATCGGCATGGCCAGCACAAGCGTGTCCAGCGCCGGATGGTCGAAACCCTCGCCCACCAACCTCCCGGTCGCCAACACGACGCGCGGCACATCATCGGCCAGCGCGCCAAGCGCAGTCAGTTGCGCCTCGCGCGCCTTCCTGGCCAGGCGCCCATGCAGCACGAACAGCGGATGGACCGCATCCTCCAGTGCCTGATGCAGGCTCTCGAGATGGTCCGTTCGCTCGGTCAGCACCAGCACATTTCGTCCCTGTCGGTATTGCTCGCAGATTGCATCGGCGATCATGGCCGTGCGTGACGCGTCCTGCGCCAGACGCGCAAACACCTCCTGGATCGGCGCGTCGGCCGCGACCTCCACCTCAGCGGTGAGCCTTTGCGGGAGAACCTCAAGCAGCTGCGGCGCGTTGGCCGGTGATCGTGCCACATGGCGCACCGGCCCACATAGCATGAACATCACCGGTTGCTGGCTATCACGCCGGACAGGCGTCGCCGTGAGGCCCAACACATAGCGCGCGTTGACAGCCTTGAGCACGGCTTCAAACGAGTCGGCCGAGACGTGGTGACATTCATCGACAATAACTTGACCGTAGCACCGCAACAGCTCACCGCGGGCACCGTTCGGCGCGACCGACTGCAGCATCGCGATGTCGATCAGGCCCGTTGCTTTTGACTTGCCACCGCCAATCGTCCCGACGATGCGCGGATCGAGTGCAAGAAATGATTGCAGACGCTCACGCCACTGGTCGAGCAGCTCCCGGCGATGCACAAGCACGAGCGTGTTGACGCCGCGCCGCGCGATCATTGCGGCTGCCGTCACGGTTTTGCCGAAGGCCGTTGGCGCATGCAGGATGCCAATATCGTGTTGCAACAGGTCGGCTACCGCTGCCTGCTGGTCATCGCGCAAGGTGCCGGCGAACGAAACCGTAACCGGCTCGCCAGCGCAACGCTCGTCCCGAATATCGCAGGCGATGCCGTTGTCGCATAGCAGCGTCATGACGTCGTCGAGGCAGCCCCGCGGCAACGCAATGTGGCGCGGGCAATTCTCCGCGCGGCCGATGATGCGCGGCGTATCCCAGACACTAAAGCCGCGCGCCTGAGCCCGGTAGTATTCCGGATTCTGGAAAGCCGCCAGCCGGATCAAACGGTTGAGTAACGCCTGCGGGAGCGAGGCCTTCTCGAGATACAGCTGATTCGCGAATGTCAGCGTCAGTGACTCCGGCATCGTTCCGGCCAACCGCTTCGGCTGGCTGCATGGCGGCTTCCACGGTTCGGCCTGGTCCTCCTCAGTGATAAACGTAACGTCGAGTGGGTGCGCGCCACCGGTGGCGCGAAAGATCACACCCTCGATGTCGCGTCCGTCCATCCCATGCACGGACGCCAGATAGCCCCACTGGTCAGCGTAGGGCTGGAAATCGTCGTCGACGAACACACTGTATCCATGTTCGCGCGGCTGCTTCTGCAGCGGCAGCGCAATCAGGTTGCCAAAACCGCCTTTGGGCAGCAGATCCTGATTCGGAAAAAGCCGGTCGTAAGACGACAGTTCGAGCTGCCGGGTCTGGACACAGGTGTGGCTGATGATTGCTGAGCCCATGCGTCGCGCGTCGCGCGCAGCGATTGCCGACGAAAAGAAAATCCAGGCGTGCGCGCCTTGGCCTGAGCGGGAGATTTCAATCGACACCGGGACTCCCAGCTCCCGGCATGACTGGCGGAAGGCTGCCGCATCGCTGCGCCAATCTGCCTCATCAAAATCGACGGCGAGCAGGTAGCAAGTGCCATCCGGCATCAGCGGATAAAGCCCCACCGTATGATCGCCGGCCAGATGCCCATAGATCACCTGGTCATCGAGCGGCAGCAGCACGCGATGGCCGCAGTCCGCGCATCGGATGCGGGGTTTTTCACAGATCCCTGCCCGCCATTCATTTGCGCAGGCCGGCGCATAGCCCGATTTGCCAGAGGTCCGGCTCTCCCAACGAAGCGGATAAACATCGGTGCGCCCGCGAAACAACCGCCGGAAGAGCTGCACCTTCTGCTGCGGCGACAGCATTGGCGTGTCCGGGTTTCGGGCGGCCGCAGATGGCTCGCACGGAGCGATCCGTATGGGTTTGTCCGGCGATCGGACCTGTGACGGCAACAATGCGGCGAGCCTCGCGTTTTCTGCCTGAAGACGCACCAGTTCCGCCAGCAGTTCATCACGCGTGAGAGTGTTCCAGTCATCACGCGGTGGTTTTTCCTCGCCCATCACCACGTTATCCGTTAGCGCCTGCATCCCGATGGCGCTGGCAGGCCGGTGCGCAAGTCCGTTGTCGCATATCGCTATATCCCCCATGCTGATTCGATGATTGTATCGAGCTCGGCCAGGGAGTGATGCATTTCGACCGATGCACTCGTGTCCAACGATTGACGTGGCGGCGCACACTTTCGCTGAGATGGTGAGCTTCGATTGCGGGGCACCACACTGAATTCGGCCGACGTATTCCCGCCTCGGCACTCACCACTGCATCGTTATCAAAACAGCGATGTCTGACGCGGATCCCGTGGGGGTGAACTGGAGTTTCTCACGGGTTTTCCGGACCGCATCGGCTTGCGACGACGGGGGACACGTCGCAGGTGCGCGATGAGACGCACGGATTCGCCGTCTGCTGTCAGGCACAGACAGAACCTCCCGATCTCACCCGGGGCGCAGGCTTCGCGCGCACGTAGCGAGAGTCGCAGGGCATGGCGACGCGCGCGAGCAATGAGTTGTCCCCGACTCATTCCGGGCCAGCAGTCGGCAACCATCGACTTCACCGCAGCCGGCAACGCCTCCGGCGCGATGTCGGGCGGCAAGGAGATGGCAACCAGTTCGAAAGTGTCCGACATATAGGTCGTTCCAAGAGGCACGCGTTGTGTGTGACTTCAATTACGTCGTCGCATTGTTTCCAGAGGACCAGACAGAGGTCCCGACGCACAATCAAAGGTCAATGGGCAACACTGCGAGCAGCATGCGTGAGCGGCAATACGTCGGGTGCGATCAAGCGGTGCGACCGGATCGTATCGAGGTATGCATCGTTCATTTTGGATTGAGCGTAAGGCGCTCGCCGTCTTTGTTCACGTTGGACCACCGCTTCCCAGCGCCAACCCGGTCAACGTGTCGTTGCAGGTCTGCCCCCCAGGAATAGTCGCCGCTCCTCCCCAGATCCCGAACCAGCCGAAGCACCTTGACGCGCTTGCAGTGCGTCATGAATTGCTCGAGGACGCTAGGCCGAATGTTTCTCAGCGAAGCCATCAGGTTGACCGCTTCCTCCATCGATTGTCCTTTGCCAATATCACTGGCGAGTTCGAGCAGTGCGCGCTCCGGAACGGAAACGAGCACATGCGGATTCCCGTTCGCCAGTGGCTCGAGGCCCACCTCATACGGCAGCGCGTCGTCGAAGATCTGGGTGGTCTGGAACGCGTAGCGCATGTGCTCCTCAACCCACGACGAGATCTCATAGGGCTTCCGCGCCCATAAGATGGTCTTCGCACGAAGGTCGATGTTGTGACGTCCGCCTTGCCAGTCGAGCGCCGTCTTGCCCCCGACATGCAAGCCCGGCACGCGTCGACTCAGGTACGCGACGATTCCTTCCCGGCTCGGGCTATCCCCCGTGAGCAGGTAGGCCCCCTTGGAGAGTCGCTGCAGCCACCCCGCCTTGACCATGTAGGTTGCGAGCGCCGGGCTGACGCCCATATCCTTCAGCATTTCCGTGTCTAGCGGTTGTCCGCGCGGCGCCTCCTCCATCAGGCGCTGAAGCGTCTTGCTCGCCATACAATCTCCAATCGCGTGGTTTATTTGGCGATTTCTCGCGAATGTTTTTAGTTTACCAGAATATTTAACGATGAAATGAGGAGCGCGCAGCTCGGTGAGCCTACATTGCTCCCCTGCCCAGAATCCTGTTCGGAATCGGATGAGGTCCAAGCGCGATAAGGTCGAGGAATGTGGAACGGCCATCGGCGGTCGAGCCATGCGCGTCGATGTGATGGACGCCCCCAACACAGATTGAGCACCCGCATAGCACGCCGGCGCGAACGGATACTTGTAGTCCACTTCGCGCTTCTGAAGCCGTAGCGCATCGGCAATACCGCCGGCCGGCGCGTGGAATCGGAGGTGTACAGCGTCGACCGCGGCTGAGTCACGCTCGTATTTGTATCGGAGGAGGCGAAACTCCCCCGCGCGCGGCCGAACGTGTCGTTGGGGCCGCCGTCGAACAGACGCGGACGCATTGCCGCGGAGTTCTCGTCGCCACCGGTCGATGGTGGTCGCGTCGCTCGACGTCGTGGAGAGTTGCCCGTCGCGGATAGGTGGTCACAACGAGCAGGTCGCCATTCGCATTGCGCGATAGCGCCATACAATGGCTGATTGCGCCTACATCCCGCCGCCCTCTAAAGTCGCACTTTAGGTCAGCAGTGTCTACCGCGTTCACCATCCGGGTTCGTGTGGTGGGCCTGGCCGGACTTGAACCGGCGACCAATCGATTATGAGTCGACTGCTCTAACCAACTGAGCTACGGGCCCATGGTGGAGCGGGTGAAGGGAATCGAACCCTCGTCGTAAGCTTGGAAGGCTTCTGCTCTACCATTGAGCTACACCCGCAGCGGCACGCATTCTCGCACAATTGAGGGCGCCAACAGGATACTGGTTTACGTCGATTGGCCTCGGGGCATAGTGGCCAATCGCTGTAGCAGCAGCTTTGCCGAATACGCGCAATTGATCACTTTGCGAGCGCAAAGACTGGTCTTGCCTATCAGTTTTCCCCTGGCCACCAAGGCTTTGCGGCCGGGCGGATCAGATAGTCATCCAGGTTTTTGCCAGCCAGCCACTTCGGACACGCGCCGCGTCCCGTCCACGATTTGCCAGAGGAAGGATCGTAGTATTTGGCTGGCAACTGCTTGGGCTTGTCTTTCACAAAGCCGGCCGCACGGAGCAATTCCACCTCCGTGATGCCGTACTCCTTCACCTGCTCCCGAATCGCGGAGAGGACTGCCGCCTTTTCCTTCTTCCGTGCCTCATCAAGAAGCAAATTGAGGTGGCCAAGCTGCTGGTGCAGGGCCTGAATTTTACTGGTCATCGTAAATAATCTGCTGATTGATACCGTGCGCTCGCAAAGCATGCCGGTCGCGGTGCGATTTCGAAGCCTGTTTGGCCACTGCAATCATGATGGCATCTTTTCGGGGCAACTTGCCGCCAACATACTGCTCGCATTACATGCGTCAGCAGTCCCGGCCCTTCCTCGTCGTCCATTCAGATCGCAGCATAGCGACACTTCGTACATGGCGAGCGATGCGTGTAATGTCTGCGCGTACAACTCGGGCAATTCTCCCCCGGTTGACCTCGGTTGAGCAAATTACAATTGCAACAAAGATCCAGAAGTTGCGTTGCCTGCGGTAGATGTTATAGGGTAATGGCCAAACCCGCTTTTAGCGCACATGACTGAGGAATCCACGAATGAACAAGCAAGAACTCATCGACGCTGTTTCGGCTGCCACCGGCGACACCAAAGCCAGCACTGGGGCCGCCGTTGATGCCATTCTCGAGGCCGTGACGCACGCAGTCACCCGCGGTGATACGGTGCAATTGATCGGTTTTGGCTCCTTCTCCACGGGTGCCCGCGCCGAGCGGACCGGCCGCAATCCCGCTACCGGGGAGGCCATCACGATCGCTGCCGCAAAAACGGTCAAGTTTACCGCCGGCAAAGCATTCAAAGATGCCGTGAATACCTGATCGGTATCGAGACAACAGCCTCACCCAGCGAGAAGTTTCTCCAGCAGGTCGATGTGACGCAAGATGAGTTCCAAGAAAAACTGCGGACGGCCCGCCGCGCCGCGACGCACCTTAACAAAAACCATGTTGTTGCCGCTGGACAAAACGGCGGTGCAGACACAGTCCTTGTCACATCATCTTGCGCTGGCGGCCTGTCGGGACGGCCAAGGGAACGCGTATCTTTTCAACGAGCTGATACGCACCACGTATATCGCGTGGTTCCTGCAGCAGGCTGGCTACGGGGACGAACCTGTTGAACGCTACAAGGCAGTCGAGCATGCGGTCGAGGCCACGCACATTCATGCCGATGAGTCGAATGAGTGGATCCTCGCAGCGGACGCCGTGTCGGCATTTGAACGGCTGCTCGTGCTGCATGATTGGCAACTGAATGTCGCGCCACGTTACAAGGTGATGGACGCCGAGCAGCAGCTGAAGCGATTCCTGGCCGGAACGGCCTCGTCTCCGATTCCCGATCTCCGTCAGCGCGGCACCGTGGCCACCCGTCCAAGCCATATCTAGATCATCCCCGTTGCCGCATGCAGGATCGCCCGCGAAGCGCGCATGTGAAGGGCGAACAAAACAACGGTATCACGGCCGTGTAACCTTAAGTTTAGTTTGACTTGGTAAACTCGTCGGCAACGACATCGTCACGCCGCCTCGTCGATGGGAATGTGCGCAACACTGTCCGCGCAGATGCGCTCAGCCTGATTGAGCGGTACAGGTGAACCTGTTGGCTGAAATACGGCATCACCACGTTCGTAAGCCTGTCCCGACACCACGCAGATTCCGCCAGCACTCGCCAGCTCAGCAGTCCAAAGCTGCTCGCTGTAACACCCCCGCCCGGCCTGCCGCCACGACACGATGAGGCGGTCGGATCCCGGCCGCTCCAGAATGCGTACCGTTGACCGGACCGCGTCTGGAGGCACGGCAGACGGCGGATAACACACACCTTGCGCCGTATTGACTAGGCTACCCTCATGCGCCTGCTTACGGCGCCTCCGAATGCCCAGCATGGTGCCGCGGCATATCGACGCGCCACAACGGCACGCGTATCGGTCGCGCATCGAGCGCGTCACGCGCCCGTCAACCGCGAGCGCATAATCAATGCTAATTTCGTCACCTGCATCGATCGCACGCAGCGCTCGAATAAAAATCCGGCCGCCTCGATCTTCTGCCTCGCAATTCGGCGCGCACGAATGATTGATCCAACGCGACGAGTTGCCCGCTGCCGCGCCATCGATGACGCGCCCATCGCCGAGATCGAAGAAGAAGGTGTGATCCGGATTGGCGGGATCGGCTGGTGGTCTGTTAATGGCGACCTCCCAATCGATACGCTCACCGACGTATTCGAGGAGCATTTCACCAGCGGCCAGGTCGCGACGAGCAAATACGCCGCGGCCATGGATCGGAGAGCGCCGCACAACGATGCGGGGGACGTGATGGGATGCCGGATGCGTGGTCATCTTAGGAAGTTGAATCGGGCCGATCGGACTTCACACTTCGAGGGGGCAAAACCATCCGAAGATCGTGTCGCCAGCGGGCCAGGTTCATCCGAAACAATGTCGGCATCCCAAACCCACCTACACAACTGTGGCGGCATCCAGGCCCTGGGCCGACTTTACCCGGATCAGATGAAAAACGATACAACGTCAGCAGGAACAAACAATAAAAGCGAGTGGCAGGGAACAATCCTTTCCTTGCCACCCGCCTGCCTGACCACCGCCGTCTTACTCGCCCGCGGCTTCTGTGATGACTTCCGGCTTGACAGCGGCGCCTGCCGCCTTTTTCACGCCAGGAGTGCGCCGGCTTCTCGTCTTTTTTGCAGCAACAGTAGTCGACGGGCGCCCTCTCTTGCGAGCCGCCGTCGCGCCGGCCGATTTCACGGATTTCGCGGATTTCGCGTCGCCCTTTCGGGTCTTTGCGGCGGCTTTCTTTGCCGCAGCTTTCTTGACTACGGCCCCAGCTGTGGCATTGCCGGGGGCACTCTGTGTCTCGACCGCTGAGCCAATGAGAAAGCGAGTGCGGTCCTTCACGTCCTTGATCCACGCCGGCGCGCGGCCTCGACCGCTCCAGGTTTCACCCGTCTTCGGGTTCTGGTATTTTGCCGCCACGTGACCGCCGACCTTCTTGCCCTTGGCTACGCGTTGGCGGCCAAAAATCTGCTCGGCCGTGATTCCGTATTCCGCCACATTTGCGCGCATGTCAGCAACCAATGCCTCCAATTCCGCAACGCGTGCCGCTTCTGTTTTTTCCTGCAAAGCGTCGAGTTGCGCCTTCAACGTCTTGTAGTCGCTATTGGCCATGTTCTGTTCTCCCAAAGTTGTCGGTTGCGAGAGATCGCAACGCTCGAATTATGCCACTCATCGAGATAGTCGGAATTGAAGATTACCCTGCAAGCCACTTTCAACCAGCGCTTGATCGATAAAGCCCCATCTACACGTCCCTCCGACTCAAACCAAATCAAGGAGTTCAAAACATGCGTTACGAACTCGTCGGCGATACGCAACTCAAGGATGGATGGAGAAAATCCATTGGCCCGGCTAACGTCCGGTTGCAACAAGCAGCCAAGGTCCAGGAGCTGCAGCGCTCAGCCGCTCATCGCATCGACCCATTTACACCTCAGCGAACGCATCAGGTTGATCGCCTTCTCCAGCGGCTGTCCCTTGCCGATAGAGGCTGCCAGCCGAATTCGACAAGGAAGCGTTACTCGCGTGCACTGCCGCCCTGACTTTCGCGTGTCGCCGTCACAACGGCCGATCTGATCACGGTCAATTCAGTGTAAACAGCGAGTGCAACTCGTGGTCGCTGAGATTCCCAATCCATTGCTCGCCTGTGCCAATAGCCAATTCGGCCAGTTCGCGCTTGCCTTTGATCATGTCGTTGATGCGTTCCTCAAACGTCGCCTCCGTAATCAGGCGATGCACCTGCACATGGCTGCGCTGTCCTATGCGGTAGGCGCGATCGTTCGCCTGGGCCTCGACTGCAGGGTTCCAACTGAGGTAGAAAACGGATGACGCTCGAGGCGGCCGCCAGGTTCAGCCCGGTGCCGCCGCCCTTGAGTAAGAGCAGGAACACCCGCTCGGTGCGATCGTGCCGGAGGTGCACAACCACATCGTCGCGCTTTTTCCGCACCACACCGCCGTCTACGAACTGCGGTGTGTGGCCGTAACGCTCGCCAAGCCAGCCGCGTAGCAGTGCGTCCCGCTCTCGGAACTGGGTAACGATGAGCAACCGTCTATGCGGATTCGTCGCCTAAGTCTTGAAGCCACCGGCGCTCGCTAATCGAGCGCTCGCCAAAGTAGCGCCGGGCGCTGCCGCACATCCAGCAGCTACATAGCGTCGGTGTGTCGATCAGCCGCCCAAGCTGTCTGTCGGTTTTGGCGCAGTCGCCCCACCACGCGCGCCGCTTTTTCCGTAGCCGAGCCCGATCGGCTCGACGTTTTGCGCTGCTTGCCATATCGCACCTCAATTCATATGCTGAATGTGCGAGAGCCCGCTCGAAGCGGGCTGATTGACGACAATGAAAATATTGCTCCCTTGGAATCCAAGGTTTGTATGCGGTGCAGTCCTATGAGGTCGCTGAGCTTTTCATTCTTGGGGCCAGTCGGCCGCCGTGTCGTCGCCGTGCAAAATTGAGGTGAGGCGTGACAAATCGCATGTTCATGAAGCGAGCGAACGCGCTGAAGCTATTGCTCAATGCACGCCAATCTGCCATCGACCAGGCTGCCGGAATGACAGTCGACGATACTGACGCAAAGCTTGAAGCGCTGAATCGCCTGATATTCGACGTCCGTGCGTGCCGGGTAAATGAATTTCAGATCGACCCGGCCGACGAGATGGAGATCGTCGTAACGGACTAAGCCTACGGTCCCACGGCGGCCTAATCATGAATTCTCATCACCTGGAGGCGCCGTCCGAATGGGCAGATAGCCGCGCATCCCGATGGACTGTCGATCTAAGCGCACAACTTGTTCACACCCCTGGAAGCATCGTGACAGGCTGCATGAAACGTGGGGATTCGCCGTATTGGCGCACGAGCGCTCCGGCAAGCTGTCGCTCAACGCCACGATTCCGTGAAGAATCGGAAACTATCTCGACCTCGAGCTCGTGAGCCGAACGTGGACCGGCGCGCATCGATCGTGGATGCGTTTCCTCTCACGGGCAGCGCAAGAGACTATGGGATACCGTACAGGCGAAGCTTTACGGGATCGCGGTGGATTATGCGAGGACTGGTGCGATACGGTGCGGCGACCTGACGACCCTGTTGAATCGCACCCAGGGCGTACATTTTCGACCGTGGAGCGACTGACGCTTCGAGTGCCAACATCGGCCCGGCTATAATGCAAAGTTCAAAGTGATCGCATGGAGCCCTACTTTATGAGCCAAGCCCGCGGGCGATATGCGGGATCTCGGGACAGCGGCCAACGTCAACCTCGCCACGTAAAAAAATCCCCGTCCAATCGGCAGGGACAACCGTATGTGAAGACGCCTCCTCGAGATGCCGCCCAGACTGCCTCCATTTTCAAAACACGATCGTTTCAGTTTCTGGTCGATGCGGTAGGCGCAGAAAATATCGCGATAGCGCTTGAATCGAACATGACGCGAGTCGGCGAACTGATGAAGGGCGAGAGGTTCACACCCGAGACCGCTTTTCACATGGAAACCACACTTGGGTTGCCGCATGGTTTTTTTGACCATCCCAATCCCGCGCTCGCGGCCGAGACCATCGCTCGTCTGAAGTCACCGCTCGACTTCATTCAAACGGACGACGGACAAGGCGCAGAGTCTGAAGCACTTAAGCCGTCTTCGGGTCGAAGCGTCGATCAACAATCAGTTCTTAAAGATAGTTTGTCCGAGGAAGCGAAAATGCCAAAGAAAGCAGCTGGACGAGCGTCCAGGGCCGTCAAGAACCGTCAAAGCGAAATGGTCGAACAGCCTAAACCCCACGCGCCGCAGAAAGCTTCGCCATCGAAATACAAGCGTTCTCCTAAAACGCCCGAACAGCAATCGCTGGCATTGAGCGACAGCGCCGAGGTAGAAAACATCCGACGCGCTAACCTCCACGTTCTCACCAGTCGCAACGGATCGAAAATACGACTTGGTGTGGTCATGGCGATGAGTGGATCCAACATGGCCCATCGGCTACATGGCAAGAAACGCATGGACAGCGTGGAAGCAAACCGATTCACGGAGCGACTTGGATTGCCAAGTGGCTGGTTGGACACCCCGCGCTCCGAAGCCGAGATTCCAGAGTCGGTGTCGAGGTTGCTCACGCCTGCATCGCGCGGTCGCGTATCCGTTCAACAACACGAGCCGATTGCGGTCGCAACAGGCGATGGCGTGTCAGCGAAGCTCGTCGATGAGAAAGCGCACAAGGGGGGCGCGCGGGTGGGCGCCCTGGGCGAATCGGCAAGCCCTTCACCTGTTTCAGCGGACGTCGCAGGAGAGAAAGAGACGTCCGTCGTCAGCCCTCAAAATCATGTAAGAGATTTCTCCGACGACCTTGCCGGTCGCACACTTGAAGTAAGTACTGGCGAGGCGCCGGCTGCTACACCGGCAACTCTTGAGTCGCTCCCCGCCTCCGCAATACCGCAGCGAAACCCGGTACCGCCACCCTTCTCTTCCGTGGCCAGCCTGGACAATCTTGATGGTATTGCACCGATTGCGGAAGCGTTGATCAAGACGCTAGCAGGTAAAGCACGCACGGGTCGACTGGACGAATTGAAAGCGCTGGAGCTTTTGCAGCAAGCGGTTCTGTTGTAAGTCGGCGGCAGCATGCCACGCTCCCCTCGTGCCATGACGCATAAAGCGCATCGAGGTGGGCTGGGCCCGGCGCACCATGCAACGCCTCAACACCCCAAAACGCTCGATCGCCCGTGTGCCCGGGGGCATGAACTGGTGACGGAGGTTCGTGCGATCGAGCGCAGTTGCAGTTCAAGTCCCTCGCAATCGCATTAATGCGGGTTCACTGCAATATCAAGTTCGCGCCGCCACGAACCATACTCACATCCTCGGGCAGCATCGATACCGGAGGAATGCCATGCCGACCTACCAATACCGTTGCGAGAAGTGCGGCAAAACGTTCGAGAGCGTCGAGCATCTCGCCGAACATGCATCGACTCATCCGCCTTGCCCTCAGTGCGGAAGCGAACAGGTTCAACACGTACCGACGCCATTTGTCGCGAAGACGTCAAGAAAGAGTTGATCCAGGCTGTCGACTCTAGACGCTATTTTCCCGTTCGCCAGGCGCTAACGCCGAAATCGCTTACGAGGCAGCGCGTCTGGTTCAACGAAGATTTTGAGGGGTTTGCATCGGCGATGCCGGCGTGGCTTGCCAGAAATCTGGATTGTCAGTGGCAGCCCCCTTGTGATACAAGGTAGCCGCTGTCTGGCGCAGGCCAGTCGCATCATTTACAACCGATTTCCTTGGAGCGTTCAGAGTATGGCAACGGGTACCGTCAAGTGGTTCAACGATACGAAGGGGTTCGGATTCATCACGCCGGATGACGGCGGCGAAGACCTGTTTGCGCACTTCTCCGAGGTTCAGGGAAGTGGCTTCAAATCGCTTCAGGAGGGCCAGAAGGTCAGCTTCGAGGTCAAGCAGGGCCCCAAGGGAAAGCAGGCCGCCAGCATCAAGCCGCTGTAAGTTTTCCCGGCAGCGAACACGTCCGGTCAGGACGACGATCAGGCCGACGCGTGATCGCTGCCAGTCTGGAGTCGGGCGTCGAAGGGATACTACGCCCGGCTTGCCTCAGCGCTCAAGAAAGGGCCTGAGCTTGTCTGCACGGCTGGGATGCATCAGCTTGCGCATCGCCTTGCTCTCGATCTGACGGATTCGCTCGCAAGTCACGTCGAACTGCTTGCCGACCTCTTCAAGCGTGTGATCGGAGTTGGTGTCGAGCCCGAATCGCATCCGCAGAACCTTGGCCTCGCGCGGCGACAACCCGTTGAGCGCCTCGTCGATCGCCGCACGCATGTTCGCGTGAATCGCCGCCTCAGCCGGCGAACTCGCCGACGCATCCTCGATCGTGTCGCCAAGCGTCGCATCGCCATCGTCACCCACCGGGTTTTCGAGCGAGACAGGTTGCTTGGCGATCTTGAGGATACCGAGCACTTTCTCCTCGGACATCTCCATGCGCTTTGCGAGCACTGCGGGATGCGCTTCCTGCCCTGTCGGTTGCAGGATTTCGCGCGATATCCGGTTCAGCTTGTTGATCGTCTCGATCATGCGGACCGGCACGCAAATGGTCCGCGCCTGATCGGCGAGCGCACGCGTGACAGCCTGCCGGATCCACCAGGTCGCGTAGGTCGAGAATTTCCAGCCGCGCCGGTATTCGGAGAAAATTGAACCGGCAGTGCGGACATCAAGCGTATGGCCGGATTCTACTTCTTGATTTCTTTTGTCAGCGACCAGCGTCTCATCGTTTCACTGCCCTTGAACTGACTCGATGAGCATGTGTCCATCGACACCAGTCGTGGTGATCCAGGTTTCTGAGCAATTCGGCGCGACGATGCTCGCGCCGATAGTGGCTCGCGACGGCAATCGCCGCGAGGGCAAGCACGAACGTCCCGACCACAATTCCAACCCATGATCCGTCCATTGTTGCCTCCGTCATTGCGTCCAGTTCTTGAGACGGGCAACTCCCACCAAGCCTGAGAGTTATGGTCGATTATCGCGCTGACCCGCCTGTTTGAATAGACCGGACCGGCGCGCCGAATTCCCCGCTCCGCTTAACGAATGCGCGAGACCGCTTTCAGGACGGCATGACCTTCGGCCGTCACCTGAATATGCCGATTATCGGACGCCAGCGGATCGAAGGCGATCAGTTGACGCTCCAGTAGTGTGACAAGCTCGTCGCGGTCGGATCCAATCTGATCCGGGGCGTTCCACGCCATCATCAACGTGGAGATTTCGTGCGGACTTAGCATCGTCTGCAAGGGTCCTCGCATCGAATTCGGGTGATGGATGCATGCGCCGACGCATGGCACCACATCGCTGTGGTGCCAACAAAAACGCGACGTATGTCAATGACCGCAGCTGAAACAACGCAGTCAGCTTGCTTGCCGTAACGTTCGCGCGGGGTGGTGTATGCCTTGCACGACGGTTAGAAGCGCGGAAGGCTGCGGGAATGCAATTCAACTTGCGATCCTACGATCTTCAACCATTCGGCGTGGGTGTTCGACGCAATGGCGACAAGTTGACCGCCGTACGACAGCGCTTTCTCCGTGCTCGACTGCAAGAGCTTCGTGTGGTGCGCGACGACTTGCTCCGGAGCCTTGTACGACAGTGTTTCCGACCAATACGAGCCACTTTCGGTAAGTGCCTGTCGAGCCGCATGCAGGTTGAATTGAATCATTTGCTCGCAACCGTGGAACGCCTGATTTGCAAGCGCAAACATGGCGGTCGCGGTGGCTTTGCTTGACGCAACAAGTTGATCCGACGTGAAACCCGTCATTCTTATGCTCCCTTGTATGGTTCGACGCAGACTTTGCATTTGCCTGTCTGGAAGACTCAAAGGCAAGGGCAAGTCCGGCTACGTCCAACTATTTCCCACGCAAAGACAATGCTCGTTTAGCGCGTGCATTTTATCTGTTTAGTATTGAATCCGGTGCGCCGCTCTGTAGGTAGATGCCCTAGCTCGGAAGCGTAACCAGTCGCCTCGATTGAGCAGACGCACGAATCCATAAGAAAATTGTGCCGCCCTTTGCTCCCTCGTCCGGTCAATAGTTCACGATTGGCGGCAACTCGCAGCGGCATGGATGCAGGTGGAGTTAATCGGGATCCTTGTCCAGGAGTGGACACGTGCAACACGCTCAACGAAGCGCTCACTCGACGTTGTTCTCTTCATAATATCGCTGCAGCGCGAGATCGAGCGCGGCGATCTTGCTTTGATAGCTTGCAATGCTCTCTGCGCAGCCCGCGAATCGCTCGCGATAGGATGCCAGTGCGGCGACAGCGTCAGCATGACGCTTAATGAGCTGCCCGCGAGTGACCCACTCGCGACAGTCTTCCATGCTCGACGTCTTGATCAGCTTAAGGGTGCCGTCGCGCAGAGCATCGGCGGGTGCGTGTCCATTGATGAATGCTGCATAGTGCCCTGAGAAGATCCTTTCCCACTCGTCGGTATCAGAGTCGATCCGATATGCGAACAAATACCCATCGAGATCGATCGCATAGCCATAAGAGAGATCCTTGTGCACATCGAGAGTGGTTAGTTCGAACGCCTCGTTCGCTCGATAGAACCTGTCAGCTAACGACGCAAGGGCATCCGACAGATGCGCCGCGAGCAGATATACAGCGGCACCTGCTGGATAGCCACCGCTCCGGGCGTAGAACGTCGCGTTGCCTCCGTATTGCAAAGCGAACGTGAAAGTCGCGGGCGTGCTCATCATGATTTCCCAGTGGCGTTCATGAGGAACGTCATCTCCTGCACGAATTCAGTAAACCTACCGAGAAGCCGTTTGGCACCTTGATCGCCCAAGGAGGGCAAACCATTGCAATAGTCGGAATCATCTCGAAACCTGCAAAGCCATTCACCAGCGCACATGGTCCTTAACGCAAGTGGCATGCCAGCATCGTGTTTTGGACGGTCATCGCGAATCGGAGCCGCGACGTTCGGTCGGATTCGTACCGCCGCTGAAACACTTTCGCCATCTAAAAGTAGCTTTTTCGTATCGCAGCCATTGCCGCTGAGCGTGCCGCGTCATGTTTCCCTCCACTGGTTGGTTGCAAAAGTGAAATCATGTCGCGATAGATAGTGACGCATTCTTCTGACCACAATGTGGCGACGGTATCTCTCAAGCAGCTCTTGCACGCACAGACGCGTAGGCGGCACTGCTCTGCAGCACCGCCGTTACGCCCAACCCGCCGAAGAAGGCAGGGAGTCGTCTGTCAAGTACCCATTCGAGCAGCGACCGCAGACCAGCGCCGAATGGGCGCTGCATGCCGGTCTGAAGCAACTGCGTGCCGAGCAGCACCAGCGCAATCGAACCAGCAAGATCGATCAGCGTGAACGTGAATGTCATGATTCCGGCTCCCGACGCTGATCGGTTGCACTTGCAACTTTTTATGTACAGTGATCCACTCGCGCGCCGTGGTTCCTGAAGGACATGCGAGTCCGACTGCGTGTTGTTGCGACGGAGAAAATTCAGCCGCTGACGAGACGCACTCTACTGGTCTAATAGGTTTGGTTGCGCATCGTCGACAGCGCTTGTCACGCAAGCATCATTCCTGCTTAGGTACTTCATTGCTTTGCGGGGATATGCGAGGCTAATTATGTAGTGAGGATGGCAAAATCAACTGAATGCGTTTCAGAATTGAAACGCTTTGCCGCAAGGTGAATCTGTCCCCGTACGGACCACGGCCGAATTCATTTCACGCAAGAAATCGCTATACTGTTTGTACAGTATTGTCAAAATTGCGGGAAACTATGAAGCACCGGGTCAACACGGAAAAGAGCCGGGAAGCCCCCTCGTCGCGCAAGCGTGCATGCGACGGGGAAATACCGGAGTCCGCTGCCGAGAGGCAATCCGCTCTAGTGAAGGCTGGAAAGAGGCGAACAGCCCGTACTGAGGTGGATTCCGTAGAGATTGCCCCGCAGGGAAAGGAGCGCCTGGAGACGGAGAAAGTTGTCCGCGACACATTCACGATGCCGCGATCGGACTACGAAAAAATCACGGTGCTGATCCAGCGGTGCCTCGATGCGGGCGTATCGGTGAAAAAGGGTGAACTTCTTCGGGCGGGCCTGATTCTGCTGGCGTCCGCTCCGCAGAAACACCTACTCGCAGCAGTCTCCGCGGTCGAACGAGTCAAGACTGGCCGGCCACCCAAATCGCGTTAGGTCGGTCTTGTGGTTGCCAGAACCGGGACTTGCGAAGTGCACCCACCCGGCCCCTGGTTTCGGTTAGGGAGGAACTTCTCGTGTCAGACAAACACATAACTAGCCAATTCGACACTGACCTTCACCACATTTCGTCCAAGGTACTCGAGATGGGCGGACTCGTTGAGTTGCAGTTGACCAATGCGATGCAGGCCCTCAACCGCTTTGACCTGGGGTTGGTCGATAAGGTCATCGCCGACGAGCATCGGCTCAATGCGATGGAAGTCGAGATCGACGCGGAGTGCGGCAACATCATCGCGCGGCGCCAGCCGGCGGCATCCGATCTGCGCTTGCTGATGGCGATCTCGAAGGCCATCACCAATCTCGAGCGGGCAGGCGACGAAGCCCACAAGATCGCGAAGCGGACTCGACGAATCGCAAATGATGATGCGGGCAAGGCCATCGACATTGCGGAAATCCAGTTATCCGGTCAGCTGGCGGCCGCCATCCTCCATCGCGCACTCGATACATTCGCGCGACTCGATGCCATCGCTGCAGCCCAGATTGTCCGCGAGGACGAAGCAATCGACGAGCAATACCGTGCTTTCGTGCGCAAGCTGGCGACATATATGCCCGAGCATCCCCACAGCATCGCGGCTGCGCTGGACTATCTGTCCATCGCATCGGCGATCGAACGTATCGGGGACCATGCAACGAATCTGGCGGAGCTCGTCATTTATGTCGCCAAGGGCACGGACGTACGCCACCTTTCCTGGGAGCAACTTGAGCGTGAAGTCCTGCGTGATTGAGCACCGGGCCGCGGGGAAGACCGATCAAGGTCCGTAAGGACTCGAGGTCCGGAATACCTGGCACGCCCCTGGTGAAAGTCACATGAGCAATCGCTCGGCATGGAGGGCTCTGGGTAATGGGATTTACGTTCACGCTGATTGATCTGGCCGGATCCGTTGCGCTGCTGCTCTGGGGCACCCACATGGTTCAGACCGGCATCCAACGCGCCCTGGGTGCCGGACTGCGTTCACTGCTCGGGCGGGCACTGCATGGGCGACTGCGCGCCTTCCTGGCTGGACTAGGCGTCACAGCAGTATTGCAAAGCAGCACGGCGACCGGGCTCATGACCGCGGGCTTTGCCGCAGGCGGGCATGTCGAGCTGGTCCCTGCGCTAGCTGTGATGCTTGGCGCCAATGTCGGCACGACGCTGATCGTGCAGGTGTTGTCTTTCGATGTTGCGGCCGTCTCGCCGGCGCTGATCCTCGTTGGCGTGCTGATGTTCCGCAAGGTATCGAACACGCGTGCACACGACCTCGGTCGTGTGCTGATCGGCTTGGGCCTGATGCTACTCGCACTGCACCAGCTGCTTGGTCTGATGACGGACTATGAGGATGCACCCAGCCTTCGTATGCTGCTGGGTGCCGCATCTGCCGTGCCGCTGGTGGACGTGCTGCTGGCCGCGGGACTGACCTGGGCCGCACATTCGAGCGTCGCAATCGTGCTGCTGATCATGTCGCTGTGCGCACAAAACGTCGTGCCACCCGATACCGCGTTTGCATTGGTGCTGGGCGCGAACCTGGGCACCGCAATCAACCCGGTGCTGGAGGGAACGGCGACCGCCGATCCCGCATCGAAGCGCTTGCCGATGGGCAATCTGCTCTCGCGGGCAGTGGGTGTGGTGCTGGCGCTCGTAGCGCTCGGGCCGATCGGTCGTTTCATGGTGATGATCGAGCCGGATAATGCACGGGTGGTGGCCGATTTTCATACGCTGTTCAACCTGATTCTTGCCGGCCTTTTCCTGCCCGTCCTTGCTCAGTATGCGGGACTGCTAAGTCAGCTGCTTCCGCAGCGCACGGACCCCACCGATCCGTCGCGGCCACTGTACCTGGATCCCGCCGCGCAGCAAATTCCGATGGTGGCACTCGGCAACGCGGCACGTGAGGCACTGCGACTGGCTGATGTGCTCGGCGAGATGCTGACCGGTGCCCGTGCAGTCCTGGTGGATGGCGATCGTAAAATGATCGAGGAAACCCGCCAGCGCGACGACATCCTGGACAGCCTGAATACCGCGATCAAGACCTACCTGACGTCGCTTGACGCCGAGCAACTCGATGAAAACGATCATCGACGTATGCATGAGATCCTGACCTTCGTCATCAATCTCGAGCAGGCTGGCGATGTGGTGGATCTTAATCTGCTCCCCCACGCCACGAAGCGCCTGAAGCGCGGGCTCGCGTTCTCGAAGGAGGGGGAAGCCGAACTACTGGCCATGCTGGACCGCCTGACGGCCAATCTGCGCACCGCAGCGTCGCTGTTCATGACCGAGGACACACGTACGGCACGCATGCTGGCTGACGAGAAAGTGACCTTCCGGGAGGCGGAATCGACCGCGACCACGGCACACTTTGACCGACTGCGCTCCGGTCGCGTCGATAGCGCCCAGACGAGCGCGCTGCATCTCGATCTGCTCCGAGACATGACGCTCATCAATTCGCATCTCGTGGCCGCGGCCGCCTACCCGATTCTTGAGCGCACCGGATCCTTGCTGCCCAGCCGGATTGCCTCGGATGAGATGTAGTCCCGACATGCCGCTCATCGTCCGGCGGACGGCGCGACGAGCACTCGCGGCGTCTGGCCCTGGGCAATCAGGCAGCAATACTTCGCGAAAGCAGTCAAAGCCATCGTGGCAGATGCACCGACGCTGGCCGACGAGTTGGGACGGGAGAGTCCAAGCGGCGCATACACGCCGCGATCAGTGCGCGTCAGCAATTTCCGAGCATCGACGACGACTCGGCGCCGGCCGGCATCGGACAACAGCGTGTGCTTCAGGCGCGTGTACGAATACGGCGTGTCGCCACAAAGTCGAACGTCCCAAATCGCGACGCCGCTACGCGACGCCGGACCAATTTCCACACTTTCCCTCGGATGCATAGGCATGGTCGACGCGCTCAGAAGCTTGCCTTATCGTGCTACTGAGCCGCCAGTTCCCAAACTATGTGCCGCTAGGCTTTCAGTATTGAGTCAGTGGCTAGCCAGGTTGTGGCTCGTCTTGCGATCCGACGGTGTGAATGTGACACCGGTCCTCCTCGGCATGCAGGTAGATGCCGGTCGTTTCGATCGAGGCGTGCCGCAAGTTCTTCTGGATGAAGCGGATATCGGTGCCGGCATCGGCCTGATGCGATGCTGCGCTATGTCGCAACCAGTGGGTCGAAGCGCGTCGCAGCGTGACCGCACCGACCGGATCGGTAGGCTCCAGCGTGTCGGCTGTCCGGCGGAACACTTCTTTCGCGATCAGGTAGACAGCGGTAGGCGTCATATGCCTCGCCGTGTCGCCAGCAATGCTCATTACCGCCGGCGTGGTTTCGTCCATGCGTGGCGCGGCCGGTAGCCCGTGGAAGACACGGTATCGTGCGAATTCGGTCATCAATGCGTGGCTGACCGGTACATCCCCTCTACACCACCCTTGCCGACGACATG
The DNA here is from genome assembly GCF_003853645.1 of Burkholderia sp. Bp9143. Taxonomy (GTDB): domain Bacteria; phylum Pseudomonadota; class Gammaproteobacteria; order Burkholderiales; family Burkholderiaceae; genus Burkholderia. The sequence continues at coordinate 35,809 of NZ_QTPO01000029.1, read as the reverse complement.
CAGCCACCAGCGCCCGCGTCGCTGGGCGAAGTCCCCGGCCTTTGCGTGCACGGCCTCGCTCACGCGCAGCGCGGTGTGATAAAGGAAGCGCATCGTCCAGCGGCTGCGCTCATAGGGGTGATCGTACCTTTCGTGTGGAATCTGGCGGTCTGGGCGCAAAAGCCATTGCGAATAAATAAGTTCAATATCGCTGTTCGTGCGAAAGGCGGAAAGCGGCAAAGCCTTGCTGCAGACGGCTCCACGGTTGATCACCGCCACTCTTTGCACGAAAGATACGATCACCCCACCCCAAGCGACCTGGCCCCATGCCGGCTGAGACTTCGGGACGGACATCGCAAAGACCAGGGAGAGGTTGGCGGCGAATGAGACGGATGCGCCCTTGGGTCCCAGTACATCAGCAGCATTTGCGCCGAGTATGACAAACGCTGCGCCCGGAATCCAGGCAAGAACACCGTTTGGATGAACCGCGTAAAACAGTACGGTGGCTGCCGCGCTGGCGATGGCAACCGCCAACACTCGTCGCGCGACCCTGTCGGTGGTCCTCACGACATCAGCCAGGCTCGTGCAGACCGCCATGGCAACGGCGGCTTGAGCCGCCCCGTGGACCTGCCAGGAAACTGATCGAGCACAGACCAAGCGTCACGGTCGCGCCATTGACCACCCATCCCCGCAAATGGCGCAGCGTCATTTCGGCTCGGCCTGCTCCGGGTTAAGCCTCTGGAGGAAGGTTGACTGCAGGAGGCTCATCGTTGCCCTGTTCGCGCGCACTAGCAGTACTTGACACGTCTCGACCGCAACCCATACTTAAGCGTGCGTTGTCAACAGTGATGGAGGTCAGCTATTAGATGCGCGGCGGTGTACACATAGTCACCCTTTACCTGCTTGCAGGTGATTCCCGTAAATGGAGATCGAGATGAGTGTCCAGCATGTTCTGTTCATCGTCACCAACACAGCCGAAATCGGACCGCGCAAGCGCCCCACAGGATTTTTCTTTCCTGAAATTGCTCACCCGTTCGAGGCCTTTGACCAGGCGGGCATCGCAATTGAGTACGTGACACTCTTGGGGGGAAAGCCGCACGAGGACTCCTATGACGAGAAGGATTCCGCTCAAAGTGCATTTCGCCAGAGCCTGTCCTACAAGCGAATGGGCCGGAGCCGCAAGTTGTCTGAAGTTGACGTGCTCGATTACGACGCTATCTTCATTCCGGGGGGACTTGGCCCGATGGTGGACATCGCCAGAAATCCCGAAGTACAGCGCGCTATAGCACGAGCGTGGGAAGCGGAGATGGTTGTAGCCGCCGTATGCCACGGGCCCTGCGCGTTTCTTGGTGTCAAGCTGGAGGACGGCTCATCACTTATCAACGGACGCCGGCTCACGGCCTTTTCAAACGCTGAGGAAGACGGCTACGCATCGGACGATGTACCGTTCGCGCTGGAAACCGCTCTCGTGGATGAGGGAGCGAAGTACGAGTCGACAGCCAGTTGGCAACCGAATGTCGTAGTCGACGGTCGCCTCATGACAGGCCAAAATCCTGCCTCAGCCGGGCCCCTCGCTGCGGCGATGGTGGAGGTGCTCCAGAAGGACAAGCGATGAGCGCTCAGGGTGAGGTCATCGTGGTCGCGCGGTGGCAACTGGGCGCGGGAGCTGTCGAGGAAGTCTTGAATCTCGTAGCCGATCTGCGCGACCACACTCTCGCAGAACCCGGGTGCCTGGGGTACGACGTATTCCGAAGTGTGGCGAACCCCGGGATGCTGTTAGTCCTCGAGCGCTACAAAGATGAAGCGGCGAACAATGAGCATCGCGCGTCGGAGCACTACCAGGAACTGGTCGTCAAACGCATCTTGCCCTTGATATCGGACCGCAATGTTGAGTTGCTGCAGACGATTACGCCATCCTGAAGGGGCAGCATTACCGGAGTGGCGCTGCTCGACGGCGCCACTGACCGGTCCCATCGGTTACTCGATACCTGGCAGTGTTCGGGGGTACTCCGCGATGCTCCATTGGCGCTTCCGAAAGTCAAGTGCCCGATACAGCGCGCGCTCCTCGGAGAGCGCGCTGTTCACGCGCACCTATCAATCAGCAGTAGCATCCCGGAGTCCGCGGTTGAGCTATTCACCGGAACCGGCTCTACTTGCCAAGAAGATGGCAATGATCTCGGGAGTCGGACTACCGGAGTTCGACTCCTGATCGGACCTGACCATAAAATTTTTTTACCATCACGTTGCGAGAGGTCCCTATGCCAAGATCGGTCGAGACACTCACGCTGGAAGACGCGAAGCGCATGTTGGCAGCTGCGGAGGCCAAGGCAGTGAGCATCGGAATTCCCTACAACATCGCCGTCGTCGACGCTGGGGGGCACTTGCTGGCCTTTGTTCGTCAGGACGGAGCGCTCATTGGAAGCATCGACCTGGCAATCGGCAAAGCTTCAACGGCCAGGCTCTTCGACAAGCCCACAGCCGTTCTGTCGAAGCTCGCGCAGTCGGGGCAGCCTCTCTTCGGAATCCACGAGAGCAACTCCGGCAAGGTTGTGATCTTTGGAGGTGGTGCTCCCATCGTCGTGAACGGGCAGATCGTTGGTGCCGTCGGCGCCAGCGCTGGCACCGTGGAACAGGATATCGCCGTCATCGAAGCAGCGGCGGCGGCGCTGTCGCAGGCGGGTCCGGTGCACGGTGGGGCATCATGAGTTCCTGCAGCGTGCCTTTCATCCGCTCCACGCGTCCCTTGGCCTGACTCGTGTCGGTATCAGTTCGATGGAGGCAGCCAACGCGCCGCCCTTCATGGCCGACTTCAACTCCCGCTTCGCCAAGGTGCCGCGCAGCAGCTTCAATGTGCACCGGACGCTGTGAGGCGACGAGGATCTGGCACGGATCTTCAGCCGGCGGGAGTGGTGCAAAGTGGGCAACAGCGATCCTTCCAGTCGGTACTATGTATGGGAAAAGATTTTGCGCCCTACCCTGGATTGGCACTCGCCCGCTTCCAGCCTGCGCCGCTGCCCTACTGGCCAATCTTCAAAGACACAAATCAAGCACAAACTGCACGTCGAGAATGGCAGAGCAAAGCCTGGGCATTGCAGTGTAGAGGCCAAATCAGAATGCCCCCTTCTCTGGCAGTCGTCTACGAACTGGACCCAAGCCGCCCCAAAAGCAGGTCAAACGGAGACGCGCTGTCGTTCCGAAGCGTTGCCCACGTAGACATCGAGTGCCGTCACGAGATGCTGGATCGCTTGTTCGAGGTCGTCCGCAGGCATTTCGATGGAGAGAACTGGCTGCATGGCTTCGCTCGACGTCAGCGCTTCCAGCATCCCGGCGGCCATCGCATCGTAGCGATTGGCCCTTTTCCGGTCTTGTGTCTCGGGTTCACCATTTCGTAGCACTTCGATCACTGCGGCGGCGCCGCAGACTGTCCGCACCGCGACGATCACGTCCCGGAGGCGCGCGAGCCCCGCCGACCGCCACTGTCCCTCTAGCAGCATACGCTCTCTCGCAACTTCAAGGCGTGAGCTGGCCAGTCCGGCGTCGCTTTGCAGCCGATCTAGCGTGGCCATGACACCGTCATCTCCTTCACCCATCAGAAGGACAGCGATCGCGAACGTCATGTTGGCCGAAATCGCGGCCGAGACTGCGGCCGTCAGCACGTTACTTTCCTTTTGCGGCCACAGAAGAAAGCTCGCCGCCACACCCACGCAGGCGCCAACGAATTCATTGGTCAGGCGAGCAACAATCAACCCCTCCGCAGGATGAATGAAGTTCGACATCAACATGAACATGGGCGTCAGGAAGACCACGAACAAACCGTAGTTCACCAGCCGCAGGGCGACGGTGACTGCGGAAAGCGCCAAAATGGCCAATGCCATTGCCATCGGACCGGACAGGTTCGTCAGAAGCACAGCGGCGATCATGCCGCCAACGAGCGTGCCGCATGCGCGTTCCAGAACCCGCAACCATGTATTGGCAGAGATCGGCTGGGTCACGACTATTGCAGCGATCGCGCCCCAGTATGCAAACGTGACGCTTAGCGTGGTGCCGATCATGAAAGCGAGCACCGATGCGATCGCCACCCGCAGCGCATGGCCCCAGACTAGCCTGTCGAGCCTGATCGCGCCAGCCGCGGCCTGTGGGGAAATCTTTGGGTCAACTGCGAACGCCTGTTGACGGTCCGCGAGACGGACGATGGCCCTGACTGCATAGGCCAAGGCGCTTGCTGTCTGATCCTGTCGAGCCGCGGCCTGCCGCAACAACGAGTCTGCCTGCGCGATCAGCGCGTCGGGCATTGCCAGTCCGTGCTGCGCCCGCTCGGCCACGCCTTGCAACAACCGTCGGAGGCATTGAAGCAATAGCCGCGATTCATCGCCGGCTGCCATTGCGGCATTGCGTTGGGCGTGGCCGATAGCGATCAGCGCGGAAAACACCCTGCCCGCGGCATCGAGGCCAAGGCCGAGATCGGGGCTGTTGCGCGCATCGTGCGCCGCCAATGCCCTGCCGCGCTCGATCGACATGCGCACCCCACGGCGATAAACCGTGTCGAACTCGGCCCAGCCTTCTCTATCCATTTCAGGCCGGGAATCCAGCGACTCCAGAAAGGCAGCCATGTCGTCCAGCCTGCCGAAAATTGTCGAGAGCGTAAAGCACGCGGATTGCGCGAACGGGATGGGCCAGAGAAAGATGCAGAACAGCATTGTCCATGCCGACCCTAGCAAAAAATAGCCCGCATGCTCAAGTGCTCCGGCGAGCGACTGGGGCGACGCAATGCCGATAACGACCGCTAGTGAGGCAATCAACCCCGCCTGCGCCGGCATGGGCCCGAGGGAGGGCTTGTAGGACCGCGTCAGTCCACAAAGGAAGACCAGGACAAACAGGGTGCCGATGCTAACAGCAAAGCCCCAATGTGCACCATAGGCCGCCATCGGCATCACGACAGCGCCCATGGCGGTGAAGATGGCCATTGTCTTCAGGCGTGCCAACTTCGATCCTTGCGGATCGCAAAGACAGTTCCAGAACGCCGCAACGGCCCCGAAGGCGATCTCCGGACGATCGAAAAGCGCCGCCGCGCAGAGCATCGGCGCCATCGCAAGCGAAGCGTGGACCCCTTCCGCAATCGCAATGCGTTCTGGCGTGATGGCGAAGACATGACCTTCCGCCCGCAGGCTCCGACTGCTCACCAGAGATACGAACTTACCTAATAGGGTCATCGCGCCGTCGCCATCTCAGACGTTTGTTTCGGAAGGTAAAGGGCCACGAAGTGGCCACTACCCAATTCTAGGCAATAGCGGGCGAGACTGGCGCTTCGCGGCAGACGGCAGGCGACAAGGACGGCGACAACTTCAAGAACGTATGGCACGGCGTCGTGTTTTACCGGCCGCAGCGAAGGGTCATGGCAAGCGCGAGCTAAAAGGGATGATCGTATCTTTCGTGTGGAATCTGGCGGTCTGGGCGCAAAAGCCATTGCGAATAAATAAGTTGCAATGCCACTGTTCGTGCGAAAGGCGGAAAGCGGTAAAGCCTTGCTGCAGACGGCTCCACGGTTGATCACCGCCACTATTTGCACGAAAGGTACGATCACCCCGATACATGCTCCTCGACAGATGAGCCGATGATCGTCGCGAGCATGGCGCCAGAATGGGTTGCCTGCCGGGATGCGGACGGAATCGTGTACGCACAATAGTCGAGGGCGGGACGCCTCGCGCGAAATCCGTACGCGCAGCTTGTGGGGGGCACGAATGCTACCGGAATGTATTGTGCGGCACAACACATGTGCTCGGCAGCGCATGCTGGGCTCAATGCTTTTGCGCAATAGCCCTGTCTGGTTGCGCGATAGTGCCAATTGGCCACAGATAATTTTTTGGCAGGCCACGGCGACAGACGGATCCGCCTTTCAATTGCGCTGTGCAAAGGCGCAACTTATCTTACAAAGGTTAACTGACCCATCAAAGCGTTTTCATGTTTGATTTTCTTCTGGCACTGCCCCCGATCGCGAACTAACATAACTAATCTGGTCTTGGGGTAAGCGAAATCCGCCATACCAGAAGACAGAGTGGAATAACTTACCCACGCCGGTGTGCCTCCGGCGCGAATGCGGTCATTCCTATCTCCCAGCAACGTTGCTCCCGATAACCTGTGAGACAGCCATGCTGAGTCCCCATGAATTTGCCACGCTGATGCTGGTCAAGTCTGCGCCTGACCAGATTGATCTCGGCCGAGAAGAACTTGACACGCTACTGGAACAGCAACTGGTCGCGCTGGAACAGCTCGCCTCCGGACAACAGCGTCCGCATCTCACTCGCGACGGCGATGCCGTGCTGCAGGCCGTCGCGCGGATACGCTGAACCGAATTCAACCAGATAGTCCACGCGTCGTCCGCGGGTGATGGCGCTGCCACGTGTAGGGGTAGCGCTGGTTCGCCGCCGCCGTGCCGCCACATGTCACGTGTCCCATGTCAGCGGGACAACGTCCGTGCCGGCCAATCCCTACAGGAGTTCCATCATGCAAACGCAGGATCAGCTTGCTGCGACCCAGAAGGCCTATGTCGACATGCTATTCGGCCTGACCAACGCGGTCGTCGCAAGCGTCGAGAAGCTCGCCCAACTGAACACACAGGCGATCCGGTCTGTGTTGACCAATACGCTCAATCAGTCCCAGAAGTTCCTCTCTGTGAAGGAGCCGCGCGAATGGCTGGCACTGCAGGACGGCCTTATCGCCAACAACGCGGAAAAGGTGCAGACCTACCACCGTCAGTTGTTCGACATCATGACGGCGATCCAGACTGAGTTTGCGCAGGTCGGGCTGGCTCAATGGGAGGCGTACGCGAACCAGACTCAGACGCTGATGGCAACCCTCAGGCAAAGCGCGCCCGGAGGTTCCGAGACCACCTTCGCCGCGTTGGATTCCGCGATCACCGCCGCCAACGCACTGTATGAGACGCTGCAGCGAAGCGCTGAACAGGCGGCCGAGATCACACGAGGCAACCTCGACATGGCCGTGGTAGCGGCCTCGAAATCCGTCAAGCGCACCGTCGTGCCGGCGGCACCGGCCACAAAACGATAAGCCTGACGCCCAAGCTGAGCGGGAAAACCGAGCCGTCTTTCGGCGGTGACTTTCCGGTATTCGACAGCGAGACGGTGTGTCAACGAGAACCGGGCGACGCGCCAGTTGGGCACCGTGTAATGGCTGGCATCCAGCACGGACGTCGGCGCCACACTGCGCATCGCGGCAACGGTCGGCATCCGGATGACCGGCCGGCCGGGTGGCTCAATGCCGCGTTGAAGGAAATGACGATGGACGAAAGCCGGGTAAGCGTGGTGATGGGTTTGGCGGTGCTGCTGATCGCGTTCATTTCCGTGGTTAGCCATTATCGACGGGAGCAGCGGCGCGCCCAGATGCTGCGGCTGCTGGATCAGGCGCACCGCCCGCATTCGCCGCGGGGTTGACGAGACGTCCCGCGGGCGTGACCCGTCAGTCGATGTCGGATTGGGAGTCGCGCCGGTCCTTGTCCCGTTTGATGGTGGCCGTTGCCGATGCGCGCGAACTGCACGTTCACGCTGGTCCGCACTATGAATAGGTTCGGTGAACAGCTGAACGCCTACGACCATGCCACACAAAAATTAACGGCCATATCTGCAGTCACGGAGTGATGAGTACCACTAAATCGACAACCAGGGACAGACATCATGACGAAACGCATTGCGGTGGTAACAGGCGGCATGGGCGGATTGGGCGAAGCCATCAGCACGAAGCTGCATGACGCGGGTTACGACGTCGCCGTCACCCACTCACCGTCCAATACCGGCGTGAAGGATTGGTTAGCTGGCATGCAAGCGCACGGACGCCACTTCCGCGCGTATGCGGTCGATGTGGCCGACTACGACTCGTGCCAGCAGTGTGCGGCGGAAATCCAGCAGGCGGTGGGTCCGATCGACATCCTGGTGAACAACGCCGGCATCACGCGCGACCTGACACTCAGGAAACTCGACAAGGTCAATTGGGACGCGGTGATCCGCACCAACCTGGATTCGATCTTCAACATGACCAAGCCGGTGTGCGAAGGGATGGTCGAACGTGGATGGGGGCGGATTATCAACATCTCGTCGGTCAATGGCTCGAAGGGCTCGGTCGGCCAGACCAACTATGCCGCCGCCAAGGCAGGCATGCATGGCTTCACCAAGGCGCTCGCGCTCGAAGTGGCCCGCAAAGGCGTGACGGTTAACACTATTTCGCCAGGCTATCTCGCGACGAAGATGGTCACGGCGATCCCGCAGGACATCCTCGACACCAAGATCCTGCCGCAGATTCCGGTTGGTCGCCTCGGCAGGCCTGACGAGGTCGCGGCACTGGTTGTATACCTGTGCTCGGACGATGCGGGTTTTGTGACTGGCTCGAACATCGCGATCAACGGTGGCCAGCACATGCATTGAATGGCGCCCAGTCACGCGTGAACGCCTCGCGTCCGGTCGATGCCGAGGGCGGACGTTGAACGGCTCATAACGCACACGGCAGCTTTCGTTCGGCCAGCGGTCATCCACTCATGCGACAGAGCACAAACTAGCCACCACTTCCTTCGAGCCAAGAGCGATACACAGACAGCTCTTCCCATTTGCGTCACTCTGGAGCGGGTCTCCGCCATATCGAAGCATGAGATCGAGAGACTTCTTGCAATCGCTTTCTGCGGCAAGCATGAGTGGTGTTCTGCCCGCTGCCGGAAGATCATGCGGTGCATTGGGGTTCTCGTGCAATAGCGTGATCGCAAGTTTCATGGCAAAGTGGGCGACGACAGGTGGGACGAGGCGGGATCTGTTGAAAATTTACCATCCAGGGTTGAAAACCGTTGACTCAAGCGAATTGCCTTAGTGAGCATGCCATATCAACGACCGTGGGAGATCGTCCGTGGCTGCAGAAAAATTACGTGCAAGGCGGCATTCAGGGATACCGGAAAAAACGGAATACTCCGCAAGCGCCTTTGTCGCCAAATGGGGGCCAGGCGGTACGGCGTACCGCCTGGGTGAGCGCGCAGGGGCCCAGTCGCATTTCCTCGACTTATGCCGGTTACTCGAAGTTCCGACACCGGATGACCCCGAATCCTACTGTTTTGAGAAGGGTTTCCCGGGGACTATATCTCGCCGCGGATTTGCAGATGTCTGGAAACGGGCTTGCTTTGCATGGGAGTACAAAGCGCCGGGAGGTAATCTCGGCGTTGCGCTTACGCAACTGATTCACTACGCGTTGCCTCTTGAAAATCCACCGTTACTCATAGTAAGCGACCGGCTCACGGTAGAAGTTCACACGCATTTCACTGGTCATCCATCCACCGTGACCTCCATCACCCTTCAGGACCTTCTTGATCCGGCGCCTCGGGATTTACTTCGTTCCGTCTTTACAGATCCATATCGATTCAAGCCGGAGAAGACTGTCCAGCAGCTCACTGCGGAAGCTGCAAGTACGGTTGGGGCAATCGCGGATCAGCTTCGGGGAAGAGGTGTCTCCGCCCGCACGGCGGCTCATTTCTTGACGCAATGTTTATTTTGTTTTTTTGCGGACGATGCAAATCTTCTCCCAAGCGATATTTTCAAAAGGTTGATAGAGAAACGAATAAAACCTCGCAATCTACAAAAGATGTTGACCGAGCTGTTTGAAAAAATGCGGGTTGGCGGAAGTTTTGGTGTCGATGATATTCCATGGTTCAACGGAGGATTATTTAAGCAGATCGAGGTTCCGGAATTGACGGAGAGTGAAATTTCGACGCTGTCGCGTGCCGCTTCGAATGACTGGAGATTCATTGACGCGGCGATCTTCGGCACACTCTTCGAGCGTGGACTCGACCCGTCGAAGCGCGCGCAACTCGGCGCACACTACACGGATACCGACACGATCATGAAGCTGGTAGAGCCTGTGATTCGGCATCCGCTGGAGAGGGAGTGGTCGGAAACACTCACGAAAATATCAGGCATGCTCAGCAAGCGAGACTTCCAAAGAGCTCGTGCGAAAGGCATTCCAAGCTCGACATCGACACTGAAAACGCGTTACGCGAGGATTCGAACTCGCGCAAATGAGGACGAGCGCCAGGCGCAATCGCTGTTTTCCGGTTTCCTGCAACGCCTTCACGCGTTTCGCGTGCTCGACCCGGCATGCGGTAGCGGAAATTTTCTGTATATGGCGCTTAAGTGTCTCAAGGACATCGAACACGTTGTAAATGTTGAGGCGGAGCAGGCCGGCCTTCAGAGGCAACTACCTGTCACGGGCCCCCACAACGTATTGGGTATTGAGATTAACGAATATGCCAGCGAGTTAGCAAGGGTGACCGTCTGGATTGGTGAACTACAGTGGCTCCGTGAGCATGGCTATCCGATCAACGAAAGACCGGTTTTGCAGCCGCTGGATCATATCAAAACCGGAGATGCCCTGATCGCTGCGGATGGCAAAACGACCCGATGGCCAGAGGCCGAGGCTATCATCGGCAATCCACCGTTCATTGGCAACAAGAAGATGCGCAGTGAACTGGGCACTCCTTATGTCGAGGCTTTGCGTAGGGCATACGAGGGCCGTGTCCCTGGCGCTGCGGATCTGGTGTGCTACTGGTTTGAGAAAGCGCGTGAGCAGATCGAATCTGGCCACTTGCAAACCGCAGGGCTTGTTGCCACGAATTCCATACGAGGCGGCGCCAATCGCAAGGTTCTCGAACGCATCATTGAATCATCGCGCATATTTATGGCGTGGAGCGATGAACCGTGGGTGAATGACGGAGCAGCTGTACGTGTTTCCCTTGTTTGCTTCGGCCGGTCTTCTGTCCCGGCTGTGCTAGACGGATTGCCAGCCACAACGATCTTCCCGGACCTAAAGTCGGCCGGTGGGTTCACTCACGAGAATTCAGATTTAACGCGTGCATCGACTCTCGCGATGAATACGGGTGTTGCCTTCAGCGGAATTACGAAAAAAGGCGCGTTCGACGTTGAAGGAAATCGTGCGCGGCGAATGTTGCTGGAGACGGGCAATCCCAATGGCCTGCTGAACTCCGACGTGCTTTACCCTTGGAAAAATGGTGAGGCTATAGTCAATAGGGACCCAGACAAATGGATCATCAATTTTGGCGAACGAAGTGAGTTCGAAGCCTCTCTTTTTCCCGGGCCGTTCGCAATAGTCGAAGACCAGGTAAAGCCAGCGCGATCGGTTTCAAATGCTAAGGGCGAGCGTGAGAATTGGTGGAAGCTGGCTAGACGCGCTCCTGATATGTTCGCGGCGATCCAGGGTCTTCGTCGCTTCATCGTTACGCCCGAAGTCTCAAAGCATAGAGTTTTCGCGTGGCTAAGCCTCGGTACGGTGCCCGACAAAAATTTGGTCGTAATTGCGCGAGAAGATTTTGTGACATTTGGAGTGCTCCACTCACGAATGCACGAACTGTGGGCATTGCGAATGGGCACGAGCCTAGAGGACCGGCCGCGCTACACCTCTTCCACGACGTTTCGAACGTTTCCGTTTCCGCCCGGCCTCACCCCCGAGGACACCTCGCATCGGAGAACCGAAGTCTTGTCAGGTGGCGCGCTGATTCCGGCAAGCCTGTCCGCCGCTATTCGGACACATGCAGCAACAATCGCCAGCGCCGCAAAACGGCTCGACGATCTACGCGAGGCGTGGCTCAATCCACCGGAATGGACGATGCGCGTCTCGGAAATTCTCCCCATGGGAATGAAAACCAGTCCCTACCCGGATCGTATCGAAACCAAGCCTGGCCGCGAGAGAGACCTTGCCAGGCGCACGCTCACTAATCTCTACAATGAGCGCCCGTCGTGGCTGAATACGGTCCACGAGAATCTCGACAAAGCCGTGGCCTCTGCTTATGGCTGGACGGATTACACACCAACCATGCCAGAAGAGATAATCCTGGGTCGTCTGTTCACGCTCAATCTGGAGTATTCTAAAAAACACCGGCCAGTGACGGGACGGCGATGAAAACGAGGCAATCGCGCAGACGGCAGCAGTAGGCCGGTGTTGCCAGATGCCATGCGCGCGCCCGAAAGCGCAGCGCCTGATCGAGATGACGAAGGACGGCTTCTGGTTTTGGTGCTGGGCTTCATCGGCGCCGGGGCTGGACGTCGACGCGGAGGTGCCCACTTATGCGAACCGTCGTGCCTACAGTGTAGCGAAAATGGAACGCGTTGCCGCGTACCGAGGCGAGCGCATAGAGAACTTTGGACTGTAGATGGATTTTCGTTTGCCGATCAGGGCATAGCCGTTAGCGGGCGAACAAAATTCACCCGCTGGTACGAGGCGCATTGTTTGTCTACCGCCGTCCGCAAGGTTCAAGCGCAAGTTTGCCCTGAGCGTCTTGACCGCATGCCCGTTTAGCGGGTGGTAGCGGGCATCTGAGCGTCGGATTTACGATAGAGACGAACGACGCTTGATGGCCTCACTCGGTCGAAGGGTTCGCCCACGCAGGAACGTGTTCGCTCCGCTTCTGTGCTTGGCTGGAATAGACCCATGCGAATGACGCGAATCGATATCCTGAGAATCGTATTCGCCGGTTCCCTCGTCACACCGACGGGTTGAACATACTGCAAAGGATCGATGAAACGCTCGTGAGAGAGCTCCACACTGTTCGACTCTGCGAGTCTGCACTGCTCGCGAATGGTCGCTATCCCCTGCATAAACGGAGCTTCCCCGCATTCAGCCTTCGTCGACCGCTCAGACTGTCACTTCGACCATAGCATCCCTTATCGCCCTCCACGACCGAGTCCGCTCGAAGATAACCTCGCGATGGATCTCGAGATACCGTCGCTGCCCCGCATTGAACCCGCCTACGTTGACAACCTCCGGCAAGCCCCACGCCCGCATGATCGACCGGTCTTGAAAGCGGGAGATCAGCATCGTCCCGTCATCCGCGAACGAGATCCTTCCCTTGTCGAACAGGTGGTCCACGTGTGGAGCAAGTAAGAGACCGTTATTGCCGTCCCAATGTTCGTCACGCTCGCATAGCCTCCACGGCTTAATGTGGCTGGCGATCAGGTGGGTTTTGTCGGTGATCCCTGTGACGCGACAGCGATGCTCGACGCTCAGCAGGTTCGTGCGGTAACGTCCTTGACCTATGCGCGCTTGCCGGATCGCTTCGCGGTCTTTGGGGGAGAGAAGGCTTCGCTCAATGTCCAATTCTTTCGCTTGTTCGACCTCGGCACGAGCGATTTCTGCCTGCTGAGCCCATCTCGGGCTTCGCTCGCGCAACTCGTACAGGAAGTCGTCTCGCCCATTGCGCTTCGCTCCCCTTTCCACGAGCGTGTCTCGCACGTATCCCGTCTGCCGAAGCACTTCGGACGTTGAGCAGGTGACGGAGGTATCCCACTCAACCTTGATGCGCTTAACGACCTCGTGCAGTGGGTAGGGACCAAAATCGTCCGAGCAGCACTCGAGAGATGGCTTCTCCAACACCACGCCGAGAGCCAAGATCCCCTTGCTGTCTTCGTAGGCGAAGATCGGGTCGCCTGCTTCGATCATTGCCAGAACACCGTCGTATTTTCCTGCGGGGGTGGGCGTGAAATAGGCGGCATTCGCGGGCAGCCAAAACCGGGAGAAGGCGCTTCCACCCTTATCTCCCGGATGGTCCTTGTTCCGATAGGACTGGACGTCGGTGTTCACCCAAAATAGTGGATCGGAGCTCGGTTGCATCTTCGGCATCGCGTGGACCGACGTTCGCTTCGTCGGTTCTAACAAGGGAATGGTGGGATGGCCCCCAAGGGTCTGGCCGATCGCGGCTCATTGAGAACAAGCGTCTCTCGCACCTTGCAAGAGCTCAACGAACCCAATCACCGTTTCGTGGGCGGTCGTCGTGGGTCAAGTCGTGAGGGTGAACCACTCGTTCTGGAACTTGCTGATCGACTGCGCGAAGCAAGTCAACGTGTCTTTGAGGTTACCCGCCACGATTCCATTCGACACAAGCGTCTCATGCTTCATGGCGTAACCATCGGTGAATGGAATCAAAGTGCCCATGAAGTTATACATGTTCCACTTGTTAGAGAAATCAACTCCGCCTGGCTGATCGCTCTCGCGCAATCTATACATCAGCTTGAGGCATTGATTGTGAATCGTTGCCATAAAGAGCGTCCTTCCGATAGTGACGGTCAGCACCGGCACACCATTCTCAACACCCTCGATGGCTTCAATTCCTAACTTCCGGATCGCTTTGTCCAGTGAGCGCAAGTCAGAAACTTGGATGAAATCGGACGAATCCATGTCAAATTGCCCTCAGCGTGTTCGCACCAATAACACTCACCAGCTTAGCCAGTGCATCCTCCGACAACGTCAAGAGCGATATGAGCGTTTGCGGGTCAACCCCGTAGCGGGCTGAAACATGAGCCTTCAAAATCCCGGTGGGCGGTTCGTCGTGAGGCGTGAGGTTGAACAGCTGGGTTTCAGCGTTGAATTGGACAATCTCTTCCGCAGTCAACGGTCGAGTTAGCCCGAAGATCTTCACGAGGTGGAAGTATCCGCCTCCGAACCCCACTGCGGACGCGACACCGGATTTGCTCGTCAGTGCGCGCTCCATTGAAATGCCGAACATGTCTATAGGTTTTCGGTCTTCGAATGACCAGCCCGCATCCGCCAGATGGGGCCTAAGTTGGTTCATGTCTCTTACGAGGCTAGGACTCGGCGCGGGGCTGCTCTTACCGAACAATGACCTAAAAATTTTTCTTCTCCCGGAGATGAACGCGGATCGTTGCTGTTATCGCTTTGTCAGGAACATGGGATTCTAAAGCCGGCCTTGCTTAGACAGTGTGAAATTTTAGTGCGCGGTCTTTCGCTGAGTTACCCGGCGGCACCGCCTTCCGACCGTGCGGCTTGACGGATGACGCCTCTGACCGAATGCAAAGTCTGCGGCGCTCAGTTGAAGACACTGGCGCGGAAGGATCACTTTCGCATCCCCGATCCGGGCGCTCATCCCGAGATCATTCTCGCGATACGTCCTCTTATGCCGATAGGTCGTTTGCTGAGGCGCGGATCTCCCAACTCCGGCGAGCGATGGAAAGCGCCGATCAACCGTGCTTCGCCTCACGTGCTGTCACCACCGCATTTCACCAACTGGGTTCCGCGCGCCACAGACACTCCCGCATCGTTGGCGATCGCCCCTGCCTGCGTGGGTGCAGGAACGCGCCACGACGAACGGTGGCGCATGTGTGCGCGACGAACGCCGTATCTGTAGCGGTATGGCGCACCGTACGTGTTGCTGGGCGTTTGAAGCATTGTTCGCCCGGCACTTCAGCCGCTCCGCGCTTTCGACCGTTCAGCGCGCGGTTGCCTTGCGGGCGGACCGCCCACATGACGCGCGTTATCGGAGCAGGCTTCGTGGTGCTGTCTCGGATCACTGTTCCTAATACGCATTGCATGACGTCGTCGGCGTGGCCAGGCCTCATCCGTGTCAGGTGCGTCAACACGGCCCGCACATTCGCCGAACGAGCAACACCGTTTCACCAACTCGCCCGGCTCATGTTTCGAAGCGCGCCTCCGGACACGTTGCGTAGTTGAAACATTCATGGAGGCTCTGCTGCAATCCATATCGTCGGATTGAATTTGTGCCGCCGATGCGCTGTTCCGCTTTTCCGTCCGATCCTTACCTGGTCTTATATTCCGCTCCGATCCGGAGATCCGACGTTACTCGATTGAAACAAGGCCGCCTCCCGAACGTTTCACCGCCATGTCGCTGGTGACCGCGCCGCCCCAGCTATATTGGCGTTTCCCGAACTGGTCCGCAACTTGCGTCATTGGTCGTACACACCAGAATCCGCACGACCAGACGGCTCGATGCGGGCGACAAACAGCTGCCATAGCTTCGGGGGACGGGACAAAAATGACGATAATCATGCGCGCCCTACGAGGCGAGGAACGGTTGTGGAAGGTCTGGTGGCTTGGCGGACTTGGATTCACCATCGCGAACCTGATGTGGTTGAAATACGTCGTTAGGCCCGGAGCTATTTGGTCAAGTGACGAAGGCACCCGGAACACCATCGTTGCGCTCTACCTTATGGTGGTCGTGGCATCCATCGCGCTGCAATTCGCATCCTGGCAGTGCGCGTTTAATGTGCGATGGCGCGGTTGGGGGTGGATCGTTCGGGCCTCGATCGTCATTGTCACACCCATTGGGTTAATGGCGAATGGTTATTTCGTTTACATGGTGGAAAACGCGCCAGCGGTACTCGCGTCTAGCCTTTCGAAAGAGGGCAACAGTAGTCAACCCGAGATCGCCAACGACACAAGTGATTCAGGGTCTTCCCGGACCACAAACGCGGTAGCTGGGAGCGAGCCCGCATCCGCCGATTCCGGCCCTACGCCGCCCGGCGTTCCGACGTCGCCGCCGAGACATCTTGACGACCGTTGGCATCGGGTGCCGCCGAAGCAGACTGAAGCCCCAGGCCGCATCTACGCGGTGTACGCCGGGCGAAAGGAAAAGGCTGAGATCGGAACGGTGCAGTGGTCCGGGTCGGTAGCCGACTTTGGCCCGCGGATGGTCGCACGACTGACGGGTTTCCATAAGAATGGTCTGCTCGATGAAGGAACCCTTCTAGGACAACGCGTGTGGGGCGTGCCGATGGCTGGCTCCATCGACGGGGTGCCGTATGCTGCCGAGTTTTACGCGTTTCACGATGCGAGCGGGCACCTATGTTGGATATTCGCCGTAAGTGCCCTTCCTAATGACCGAGGATTTGAGGATCGCGCCTGGAGGCTCGCGGAGGCGACCTATTACGGCGAGTACCCGCGGTAGCCGAAATTTGCCCGGCGGTCGGTGCAAACCACGACGAGGACGCTACCTGGGAACGTCCTCGGGAAAGGGGGCGACGACTTCGTCACATCAGGCGCGAAACTTTGAAGTTTAATGGCGCTCACCGACATTGTTTATTGGATGGCTGAAGCCGATGAGGCGGGTCTCTGCATGTGGCCGAACTCGGTCCGACGACAAAGGTCGTGCCCAACGTTGGGGTCTGGCCGTCGACGACGGATACCGACCCACCGCCATCATTCGTGCCACCGCCGCTGCGGCAACCGCTTCCAAGATGCAATGGCCATCGCGGTCGACTCGCTCCCTATGTAGTATCTACCGACATGTCGACGACGTGGAAGCAGCAGGTTTCGGCACGGCAAGTCGAGTTGACAGCTTTCGGGCAGAGCAGTTGTCAGCCCGTCCCGCTCGAAAACCGAGTGTGGGGTGTCGAGCAGTACATATGGCCGAACCGACTCGCGATTGCCTTGCTAGCTCCGCCGTTTGGCATATTCGTCAATCCGATGCGGGGGAATGCGTGGACGACCAACCATTTCTATCCGGAATTCCCGTCAATCATGTGCTTGACCGCCTCGCGAAAGCCGGAGGCAAAGAGATTGAATCCGGCAAGTTTTCGAGTCCCGAAAGCTCCGCGGCACTCGCGGTCAATTGTTTTGGCTGGTTCATTGAGCGACCTCGCCAACTGCCGCCACTGAAAGGCCTCGAGGACACAGGCATTCCGGAGCTGGTAGACATCGAATTCTGTGCGCGATTTCCTTGGGCCGGAGGGCGCCATCCTTGGCTCGACGCCGTGGTGCAGACGCCTAGGTGCCTCATCGGAATCGAGAGCAAGCGTTTTGAGCCTTTCCGGGACGTGAAATTGGTCAGCCTGTCAGACGCCTATGACCGCCCCGTGTGGGGCGCCAATATGAAGGGGTATGAAAGGATGCGAGACCGATTGCGCTCCGGAGATGTGAGGTATGTTCACCTCGATGCCGCGCAACTGGTCAAGCACGCGTTCGGTTTGGTGACCGAAGGCGGCCGACGCAATCGGGCGCCCGCGTTGTTCTATCTTTTCGCTGAACCCGCGGCGCGGGGCAGTCTTGCCATCGCTCCGGATAACCTCGCCCGACACCGGGACGAAATTGCCAGCTTTGCAGCTGCGGTGGCAGGTGACGCAGTGACGTTCCATTCCGCGAGCTACAGGGAGTGGCTTGGGACCTGGTCTCTGCTTGACAGCCGAATCGCGGCACATGGACAAGCAATCATCGAAGCGTTCGAACCATGACAGTAACGCACGGAACGCATTGCATCACCACCGCCGTTGAAATAGCGCAATCGGCCAAGTGCAGCCCGACGATGCAGTCACACCGCATGGGCAACACGGGATGACGGGTGTCGACGGACGTCCGCCTTCGGTAGTGGTCGTTCGTGTCGCGATGGTCAAACAGGCTGCTCAGGATCGATAGCCGTCCCCGCACCGAGCTGCTAGCGGCCACAAACGCACCGGCCGCCCATCAGCCCTCGCCCGCCTTGCGGGCACTTGCGCTCGTCCTCGTGTCTTGCATCGTCTGCCTATGCGTACGACCGCCGTCATCCTAGGATCGATGCCACAAAAAATGAGTCGTTCGATACTTATATTGATAACCCTTGTTATCATAATAGCCTCATTTTTCAGAAAAACTGGTGGGTAGCCAAACGCGCCCCGTCTCGTACCTGCAACGACGCCGCTCCCTGCGCACCGGTTCGGTCGTATACTTCCGGCCCCACCACTCAACGTCAGTTTCATGCGGAAATACCTCGCTGGCTTGCTGATCGCCGTCGCGTCACACGCCTTCGCTTCCGACTCTTGTTCGCAACTCAGCCCGCAAGGCGAACCTCCGGTCCTGGTCAATCCCAGGATGGCGGCCAAGACCCGCCTGCTGTGCTATTCGGATTTCGAGGTACTGCACTCCGGCATCACGCATGGCCCGCTATGGTCGGCGGAACACCTCACCCGCGCGCACCTCGCGGCCGCCAAAGACGAAGTCCGCACCAACCGTTTCTTCGAAGAACGGCGCCTGCCGGATGGCGAAGGCGCGCGGCTCGCGGATTACCGCAAGAGTGGCTATGATCGCGGGCACATGAGCCCGGCGGGCGACCGCTGGAACGACGAGGCAATGGCCGAATCCTTCTCGCTCGCGAACATGGTGCCGCAGAACCCGACGAACAATCGCCGGCTGTGGGCGCACATCGAGGAGGCCGTGCGCCGGATCGGCATGAGCGCTGCAGACACGTACGTGGTCACCGGCCCGATGTTCAAGGGCGCGGAACTGAAGACGATCGGCGCAACGGGCGTGATCGTCCCGACGCAGATTTTCAAGGTAGTCTATGTGCCCACGCAGCGCCTGGCGTTCGCCATCGTCGTCAACAACACGGCGGCGAACCGCTACGAGATCGCGACGGTGCACGAGCTCGAGGCACAAAGCGGTTTGCGATTCCCCGGCATCCCGGAGTCGCTGAAAGACACACGTATCGGAGGGCTGAATGGCGTTCAAGGCGTTCGAGGATGACACGTCCATCCTAAATATCCAAGGTGACGCGTTCACCGTGACCAACGACCCGGAGCGGGTGGTGCTGTCCGGCACGCTGGAGGTGACGCGCGACCGAGCCGGCCTCGCCGCCGCGCTTGCCTTGCAGCAAGCCATCGCGAGCATCGTCGACGCGCTGCAACACGATCCCGCGCTGCCCGAGCAGGTTACCGAAGCGCCGCCCGCACCGACCGGCAAGATCAAAAACCCGTTCGCGGGATGAGCGGCGCCCCGACGGGATCTGACATAACGCGCTGGAAGTGAACGAATGGGTCAGTCGGGCCAACCACCGAGTGCTGGGTCGGGTGATTTATCCGTGCCTCACCGAAGCGGCGCGAGCGCTGCTTCGTCCATGCGAGGTGGCGAATGACGCGCCTGGAGCGCCCCTCCTCGCTGAACGTGTCGACATGCATATCGGCACGCAACGAGGAGGCTGGCGGCGCGGTGCGTGGCGAATTTGACAAATGACGGACAGGCAACAGCGAGAATTCGTCCGGCGTAGCCGACACCATACCGCCATTCCGGTCAGCGCGACGGCAAGGACCGTTCTCAACGTCATTCGCGCATACGCTGACGTGACATTGCCGTCGGCTGGACGGCCTTTGTATTCGGGGGGAGTGACTCCGTGGAACGGCTACACGGTGTTCTTCGGACCCACACCTGACTGGGCGCCCCTTGATTTTTGCCCGGCTTGCCAATGTAGCCCGATCTAGCTGCGACAAAGCGTCGCGGCTCGCCTACACTCTACGGCGACGAAATCAAAGTGATCCGCACGTCCAACAAAGAACTAAAAGGGCTCGATAGTCTTTGTAGGCGAAGTCGCTAAGTAGTCGCGGAGCTGAAACCCGAGCGACGACCCGGCGTCGACGAGCCGGTCCAGTATGTCGAGTGTCGCCCTGCGCAGGTTTACGTCTCGAATCAGAGTCTCTCGGTGTTCATGCACGGCTACTCGGCAGATAGTCTCCGCGTGCCACAAGCAGTTTCCGTCGTCGAACAAGTCGACGGGAGATCTGCCCAGAGCATCTCGCAACTGGGGCAGCGCCGACGGCACTGCGGACACTCTGCCAACGCCAGCCATCAACCGCAGCAAGTTCTCTTGGCCTGCTCGAGTGTCGCCAACGGCGGTGAGGCAGTTCGCGACGAAGTGCGGACGAGACTTGAGGAGCTTCAGGTCATGCCACGTTTTCGGCCATGGCATCGAGCACAGCAGCAGCGTCGTGAGCACTTTGTCGAATCGGCTGTAGGACCTTCGGCTCTTGGTTCTCAACGAATCCTCGTCAAAGACCTTGGCTGTAGCCCGGTCCCACACTCGCCAGAAGGCAACTACATTTGCGAACTCCTGTTTCGTGCACTCGCCCAGTGCTGCTACCAAAATCCTTTCACTCAGCTCAGGCGCTTTCTCGAGACAGTAGTCAAATGTCTCGAACAGTGGCGAGTTGTCATCTGGCTGCGCCATGAGTTCAGATGCTAGTACGTCACCCAACTCCGACCGCGCTTCGAAATCGACATAGCCGGGGTCATGCTGCTTCACCCTAGGCCCATCCTCCTGATCCGCCATGAGAGTTGCTAGAGTTACGAGCGACTGAACTCGCCAAGTGCTCGGCGTTTCGTTGCGCGCGGCGTCGAGGGCTATCACCCACTCCTTGACGGCAGCTAAGTTTCGCGGCATCGAACGCAAGCCCGGCTTCATCTCTCGCAACGCCTCACCGAGCGCTTTGACAGTAGTCGCCCGAGCCTCATCGACGAAGTCTCGAGTCCATCCTCGCGGGCGCTCAATCGTGGAGTTAAGTGCTTCGGCGTAGTGGGCAAGGCCGGTAGTCAGTACCTCAGCCAAGACAGGTTGTTTGTGCCTGAGCTCAACGGCGATTGCCTTGGACGCACCCCGGCGCACCTTCCACACCGGCTCGGTCACGATGTTGACTAACGCTTCAACCATCCCGGGTAGAGACGGAGCTACAGCGGCAAGCGAAATGACCGTACGTGCCCGCAGTTCACCCATTGAAGTGTCTCGGTGCAACCATGCATCCTTGTCTTCACGAACCGCGGTGCGTTCAAGCAACAGGGATCTGGCCCACTGAAGCGCCGGCGAGGTGTCGGTGGGCCACTTAAGAATCAAGGCGCACGACAGTTCGTCTTCCAGACCGGCTAGCATGCCGATCTCTTGTTCTTCAATCTCGTCGCAGAGGCGTAAAAATTCCACATATGGCTCAGTGGGTAACGAGAAACAGTCTGCAGTTCGCGGCTCCGCGGTCGAGAACCGCCCCGTGACCGCCGCAGCCCAGGTACGCACGGCACCGACGCGGTTCATCCGCTGCATGTCGACTTGCGCTCTGTCGCTGGCTTGCTGTAGTTCAGGTTCTAGATTAGCGATCTCGAGTGTGGCCCACTTGCCATCAGCGACAGGTTCCCCGAGCCTTAGGCCACGGGCGTCCATACGCTTGAGCGCCATGCGCCACCCATCTGGCACCTCCGCAGCGCCCTTCAATGCTTCTAAGTGCTCGTCCAGAATCCTGTAGATAGCCTCGCGAAGATCTGGACGGTTGAACTGCAATTGAAGAGCCAGGCCTTCCAAGTGCTGTCGCCGATGTGGCAGCCGATTGCTAGCTACGCGCTCCCGCTGCCTTGCAGCGTCCAAGCCATCGTTGCCCCCGTAGATGGCCATCGCAGTCGCCTCTTGCACGCTGCGAGAAATGTCGTCGGAAAAAAATTGCGGGCACTTGAAGATGGAAAGCAGCTTCTCGGTTGCGAGCTCAGGGTGGGCCATCAAGACGCCTGCCACCATTCCGGTAGTGAAGCTCGACTCACCCAGATTCAGGATGACCTCGAGAACCTGCGAGATGATCTTGGGCTGCGCCTTAGCTTCGATGAGCAGGCGCTCTTCCAGAGCCATCAATGCCGCATTAAGGACGTAGCTGGTGACTGAGTGCCCACGATAGGCAGCCCACAGGCGGAAGTCGTGAATGTGCGACCGGCCGTTGGGGCTTTGCCCTGGCAGAACGATCGACACCTCACTAGCGCCCGTTGTGGCAAGTGAGGCGGCCGCATGGTTGCACAGGTCAACCACGCAGCGCACGCTCTTTGGCCAAGCGTAAAGCAACAACGAGCGGAATGGCCCGTGTAAGACCGACGGCGGGAAGAACCCATGAGCAGCACGATTGCTCAGCCCAAGTTCAGCCTCCCACCTAGTCATACCGAAGTCTCGGTCAACTTTCGGCTCGGACTCTGTGTAGAGGGCCCAGAACACCTGCCACGCTAGGTCCGGGGCGAAGTAACTCGCCTCGCGGCAGTTCTTGAAGTTGACGAGGAACTCAAGACGCTCCTCTGCATAGGAGTCGCGTCTGTCATGGTCAACTAAGAAGCTTTGAAGGAGCGCCTCGATCAATGCCGTGAATCGGCGCAGGTCCGCACCCGCGCAGCGGCACAAGAGCGCATAGAAGCGCTTGCCGATCGATTGATCGCGGTACCAGCTCTCTTGATCGCGCCGGCAGAAATGCTCAGCCATGTTGAACACATCGAGCACTCTTTGGGTAGGGTTGCGCCAGTTCTCGTCGTGAGACGTTGCGTCTTCCGCGAGTTGTACGACCCACGAGTCGCATTCTGGCGGCATGCTCGGGAACGCTTTTGCAACCAATCCGACGACCAGGTCCCATGCTTCGCCAATCGGCGCAGCCATCGCGAGCCGCAGCACGATCTCCTTGTTTTCCGGATCGTCCGCCATGCTCGAGTAGTCGATAGACGTCGGCCCTTTGCAAGCAACGCGCAGCAAGTGGCTCAGGCGATGAAGGAGGCCGGCGCTGTCGAAGGAGACGCTGCACCCAAGCTTTGCGACGATTTCGTTGACCCGTTCTGAACGCAGCAGGCCAATGGCTATCTCGTCGCGCCATAACTGCGGGATGGTCGAGTCTTGTCTGAGTGCAGCTTCGAGCAGTGCATAGGCATCTCCATCACCTTCGGCTGAACGCTGCGCTGTCCATGTGCGTAGAGCCCTACGCATGCCCGCGTGTGAGCCGAGCTTGCCAAAGAGTATGACCCAGTCGCGTTCGGAACTTCGTATCTCCCGCTCGACCCTGAAAAACAGCGACCAGTCTTCCAAGACGTCGTGGGTGGGAGCTACCCGGTCCGTCGCGTCCTTTGCCAGCACCGCGTCTTGCACCAGCGAGGCTACGGCCTCGGCGTCATTTGGCGCCTCGACAAACTGAGCAAAGCGTTCCGTGCGCGCATAGCAAACCTCGTCGAAAACTGCTCGCCGGCGTGCGGCTAGCCCTGATGGCAAACCTTTTCCGGGGGCAACTCGCTCTGTCCATAGGCGCAAGCGCATGTCGTTTCCGGCAGCACGGGGGAGAGCCGCTCCGGCCGCAGTGTAGTTGAAGGCAAGGCGCAGATAGTAAGGCGATCGAAGTACCTCTCGCACGCCGCCATCCTTGGCTGCAATGTCCTCAAGAGCTGTCCCGACCACTGCCGCAGAGATCTCTGCGTCTGTCAGCAAAGGGACGTCGACGACTTGGTAGGAGAAATCAGACAGAAAGAGCGAGTAAAGCGCGTTAAGAGCATAGGAGCGGGTCGTGACGCAAAGCCTGACCCTCTTGTTCCGACGGACCAGCGCCAGAAGCTCCTCAAGGGCGCCTGGGTTCCTTCCTTCGAGCGCTTTTTCCAACGAATCGATGACGACAGTCGGTGTGCCGCTGCACAAGAGGGTCGCCATGCTCAGCACCGCATCAGGCATGCCGCTGAGTGACTGAACCGCGGCTAGGCTAGGCTCGTCGAGCTCGTCCGCTCGGAAAAAGAACAGAGGGCCGGACTCGCGAAGCAGTGGTGCGAGTTCCGCGATGACCGCTGACTTACCCGCGCCCGGTCCGCCTGTGATGATGACGAGTTTCCGTTCATCGAAGGCAGCCAGCGCTTCGACAACGCACTGGCCGCGGGGGATGTGCGTGCCGCTAGGAAGCGTCGTTGAGATGAGTGAGAGCTGAAGACTTGCTCGATCGGTGAAGCGCCCGGCGATGTGACCAAGCCCCCATTTCCCGTTGAGGCAGTTGACGGCTTCCTGGATGCCTTCCTGCGCAGTCGTCCTCCAAGTCTCACGAGTGATAGTGCCGACAGTGATGCCCTGCTCGAAGACATATGAGAACAGGCCATTCCATACCTGCTCGCCGGAGTCTTCCGGCTGGCCCGAAGCCAACAACGCTTGGACGAGACTTAGTTCCTGCGAGCTCTCATTACCGAGGTCATGTATGTCGACACGCAGCCGTCGCAAGAAGTCGAAGACGAGTTCGTCGCTGTACTTGTCGACTAGGGTGTGCTTGGAGACCTCCTTAAAGGCGTTCCACGTGCGCTTATGTTGGGCATCAAAGAGCTTGGACTCAACTTTATGGACAAAGTCGGTCAAGTTGAGAGAGGATCGCGATAGTTCGCATAGGCGCTTGGCCGCCCGATTAGCCGGTGTTCCTGGGGCTACCGTCGCTAAAACCAATACATCACTGGCCTGGTCGAAGGGGCTTCCTTCTATGCAAAGGAAGTCTCTCCAGGCCCCTTGCAGTCCATCGACGAATTCGGCGTTGCCGGGCGTCGCGTCAAGTCCTCGCTTGCATTGGATGAGCTGAAGCCGGGAACCCTCTTTGTCACGAAGCTGACAGTAGATGTCGTCTGTATGGGCGCCGGTGTAGCGGGCTTCGAACCGCAGCGTCTCGACCCTAGCGCCATGCAGGCCGAAGGCAGTCGGCGCCCCTGTCAGCATGTTTGCAAGATACAGTGCCCCAACCCGCGCCTGAAACACGCCTCCTCCACCGCCAGTGGCAACGGTGCTCATGACTTGGGTTCCCTGAAGTGGGGCGCGGCGGGACTTGTCTTCTTTGCTCATTGGGAAAACTTTCGCCGTTGCTCGGCGCCTCCTGCTGGGGAACATGAATGGTTCTTTTATAGAACAACGACGTTAGCCTCATGATCATCCCGTCGGTTGCGCGAGGACCTAGACGTCATCCGACGTAAGCTAATCCAGGGTGATTCCCCATCGCATTCTGGGCAATGGCCGCTGCCGGTCCACTTCCGGTCTCCCTGCCAGCAGCACGTATTACATTCGGCGGTAACTGCCCGTTTGCTGTTGGTCACGACGCTTTTTGTTGATTCAGCAATCGGCTGCGACCTCTTCGACCGGCTGGGCGACCGTAGCGATTGCGCGAGCCAGTTCGTTTCGGAAGTGAATCGCGGCTTGGCTCGCGGCCGAATGCTGCCATGCGAATCCGCCGCCGATTGCTAGACCAGCGGCCCATGCGCCGAGCGAAAACGGAATCCCGACTACGGTCAGGATGCCGCCGCAAACGAATGCCCCAGCAACACACAGGAACGAGAGCGGGCCCGCTCCGAGGGTATGCAGCAGAGACAGCTTGAACAGTCCAACGCTCGGCAGTCGCTGATACTTATTGAAGGTCTCGAAGAACTCGCCAGTAGTCAGGTTTTTTACCGCAACAAGCGCTCCTCGTTCGGCACCTTGGGCGGCGAAAAACGCCTGCAGCCGATGTCCGTTTCGCATTGGAATTGCAACACCACCGATACTTAATCGCACCTCTTCCCCGCTGTCCATCTCAAGCCAGATTTCCTGGTGCTGTTCGGTCGACATTTTGACCCGCGTCAAGTTTCCGTAGCCGTTGCGCGTCGACTCGACGTGCGAGGTAGTCCGCTCCGCCTTCTCTTTGACTATTCCGCTCAACGTTCGCAGGGTTAACTTGGTTCCCATGAAATCAATGATCCCCGCATTTTGCAACTTCATATTTCCCCCGTACTGTGGCCTTCTGTTTTTCTACGCTCCACCTTATTCGCACCTGCGAAGGAGGATTCCATCGGTTTATAACGAGACGCTGGCACATATCGCGTCCAATGATACTCAAGTCTGATCCGTCCGATATAACGGCATTCGGCCCGTTGTCTTTACCTCGGAACGGAAGGATTGCCCTCGCAATGTATGCGTTTCGGACCCCGGTATAACGGCTTCGCCGAGATGCCGGATATCGACACTTGAGGCCCGGAAGTGCTCGGGTCATAAGAAAAACCGACGCCATCCATCAACTGCGGCCTTCTGCGGTGCACCACCTGTACGCGGCAACATGCTAATTCCGTTGGGTTTTACCGGCATCAGAAGGTCGCTGTATCCTGTTCTGGTGCCGGCGCCTACTGGGGAATGAGGACGTGCTACATCCGCCAAGATTCAACCGACAAGGCGCGGAAACGTCGTCCCGCACAGGCACGCTATCGCGATCCCGCCAGTAGCGCGACGTGGAGACGCCGAGGCCGGCTCGTCTGGGGCGCGCCGGCGCAATTTCAGATCCGAGGCCATGCCTCCCGTTCTTGAATTGCACCCGAACACTGGATATATTTACAGTACCTAAAACGCGGCGAAGGGCATGATCGTTGGGACCCGGCCATACCATCCAAGCGCACCTCTCTATGGGACTTTCAGACTCCAATTCGACGGCCGATCCGGAGATCGATCCAGTGCTTTTCGAGCACGCGCTCGCGCGCGCGTTGGAAGATTTGCGCCGCATCGCGTCGTCGCTCGCGGAGCGCAATCTGAAGGTAGGACCGGAGCACGGCCTAACCTGGCCCGTGCTGCTCGAAATTGAAGAGCAAGCCTTTTCGGATCTCGCGTTCCAGAGCAGGAATGCGCCGACCGTCGTCGATGCCCTCCCCCGAATCGGACCGGAAACATTGCCTGGGGTAGATCTCAGTGGCCTTGTCGACTGGACCTTGGCAACGCCATCGTTGCCTATCGTCTACCTCTGCGTCCGGGAACAGCTAATGACAGTCGCGGTGTCCGGCTCAACCCAGACAGATACATGAACGACCGTCGAACGCCTCGGCTCGTGTATGGGAACCTGGCGCAGTATCCTGCGGGTGCTTGTTGGCGCTGTTGCGATTCGGGTGCGTGGCGAACTCCGGCAGCGGCCGAATTAACGGGTTCGGATCGTCTCTTCCCACTGCCGGCAAAAGACGCGAATCGTCGATTCGCGTTATGCTTGGGGTGCCCGATATTCAGTATATAAGATCGAATGGACGAACCGACTATCTGGCTGTCGGCACCGGCCGAAGCACACCAGCAGTGGCAACGCACGGAAGCGGCCGGAGCCGACCGGCGCGCATTCTCTCCGCGGTCGATCGTCCAGCATGAAGCCATGTTCGAACGCTTCATGCGCCACCTCGCGTCCTCCCATCGGACGCTGGGTACCTTCGGCCCTGATCATCTCGAATCCTTTCTTGCCGACCTCGATCGACGGTGCAAGCCGGGCACCACGACCCGCCTGCGCGACCAGAAACTCCTAGACCGGCTCGGTCGTCATCTCGGCGACGTCGGAGTTCGACAAACCAATCCCGCCGCCGTCTATACGCTGGCGCAGACGTGGCCAGAAGACGAACCCGTGCCGGTCTACCTGCTGGAGGCTGATGATCGTCGGCTGCAGGAAACGATCATCGCGGTCGTCGGGTTGCTGCTGTCGACGGGCATCACCGCACAAGAGATACGTCAGGCGGCCGCCGTCGAGCTCGATCTGGCGCCGGCACGTCCACATATCAGGCGCGCTAGATTTCGGCATCGGGCGCTTGCCGTATTTCCGGCTCCTTTTCCTTTAGCAATTCCTCCATCACCTGAATCGCGCCGCCGATGCGAAGCAGAGTCTGCCGCAACTCCTCCCGTTGGGCGTCGAGCCTGCGCATCCGCACCTCACCCGCCTCGTAGCTGTCCTTCAGCTCCTTGAGGCGATCTGCGATTTGTTTCTTGTCCACGATGTTTTCCGTCCTACTGTAGCGAGGGGTCTGACTTGAGCGGTCCCATTACCTTATGGATCGCGGTCCAGACGAGATAGGCGGTCCACGTCGAGCCGTCAGCCGTGCAGTAGACGAGATATTCGTCCTTATCCTGACTACTCGCTCGGTACTTGAACTCGCCGCAACCTTGCACCTTGTTCGATGCGAGACTCTTGGAGATCTCTAGATTGAAATCATCATGCCACGGTGCCGGATAGCGCTCGGCGACCGTTACAGCAGCGGCCATACTGGTCGCTCCACTTGCGACGGACAGCGCGCCAACCAAGATTGTTGCGGAAAAATAAAGTTGTATAGTAGCAAAAATAAAGTTGTATAGTGACGGCTTTTCAGGGTGGGTTCGTCGTGGGCAGATATCGTGCAGCCGAAACACGGGAGGTTCGCGAGCGACTGATCCGACAGGGTCGAGGGCAAGGTCACGGCGCGAGCTATCAACCCTGGATCAGACTCGGCGAATTCCCCAACCGCGGCAACTCGTTTCGCGTGCAGTCGCAGTTGACCGGCCGTACACATCACTACCTTTCGAACCTCGAATACCGGCATCACCTGCTCTGTGAATATCTGGGCAACGTGATCGACATTCGCGAGCAGTATCCGATCCATCCCATCACCGAGACGCTCGCGCTGGCCCATGAGCTTGGTATCGCGCATCCTGAATTCGGCGGGCACATCTGTTCCTTGACGACCGATTCGCTACTGACCATCGACGACGGCGACGCCAGGCGGCAATTGGCGAGGAGCCTCAAATACACATGCGATCTGACGGATCCCCGAACGCTGGAGAACCTCGAACTCGAACGGCAGGCCTGGCTCATGCGCGGCATCACATGGGAACTGCTCACCGAACACGACCTGCCGGACGTGCTGGGCCTAAATTTGCGTTGGCTTCGCGGCTGGAATAGAGACGGTCGTGTTGCGCCATCTGCGGTGCTGCAACAGTATTATCTAGCCGCACTGGGCGAACAGTCCTTCTCAAAGCCGCTCGGCTTGATTCTGGACCTCGTGGCCGAACAGTTGCGCATCGCCCGTTTCATGGCGATCCGCGTATTCCGGTATCTGGCGTGGCAGCGGATTCTCGACGTTGACCTGTATGTGCCGTTACACCTGACCAGGCCACATCCGGCGCTCGCGTCGAATTTCCGGAAGATAGCCGCATGATCAGGCTGAAGATCAATGCTGTTCTGGTGCCGGTGGGCGATGAACCGCTTGCGGGTCCGCATCGCATCCTCGCCCGGATCGCCGATGATCTGGTTCTGTTCAAACTCGACCAGCCGCACGGCCGGCCGTTCGTCGCTCCTCGCCCCGTCGTAGCCCAATGGGTCGCCGATCAGCTTGTTTCGATCGGTCCGGACCCTGCGCCCGACTACGTCCGTCGTGCCGATAACGAGATACCTACCGCGCATCGTACGAGGCGCGACATGCTGTGGGCAGCGATAAGGCCCCTCGTCACCGGCGAGGATGCCGGGCTGATTTTCGACGAGGGCTACCGCTGGAAGGCGCTGACACTGCGGGCGGCCGAAGTCAGCGTCACCGTTGCCTACCTGTACCGCATGCTGCAGCGATACTGGCAGTTCGGGCAGATCCCCAATGCGCTCCTCCCTGCATATTCAAACAGCGGCGGCGCTGGCAAGGTTCGGGCCTCAGTCGAGGGCAGCAAGCGCGGGCGACCGCGAAAAGTGCTTGCTGCAGGACACGACCCAAGCGCCGTCGGCGTCAATGTCACCCCCGACGATCTGAAATTCATCGCACTGTCCGTCAAGGTCTATCACCTGCGGCGTGGTATGACGCTGAAGGAAAGCTACGACGAGATGGTGCTGCATCACTATTCGACGCGTGAACTGTTTGACGGCGAGGTGCGCAAGATCCCGTTTCCGTCGAACCGGCTTATCCAGCTCCCCACGTACCGCTACTGGGCGACCAGGCTGATGGATGACATGAGCCTTCAGCGGGAAGTGCTCGATGACCTGCTGTGGCGCAAGCGCCTTCGGGGCCGCGCTGGTCGCGCCCGGGACACGACGATCGGGCCAGCCGACATTTTCGAGATCGATGCGACAGTCGGAAACTTCTATCTGGTTTCGGAATTCCATCGCAATCACCTCATCGGCAGACCCGTGATTTACTTCGTGGTCGACCGTCGATCCACCATGATCGTAGGGCTGCACGTTGGCCTGGTCGGGCCGTCGTGGAATGCGGCCCGCATGGCGTTGCACTGCGCATTCAGCGAGAAGGTGAGTTTCTGTGCTCAGTACGGCATCACGATTCGACCTGAAGACTGGCCCGCGCAGGAACTGTGCAACCTGGTTGTTGCCGACAATGCTGAACTTCTTAGCCGTCACGCCGAGAAGTCCCTGCAAAACCTGTTGCATATCGACTGCAACATCAACCCCGTTGGTCTACCTGTCGCCAAGGGCACGGTCGAGAACAAGTTCGCCACAGTCAACGAGTCCGTGGCCTGGGTGCCCGGCGCCTGGAAGGCCCGGGCGCTCGAACACGATGCGCGCAATGATCTCGATCTGCGCTGGGACGCCACTCTGACGCTTCGGGAATTTACGCAGGTGCTCATCGACGAA
This sequence comes from Burkholderia sp. Bp9143, assembly GCF_003853645.1. Classification (GTDB taxonomy): domain Bacteria; phylum Pseudomonadota; class Gammaproteobacteria; order Burkholderiales; family Burkholderiaceae; genus Burkholderia. The sequence continues at coordinate 5,138 of NZ_QTPO01000029.1, read as the reverse complement.
GTTCTCTATCACAACAATGCGATCGCGATCCCGGATTTCCTCACCAAAGAGATGATCCAGGCCGGCGTGAAGCCGTATCGACGGGATATCTATCTTTGGGGCCTGGAGCACGAGTCTGGCGAACGGGCCCGCCACCCCGATCCGGCCGCGCTGTACAGGTGTCTTCTGCCGTCCCGCCGCTGCTCGATCACCGAGAGCGGTCTGAAGGTCGACGATATGTATTACCTGCCTGAAGGGGGGCGCCATGAACTGTTGCTCGCGCAGGCGAAACGGTCGCGCCGGTCGGTCAGCATCCACTATGACGACAACAGTACCGATTTTGTTTATGTCATTGCTCCGGAGACGGGCAAATGGTCTCGCTGGCAACTGAACACGTCGTCGTCGGCGCGTTACGCCCGGCTGCGGTTCGAGGAGATGCTTGAGATCCAGGCGTCGCTCCAATTTGCAGCGCACGACGCCGCCGATCATGAGAACACGCAAAAGGCTGTCAGGAAACAGAAACAGCAAGCCGTCGTGGCCGGCGCGAAGTCAGCGAAGCACAAGGCACCGCAACTTACGACCAAAAAGGAATACCTGAATTCCACCAAAACCAACCGGCAGCGGGAAGTGGTGATGCAGAACGTCATCCAGTCGACGGAGCCATCCACACTGCAGAGTGTCGCGACACGTGAACGCGAGGCTGCAACAAGGCACCGAAGCGATATGCGTTCACGACGTAACAATGTTGTTGCCCTGCGGCGATCAATGACCAAGCCGGGAAAATCCTGATGCCGCGCGCACCATTGATTCAGGCCATCTACCGGCCTACAGGAGTGATCGCGTACGACGGGAATCCCTTGATCGAGGCACTGCCGCCGATCCATTCGACGGCCGATATTGCGTCGATGATCGAGTGGCTACCACCAGCCCCGCAGAACCGTGAGCGCGAGACGCCCGCAGAGTTGCGCATTCACTCATTGCCGTCACTCAGAAAGCTCGTGTATCTGCTGCCTGAATATGGGCTTTACAGTTCGATCTTCTCTGTCGTGCTGCGCGAGGGTTATACGACGCGCAATCCCGTCCGAACAGAAACGTGGCAGCACCTACACTACGTCAACAGCGGCGGCGAACACGCGTATGGCGCTCCGGAGCCGGCAGCGCACCGCTCATCCGGCATCCTGTTTTCCGGATTGAGCGGGACCGGTAAATCAACGTTCATCAACCGGCTGCTGCAAACGTATCCACAGGTTATCCAGCATACCAGGTACGACGATCGGCAATTCATTCATCCACAGCTCGTCTGGATCAAGATCGACTGTCCGCACAACGGCTCGCTATCCGGCCTCGCCCTCCGATTCTTTACGGCCGTCGATAAGGCACTGGGCACCTCGTACGCGCGCAACAATTTTCCGGCAAGCGGTCGTTCGCCGAAGCTCGCCATGCTCCTTGAAGAGATGGCAGCGGTTGCTGCAAACCACTTTCTCGGGGTGCTGATCATCGACGAACTCCAGAATCTCAGCCGCGCAAAGACGCAAGGCGATGAAGGGTTCTTGACGTTCCTCAGCAGCATGGTCGAGCAGATCGGCATCCCGATCATCGGTATCGGAACGCCTGGCGTCACGAAGGTCTTTCGCAAAACACTGCAGGATGCGCGGCGGGCAGCGGCGATGGGCTACTATGAATTCCAGCGTTTTGCCGAAGATGAGGATGCATGGGACGACTTTGTGAGCACAGTTGCGCAGTACAACTGGACGGACCACTCCATTTCAGACGATCCCGCCTTCAAGGCAGCGCTCTACTATCACACGCAGGGCATTACGGCGATCGTCATTGCACTTTTCATCCTCGCCCAGTTTCGCTGTCTCGCAGCCGGCGAACCGCTGACAACCAACACCCTGGACAGTGTATCGCTGGGTGAGCTTGCACCCCTTCAGGCCGCCTTGCGCGTACTTCGCTCGGGCAGCGCCGATGGAATGCACGAGTTCGATGATCTTGCCACTGACAAGGCCTGGGCCGAGGCGGTTGAAAACCTTGACCGCGCGGTTCTGGATTTCGTAACAACGCGCAGCCCGCGCAAGTCGTCGAAGCCAAACGCGAAAAATACCGGTCCCAGGAAAGCTAAGTCCCAACCATCGGACAATCCTCGCGATCTGCGGAATCTTGAAGACACCCCGAACCTGCATGAGCAGCTACGCGAACGCGGCCTGACGCCCGTCAACATTTTCGCGATGGGTAAGGATGCTGAACTGGACTAACTACAATGGATGCCCCCGCGAATCCAGGATCGAGGGGTCCGTTAACAACGTCCATCCGCTGCTTTTCGGGTCGACTGTCAACGCCAGCTACTCATAGCCTCTCCCCGCACATGACTTCCGGTTCGGACCTGCTCCTTTTCCCTGCATCACTGCCAGATGAAGCGCTCGTTTCCCGAGCTAGCCGCTACCACATTTTCACCCGCAACCGCAAAACCCGCGACAGCTTCCTGCAGCTGTTCGGCAAGCCGCGGACAGCGCTCACCGACATAGTACCGCCCGACATCCGGTGTCTGGCATTGCGCCTGCCGGGCGATAGTGGCGAGAACCTCGAACGGCTACTCAACGACAATACGATGTTTCCGCTCGTCACGCTTTTCAATAGCTGGAAGCCGCCGACCGACTGGCTGAGCGCGGCAGCCAGGCCCACTACAATACGGCGGCGCACGATTGGCCTCGCAAGCTTGACGAAGATATGCGAGCACTGCCTGCGGGAGGATTTCAACGCCGTCGGATCGACCTATATTCACCGTGCACATCAGGCGCCGGGCGTGATCTGCTGCTGGAGACACGGAACGTTGCTGATCGAGCGGTGCCCGGAGTGTTCCTGTCCGTTCGAGCAACCTCGCGAACTCCTTGAGGTTCCCTGGAAACCATGCGCATGCGGATATCGCCTTGGTAGCGACGTAGATCCCATAGACGAAGCGACCAAAGGGGCAGACGCCGCGCGTGGCTATGCCGTTTTCGTCAGGGATCTGTTGCTCGCGGCACCGGGCTCATATTCCACGTCGGTGATCGCCTCGACGTGCCGGAGAAAGCTGCTGGAGTTAGGTCTGTCCCGGGGGCAACGGAGCATCGACCGTAACGCAGCCGCTGCGGCGTTGGAAGACTATTACGGCACAGACTTGCTCCGACAGATGGACCCCGCCTACGCTGCAGGCAAGCGCGATCAATGGTTCCGAGTGGGGAGCAGGAGCGGCACGCCGGATCTCCCACTCAGCCGCCATCTGCTCGCCACGCATTTCCTGTTCATCGACGCGAGCCGGTTTATACAGGCGCTCGACATCGGCGTATCGGAAGCTCCGACACCACCGACGCAGAGGCAGGCCACGCTGGAGGTCAGTAGCGACGCTCAAAAAGCGAATGACAAGGTTGGCCGTGCGGTCTCCGAGCTACGCCGAGCGCTGGAGGAAAATCCGCGCCATACAATCGAAGACCTTTGGAGCCGGTATCGCGGCACGCTCACGCGTCTGTTGAAATGGGACCGGAAGGCTTTCGCACAAATTCAAGACTTCGCACAAACGTCACGCAGCAAGCATCCGGCCGCCGAGCGGATCGTGTCGCCGCATCGGCTTGACGGGGAGCGCGCCGATCAGCTTCGGAAAACTGCGCTCAGACTCTACGCAAGCACCGATCGGCCCGCCAAAATTTCGCGGTATAGCATCGGGCGTGCTGCAAAGCTCGCCCATGTGGTGTGCGCGCGCGCAGCTTACCCGCAGTGCAACTTGGTGCTTGATGAGTTCGCCGAGACGCAGTGGCACTTCTATGCGCGGCGTTATTTGTGGACGCTGGCGCATCTTCCTGACGGGGCGTCCACTTCGGAGGTCAGGCTTCATTCTGGCGTTTGGCACTACAAGTTCGTTGAACTTGACGCATATTTTCGGACGAGATGCATCTCGCAGGCCGCACGCCTTCAGGAAGGACAGATTGTTTCAGTCCTGCGTGAACACGGTGTCGACTTCAACTGGGAAGGGCCCTGTCCGGACAAGACATTTGCCAGATCGGGACGTGCGTACGTTAAAAAAGGCACGACAACGTCCAAGTCAATCCCTCACACTGATCGGCACGCAGCGGAAGAACGAAACGAATCCAATGTTTCTACCATCACCCTCGAACCGCCTCGACGAAAGAGCGCATGACCTGATACGTGCGACCAAACACACGAACGATTGCTCAGTAAAACAGCAACTCCACTTCTTATTGTAGGGCCGGATACGACCCGAAGCAGGCTATCGCGCCGTCCATGCAAATGTCCGCTATCCAGCAGCGGACTCAACGCTTGCAAGGGTGAAAAATTCTGAGAAACGTAAGCACTCGACCAGCACCGTAGCGTAGGTCGTTGACGACGGGAGCGCGATGCTATCGGATGGGTTCGACGTGGGCAGTAGACGGCAGCGCCGACGTCACGTTCCACGGCAACAACTCGTCGATGCGGTTGATCGGATGGTCAGCGATGCGCTCAAGAACATAGGCGAGATACGCCTCGGGATCGAGGCCATTCAGGCGTGCCGTGCCGATCAGGCTATACATCGCGGCGGCACGTTCGCCACCGGAGTCGGCGCCGGCGAACAAGTAATTCCGTCTGTTATGCTGATCTGAGCATAACCGGTCTTATGCGCACTTCGGGATTATGGCGAGCATGATCCGTCCCGGGATTCCCGGCTGAGCTTCCAAGGCGTCCAGCGAGCAACGCCGAGGTGTTCCAACTCAGCATAATAAACCGTGGTGTGATGGTGTTCCGCGAACCTGCCTGCGGAGACCATCATGTCCACCGACGCATGCCTGAAACGTCTCGCTCGACGAGACTGGTTGATCTATGGGCCACTGAACCAGTTCCTCGATTCGTACATTGGTGAGTTGCAGAGACTACGTTATGCACGAGGTACTGTCGGAGCATACCTTCGATGCCTGGCCCATTTCAGTTATTGGATGAGACGCGAGCGGCTTTCTGCCCGGGATATTGATGGAGCGCTTGTCGAACACTTCATCCGGCATCACCTACCAGTTTGCCGCTGTCCAGAACCCTGCCGATCAGTTGTGTCGGAGATGCTGTCACGGGGCGGCGTTATGGAGCCAATCCGGGGGCGGCGTAATGAGGCCACCTGATGGGCGGCGCAATGGAGCCAG
>NZ_QTPO01000028.1 GCF_003853645.1 Burkholderia sp. Bp9143 | reverse complement strand
TACGGGCTACGCCCTCCGCGCCAATGCGCGCCAGCATGAAAAACCAACCACTGTCAGATTTAGTCTAGTCCACTGCAAATTACCGGCGGTTGAGTGATCTCCGGAGCTAGCTTGAAACGTCATGTCACCTTGAGCGCGGCCATATCTGCTTCGAGGGCCATCGGAATCGATGCTTGCAACGACTCGACGAAGGTCCTGATCTTCGCGTCGAGATACTGGCGTGATGGATAGAGCGCGTAGGCTGTCAGTGACTGCAGCGTGTAGTCGGGCAGCACCCGCACCAATCCGCCACCTCGCAGTGTCGGCACTGCCGTCGACATGGGCAACGCGCCGACGCCAGCGCCAGCGCGTAAAGCAACGGCCAGCGCCTCTGCCGTATTGACCCGGAGTTTGGCCGGCGGCAGTTCAAACCTCACGTCGCCCTGCGGCCCGGTCAATTGCCAGTGGCTGTTCGGGAACACGGACGAGACGATTTGCAGGCAAGCGTGTTCGGTAAGCATGTGTGTATCAAGCGGCACGCCATGTGCGTCGAGATAGGCCTGTGATGCGCACAGCACACTGCTGAGCCCACCGAGACGCTTCGACACGAGCCCCGAATCCGGCAGGTCGGTCGCACTCAACTGCAACGATACGTCATAGCCGTCATCGATCAAGTCCGGCACATGCTGAGACAGCGTCAGCTCGACCAACACGTTCGGATAGGATTGCCGATATGCCAAAACGGCCGGCAATACATAGCTTTGACCGAAGCCCGGTGTCGCGTGCACTCGCAAGCGCCCAGCCGGCCTCGCATGCGCGTCTGCGGCCTCCGCCTCAGCCAGATCGATGCCGGCGAGAATCTGCTCGCACCGACTCAGATAGCGTTCCCCCGCTTCCGTCAGTGCGACCCGTCGCGTCGTTCGGTTGATCAACCGAGTCCGCAGATGCGTCTCGAGCCCACCTACCGCACGCGACACGAGCGCGGTCGTCACGCCCATACGCTCTGCCGCGCCGGTAAAGCTGCCCTCTTCGGCAACGCGCACGAAGAATTTCATTGCTTGAAGCTTGTCCAACCGATCATTCCCTAGTCAAATCGATCCGATCAAAGGTACGCGACAGACAGCCACATGCGTCTGAAATCGTGATCCTTCAAACGCACCAGCGTTACACGGTTCCCTTCAGCTCGATCAGCAGATCCTTCGCCGCGACGCGCTCACCCGGCTTCACATGCACGGCCGCGATCTCGCAGTCACGCTCCACATCGCGCTTCATTGAGCGTCACGAACCATGTTGCGGGCGATCACCACCTGCTGGATCTGGGTCGTGCCCTCATAGATGCGGAACAGGCGCACATCGCGATAGAAACGCTCGATCGCGTATTCGGCCATGTAGCCGGCACCGCCGAAAATCTGTACCGCACGATCGGCCACGCGACCGCACATCTCGGACGCGAACAGCTTCGCGCACGAGGCCTCGGTGCTGACCGGAAGCTTGTCGTCGCGCCGGCGCGCGGCATCCACCACCATGCAGCGGGCCGCGTAGATCTCAGCCTTGCTATCAGCCAGCATCGCTTGCACGAGCTGGAAATCGGCGATCGGCTTGCCGAACTGCTTGCGCTCCATCGCATAGGACAACGCCATCGACAGCATTCGCTCGGCCACGGCCACGCATACCGCGGCGATGTGGATGCGGCCCTTGTCCAGCACTTTCATCGCCGTCTTGAAACCCTGCCCTTCCTTCCCGCCGATCAGGTTCGCCGCCGGCACGCGCACACCGTCGAAGATCACGTCGCACGTATGGGCACCTTTCTGCCCCATTTTTTTGTCGCGCTTGCCGAAACTGATGCCAGGCGTCTTTGCATCGACGATGAACGCCGAAATGCCGCCCGAGCCTTTGTCGTCCGGATTGGTGCGGGCCATCAGCGTGAAGATGCCCGCATGAGGCGCGTTCGTGATGAAGCGCTTGGTGCCGTTGACCACGTAGTCATCACCATCCCGGATCGCCGTGGTGCGAAGCGATGCCGCGTCGGAGCCCGCTTCCGGTTCGGTCAGTGCGAAGGACGCGATCAGCTCGCCAGTCGCGAGTCGCGGCAAGTATTTCTCCTGTTGCTCGGGCGTGCCGTCGAACAGGATGCCCTGCGAACCGATGCCCACAGTGGTGCCCAGCAACGACCGAAATACCGGCGACGCGCGGCACAGTTCGAACACCGCCAGCACCTCCTCTTCCATGGTCAGCTCCAGACCGCCGAAGCGTTCCGGAATGGTGAGACCGAACAGGCCCATCGCCTTCATGTCGGCGACGATGTCGTCGGGAATCTCGTCGGTTTCTGCAACGAGTTCCTCATTAGGCATGAGTCGCTCGCGTACGAAGCGGGCGATGGACTCGAGCAGGCCGTTGAGCGTTTCTTGATCGCGAATCATGTCGGTACGCCAGATGAAAGGATGAACATGCTCCGATCCTGCGCCGGCCAACAACGCGATACAACCGATCCATCGAAAACGTTCCGCAGAATGAAAGTGCCACGACAAGGCTGGCATTGGCGATTGGCCACGAGAGGTACGGCAGCTCCTGCCAAGGTACGGAACAACGTCAGGTAATCCGTTGACCGCCGTTTGAGCCGGTTCCATCGTAAGCGCTCGAATCAACTGCCGTTACGTCGACCATGCCGCTCCAGCCCGATCATTTGCTGTCTCGCCCGTTCCCGTCCATCGAGCATGCGTACTCGCTGCGCGACACCCAGCTCTACGCGCTCGGCCTGGGCCTCGGCGCCGACCCGCTCGATGCGGGGCAATTGCGTTACGTCTACGAAGGCAGGGATGGTGGTTCGCTACGTGCGCTGCCGACCATGGCGAACGTGCTCGCGTATCCGGGCTTCTGGGCACGCGAACCGGACACGGGCATCACCTGGCAAAAGATCCTGCACGCGGAGCAGGAAATCAGGATTCACGCGCCCCTACCGGCCAGCGGCCGCGTCACGGGCACGACGCGCATCACCGGTCTGTGGGACAAAGGGGAAAACAAAGGTGCGTTTCTCCAGCAGACGCGCGACATCGCCGATGCCGAGACGGGAAACCTGCTCGCCACCGTCGTCCAGCTGAGCCTGTTGCGCGGCGATGGCGGGTTCGGCGAAGGCGGTAGCGCCGACGCCCTGCCGACACCGCACGCGATGCCTGACGGAGCGCCGGACTGTGTGTGCGAGTTGGCCACCCCAGCGCAACTGGCACTGATCTACCGATTGAGCGGCGACCTGAATCCGTTGCACGCCGATCCGGCCGTGGCCTCTGCGGCAGGGTTTCCCCGCCCCATTTTGCACGGCATGGCCTTGATGGGCGTCGCAGCGCATGCCGTGCTGCGTGCGGTGCTCGCCTACGACGACACACGCTTTGCAGGCATGCGCGTCCGCTTCACCGCGCCGGCCTGGCCGGGCGATACGCTGCGCACCGAGATGTGGGTACGCGGCAACACGGTTTCACTGCGCGTCACGGCCATGGAGCGCAACGTGGTGGTTTTGACCAACGCGCGGGTCGATCTGCGCTGAAACGCAATTCTTCAGGAGACACACATGGATCTGGGTTTGACCGGCAAAGTTGCCATCGTCACGGGCTCGGCTCGCGGCCTGGGCGCCGCCACCGCGCGCCGGCTCGCACTGGAAGGGGCGAGCGTCGTCATCACCGACATCAATGCCGAACTGGCGCAAGCCACGGCCAAGGCGCTGCAGGACGACGGCCTGGCCGCGCACTGCATCGTAGGCGACATTACGCGGGAAGCCGACGTCCAGCGCCTCGTCGACCAAACGATCGAGCATTTCGGTGGCGTGCACATCCTCGTGAACAACGCCGGTGCACCGCGCGACAAGTACCTGGTGAAGATGAGCGAAGACGACTGGGATTTCGTCATGAACGTCATGCTCAAGGGCGCATTCCTGGCCGCGCGGGCCGTCATGCCGCATTTCATCGAGCAGGGCTGGGGCCGGCTGATCAACATCAGCTCGCGCGCCTATCTGGGCAATCCCACGCAGGCCAACTACTCGGCTGCGAAGGCCGGCCTGATCGGCATGGCCAAAGCGCTGTCGATGGAGGAAGGCCGCTACGGGATCACGGCAAACTGCGTCGCGCCGGGCTTCATGGAAACGGAAATGGTGCAAGCGCTGCCGACCTACGAAACGATCAAGGAACGCGCCGTGGCCGCGCAGCCGATCAAGCGCGTCGGGCGTCCGGACGATATCGCCGACGCGGTGGCTTTCCTTGCCAGTGAGCGTGCAGGCTTCATCAGCGGCGAAGTGCTGCACGTCACGGGTGGACGCTACGGCTGATCCGGCGACGGCATTGCAACGAACATGGCTGCCGCCGCGTGACACGCGAGCGAGGGTGGCTGAATATTGATGACATTCAAGAGGCATTCGAAATGAAACGAGCAGCCATCGTCTCCCCGCTGCGCACCCCCGTGGGCGCGTTTGGCGGAGCGTTGAAGGGCGTTCCCGTGGAGGAACTCGGCGCGACCGTCGCGCGCGCCGTCGTTGAGCGTACCGGGCTCGATCCCGCACGCATCGACGACGTCGTGTTCGCGCAAAGCTATGCGAGCGGCGAAACGCCGTGCACCGGGCGCTGGGTCGCGCTGCAGGCGGGTTTTCCGATCGAAGTGGCTGGCATGCAGTTGGACCGGCGCTGCGGCGGCGGCGTCCAGGCACTCGCCACGGCAGCCATGATGGTGCAGACCGGCGCGGCCGACGTGGTGATGGCCGGCGGCGTCGAAAGCATGAGCAACGTCGAGTTCTATACCACCGACATGCGCTGGGGCAAGCGGGCGGGCTCGGTCACGATGCACGACCGGCTCGACCGTGGCCGTGAACGCTCGCAACCGGAAAGCCGCTTCGGCCGTATCAGCGGCATGATCGAAACCGCCGAGACGCTGGCGCGCGAATACGACATCACGCGGGACGCGTCCGACCGCTTCGCCGCGCGAAGCCACCAGCGCGCCGCCGCCGCACAGCAGGCCGGGCATTTCGACGCGGAGATCGTCCCCGTCGCCGTGCCGCAGCGCAAGGGCGATGCGCTGATCGTCAAACAGGACGAAGGCGTGCGCGGCGAAACCACACTGGAAAGCCTCGCGAAGCTGCGTACGATCATGAAGGACGGCGTCGTCACGGCCGGCAATGCGTGCCAGCAGAACGACGCGGCCGCCGCCTGCCTGATCGTGGCCGAGGACAAGCTCGACGAACTCGGCCTGACGCCGATCGGCTGGCTGGTCGGCTGGGCCGCCGCCGGCTGCGATCCGGCCCGCATGGGCATTGGTCCGGTGCCTGCCGTGCAGAAGGTGCTGTCACGCACTGGCCTGACGTTCGACCAGATGGACCTGATCGAGCTCAACGAAGCGTTCGCGTGCCAGGCGCTGGCGTGCGTCAAGGGCTGGGGCAGCTCCATGGATGCACTGGACGACCGGCTCAACGTGAACGGCTCCGGCATCTCGCTGGGCCACCCCGTGGGCGCGACGGGTGTCCGCATCATGAGCACGCTGCTGCACGAAATGCAGCGCCGCAAGGTCCGCTACGGCCTTGAAACGATGTGCATCGGCGGCGGCCAGGGCATCGCGATGATTGTCGAGCGCGCATAAGGCAGGAGACCGATCATGAGCAACCATGAATCCGGCCAGGTGTGGCAACCCGGCCAGCGCGAGCTGCAGCACGCCGGCATCGTGAAACTGATGCACGCATTGGGCGTGCCGTCGTATGAAGAACTGATGCGTGTGTCGATCGCGGAGCCGGAGCGCTACTGGACGACGGTGATGGACGAATGCGCAATCGCATGGGACGCACTGCCGACAGGCTACGCTGACCTGTCGCGCGGCCCGCAGTTTCCGAGCTGGTTCCCCGGCGGCAAACTCAACTGGGTCAACACCATCTATGGCTGGGCGCGCAACCCCGCCACTGCGCAACAAAAGGCCGTTGTCGCCGAGCGGGAAGACGGCAGCGTAAGCGAGCTGACCTACGCGGAGCTGGAGCAGCGCGTCAGCGATTTCGCCGCAGGACTCGTGCGGCGTGGTGTCAAACAGGGCGACCGCGTCGGCCTGCTGATGGAGAACGGCGTCGAGGCGACCGTCTCGTTGCTGGCCATCGTACATCTCGGCGCGCTGGTCGTGCCGTTGTTCAGCGGCTTCGGGGTCGATGCAATCGTGGCGCGTCTGTCGGCTGCCGAGGCGCGCATCGTGATCGCATCCACCGGCTTCTCGCGCAGAACCAAGCGCGTGGATGTACAGGGCGCGCTGCGCGACGCATGGCGCCAACTGCCGTTGCTCGAACACGTGATCTGGAAGCGCGGCGAAGACGACACCGCTCAGGACGCGCGCGACCTCGACTGGCAGGAAACGGCGAGCGCCGGACAGGGTCAGGGCGTCCCGCCGGTGTCCGTCACGCCCGATACGCCGTTCATGGTGATCTATACGTCGGGCACCACGGGCAAGCCCAAAGGCGTGGTGCATACGCACGGCAGCTTCCCGATCAAGATCGCGCACGATTCGCTGGTTCACTTCGACGTGCATCCCGGCGACGTCTACTGCTGGCCCGCCGACATGGGCTGGATCGCGGGCACGCTGGTGCTCGGCTGCGCGCTGCTGCGGGGCGCGACGCTGGTGTGCTACGACGGCGCGCCCGACTACCCCGACTGGTCGCGCATGTCGCGCGTGGTGGAACGTCACCGCGTCACGCACTTCGGATCGGCGCCCACGCTGATCCGCGGGATGGCCAGCCACGAGGCGCTCGCGCTCGCGGGCGATCGCTCCACCGTCCGATTGCTGATCACGGCGGGCGAAGGCATCGCGCCCGAGCATTTCAACTGGTTCCTGCAGCGCTTCGGCGACGGCACGGCGCCCGTCATCAACTACACGGGCGGCACCGAGGCGTCGGGCGCGCTGCTCGCCAGCGTCCCGATCCGGCCGATTCCGCCGAGCGGCTTCAACACCGTCTCGCCCGGCGTGGCCGCCGATGTGGTGAATGGCGACGGCCAGAGCGTGACCAGCGAAATCGGCGAGCTCGCGATCCGTGCGCCGTTCGTCGGCATGACGCAGTCGTTCTGGCGCGACGACGAACGCTACCTGGAAACCTACTGGCAAACCATCCCCGGCATCTGGGTCCATGGCGACCTGGCGCTGCGCACGTCCGATGGCAACTACTTCATGATGGGCCGTTCCGACGACACGCTCAAAGTTGCCGGCAAGCGCCTGGGGCCGGCCGAGGTCGAGGAAGTCGTGCTGGAACTGCCGGACGTGGCCGAGGCGGCCGCGATCGGCGTCGCCGATGCGGACAAGGGGCAGAAACTCGTCGTGTTCGTCGTGCCCAAGCCTGGCGCCGGTGGCACGGGTACGGATCTGGAGGCTATCGTGTCCGGCCACGTCGACAAGCGTCTCGGTCGCCCGTTCCGGCCGGGCCGCGTACATGTGGTCGCGCAACTGCCGAAGACGCGTAGCTCCAAGATCATGCGGCGCGTGATCCGTAGCGTGTACTGCGGGCAGCCCCCGGGCGACCTGTCGTCACTCGACAATCCCGGCGCGCTCGACGAAGTGCGCGCTGCCGCGACCTCCGCCTGACTCAACCGCACACGAAACATGAAAGTACTCGAAGGCATCAAGGTCCTCGATTTCGGACGCTTCATCGCCGGGCCGTTCTGCTCGGCGCTGCTGGCCGACTATGGTGCGGACGTGATCCGCATCGATCGCGTCGGCGGCGGCGAGGATCGATATATCGTACCCGTGACCGAACACGGCGAAGGCGCGCTGTTCTTGCAGGTCAACCGCAACAAGCGCTCGATGACGCTCGATCTCGACAGCCCCGAGGGGCGCGATATCGTGCGAAAGCTGGTCGTCGATGCCGACGTGGTGATCGCCAACATGCCGCCCCGCACGCTCAAGAGTCTCGGGCTCGACTACGACAGCCTGTGCGCGATCAAACCCGACATCATCCTCGTTGCGTCCAATGCATTCGGCAACAGCGAAGCCGTGCGCGACCGCGTGGGTTTCGATGGCGTCGGCCAGGCACTGAGCGGCGCGGTGTACATCGCAGGTACGCCAGATCGGCCGCAAAAGGCCATGGTTCCGGTGGTCGACTTCGCCACGGCGTTCTCGTGCGCGCTCGGCGTCATGCTGGCACTCTACGAACGCCAGCGCAGCGGCATGGGACAGGAAGTCAGCGCGTCGCTGCTGTGCACCGGACTGAACATGGCCAGCGGCGCGCTGATCGAGGAAGCGTTGCTCGGGCTGGATCGCCAGGCCACGCTGAACCGCGCGTCCGGCTATGCGCCGTCCGACATCTTCAAGGCGACGGACGGCTGGTTCATCACCCAGGTCATCGGCCGTCCGATGTTCAAGCGGTGGACACAACTCATGGGCCGACCGGAACTCCTCGACGATCCGCGCTTTGCCGACGATAGGCTGCGCGGCGAGAACGGTGCGTTCCTGAGCGAACTCATGAGCGAATGGTGCGCAGACAAGACGCTCGCCGATGCGCTGGGCGAACTGGAGCAGGCGCGCATCCCGGCCAGCCCCGTCAATTCGCCACGCCAGGCACTGGAAGACGAAACCATCAAGGCGGCCGACGTGATCCGCTGGATGGACTATCCCGGTGCGCCGAAGAAGGTGCCCATCTTCGCCACGCCGGTGTCGCTGTCGCGCACGCCGCCGGAGATCCATACGCGACCACCGCTGACCGGCGAGCATACCGATGAAATTCTCGCCGGCATCGGACTGGACGCACACGAGGTTGCCGATTTGCGATCGCGCAAGATCGTCTGATCTGCCCTGCCACATCGCCACGCGCACCGGCCGTCGATTCGACGGCCGGTGCATGACCGTTCCAAATGAAACAACGCACGACAAGGAACGTGTCGCGACATATGCCGCGGTGGAATTCAATCACGTCGGCCGGATACCGACGCGCTCATAAAACAAGTCGTGCCGGCACTCAAGCGTGCCGCACGTGATCTCGAGTTAGTGCTTCGTGACGCTCGCGACGAACCGCGATTACCGGCCTGGACACGCCCGGGCTGCCCCTTCGTGTCCGTAGCACAGAACCCATCTGTCTCATTCGCCAGATCCCCCTGCTCTACGACGAATACCCGTCTCGGACTGCGCGGATAGAACAACGATTGGCGACCAATCCGATAGCGCCTCCGTCACTCGTGGTCATCTGGGTACGCTTGACATTGTCTCTGGTAGCACGAGTCAGCACCAGATCGTTACCTCGCTTCGCTCTTGCCAACTTGACGAGGTTTACCCGTAGGGGTCTCCACCCTACCCGCAGGGCCTCGGATCATACGCATTCCAATGCACGGAATCAGACTGACCAACCGATTGACGATGATAGTGGTGGCGAATCTAATCATCGAACGTAGCGATATCTGGACCATGTAGATTCTCTTGTGCCGGGCTGAAGTCTCTTTCCAAGGAGACTCATCGGCTCTATTTAATAAGGCTTACGAATCAATTTTTGATCCGTGAATCGCCACGTCACGGCGAATAAATCTAGAAGAGACTTTGGAGACGTTCAATGAGAAAGGCAATTGCGCTTTGCGCAGCGGCAGGCTTCGTCAGCGGTACAGCAAGTGCGCAAAGCACCGTACTGCTCTACGGGATTCTGGATGAGGGTGCCAACTACGTCAGCAACGCGGCTGGCCATCATCTTTACAATCTCTCGAGCGGCGTCCTGAATGGCAGCCGCTGGGGGCTGCGTGTACGGGAAGATCTCGGCAGTGGCTATGGTGTGATCGCCGTGATGGAGAACGGGTTTGACGTGAATACCGGCAAACTCGGCCAAGGCGGCCTCGGATTCGGTCGGCAGGCGTACGTTGGCCTGTCCAGCCCGTATGGCACGGTAACGCTCGGACGACAATACGATTCCGTCGTCGATACGCTCGGCATATTCGAGGTGGGTGATCAATGGGGCGGCTCCATGGCCGCTCACCCGTCCGACAATGACAACTTCAACAATACCAACCGCGTCAACAACGCGATCAAGTACACCAGCCCGCTCTTTCATGGCGTGACGGCAACCGCGCTCTACTCGCTCGGCGGTGTTGCAGGACATACGGGCCGCAATCAGATCTGGTCGGCCGGCGCCAGTTACGTGAATGGTCCCCTTTCTTTGGGCGCCGGCTATCTCAACGTCCGAAACCCGAACACGTCGTTCTATGGCTCCGGCGGAACCGTCGCGGCCACCGTTAATGAAGTTCCGGGCTCGAACTTCGGCGCATCGCCGGTGATCTCGGGCTATGCGTCGGCGCATTCGCTGCAAGTCATCGGCGCCGGTGCCGCGTATACGATCGGCGCGCTGACGTTGGGAACGAACTACTCCAACGCACAGTTCCGTCATCTTGGCGACACGTCGAGCGGACCGGTGCCCGCTGGCGGCATCGCCGGAACAGCAAAGTTCGACAACGTCGAAGCGAGCGTGAAATACCAGTTCACGCCGGCATTCCTCATCGGTGCCGCGTATGTCTACACGAGGAACAGTGGCGCCGATTCCAAAGGTGGGGCTCACTACAATCAGGCTTCCGTCGGAGCCGATTACTTTCTCTCGAAGCGCACCGACGTCTACCTCGTCGGCACCTATCAGCGTGCCAGCGGAACCGATTCGACCGGTCGGGTCGCCGTCGCGTCCATCAATCAGTTGACGCCGTCGACCTCCAATCACCAAACCGCGATTCGCGTCGCCATTCGACATCGGTTCTGATCCGCTGCGATCCCGTCGACTCATGTGTCGAAGCGCCGCGCTGAAGCGATCCCGCTGGAGTAAAGGGCTCGTGAGGAAAGCGCGGCGCACATTTTCGGCATGCTTCCGATGAATTCGCAGTCCTTCCATTCAACAGTTGACCGACTATGCACACCATGAATAAAAACGAAGAAAACTGTCGGACCTCATCGACTGAGGTGAAACGAGCAAGTTCATCTCGCTCGATCAACGTTCATGGAAAGCATCTCAAGACGGCATCCATTGCGCGACGTTCGTTCGAATCACGAGGACGGAGAGGGTTTACTGCATGGATGATGGCGATGACATTGATGCTCGGCGCCTGCGGAGGCGGCGATGACGTCAATTCCGGGTATGCCAGACTGATGGCGGCAGTACCTCAGGCCGTCACGTCGGTACCGGACGCGCATGCAACGCTTCTCACCTATACGATGCCAGCAACGGCGGGCGGCAGTACGCCCGCGACTTCGTTGCTGTTCGTTCCTAAGGGCAATGCACCCGCGGGCGGATGGCCGATCGTCGCGTGGGCGCACGGTACGACGACCGCGGGTCAAGCCACATGTGCACCGAGCCTGACGCTGGACACACTCGACGGAGGACTGACCGCGCAAGGTTTCCCGAGCCATTACAGCGACTTCATTGAATCACTGGTCCATGCAGGTTATGCGGTGGTCGCTCCCGATTTCGAAGGACTGGGACCGGCCGAGAAGACCCCGTACCGATACTACAGTTCAGCAAGCGAGGCGCGATCGATCATTGCGGCGGTAGTAGCGGCGCGTGAGACCGATACGCCGCTTTCCACCCGTTGGGCGGCAGTCGGACATTCGGAAGGCGGACGCGGTGTCCTCGAACTCCAGCGTTTTGTCGGAGAAGCCACCGGCCTCGATTTTCGTGGCACCGTCGCCATTGCGCCCTTCACGTCCGTCGCTGCGTCAATCAACGGACTCAGCGACATGGCGGCTAACGATCCCACGAATACCGCGCTCTACACCGCAATCCAGAATTTGTTCGTCGGTATGCTGACTGTCGCGGTGCAAGTCGGCTCGCCCAATGTGGACGTTTCAAAGCTGATGGGAGCCGATCTCGCGTCCCAATTGACGGACCTGAAGACAAAGTGCGTGTTCGCGGCGTTTGGCCAGATCGGTCAGTTGATCGCGACGAAGACATCTGCCGGATACGCCGGATTCAATCCTCGGTGGAGTAGCGTGCCGGAAATGCAAGCCTATCTCGCCGCGAATGATCCGGCGGTTGCTCCCAACTTCCGGTTGATAGCACCCACGCTGATCCTTCAGGGGGCGGCAGACGTGTTCGTACAACCAACGCTTACGAGCAAACTCGTCTCACGGCTGCAAGCGACGACGCCACCTCCTCCCTCACTAGCGTACAAGACCTACCCGGGCATGGATCACGGCACGGTCATGACCGTTGCTGCATCCGACGTTATCGCGTTTCTGTCCAATCGATTCCAGTAACTGGCGCGTATCTACGGTACGGCTGCGATGACTTACATTGAGATATTCGTGTCACCGGACGTCCAGCCTACCGCATCGATCAACGCCGAAATCGCAACGCGGCGATGCAGCACGTCACTTCTCCCGTTAGCGGGACGTGCTCTCCGGGCCGCGTAAGCTGACCGGCCGCCGGGTGTTCGACGCCGGAGGCTGCGATGGCTGCAACGGAGCGGATCACGATGACGATGCGGGAGCTGGACAGATTCAAGGTCATTCAGGACGTGGCCGACGGCAAGCTCAAGCCATCGCTTGCCGCGGAACGCTTGGAACTGACGAAGCCGGCAAGTTCGCCGACCGGTCGCCAGGTTTGCTTTTTGCGTCCGATGAAGCGTGCTCTGGCAGGACACCTTTCGCGGACGCGATTGGCGTAGCGAGCAGCCCGCGCGTCGTGTTGCGCATGCAGATCATGCCGGTTCGACATCGTGCGCTGACGGTCGCGCAGCGCGAGCCGTAACGGCGTGAGGTGCTGTCGTCGAACGTTCCGCGAAATTCCAGTTCGGCATCTGCGTGCATTCAGTTCGAACATCACGCCAACCCCATCGTTGCCGCAGCGAATGACAATCCAATATCATATTACGATATATAAGGATCGCGAATTAAAAGACTTCGGACGCTGTGGCAGACACTCGCAGCTCGCGCTTGCCCGAACCTGTCGCGGGGCGTAATGTTTATTTCTCTATCGCCCTTTTCCGGGAGATATCAAAATGGCTGCCATGCAATCCGCGGCCACGCCCCTCTCCGACGAGGAAGCCCGGCGCCAGTTGCACCGCGCCGTCATCGCCAGCACGATTGGCACCACGATCGAATGGTATGACTTCTTCCTCTACAGCACGGTCACCGGCCTGGTCTTCGCAAAGCTGTATTTCCCGCAATCCCACCCACTCGTCGGCACGCTGCAGGCGTTCCTGATCTATGCCGTCGGCTTTGTCGCACGGCCGGTCGGCGCGGCGATCTTCGGCCATTACGGCGACCGCATCGGACGCAAGGCCACACTGATCGTGACCCTGTTGCTGATGGGGCTCGCCACGTTCGCCGTGGCCTTCGTTCCGACCTACGCCGCGATCGGCATCTGGGGCGCCATTATCCTCACGGTACTGCGCTTCATCCAGGGCGTCGGCGTGGGTGGCGAATGGGGCGGCTCGGTCCTGATGTCGATGGAGTGGGCGCGCACCAATACGCATCGCGGTTTCGTCGCGTCGTGGCCGCAGTTCGGCGTGCCTGCGGGATTGTTCCTCGCCAACCTTGCCGTGCTGGCCATGAGCTGGTTTTCCGGCAGCGCCTTCCTCGCGTGGGGCTGGCGCGTGCCGTTTTTCCTCAGCATCGTGCTGGTTGCGATCGGGCTCTATATCCGCCTGAACATTCTCGAGACGCCGATCTTCGCGAAGCTGCTGGCCGAGCGTCGGATCGAGAAGACGCCGATGCTCGAAGTGCTCCGCAAGCAGCCGAGGGATATCGTGCTGTCGGCGTTTGCGCGGATGGCCGAACAGGCGCCGTTCTATATCTACACGGCGTTCGTGTTCACTTACGGGATCACGGCACTGGGCGTCACGCGCGAACTGCTGCTGGCGGCGGTGCTGGTCGCATCCGTGGTCGAGTTCTTCACCATTCCGCTGTTCGGTCACGTGTCGGATCTGATCGGGCGGCGGAGGATGTACATGATCGGCGCGGCTACCGCGGGCGTGTTCGGATTCGTCTACTTCGCGATGGTCGATAGCCGGAATCCGGTATGGATCTTCGCGGCCATCGTGTTGTCGCTGGTCCCGCATTCGATGATGTATGGACCGCAGGCTGCATTGATTGCCGAGTCATTCACGGGGCGGTTGCGGTATAGCGGCGCGTCGATGGGTTATCAGCTCGCTTCGGTCATTGCCGGTGGTCCGGCACCGCTGATCGCAACGGCGCTATTCGCCTACTACCACTCGGGGTATGCGATCGCGGCGTACGTGCTGGTGTGTGCGGTGCTGAGCTTGGTCGCCGCATCAAAGCTCGGGGACTATACGAACAAGGATATTTCGCGGGAATACGACGACGCTCGGGGTTTGGGGGATCATGGGCACGCGCCGCCGGTGACTTGACGTGATTCGGCGCTCGCCGTCCGGCGGGCGCGTTTCACATGGATCGAAATTGGAAGAGCCGCCGGACGGTGAGATCGCCGCTGTCGCGCGGCGGTTCGCCCGGCGTGACCGGGTTATCGCTCGCTGACCTTCACGCGCGGCAGCCATTCAGCCTCGGCGCCCTGCGTACCTTTCAGATGAGCAGGCGTCGCGTCCTGCGCGTGCACGTCGAAACGCCGCGCCGCCTCGGTGTCGAGATGCCGGCCATCGAACGTCGACTGGCGACGGGTAATCATGTTGATGCGAAGGCGTTTTGCCGCCATGGTCGGTATTCCTTGAGAAAGCGGTACCCCGCCGGCTGGCGAAGTGCCATAGATTTACGCGAGAAAAATGTCGCTGCGATGACGCGGCGCGCGACGCGAATCCCCCACCCTCGCCTACTTCCTCCGGCAATCCCCCCTCAGACATCCGCCCACATCCTCGTCACTTGCGCTTCAATCGCGTTGATCATCGTCACGCGCGACGTGTCGGCTGCTTCCGCCCCGCACACGCGCCGCGCAACATCCGTCACCCGACAACGACCTGCTGCCCCGGATCGATCTCGCCCGGATGGCTCGCGAGGTTCCGGTTGAGCTGCAGGATCTCGTTGAGCGCAACGTTGATCCGCTGACCGTCCGACATCCGCTGCTGTTCGTCGGCCGGCACGTGCGCGGCGGCAAGCAACGATCCTTCGTGACTTTGCGCGATCGTCCACAACGAATCGCCGGCCCCCACGGTCACCGTCAGCGGCGTTGGGCTCGACGCACCCGTCGAAGGCTGCACCGGTTGCGATGGCGTACCGGACGGCTGCGCGCTCGCCGTCGCAGTCGCAGTCGCAGTTGCCGATGCCGATGCCGATGCCGACGCATTCGGCTGCACCGGCGTCGTCGTCGCGCCGGGCGACGGCGCGAACGATGCGCCCGGCGCCGGCGTGCCGGCATTCGAACCCGACGGTTTCGGCGACGAACCCGGCGACTTGTGCTGATCGTCCGACGCGGTCGCCGACGTGTACAGGCTGATCCCCTGCATGATCCCGAAGATCGCCACCGGCGCCAGCGCGATGCCGGTCGGCAGGCGCTCCATCCACGGCGTCGCGTTCGGGAAATGCGAATGCAGGCGACCGGCGCCGAGCAGCGCGCCGGACATCGCGGTCAGCGTGCCGGTCACCGGATCCACCGTCAGCGCGGTATGGACACCGGTTGCGATGCCGACCGCCGACGTCAGGTAATCGCCGGTCGCGCTCGCGATCCGTGCGAGTTGACTGCGGTTCTCGGCGTTCACGCCGCGCAGGCTGCCCTTGTAGACGATACCGGTGTACACCGCGCTGAACGCGCCGCCGATCGCCTGTCCGCCGGCCAGCAGGTCGCCGTGCGCGATCGCCCGGAACGCATTCATCGTGATCGAGCCGCCGTAGCCGCCCAGCGCCAGCACGCGGCCGACGCGGCCGATCGAATGGCGCGGGCTGCCGTGGTGCAGCAACTTCAGCGACGTCCCGCCGACCACGCCCTGCATCTGCGCGAGCATGTCGGCGGCGATCGCCTTGGTATGCGCGACGGTATCGTCGAACGACAGCATCCCGCCGTCGTTCAGCGCGCGAAGCTGTGCTGCCATCGCCTTGCCTTCGTGCGCGATCTGCTCCAGCTGCGTACCGCGTGCGGTCACGTCGAAACCGTTCGCCTTGAGCTGTGCCTGCAGCCCGCGCACGAGCCGGTCGACGACGCGGTCGAACACGCGCGGATCGCCGTTCTTCAGGCTGGCGACCGCGCCGTGATGCAGCGCCTGGAACACGCGCCCGACCCGCAGGCCTGCATACAGCGAGTTCGTCGCGGTGCGCACCGACTCCCGGCCGACCGCGACGAGCACGCCCGCGCCGGCGCCGCCGGTCACGGTGGCCGCCGCGATGTCGCCGGCGATCCGCTTGGGCGACGGCGGCGGCGTGTTCTCGCCGATCGGCTCGTCGTGCACCCGCAGCGCATGCAGTTCCGCCTGCGCGCGCTTCGCATCGGGAATGTCGACCTGCGCGAGCTGGGCGGCTTCCCGGCGGCTCGCGCCGATCGGCTTGGTGCCGTCGTTGAGCAGCGCCGGATCGTGCACGACCGCGCGCCAGTGGTCGAGCGGGTCGGCGGCGGCCGGCCGCTTGCCGGTGGTCACCCGGTCGGGCACGCTGCCGCCGTAGTCGGCCAGCCAGCGTCCGCCGAACGTGCGCGCGCCCTCGTCCGTCCCGGTGCGCGGCGGGTTGCCGTCGGCTTCCCACAGCGGCGTCGCATGCTCGATCGTCGCCTTGCGCGCCTGGTTCAGCCAGACGGTCGTATTGCCTTCGTAGATCTTCTGGCGCAGCGCGGCGATGTCGGCGGGTGTCATCCCGTCGGCGGCACCCAGCCGCTCGACCTCCGCGAACAGCAGCTGATGCTGGTTCGCCAGCGTCTGCCGGTCGACGCGCTCGAACACGCGCGTGAGCGCATCGGCGCCGTGCAGGCGGTTGATGATCTCGGGCCGGTTGCGGTTCTCGACGATCAGCTTCGCGAGCGCGCCGGTGAGATCCTGGTTGCCGATGAAGTCCGCGCCGTGCGTGCCGTACGACAGCCCCATGTGCACCCATTCGAGCCCCTTGCGCTCGAGCACCGCGCGCAGCAGCTTCTCGTGCCCGCCGCCCGGCACCGATTCCGGCACCGCATCCCAGCCGTGGAACGTGACCATCACGTTCGGCGCCTTCGTGCCGGGATGCGCGTTCGACCAGCGTTCGAGCGCGGTCATCACACGCACGTAGTCGTGATACGTGTCGTTGGTGCCCGACTGGAACCGGTAGTCGGTACCGGACACGAGCGCGCGCGACGGCGCGGTCTCGAGCCGGATCGCGAAACCCGTGCGCGCGGCCTCGTCGAGCCAGCGATGCAGATGCGCGAGATCGTCGAGCGCGAGCGCCGTCCCGTCCGAGTCCGGCGCCGGATGGATCATCCCGTTCTCGCCGTCGAACACGGCGCGCTTCTGGTCGCCGAGCGCACGCACCGCCTGCAGGAAATCCGAATCGTGCGCCTTGCCGAGCACCGCCGCGAGCGAATGCGGATCGATCACGAGCGTGACGACCGGCATCACGCCGCCGTACCGCTCGACGAGTGCCCCCATCAACGCGGGATCGTCGCTCAGCGAGAACGAACGCGCCATCGGCACCATGCGATCCTGCAACGCCTCGCTCGAGCGCGTGAAGATCTGCCGGATCCGCTTGTCGGCGACGGTCGCCGCGCCCAGGTTGCGCGTGCGCGCACGCAGCTTGCCCGGCACCGGCAGGAACCGCGACGCCGAGGTCGACACGTCGCGCGCGACGTACAGCTTGTTGAGCAGCGTGCGCCACATGCCCACGTCGACCATCACGGCCTGCGGCTCGCCCTTCAGCACGAGGTTCACGTCGCCCGCCCGCTGCGCCTGCTTGTTGTACGCCTCGATCTGCTGGTGCGTCGCGAAATACTGCTCGGGTTTCGCCGCGCCGTTGCGCAGGCTGAACTCGACGGAGGTCGCCGACGACAGCCCCGGCTGGTACGGTTCGATCGACAGCGGCTCGGGCGCGGTGCCCTTGGTCCCCAGGCGCCGCAAGTCCGCGAGCACCTCGTTGTAGCCGTGCCGGGTCCGGGCCGCGAGCGCGCGGAACGGCGCCGAGTGCAGGCCGCGCGCTTCCGCATCCTTCCATTGATCGTGCAGCGCCTTCGCGCGCGCTTCGAGCGCGGCGACGCGCGTCGGCCGTGCGCTGTTCAGGAAATCGCGCGGCGACAGTTGCGTGAGCAGGAAGTGCACGTCCGTGCCGAAGCGGTCATTGCCGATCGGCATGGCGTCGAGCGCCACGCCCGGGTGGTTCTTGTCATTGGCCTGCGGGATCTTGTCGAACCAGCGCATCTCGCCGTCGCGCTCGGCGATCAGGCCGACGGGATCGCCGACCGCCTCGGCGATCGCGCCGTCGGTCCTGAACACGTAGATCACATGGCGGCCACCGTCCAGCGCGCCGTTGCGGATCGCGGTCAGCAGGTGCGACACGCTGTTGCCGCTGAAGTCGACCGCGTTGAGCGCGGACTTGTCCGACGGCAACAGATGCGGATCGACCGGCGCCAGCGGCGCGGCGTTCGCGTCGTCGCCCTGCTCCGCGCGCGCCAGCGGCCGGCGCACCGGCACGATCGACTGGAACAGGTCGCCGGCCGAGCGGAACGGTTTCTTCTCGACGGCCGGGGCCTCCTTCGCCGGCCGGAACCCGCCGATGCGGTCGACGGTGGCGGGCGTCACGTCGCTGACGACGAAGCGAATCCCGCGGCGCGGCGACCGGCCGACCGGAACGCCGCCGCGGCGGCGGCGCCGGAATACCGTGCGCAGATCCTGCTCGGGAATCTCCGTATCGCCGAGCGACGCCTTCTCGACGTACTTCCACTCGTGGTTCGTGTTGCGCTGCGCGTAGCCGAGCACCTTGCCCGTCTCGTCGTCGACCACGTGAATCCAGCGCTGCTCGCCGGAGACCGCACGCACGGCCTGGCGCGGCCGCTTGAAGACCGGCGCGTCCTGCAGCTTCGACACGTCGCCGGCGAGCGTCGTCTCGATCGCATGGCCCGACGTCGTCACGTCCCACGACGTCTTGCCGTCCGGCGTCTCGATCTTCGACGGGCCGCCGAACGCCACCAGTTCGTCGTGCGCGACCGGCGACACATGGAAATCGAATTTGCCGCGTGCGCGTCGGCCGCCGCTGTTGGCGTTCTCCAGCGCCTTGGTCAGCGCATGCGGCACGCGCGCGCCGTTCAGCATCCGCACCGGGCCGAGCGCGCCGTTCGCGTCGGTTTCCAGAACCGCGACGAAGGCCGGCGGTGTGTAGGTCGCGGCGCCGCCAGGCGGCTCGTGATGCGTGGTGATCAGCACGTGCGCGTTGGGGCCCAGCTGCCGGGCCAGTCCGTCCAGCGTCGGCGCATGCCGGCCGTCGACCCGCGTGAGCGTGCGGCGGCCGAGGGTGTCGAGCCAGGCGGCGGCTCGCGCCTGATTTTCGGTCTCGACCGCCGCGGCACCTTGGGGCGCGGCAGGCGCGGCTGCATGACCGGAAACGGTCGCCGGCGTTGCCGCGGCGGACGGGTTGGCCGGGTCGCCGGCCGTGCTCGCCAGACGGCCGGCCGGCCCCGTGTGGCCGAACATCGGCCAGGTCGGGCTGCCGTCGACCGCGCCGAGCGCGCGCGCGCCGCCCGCATGCACGGCCGCATAGCCTTCCGGCAAGCCGGAGCGATCGATGCCGACGAGCCGGTACGACACGTCGCCGGTCGCCGCGTCGCGGGTGCGCACGACGTACATGTCGACGCCGGCCGGCTTGAACAGCGTGCCGCCATCGGGCGTGGTGATGCGCAGCGCACTCGCCGGATCGTGGCCGAGCGCCGACAGCAGCACGACGTCGGCCGGTGCGGCGGCCTCGACCGCGGCCAGATTCGCGGTGGCGCTCGCCGCGACGCGTTCCGCCGGCGTCAGGTAGCCGTGCGCGAACGCGGCGTCGTCGGGCAACGCATCGGCCGGCACGTACGCATGATTGCGCGGCCCGGCATGCGCCGCATCGAGCGCCTGCCCGAGATCGTCGTGCGCAATCGTCCTCACGCCTTCCGGCAACGCGAGCGGCGCTTCGGCGGCCGTGCGGGCCGTCGCGTGCGCTGCCGATGCCGCGGCGTCCGGCACCGTGCCGCTGAACCGGAACCAGCCCGCCTCGGGATCGAGCGCGCCCAGATCGATGCCGCTGCCGAGCACGATGCTGCCATCCTGCATCACGAATTCGACGCGCAGATTCGTCAGGCCGGCCATATCGAACGCCTGCATCACGTCGTCGATCACGCCGGTCGGCTCGGGCCGATCGAGCAACTCGCTCGGCCAGTGCAGGCGCACGGTGCCGCCTGCCTGCGTCACGCGCGCGGCATCGCCGATCACGCCCGGCCGGTCGGCCAGCGCGGTGCGGAACGGATGGTCGAGCGTGACCGATTCGAACGTGTCGTCCGGAATCGCGGTGAAATCGTAGCCGGGATCCGCGAACGTCGGATCCGCCACGCGCGGCACCGTGGGGCGCGGCGGCGGATCGGCGAACGGACGCGACGCGGTGCGGTGGGTCGCCGCGACCGGCTCCGCGTCACGACCCGCGGGGAGCGCCGGGCGTCCGGCGCGCGCCGGATCGCCGCGGAAGCTTTGCATCGGCAGACGATCCTTGTCGACCTGGCCGGTCAGTCGCGTGCCGCGTACGGTGGTCGAACCGTCGGGTTCGACGAGCAGGATGTCCGGCGGCGCCCAGACCGACGTCGGGCGTCCGGTCAGTTCGGACAGGCGCTGAGCGAGCGCCGCGGCGAAGGTCGTGCTGGCCGCGCGGACCTGGCCGGGCGCGATGCGCAACGGATCGTGCTTGTTCGACCCGCCGAAGCATGAATACAGCGTGACGTCCTGCCCCGGTTCGAGATGCGGCGCGACGCGCTCGGCGACCTCGTCCGGCGTGAGCGGCCGGCCTTCCGGGCCCAGCATCGCGTCGGCCGAGATCCCGTGGCCGAACACCACGTGATGACCGGGTGGCGACATCAGCCCGCGCGCGCCGATCGGATGCAGCGGATCGTCGGCCGGCATCAGCAGCGTATCGGCCGGACGCAGGAATTCGGGATGTTGCGTCGCGTCGATGCCGGTCACGTCGTCGAAGCCGGGCTGCAGCACCGACTGCCCGTGAATCGTCGTCGTGACGACGCCATCGTTGGCGATCTTGCGATCCGTATAGACGCGACTGGTCTTCGGATAGATTTTCTCCGTCTTGCCCGACAGGCCGTCGTCGGCCTCGGCTTCGGCCACCTGCTCGACCCGAGCGGCCCATTCGTCCGCCGTGAAGATCTGCGCCGGCTGGACCTCGATGAGCGGGGTCGGCACGTAGACGGGCGGGTCGCCCGCGTCCGGTTCGGGGGCGAGCCGCGGATGCGCGGGCCCGCCCGGCGTCGCTTCCGGGCGTCCGGCGTCGGCCGGTGCAGGCTCGGCGCCGCGCCGGCCGCTATCCGCGTCCGGATCGATCTGCGCTTCGATCGGGTGCACCGGTTCGACCGGCGCATCGCCATGCGAGAGCGTGCGCGCCACGGGCTCGCCCCGCTGCGCGAACACCATCGGCGGGTCGCTGGCATCGGGCGCCTCGGGCAGGTGCAGATAGAGCCGCGTCGCGACGTCGGGATCGTGTGCCGGCAGGACGATGTCGTCGTCGATCGGATACAGTTCCAGCGCACCCGTGCCGCGCACCGAGTTGGACGTGATCGACGCGATCACGGGCACCTGCAGTTCGTACGCAAGCTCCTGTGCGAACGAATAGCCGCCCGCACCGAGATAGCATCCGGTCAGCAGCACGCCGTTGCCTTCCGTATAGGCCGGATCGTCGAGCAGCTTGCGCGCGAATTGCCGCGGCGAAATCGTGCCGCCTTCGGTAACTGCGGCCGCGCTATCCAGGCTCACGTCGCGCGGCTTCGTGCCGTGCGATTCGGCGATGTCGAAGCCGGACACCTTCAGGAACTGCCGCGCGGTCGCATGGCCCAGCAGGTTCACGACGTTCGAGCCCGGTATCGGCCGCAATTCCAGCGGATTGATGCGAACCGGCTGCGCGCCGCCCGGCGAAAACTTGCCGTTCACGTCCGGCTCGATCTCGAACCGCGCGAGCCGGCGGTTCGGATTGGGGATCGCACGCTGCCATCCGGCCGCGTCGTCGTCGCCCAGCCGGCCGAATACCGGGGCCTGGATCAAGTCCGCGAATTCCTGCAGCAACTCGGGATCGGCGCCGCTGCGCGGCCCTTCCAGCGCGATCGGCGTGCCCGGCGTATAGCCTTTCCACGCCAGTTCCTCCAGCGCGTGCGTCATCTCGAGCGCGCTCGCCGAGCGGCCGCTGCGCGGATTGATGACCGCGCCGCCGCGATTCGTCAGCACGCGCCATACGTAGACGCCGAGCGGTACGCGCGCGTCGCCCGATGCGCCGCGGCCGCCCCAGCGATTCGACACCGGACGCGGCGCCACCGTGCTCCAGTCGACCGCGTGCGCGCCCTGGTCGATGACCGCCAGCGCCGGCGAGAACCGGTAGGTGCGCGGCGCATGCTGCACCGAATGGTCCGGCTTCCCGGCGAGACTCGGGGCGCCTGGTTCCACGACGATGCCGGTCGTATAGCCGGAGTCCGGGCTGCCGTCGCTGCGATAGCGCGGCGAACGCCACGCGACGAAGCCGCTTGCGCCGTACACGTCCACGCCGAGCACGTTCGCGAGCAGTTGCGCGAGCGGACTCACCCGCGTGCCCGCGCCGCACGCATAGAGGATGACCGGCGATTTGCCGTCCCAGCCGCTCTGGCGCACCATCTCGGCCAGGTCCTCGGCGCTCATCGGCTTGCCGGTCGCGCTCGCGAACGCGTCGGACCACGCATGCGCGTACACGGCGAAGTAGCCGGGCGGCACCGGCATCAGTGGCCGCTCGCCTGCCGGCAGCCGGTTTTCAGGCTGGTCCGGATGGTTCGAATAGATCGCGAGATCGGCTTCGCGGCGCGGATACGCGCCCCATTGCGTTTCGCTCAGGCCGACCGGCGCGTTGATCACGTCGACACGCCGGCCATTCTCGCCGCGGATCAACGGCTTTGCGGGATCGAACCCGCGCGGGTACAGCACGCGCAGCGTGCGATCGTACGTATCGTTGATCGACAGCGTCAGTGCGTCGCGAGCGTCGTTGAGCCCGACGCGAGCGACCACCGCTTCAGGCGGCACCGTGCCGTCCGCGGCGATCGCGCCGTGGTCGACCAGCGCGACCTGGTAGCGGCCCGCCGCCACGCCGCCGCGGGCGACCATCATCGCGTCGTGATACGACGCGTAACGTGTGACGCCGATCGTGCCGTCCTCGTCGGACGCGGCGGCCGCCAGCTTCGCCGGATCGCCCCCCGCGGCCGCGCGCCGCGCGTCCGCGTTCGCCGCCCGGATGTCGTCCGGCAGGTTGCCGCGTTCGGTCGAGGGCAGTCCGTCCTCTTCGGGGTTGCGCACGTTCCCTTCGCCGTCCTCCAGCGCGTACACGTAGTATTCGACGTCCTCGAGGCGGTTGCCGCTGTCGAGAATCGATCCGACCACGCCGCCCAGGATTTCCGGGTCGGCCGCGACGTGCGCGGGAATGCTCCACGACGCGGGGCGTCCCGACGTTGCCGGCGTGCCGGCCTTGGCCGGTGTCGCCTGTTCGCCTGCCAACGCATCGGCAATCGCCGGCGTCACTTCGCCGTCGATCCCTTCGGCGTCGGGCGCGAGCCTCATCAGGATCGCGTCGCCATCGTCCGGCGTGCCCTGCGTGCGGCGCGCCCGCAGCCACGCGGTGAAGCGCGCCCGCAGCCCGCCTTCCGCCGGCGACACCGGCTCGCCGTCGGCGGCGGGTTCGCCGAAACTGGCCGCCTGTTCCTCGGCGCGCTGCCAAGGATTGCCGATCTCGCCGACCGCGAGACGCTGGTTCGCCAGCCCGTTGCCGAGCAGCGTGTTCGCCACGTCGACCGAGATCGGCCTCGGCATCGACGGCGGTGCGGGCGTCTTCGTGATCGCACGGATCGGACGTTCCATCAGCGTGTGCGAGCCGAGGCCCATCTGCGCGACCCCGATCCCGAGGTTCAGCAATTGCTGCGCGCGATCGGAATCGGACATCGCGTCCCAGTTCTTCACGAGCGACACGCTCTGGTCGACCATCTGGTAGCCGCCGATCGCGCCGCCCGTGACATTGAACACGCCGGCCGTGCGGCCCGTCGTCTGCGCGACCGACTGGAACGCGTCGGCTTCCTGCGCGAAACGGCCGAGCCCAGCCACGTCGGCCGTCACGCCCTCGCCGCGCGATGCCAGCGTGATCATGTCCGAGACCTGCCCCGTCGTGCGCAGCAGCGACGAAGCTTCCGCGAGCGACTTCGCCGCGACGCCCAGCCCGCCGCCTGCGATGCCCGCGCCGCTGCCGATCAGGCTGATCCAGTCGCCGCGCGCCTGTGCGTTGCCGAAGCCGATCGACTGGCCGTGATCGCTCAGATTGTTCAGGTCGCCGATGGCGGCCGGCACGCCGACCGCCATCCCGGCGCCGACGGCGGTCCACGCGGCGCCGAGCATCAGGCCGCCGACCGGCGCACCGATGCCGCTCGCGACCAGCACGAGACCGCCGGCCGCGGCGAGAATGCCGGTACCGATCTCGAGGTAGTGTTCGGCGTGCTGGTACCACTCCGTCTTGTGTGCGTCGATCGATTCGTACTGCGAGAAACCGCCGGACGCGGAACCGTTCGTCAGGCTCTTCGGCACGTACAGCTTGCCGTCATCGGACAGCGCATTGTTGTGCTGGTAGTCGTCGACGGTGTCGTACTTCCAGCCGCGGTCGTCGATCAGCTTGTACTGGTCCGGATGGTTCTCGACCTGCACCTTGAACAGCACGCTCGGCGCGGTACCGGTCCCCTTCGACACGTAGTAGATCGGCACCAGCGACACGACCGCGTGGTCGCCGCCGACCTTGCGGATCTGGTCGACGACGGCCTGGATCATCTGCGTCGCGGCAGCATTCTTCGCGTACAGCGACTGGCCGTTTACCGCCGTGCCGCCCTGCAACTGCCCGTTGCTGACGATCAACTGCTCGAGCATCGCCATCGACGGCACGTCGTTCCGGTCGGTCGGGATCGCGCCCGGGTCGTCCGGCTGGATCCCGAGCCCCGCGCCGACGAAGTTCGTCATCTGATCGGAGCCGGTGGTGAACGTATAGGACTTGTCGTCGAAGTTCTTCTGGAAGTCGTCGAAATACGCTTTCAGCTGCTTGTCCGGATCGGCCTGGAACGCCTTGTAGCTGGTGCTGGCGGCGTCCTTGTTCTGCTTGTTCTGCGCACTCTGCGTGCCCTGGTCGTAACGCAGCTGGAAGTCGTTCGCGAAGCCCGCGCGGAACCGGTCGTCGTTCTGCATCTTCGACAGCAGCGCCTTCGACAACGCCGGATCGACGCCCGACGACAGCGCCTGGCGCACGCCGTCGAACCCGTAGCCGGCGTCGCTGCCGCGCAGCGTGTAGATGAGCGTCTTCGCATTGCCCTTGTCGTCGAGCAGCCAGTTCGCGACGTCGTCCTCCCGTTGCACGGGCACGCCGCTCGCGGTCGGCTGCTGATCGGCGAGCCCGACCGCCGTGCTGAGGCCCTTGTAGAACTCGATGCCGTCGCCGTAGGGCTGCGGTGTGCCCGTGTTCGACTGCGTCCACTTGTTGCCGAAATCCTTCTCGACGGTGTCGAGCACGACGCCCGCGAATTCGGGCGGGGCATTCGCGAGGATCTCCTGCATCCACTTGCCGACCTTGTCGGCATTCATCCGGCCGTCGGAACGCGCCTGCATGCTGGCCTGATCCGTCGCCTGCGAATCGGGCTTCTGCATCAGCGGATCGATCTGCGAATGGATGAACTTCGCGTCGAAATGCGGCTGGCCGGCCTGCGTCCACAGCGCCTGGCGCTCGTCCAGCGAGAACGACGCGTTCATGTTGGTCTTCAGCACCTGAAGCGCCGCGCCGGGATCGCTGCCCGGGTTCTGCATCAACTGCGCGACCTGTTGCTTCGTGTACTGCAGCCGCACGTCGGGCGCCGCCGCGAGCAGCGTCTGGATCTTCTGATAACCGGGATTGTTCTTGTCCGCCTGTGCCTTCGCCATCGCATACGCGAACACGCCGCCGGCCTGGTCGATCTGCGCGTTCAACGCCTTCGCGTCCGCGTCGCTCATGCCGTTCGTGCTCACCGGGATGCCCGTCATCTTGACGAACGCTTCCGCGAGCGGATTCTGCTGCGCGAGCACCTTCTCCTGCGTCGACAGGTTCGGATCGTTCGGATCGACGGTCACGCCGGTGTCCTGCAACAGCGCGAACGTGACCGGGTCGGACTGCGCGAGCTGTTTCATCTGCGGCGACAGTGACGGATCGTCGGGGTTGATCGTCGCGATCGTGCGCTTGAGCTGGCTTTCCTCGCCCAGCGCGTCGACGAGGCCGGTGTACCACATGCCGTCGTGATTCTGCTTCACCGACGCGACCACCTGCTTCTGCTCGTCGGCCGTCACGTAGGTCAGCGCGGTGTCGTCGCCGCCCGTCACGACCTTGTCGTACTGGCTCTGCGCCTGCGACAGTTCCTGCGTGATGTCGGCCTCGTCGGCGCGGCGCAAGCCGCCCGGCTCCTTCTGCCACGCCGCGTAATCGGCCTTCGCGTCGTTCAGGCGCAGCGTCGCGGCCGACGTGCTGTATTCGTGGCGCAACGCGGTAGTGAGCGCCGTGTACGCGTCGTTGGCATTCGTGTCGGCCGTGCTGGCCGCCTGGCGCAGTTGCGCGCCGACCTCGGGATCGGCACGCCGGATGCCGCCCGGCAACGCGTTGTACTGCTGCACGTCGGCGTTCGCGTCCTGGTCCTTCTGCATCGCCATCGCGAACTGGAACGCCTTCACGCTGGTCGCCCGCTCGGGCGCCGACTCGGCCGATACCGCCTTTTGCGAATCGTCGAGCACCGAGCCGAGCACCGGATCGTTCGGCGACGCATTGCGCAGGTCCGAGGCCACGCCCGCGATCGCCTTGTTCGTATCGCCGCCGCCGTCGGCCGCGACGCGCATCTGGTTCTCGACGGCCGCCTGCACCGAGCCCCATGCCGCTTCGGCCTTCTTCACCTGGTTGTCGAGATCGGCCTGCGACGCACCCTGGTCGTGCAGGCGCTTGAGCGTCGCCATCTCGGCCTGCGCGAGCTGCAGCAGGCGCTGCGTCTCGGCCTGCGCGGCCGCGAGGGCCTGCTGTTCCGGCGTCTGCGCCGGCGGGGTGCTGCCGGAACCGTTCTTCGGTGCCGGTTCGTTGTCATCCTGCGGCTGCGGCACGTTCACCGGTCCGCCCCCGCCCACAGCCATCAACACCATGTCCGTTCTCCCGCGGCATGCGTGACGTGCCGGCACAGCGGCAGGCGGGCCACGCGCAATGGTCCATTGTGCCGAACGGGAAAGCGTGAAAAAGTCGCGGATTACGTAGTCGTGCCCCCGGTTGCGGCGGCGCGGGAAGACGCATGCTACGAACGCAATGACCCCGACGCGACGATTCGGGCCTTGCCGCTTCCGCCGGAAAATTTTGCAGGTTGCCGCGCGCCGGGTCATAAATACCTGCTGCCGCCAACCGGCGACCTTGCACCGGCGCGGCGAAGCCGACGCAGCACTGCCGCTTGCCAGCCGCTCGCGCGCACCCGCGACTGTGCATCTGTCCCGCGCATGCGCCGCAACCCGGCTGCGGCGCGATGTCGTGATTCCCTACGATTCCGCTCGATTTCGCAGAGCACCTTTCCTGTGCAGTGCCTTAATCGGCGGTCGCACGATCTCCAATAATGGCCGCTCGATCCGTCGGCCGGCGCGCCGACGCGACCCACCGGCGATCGGGCCGAAGACCAACGATAAGAAATCCTATGCATTACTGCAAAACCAGCCAGCCCGCCGGCGCGCGCTCGGCCGCGTCGCCTGCCACCTGCGGCGGCCGTCTTGCCGGCACGCTCCCGCGGACCGTGATCGCCGCCTGCGTGGCCGGCTTCCTGATTCCGTGCGTCGCGCGAGCGCAGAGCAGCGTGACGCTGTACGGCCTGATCGACACATCGATCACCTACTCGACCAACCAGCGTACGCAAGGCGCCGGTTCGCCGGGCAGCGGCGGCGTCGCGCTGACGAGCGGTGCGTTGAACGCATCGCGCTGGGGGCTGCGCGGCCGCGAGGATCTCGACGGCGGGATGGCGGCGGTCTTCACGCTCGAGAACGGCTTCTCGGGCACGACCGGCAAGCTGTCGCAGAAAGGCGTCGACATGTTCGGCCGTCAGGCGCGGATCGGCGTGAGCTCGCGCACGGCCGGCACGCTCACGTTCGGCCGCCAGTACGACCTGATCCTCGATTTCGTGACGCCGCTCGGCGCGTCGGGCCCCGGCTGGGGCGGCAACCTCGCGGTGCATCCGTACGACAACGACGACTCGAACCGCAACCTGCGCATCAACCACGCGGTGAAGTACACGAGCCCGACATATCGCGGGCTGACGTTCGGCGCGATGTACGGATTCTCGAACACGGCCGGCGCGTTCTCGAACAACGCCGTATGGAGCGCGGGGCTCGGGTACGCGAACGGACCGCTGAAGCTCGGCGCCGGTTACCTGAAGATCAGCCGCGACCGCAACGCACCGAACCCGGACGGCGCATTGAGCACGGTCGACGGCTCGGCGACGATCACCGGCGGCAACCAGCAGATCTGGGCCTTGGCAGGCCGCTATTCGTTCGGCCCGCACTCGGTCGGCGCCGCGTGGTCGCACTCGGCCACCGACGGCGTGAGCGGCGTGCTCCAGGGCAGCGGCATCACGCCGCTGAAGGGAGAGGCGCTCGTCTTCGACAACTTCACGGTCGACGGCCGCTACTTCGTCACGCCGGCGTTCAGCCTGGCCGCCGCGTACACGTACACGATGGGTCGTTTCGACACGCGCACGGGCCAGACGCGCCCGAAATGGAACCACGTGGTCACGCAGGCGGACTACGCGTTCTCGAAACGCACGGACGCGTATCTCGAAGCCGTCTATCAAAGCGTGAGCGGCGGCGACGGCAATCCCGCGTTCAACGCGACCGTCTGGACGATGACGCCGTCAGCCAACAGCAACCAGGTGGTGGTCGCGCTCGGGTTGCGGCACAAGTTCTGACGGGCGGCGACGCGCCCGCACCGGAGTGGCACATCACGCATGCGCGGCGCATGCCGTGGCGTTCGCGCAACCAAGAATGCGTCCTGCCTCGTTTCCGCGCCAAAAATGACGGAGAAACTGGTCACGCTGTGACATTTTTCCTAATCTGGTTGCAGCGGCGCCGTGTGTCGGCGTTCCGGCCAAGACAATCTTTCATATGGCACATCGCCGGCTTACGAAAGCGCATCGCGCCCGGCAGCCGGCACGTTCGTGCCGTCTCGCCGCATGCGTGACGCGGCAGATCGCGCGCACCACGCTTTCCATGCAGTCAACCGCAGGAGACGCACGATGAGCAAAACGAACCGATTTGCGGTCATGGCAGCCTTCGCGCTGCTGGCGGGTTGCCACCACGCGGCGAAAACGCCCGAGAATGCCGGGATGGCGCCGGCGCCGTCGAGCGAGGCGGTCGCCACGGTGGCGGCCGACGATCTCGACAATCCGAACAGCCCGCTCGCGAAGCGCAGCGTCTACTTCGATTTCGACCAGTACTCCGTGAAGCCGGAATACCAGACGCTGCTGCAGGCGCACGCCGACTACCTGCGCAGCCATCCGTCTCGCCGCGTGCTGATCCAGGGCAACACCGACGAACGCGGAACGTCCGAATACAACCTCGCGCTCGGCCAACGCCGGTCGCAAGCCGTGATGAGCGCGCTCGAAACGCTGGGCGTGCAGGCCACGCAACTCGAAGCGGTCAGCCTCGGCAAGGAAAAGCCGGTCGCGCTCGGCCACGACGAAGATTCATGGGCGCAGAACCGCCGCGCCGATCTCGTTTATCGTTGATCGTTGATCGAACGCCGCGGCGACGGCGGGACGGACACCCGCGTCGCGCTCAACGCAACCGCTCGAGCCGACGATGCAGCCAGCGCGACATCACCGCCGATGTCACGAACGAATCGAGTATCGCGATCACGTTGATGCCGCCGATTTCATCATCGTTCATCAGATGCGTCAGCAACAACACATAACCGACCATCAGACCGGTGCCGGCGATCACGCCCAACAACACGAACCCGCGCCGCCGGATGCGCGTGCCGATCGCACCCATGATCCCGCCCGCGATCGTCGCGGGCAGGAAATAGCCGAACACGAACGACGCAACAAAGATCAGCGGCACCATGCCTGCGCAGAGTTTCAGCGTGTCCCACTGCGGCCCGTTGATCACGGACCACGCAATCAGCATCACGCCCGGCCAGACGAGCGCCGCGACCAGCGGCGCGCCGAAGGCAAACGACACGCAGCCGAGCACGATGTGATTGGACAGACGTGACGATTTGCGCGGCGGGCGCTCGAGAGCGGTGCTCATGGTTCTTGTAGTCGGAATCGGAATGGCGGCGAGCCGCAGTGTACCAAGCCACCGCACCTCGCCGCCGATCCGGCACCCGTGCACGCCGCGCGCCGGTTCGTGTCGCTATATGCCGCGACGTGCCGATACGCAAAAAGCATGGAATAAAGGGCCTGCCGGAAACGTTTCGTCATCGCGCGGTCGCCGGTTCACGCGAACCGCCCTGCCGCGCGGCCTGCGCGGCCCAAGGAGAGTGAAATGAAATCGGCAAGATTGGCCGCGGCGCTGGTCGCGGCGCTGATGCTGGTGCTATCGGCGGGATGTACGTCGTCCGGCAGCGGTATGTCGCAAGGGTCCGGCATGAGCCGCTACGGCGGCTCGGGCGGCAGCGGAGGGGGTAGCGGTGGTGGCGGCGGAGGCGGAGGCGGCGGCTACTGAAGCGCCGCTTTTCCGGATCGGGCGAGGCGTCGCGCGCGAACGCAACCGGAAACCGGCTGCACCGCGCGCGACGCCCCGCCCTGCCGCTTAACGCATGGCCTTCACGTCCGCGGGCGTAACGCTCGCGGGCTGGCCGCCCCAGGTCGCGCGCAGGTAGTTCGCGAGTTGCGCGAGTTCGTCGTCGCTCAGCGTGTGCGCGAAACCCGGCATCGGCTGCAGGTTTTCGAAGCCGGCAAACTTCTGCTCGTCGATGCCGTCGAGCATCGCGACCAGCAGGTTGCGCGCGTCGCCCTGACGCAGCGTCGAATTGCCGTTCATCGGCACCGCCACGTGCGGCTTGCCTTCGCCGTTGAAGCCGTGACAGCCCGCGCACACCGCGAGATACACCGAGCGGCCGGCCGCGAGCTGCGCGGCGTCGGCCGGCACCGGCTTCACCGGCTGCGGTGCCGGCGCCGTATCGCCGAGCAGGTACACGGACAGCGCGCGCAGGTCGTCCTTCGTCAGGGTCTGCGTGCTCAGGTGCACGACCGGATACATTTCGCCGAACGCCGAGCCTTGCGGCGCGATGCCGACGCCGAAGAACGTCTGCAGGTCGGTGCCTGTCCAGCCGCGCGCGGCGAGGCCGGCCGGCGTGATGTCCGGCGCGGCCACACGGCCGAGCGCGGCGCCCGCGAACGGCTTCGCGCCGTCGAGCTGCCCCGTGAACGCGCGCGGCGTGTGGCATTCCGCGCAGTGGCCGAGCGCGCCCGCCAGATAGCGGCCGCGCTGCCAGTCGGCGGACTGGCCGCTCGACGCGTCGGGCAGGCTGTCCTTCAGGAACACCATGTCCCAGAACACCATGCCGAAGCGCAGGTTGTACGGGAACTTGAGTTCGTGCGCGCGATTTTCCTGCGCGACCGGCTTCACGGTCTTCAGGTACGCGTACATCGCGTCGGTATCGGCGCGCGTGAGCTGCCGGTACGACGTGTACGGCATCGACGGATACAGCCGCTTGCCCGGCGCCTTGCCGTCGTGCAGCGCGGCGTAGAAGTCGTCCGCACTCCAGTTGCCGATCCCGTGATCCTTGTCGGGCGTGATGTTCGAGCCGTAGAACGTGCCGAACGGCGATTCGAGCGGCGCACCGCCGGCGAACGGCGCGCCGTCCTTCGCGGTGTGGCACGCCGCGCAGTCCGCGGCCTTGACGAGATAGCGGCCGCGCGCGATCGCGTCGGCACCGGGCGCGCCGGAAGCCGCGCTGGAAGCCGGCGCGTCGTGACCGCCGCAGGCGGCGAGCAGCAGCGCGCAGGCGGCCGCGAGTGCGGGCAGGCGCGCGGCCCGCGCCGCACGATGGGCGAATGTGCGTGTCATGTGGCGTCCTTCACGAGTCCCGGCGTCGTCAGAATCACGTCCTTCACGGCCTCGTAGTAGCGGACGTAACCCGTGCAGCGGCAGAGGTGCGCGTTCAGCGCGTCGGTGATCGTGCGCTCGACGTCGGCCTTCGCGACCGGCTCGCGCTTCAGCCGCTCGATCAGCACCGTCGCCGCGTTGACGAAACCCGGCGTGCAGTAGCCGCACTGGAAGCTGAAGTGCTCGAGGAACTTCTGCTGGATCGGCGACAGCTCGACCACCTCGCCCGCTTCGTTGCGCTTCGCGTGGCCTTCGATCGTGCGGATCGAACGGCCGTGGAAGAAGTGCGCGCCGGTGATGCAGGTTCGCATTTCCTCGCTCGTGCCGTCCGGCTTGTCGACGATCACGACGCAGGCGTGGCAGATGCCCTGCCCGCAGCCGAGCCGCGAACCGGTGAGGCCCGCGTACTCGTGCAGGAACTCGATCATCATCAGCCCCTCGGGCACCTGCATCGGGCCGACGGACTTGCCGTTGATGTTCACCGACAGCGGTTTCTGCTGGAACCGGACGAGCGGACGCTCGACGGCGGCCGAAGCCGCGGCGGATGCAGCGGGTGCCGCGGGTGCGGATGCCGGGGCGGCCGAAGCCGCGTTCGGCGCGGACGCACCGGTCGCGGCCGCGCTGGCGCTCGCGGCCGACGCGGCGGTTTGGGCGGTCGTCATGCGAGCACCTCCTGAATCTTTTGCGGGGTCACCGGCAAGTCGGTGAAACGATGGCCGATCGCGTGCGCGATGCCGTTCACGATCGCGCCGACGACGGGAATCATCACCACTTCGGCGACGCCCTTCGGCGGATCGGTCTCGGACAGCGGCGGCAGGATGTCGCCCGTCTGCGACCACACCGCGACGTCGGTCGCGCGCGGCAGTTGGTAACGGTTGAAGTTCCACGTGCCGTTTCCGGGGCCGTCTTCGTAGAGCGGCAGGGACTCGTACAGCGCATGGCCGATGCCCATCGCGAGGCCGCCCTGCAGCTGGCCCGAGACGAGCTGCGGCGAGATCTGGTTGCCGCACTCCATGATCGAGTGATGCGTGAGCAGCTCGACCTTGCCGGTCGCTTCGTGCACGGCCAGCTCGACCAGCGTGCCGACCGCCGTGTAATACGTGACGGCCGCGTTGTTGCGGCTCGTCGGCGGGATGAACACGCGCTTGCGGTCCAGCACGCGATAGCCGTTCGCGGTCGGCGCCAGCGTGCCGCGCATCGCGGTCGCGCCCGCCGGCGCGGCGGTGCCGGGCATCGGGCCATCGTCGCCCGTCTTCGGCGCGCCGACGCGCAGCGACAGCCCGTCGATCGGCAGACGTTCAACTGCACCGCCCACGTCGAACTCGGCGTCGGTCCATTGCCAGCGGTTGAACACGTGCACGACGGCGCCGGTCGGCAGGCCGAGCGCATGCGCCTGCTTCGCGAGCTGCTCGAACGTCAGCGGCTCCAGGCCGTCGGCGGTCAGCTTGCCGTCGACCCAGCGCGCGTCCTCGATGCGGATCGTGTACGGCGCGGCCTGGCCGCCGCCGAGGCCGCGCGTCCAGATCGACATCGCGGCCGGCCACAGCCCGTAGCGGAACACCGCGCGCGCGGCTTCGCGCGTGCTGTGCGTGAAGTAGTACGCGGAGTTCGTCGCGCTCGACGGCGACGCATAGCCCGGCGACCAGCGCGGGTTCGCGCTCAGCCGGTCCTGGTCGGCCTGCGACATCAGGTACGGATCGCCGCTCGTCTCGACCGGCAGATCGGGCCATTCGGTCACCGCGACGCGCACCTCGGTCGCCGGGCGGCCGAGCCACTTCGCAACCGCGACGGCCTGCGACGTCGACATCCCCGTGCCGATCTCGGCAGCCGTATGTTGCAGCGACACCCTGCCGTTCTGGTCGAATTCGACCTTCGCGAACGATGCCTCGGCACCCGTGCCGAAGTCCTTCTGCACGCACGCGAAGCCGACACCGTAGCGCTTGCCCGGGTTCGCTGCGTCGAATTCGGCCTTGCGCGCCGCCCGACGCGTCCACAGCGGATGCTGCCTCGCGCGCTCCAGCACTTCGTCGACGCGCAGCGCACCGGCGGGAATCGCGCCCTGCGTGTTCTTCATCCCCGAACGCAGCGCGTTGCGCAGGCGGAATTCGATCGGGTCGAGGTTCAGTTGCGCGGCGATCTCGTCGACCGCCATCTCGGTCGCGGCCATGCTCTGCAGCGTGCCGTAGCCGCGGGCCGAGCCGGCGTCGATCGCGCGCGACGCGATCGCGACCGCCGCGAGGTCGCTCTTCGGGAAGTAGTAGATCGATTGCGCGGCCGTCGCGCCGACCATCGCCACCGACGGCGAGAAGTTCGAGCGCCCGCCGCCGTTCGCCTCGAAGTCACCCTTGAACGACTGCAGGAGGCCCGTGTTGCGATCGACCGCGATCCGGTAATGCATCTTGAACGCGTGGCGCTTCAGCGACGTCTGGAACTGCTCGTAGCGGTCGTTCGCGAACCGCACCGGACGGCCGTCCGCGTACAGCGCGCAGACGAGCCCGTAGAACGGCACGTTGCAGTGATCCTTCGAGCCGTAGCCGACCGTGTAGCACGGATGCACGAACAGCTTCCTCACCGGGAAGCGGCATTTCGCGACCATCGCGGCCGCGTTCTCCGCCACTTCGAGCGGCGACTGGGTCGGCACGACGAGGTGCAGCGACTGCGTCGCGGCGTCGTACCAGCAGTTCGCGTTGTCAGGCTCGAGCGCGGCGGTATCGACCGACTGCGTGTTGTACTCGCGGTCGAACACGAGCCAGTCGGCCGACGGACGATCGAGTTCGGCGGCGATCTGGCCGGCCAGGAACATCCCCTGCTCGTCGAGCCTGCCGTGCGCCTTGCCGTCCGGCCAGACCGGCAGGTGCTTGCGCATCATGCTCGGGAAGATCGGCGCGTCCTTCAGGCTCGAATAGACATCGTCGTCGTAGGCCGTCTTGCCGCCCACCCGCACGTAGCGGAACGTGCCCCACGGATCGCGCTCGAGCGGGCCCGTGACCGCGCCGTAGCGAATCACGTCGTC
The DNA here is from genome assembly GCF_003853645.1 of Burkholderia sp. Bp9143. Lineage (GTDB taxonomy): Bacteria > Pseudomonadota > Gammaproteobacteria > Burkholderiales > Burkholderiaceae > Burkholderia. The sequence goes on along the minus strand of NZ_QTPO01000028.1, from coordinate 73,997 downwards.
GCGGAACTTGAGCGCGTTCTTCGCGAAGCGGAAGCGTGCGAAGTCGTGGTAGATGAGGATCGCGACCGCATGGCCGAGATACGCGGGCGTCTTGCCGGCGGGCAACAGCATGTCGTCACCGTAGAACGCCGGGAACGCGACGCCGTCGCGCGCGAGATCGTCGGCCGTGACCACGCGGTCCGGCTTCAGCTCGTCGCCGAGCAGCGACAGGTCGAAGCCTTCGTAGGTGCGGTCGGCCTGCGTGACGCGCAGGATCAGCGCGTGCGACTGCTGCTGCGGCCAGTGCGGCATGTCGGCGGCGCGCACGTCACGGGCGAACACTTTCGAGCCCGTGACCTTCGCGATGCCGTCGATGCGGAATTGGGGGATGCCGGTGACGCTATCCCATTTGACGGGGGTGAGGAGTTTTTCTTCGAAGAGCGCCGCGAACGCGCGGCTGCCGATGGGCGCGACATAGACCGCGACGCCCGCCAGCACGCTGGCTTTCAGAAAACCCCGCCGTGACAGGCCGTGGTTTTTCATTGGGGGGAACCTCCTGATGCGGCTCGGACGGCGATCGGGTGTCGCGGCGTTCGGAGCGGCGCGCATTCTGGCATTGTTTAGATATATCGCCTATAGTATTTCTCGCATGAAATACTTATTGAATTTCTTATAACGGGATTCAGACGGACTGCGGCGCCCGGTCGCGGGCGGCATACGTGCGCGACCGCGCGGTGTCGCACCGACGTCCCCGCATGGCACGCGCGGCCGATGTTTCATGGTAATGTCGTGCGCATCCGGTTCGCCGGCCATCCCCCCGCTCCGTGCCATGCGGGGCGGCCGGCGATGCGTCGTATCGTGTCGAGGTCAAAATAGCCATGGCAGTCAAGGCACGCCTCCTGAACGCCGTTCTCGCCACGCCCCCCAGCGGCAATCACCGCGTGACGGCGGCGCTGCGCCCGTCGATGCTCGTCACGCTGTTCGAGGACGTGCGCCCGATGGCGCTGTCCGGCCTCGCCAGCGCGTTCGTCGCGGCGATCGCGCTGATCCGGCTGCAACAACTCTGGTGTTTCGTGTGGCTCGTCGTCGACGTCGGCCTGCTGGCCGCGCGGCTCGCGATCGCACGCGCGTATGCGGTGCGCCGCGACGCCGGCGACGATCGCGCCGAGTACTGGGCGCTGCGTTACGCACCCGTGTCGCTCCTCGCTTGTTACGTGCTCGGTCTCGGCGTAATGGGTTGCGTGGATTCGGCCGACCCCGAGCTCGGCACGTTGTCGGTGATGGTCGCCGGCGGCGTGTTCGGCGGGATCGCGTCGCGCAACTCGGCGCTACCCAGGCTCGCGATGACGCAGGTCACGCTCGGCGTCTTGCCGATCGGCCTCGGAGCGATACTGGCCGACAGGCCGGGCGCATGGCTGCTGCTGCCGCCGCTTGCGATCTATCTTGCCGCCATGCGCACGGTCGTCCAGCGTCATTACCGCGTGCTGGTCGCGCTGATCGCCGCACGCCAGCGCAACGCCGAGCTCGTCGCACGCTTCGACGCCGCCCTCACCTACATGCCGCACGGCCTGTGCATGATCGACGGCGAGAGCCGCGTGATCGTCGCGAACCGTCGCACCGCGCAACTGTTCGGCTCGCCGCGCGAAATCATGCTGGACACGCCGCTGCCCGACGTCATCGCGGCGCTCGGCGCGAACGCGGTCGCCGACCCCGACGGTGCGGGCCTCGCCGTGCAATGCGACGTCTGGCTGAACCATGACGAACCGGAGCCACTCGACATCGCGCTCGCCGACGGCCGCCAGCTCGAACTCACGCGCCACCGCGTACCGGACGGCAACGCGGTGATCATCGTCGAGGACGTCACCACGCGCCGCCGGACAGAGCAGCATATCCGGCACCTCGCGCGGCACGACGCGCTGACGGGGTTGCCGAACCGCCACGAGCTGCATGCGCAACTCAAACGGATGCTCGCGCACCGGCCGCAGCTGCCGAGCCCCACGCTCGCCGTCATGTATCTCGATCTCGACGGCTTCAAGGCGATCAACGACCGCTTCGGCCACCAGGCCGGCGATGAAGTGCTCACGCAGGTCGCCGAGCGGCTCGGCAAGACGCTGCCGCCCGGCGAGCTGGCGGCACGGATCGGCGGCGACGAGTTCGTCGTCGCGCTCGACGCCACCACGATGCAGGCCTGCTCGGTCCTCGCCGCGCGGATCATCCGGCAGATCTCGGCGCCGTACACGCTGTCGATCGGCGAGACCGTCAGCTTCGGGATCAGCATCGGCATCGCGCTCGACGACGGACACGGCTCTCCCGACGAACTGATCCGGCAGGCCGACAGCGCGCTGTACGACGCGAAGTCGGCCGGCAAGGGGATCTACCGCTTCTACTCGGCCGGAAGCAGTCGCGTGACGCCCGCGACCGCGAACTGAGCGGCCGCGCGCCTCCGCCGCCGGCCGCCTCGCTTCCCTGCCTGTCCCTTCGCTTCCCGCGATTCGATTCATTCCGGAAACGCTTTGCGTGATTCGATGCGTGCGCACACGTGTTCCGCCGCGCCCGCCCGTGTCACGTGACGTGTTCCGTAACATCGGCCCGTTCCGCGTGCCGCGTTCGCCGCAGAAGCCCGCACGATCGCGGCGGCGCGCGGTATTTCATGGCTGGCACTCTTATTGCTCCTTGACTGGGAAACAGGATGTCAGGGAGGCCACACATGAATACCGTCGAAGTTCTCAGCCGCTCGGAATCGATCGATCAAGTGGACGTGATCGACGGTGCCTCGCTGATCCGGCGGCTCGTTTCCGAGCGCCGCATGCCTGCGGCCCGTGAAGCCGCGTGCGTCGACAATCCGCCGCTGACGCTGTACGGCGCGTTTCGCCAGGGCATCACCGATCACGCGGCGCGACGCGCGAATCCGTATCGCGCCGGCAGCCGTTTCTGGGCACTGTGGGAAGAAGGCCGTATCGAAGCTGAAACATCGGGTCGCTGACGCGACCACGCGCGCCGGCCTTGTCGCGACGATGGGCTGACGCGCAACGCCGTGGGCGCATGCCGGCATGCGTTTCAGCGCTGCAACATCGCACACGGCTGCTGCGGTTGCGCGTATCGCGCGTTCGCGTGCGGGCCGGTTGACGGCGTTTGCAGCGGCCGCACCGCGCGTGCCGCGCGGCGTTCGTTTCCCGATAAGATGGCAGATTCCCGTTCTTCGAACGATGTCGCCATGACCGCCTCCTCCTCACACCGCAATCCCATCCACTGCGAAATCGATCTCGATGCGCAAGGCAAGCATGCGGGCTACCTGCGCCTGCCGCATTCCGTGCATCGCTCCGCATACGGCTGGCTGCCGATCCCGATCGCATCGATCCGCAACGGCGACGGCCCGGTCGCGCTCGTGATGGCCGGCAACCACGGCGACGAATACGAAGGCCAGATCATCGTGTCTCAGCTGATACGCGAGATCGATCCGGAGATGGTCAGCGGGCAGTTGATCCTGCTGCCGATGGCGAATTTCCCCGCGGCCGATGCGGGCCTGCGCGTGTCGCCACTCGACGAAGGCAACCTGAACCGCAGCTTCCCCGGCGACCCGACCGGCACGCCGACGCAGATGATCGCCCACTACATCGAGCATGCGCTGCTGTCGCGCGCGCAGTATCTGGTCGACCTGCATTCGGGCGGCAGCTCGTTGCTGTACCAGGGCGGCAACATGCTCGCGATCGATCCGCTCGACGCCGACGAAGCCGCGAAGCTCAACGGGCTGCTCGTCGCGTTCGGGCTGCCGAACGCGCTGCTGCACGCGCCGAACCCGGTGCATTCGGCATCGGCCGCGCGCCGGCAAGGCGCGATCTCGATCGTCACGGAACTCGGCGGCGCGGGGATGGCCGATCCGTCGCTGATCCGGCTCGGCCGCCACGGGCTGTTGCACTACCTCGGCCATATCGGCCTGCTGCACGGCGCGCTCGTGCCCGATGCGCCGCCGACCGTCACGCGCTTCCTGCGCGTCGACGGCGATCGTCACTTCGTCTATGCGTACGAACGCGGGCTGTATGAACCGCTCGTCGAACTCGGCGAACAGGTAAAAGCCGGCCAGCCGGCCGCGTGGGTGCACTTCCCCGATACGCCGCTGCGCGAGCCGGTGCTGCACCGCTTCAAGGGCGACGGCGAAGTGGTGTGCAAGCGCGTGCCCGCGCAGGTGCGGCGCGGCGATTGCCTGTTTCAGCTGGCGGAGGCGTCGACGCCGGCGAGAGTCATCGAATGATGCACCCGACGGATTCATTCAGGACATCACGAAAATGAAATGCGCTGCCTCGGGTGATGCCGAGCGGGTCGACTGATTCCCACCTTCCTCGGTTTCGCGGGGGTTGAACGGTCCACCTGTCCTGCAGTGCGGCTCGGTTACCCGATGCCCGCGAAGGATATCGACAACGCTTCGTAACCGCCGCATGCCGGCGCCAGTGCGTCTTGCAAGCACGCTGGCCGTCAGCCGGACGCCCCGGCGATTCATTTCCCGGTGCAGCACCGCATCGATGGCAATGCGGGAAGAAGAAATTGCGGCCGCCGCACGCGCAAACATTGAAGGGCCTCTATCCGCAATGTACGCAGAACGTGGAATCGTCGCCGTCATATAGAATGATGCGCTTTGCCCGTACTCCCATGTGGTTCAAGAATCTTCAGCTTCATCGTCTTCCGGCCCCTTGGGCGGTCACGCCTGACCAGATGGAAAAATGGCTGGCGCCTCATGCGTTCCAGCCGGGCAGCAGCGTCGAAATGCAGAGCGCCGGATGGGCGTCGCCGCGTGACGACGGCGCGCTTGTGTATTCGATCAACCGGCAGATGCTGCTGCTGTTTCGTGCCGAAAAGAAGCTGCTGCCGGCGTCGGTCGTCAATCAGGTAACCAAAGCGCGTGCGCTTGAAGTCGAAGAGCAGCAGGGTTTCAAGGTCGGCCGAAGGCAACTGCGCGAACTCAAGGAGCAGGTTACCGACGAACTGCTGCCGCGCGCGTTCAGCATTCGCCGCGATACCCGCGTGTGGATCGATACGGCGAACGGCTGGCTCGTCATCGATGCGGCGGCACAGGCGCTTGCCGACGACGTTCGCAGCCTCCTCGTCAAATCGATCGACTCGTTGCCGCTCGCCGGCCTTCATGTGGCCCGTTCGCCGGTGGCCGCGATGACGGACTGGCTGCTGTCCGGCGAGGCGCCTGGCGGTTTCACCGTGGACCAGGACGCCGAGTTGCGCTCCAGCGGCGAAGGCGGTGCCACGGTGCGATATGTCGGCCACGCGCTGGAAGCGAGCGACATGCGCCGGCACATCGAAGCCGGCAAACAATGCATGCGCCTCGCGATGACCTGGGATGACCGAATCTCGTTCGTGCTGACACCGTCGCTCACGATCAAGCGTGTCACGCCGCTCGACGTGATCAAGGAAGCGGCGGATCCCACCGCGCAAAATGACGATGAACGCTTCGATTCGGATGTCACGTTGATGATGGGGGAATTGAGCCGGATGCTGACCCATCTTGTCGATATCCTGGGTGGCGAACAGCACGGCTCGATTCATCAGGCAGCAGCCTGAACTCCGTCGTCGTCGATCATCGCCCCGCGACGGCGGAGCTTTGCGCTGACGCGACAATTCGACGAGGACCGTCGCCGCCCCGGCGGCGGTTCTCGGCGGTATGCTCGCGCCCCTGAAGGGACAGCCTCGGATCGGCATGACCGGCAGGCCGTTGAAACAACAACATCCTGCCGATCCATGGCGGTCATCTACGTGATACCCACATTGAACGAGCGCGGCTCCCCACCACGCCCGTTCGCCGCCCCTCCCCCTGCAACCCTTCTGACGCGCCCCACGAAATCCTTATCGAAATTGCTTCGTTCGTCTTTGCCGGCCGCGCCGCTAACGTGTTCGAAACGGCGGCGGCACGCCGGATGCAGCGCAGCAAGCACTGCGGCCGCCGCCATCACGACAACCGCGTCGCGATAACGGAACAGACCGGACGGGCCGTGTGCCCCGCCCCCGCCAGGAACGTCCGCATCGCGCGCCCTTCGCGATGCCCATGGCCACGAACGACCGCATCCTCGACACGACGCCGCTCGACGTCCGCGCCCAGCCGCTGATCGACGCGCTGATCGACGAATACGCGACGCGCTACGACGCGTACCGCCCCGACAGCCGCGCGTCCGCACGCGACGAACTCGCGCGCTACCCGGCCGAGCTGTTCGCGCCGCCCGAAGGCGCGTTCGTGCTGCTGCTGCGCGACGGCGAGACGATCGGCGGCGGCGCATTCAAGCGCTACGACGCGCAGACCGCCGAACTCAAACGCATCTGGACCCGCACGGACCTGCGCCGCCAGGGGCTCGCGCGCCTGATCGTCGACGCGCTCGAACTGCGCGCCGCGCAGCAGGGCTATCGACGCGTGTACCTGAGCACCGGCTTTCGCCAGCCCGAAGCGTGGGCGCTGTACGACCGCACCGGCTATACACGGCTGTTCGATTCGTCGATCGCCCCTGAAGCGTATTTCCACCTGCGCTTCGGCAAGGATCTCGCCGATCCGTCGCGCACGTCGACGCTCGCCGACCTGTGGGCGCCGCTGCCCGACGCGGTGCTGCCGCGCTGAACGCCTCGCACCATCCGATTCCGCTCCCTCGCTCCCTCGCTCCCAGCGACAACACAACCACAGGACGCATCCATGCAACGAGCCGTACCCTTCACGCCGCGTGCGATCCGCACGCTGGCCGCCGCGCTGATCGGCGTGACCGCGATCGCCGCGGCCGCCGCGACCTTCGACCTGAGCCCCGAGCAGCGCGGGCGCCCGCGCGGCACGGCCGATGCGGCCGTCGAGCGCGCGGTGCCCGCGTCGTTCCGGTTCGCCGAAGCCGGCACGCTGACGATCGGCGTCGCGCCGAGCCTGCCGCCGATCAGCTCGTATGCGACCGACGCGCGCACGGTGATCGGCTTCGACGCGGACGTCGGCCAGCTCGTGTCCGACAGCCTCGGCCGCAAGCTGAAGATCGTCCCGCTCGCGTGGGCCGACTGGCCGCTCGCGCTCGAATCGGGGAAAGTCGACGCGGTGATCTCGAACGTCACCGTCACCGAGGAGCGCAAGCAGAAGTTCGATTTCTCGACCTACCGCAAGGACCAGGTCGGCTTCTACGTGCGCAACGACAGCAAGATCCAGTCGATCCGCGAACCGAAGGACGTCGCGGGGCTGCGCATCGTGACCGACGCCGGCACCAACCAGGAAAAGATCCTGCTCGCGTGGGACCGCGAGAACGTCGCGCGCGGCCTGAAGCCCGTGCAGGTCCAGTACTACGACGACCAGGCGATGCGGATCGTCGCCGTGCAGTCGGGCCGCGCGGATGCGGTGTTCAGCGTGAACTCGGTGCTCGCGTACCAGAGCGCGCAGCAAGGCAAGACGCGGCTCGTCGGCGCGATCAGCGGCGGCTGGCCGCGCACGGCCGACATCGCGATCGCGACGCGCCGCGGCAGCGGGCTCGCCGAGCCGCTGACGGTCGCGCTGAACGGGCTGATCAGGAACGGCCGCTATCAACAGATTCTCGACCGCTGGAACCTCGCATCCGAAGCGATCGACCAGTCGCGCACGAACCCGCCGGGCTTGCCGAAGAGCTGAGCGCCGCCCCTCCACGCCTTGCGCAGGAATACCGAACACCATGTCTTATTCGCTTTCATTGCTGGACAAGAGCCCGATCGCCGACGGCGCGACCGCCGCCGATGCGCTGCGCTTCACGACGACCCTCGCGCGGCGCGCCGAACAGCTCGGCTATGAGCGCTTCTGGGTCGCCGAGCATCATGGCGCGCCCGGCTTCGCGAGCTCCGCGCCCGAGATCGTCGTCGCGCACCTGCTCGCGCACACGTCGCGCATTCGCGTCGGCTCGGGCGGCGTGATGCTGCAGCACTACAGCCCGTTCAAGGTCGCCGAGTCGTTCAGGCTGCTCGCCGCGCTCGGGCCGGGCCGCGTCGATCTCGGCATCGGCAAGGCGCCCGGCGGGCTGCCGCTGACCACGCGCGCGCTGCAGTGGTATCACGACAAGGCGAAGAAGCCCGACTTCGCGGGCCAGCTCGCGGCGCTCGACGCGTTCCTCGGCTGGGGCGTCGCCGAAGATCATCCGCTCGCCGGCGCGGTCGCGATGCCCGAGCCGCCGCACGCGCCCGAACGCATCCTGCTCGGCGGCTCGCCCGACAGCGGCGCGCTCGCCGCGCGCCACGGCTGGCGCTTCTGCTACGCGGGGCACTTCAACGGCGACGACGCGAACCTGGAACGCTCGCTGGCCGCCTACCGCGACGCAGGCGGAACGCGAGCGCTCGTCGCGCTGTACGCAGTCGCCGCGCCGACCCGCGACGAGGCCGAGCAACTGATCGGGCCGCTGAAGATCTTCAAGCTGCAGTTCGCCGGCGGCCAGAGCTTCAACCTGGCGAGCGCGCAGGCCGCGGCCGAATTCGCACGGCAAAGCGGCGCGTCCGACTACCGGATCGACGAGCTGCGCCCGGCCGTGCTGGCCGATACGCCCGAGCGCGTGCACCGCGCGCTCGACGCGCTGAGCCGGCGGCTCGACGTCGACGCGTTCGTGATCGACTCGCCGGTGACCGATTACGCGGCGCGGCTCGCGTCGGCCGAATGGCTCGGCGGCGCGCAGTCGATCACGCCCGTGCAGGCGGCCCTTTCGGCCGAACGTTCCCTTTCCCCCGAACAGAACGCGTGACGCCCCCATGACGACCCCACGATCGATTCCCTTCGGCCTGATGCTGCAAGGCGCAGGCAGCCACATGAACGCATGGCGGCACCCCAGCAACCCGCCGGATGCAAGCATCAACCTCGACTTCACGATCGGCATCGCGCGCAAGGCGGAAGCCGCCGGCATCGCGTTCGCGTTCGTCGCGGACGGCCTCTACATCAACGAGAAGTCGATCCCGCATTTCCTGAACCGCTTCGAGCCGCTCACCGTGCTGTCGGCGCTCGCGGTCGCGACGAAGAAGATCGGCCTCGCGGGCACGATCTCGACGTCGTACAGCGAGCCGTTCACGGTCGCGCGCCAGTTGGCGTCGCTCGATGCGATCAGCGGCGGACGCGCGGGCTGGAACGTCGTGACGACGCCGCTCGAAGGCACCGCGAAGAATTTCGGCAAGGCACATCCCGAGCACGAACTGCGCTACGAGATCGCCGACGAATACCTCGAGGTCGTGCAGGGGCTGTGGGACAGCTGGGACGACGACGCGTTCGTGCGCGATCGCGCGAGCGGGCGCTTCTTCGATCGCGACAAGCTCCACACGCTCGATCACCGCGGCCGCTTCTTCCAGGTTGCCGGCCCGCTGAACATCCAGCGCTCGCCGCAGGGGCAGCCGGTGATCTTCCAGGCCGGCTCGTCCGACACGGGCATCGGGCTCGCGGGCAAGTATGCGGACGCCGTGTTCACGCATTCGCCGTCGCTCGACGAAACGGCCGCGTTCACGCGGCGCGTGAAGCACAGCGCGGTCGAGCACGGACGCCAGCCCGGCGACGTGAAGATCTTCCCCGGGGTCGGGCCGATCGTCGGCCGCACGGCTGCCGAAGCGGAAGACAAATACCAGGCGATCCGCGACTTGCTGACGATCGACGAGGCGCTCGCGTATCTCGGCCGCTATTTCGATCACCACGATTTCACGCAGTACGCGCTCGACGCGCCGTTCCCCGAACTCGGCGACATCGGCCGCAACAGCTTCCGCTCGACCACCGACCGGATCAAGGCCGATGCGAAGCGCAAGAACCTCACGCTGCGCGAGACGGCGCTCGCCGTCGCGACGCCGCGCCCGAACTTCATCGGCACCGCCGAGCACGTCGCCGACGAGTTGATCCGCTGGCACGACGCCGGCGCCGGCGACGGCTTCATCCTCGGCTTCCCGGTGCAGGCCCAGGGCGTCGACGACTTCGTCGACCTCGTGATTCCGGTACTCGAGGCGCGCGGCCGCTACAGCCGCGACCTGCCGGGCAGCACGCTGCGCGAGCACCTCGGCCTGCCGCGCAAGGCGAGCCGCCATGCGGCGCCCGGCGCGGTGCAGAAACAGGACGACGCGGCCGAAGCGCACGCGTGACGACGCCGCGCCGCCGCGCGCGGCGCGTGGCGCTTCCAACCGACCCGATCAAGGACCCTCACCGACATGAGCGACACGACCCATCTCGGCGGCGCGCTGCCGCCGCTTTCTTCGTCCCGCGTCCGCGACACAGGCACGCGCCTGCGGATCGTGCCGGCCCGGCACCGGACGCGCACCGTCGGCACCGTGCTCGCGCTCGTGCTGATCGCGATCACGCTGTATTCGATCCTCGGCAACCCGCAATGGGGCTGGCCCGTGTTCGCCGAATGGTTCCTGTCGCCGCCGGTGCTGTCCGGGCTTGCGCGCACGCTGGTGCTGACGCTGCTCGGCGCGGTGTTCGGCTTCGCGCTCGGCGCGTTCGTCGCGCTGGCCCGGCTGTCGCGCTCGCGCCTGCTCGCCGCGAGCGCGTGGACCTTCGTGTGGCTGTTCCGGTCGATTCCGCTGATCGTGCTGCTGCTGATCCTCAACAACCTCGGCTACCTGTACGAACACGTGCGGCTCGGCGTGCCGTTCACCGACATCGTGTGGTTCGACACGCCGACCACCGACCTGATCAGCCCGTTCCTCGCGGCCGTGCTCGGCCTCTCGCTGAACCACGCGGCGTTTTCCGCCGAGGTGATTCGCGGCGGCATTCTCGCCGTCGACCAGGGGCAGCTCGAAGCGGCCGCCGCGCTCGGCCTGCCGCGCGGCCGCCAGACCACGCGGATCGTGTTGCCGCAGGCGATGCGCGCGATCCTGCCGACCGCGTTCAACGACCTGATCACGCTCGCGAAAGGCACGTCGATGGTCTACGTGCTCGCGATGCCCGAGCTGTTCTATACGGTGCAGGTGATCTATCGCCGCAATCTCGAAGTGATTCCGCTGCTGATGGTCGCAACCGTCTGGTATCTGATCATCCTGACCGTGCTGTCCGCGATCCAGGTGCAGGTCGAGCGCCACTATGCGCGCGGGGCGCTGCGCAACCCGCCGCCGTCGGCGCTGACGTTCGTGCTGGCGCGCGTCAGTGCGCTGTGGCGGCGTGCCGCGGCACGCAACGCAACGGCAGATGCAACGGCTCACGGCGAGGCCACGGCCGCTCCGGTGCCGCGCACCGGCGGCGAAGTTGCCGTGCACAACGTATCGAAGCAGTTCGGCATGCAGCGCGTGCTCGACAACGTGTCGTTCGTCGCGCCGCGCGGCAGCGTGACGGTGATCGTCGGGCCGTCCGGTTCGGGCAAGTCGACGCTGCTGCGCACGATCAACCATCTCGAACGCGTGGACGACGGCTTCATCGACATCGACGGCGAGCTGATCGGCTATCGACGCGACGGCGACGTGCTGCACGAGCTGAAGGAGCGCGACGTGCTGAAGCGGCGCACGGCGGTCGGGATGGTATTCCAGAACTTCAACCTGTTTCCGCACCTGACGGTGCTCGAGAACCTGATCGAGGCGCCGGTCGCCGTCGGCGGCGTCACGCGCGAGGCCGCCGAGCGCACCGCGCGCACGCTGCTCGCGCGCGTCGGCCTCGCCGACAAGGCCGATGCGTACCCGCGCCAGCTGTCCGGCGGCCAGCAGCAGCGCGTCGCGATCGCGCGGGCGCTCGCGTTGCGCCCGAAGGTGCTGCTGTTCGACGAGCCGACGTCGGCGCTCGATCCCGAACTGGTCAACGAAGTGCTCGACGTGATCAAGGAGCTCGCGCGCTCGGGCACCACGCTCGTGATCGTCACGCACGAGATCGGCTTCGCGCGCGAAGTCGCGGACAACGTGCTGTTCATGGAGCGCGGCCGCATCGTCGAGTCGGGCCCGCCCGCCGTCGTGCTCGACGCGCCGGCCCATCCGCGCACGCGCGCATTCCTGTCGCGGGTGCTCTGATGCGCGCCGCTCACGACCTGCGAGGCAACCGACGATGATCGACCGACGCCAGTTCATCACCGCCGCACTGGCGGCCGCGGCCGGCCTGCGGTGGCACGCGGCCGAGGCCGCAGCCGCGACGGCCGACCTCGATCCGCGCCAGGCCGGCCGGATCCGCGCGTCGCGCGACGATGCGGCGATTCGCGCGGCAAGCACCTACCGCTGGGTACGCGACGGCGCCTTCACGGTCGCGATCTCGCCGCACGCGCCACCGGTGTCGACCTACGCGACCGACGCACGCACCGTGGTCGGCGCCGATCCCGACTATGCGCAGCTCGTCGCCGACGCGCTCGGCCGCACGCTGGTGCTGGTGCCGATCGCGTGGGCCGACTGGCCGCTCGGGCTCACGTCCGGCAAATACGATGCCGTGATCTCGAACGTCGGCGTGACCGAGAAGCGCAAGGAGAAGTACGACTTCACGACCTACCGGCTCGGGCTGCACGGCTTCTACGTGCGCACCGCGAGCCCGATCGCGAAGATAGCCGAACCGAAGGACGTCGCGGGCCTGCGCATCATCACGGGTGCGGGGACGAGCCAGGAGCGCATCCTGCTCGAATGGAGCCGGCGCAATGTCGCGCAAGGGCTGAAGGCGACCGAGCTGCTCTATTTCGATGACGATGCGGCAGCACGTGTCGCGTTGCTGTCGGGCCGCGCCGATGCCGAGCTGAATCCGAACGCGTCGCTCGCGTACGAGGCCGCGCGCGACGGCAGGATTCGCCGGGTCGGCGTCGTCAACGCGGGCTGGCCGGCGAATGCGGATGTCGCGATCGCGACGCGTCGCGGCAGCGGGCTCGCGCCGGCGCTGACGCTCGCCACCAACGCGCTGATCGGCAACGGCCGCTATGGGCAGGCGCTTGCGCGCTGGGGATTGCAGAGCGAGGCGGTCGCGCGCGCGGAGACGAATCCGCCGGGGTTGCCGTCGTTCTGACGCGATGCGTCGACGCATCGACGCATCGACGCGTGAAATGAAATCGCCCCGGCATTGCACGATCGACATGCCGGGGCGAAACGAATGGGCGATCGTCGTCGCCTACGCCGTCACTGCCGTGTGATACCGGGCATGTCGATGGCCCTTCCTGTTGTCGATCGGAAATGGCTGCGCGCCGCGGCACGCTCACTGCGCGGCGGTTGTCTTTTGTGCGGGTGCCGCGAATGCGCCCGCATACGAGCGGTGCGACGGCGCCGCCCTTGGGTCCGCCCGGCGCGACGGCCGACGGACGGGATGGTACCGGGGACGATACGGCGATCCGCCTCATGAGACAAACGCAATATTCTGCTATGCAAAGATGCAGATATCTTATGGAAAGACCGCCACGAAGCGACCCCGTTCGCCGGGCTTCACGGGAAGCCGTTCGAATGATTCCTCGACAGATATTTCGCACGCGAAATACATCGCGAACTATATTTCGCATACGAAATAATCACCCGGAACGAGGACGGCCATGACATCAGATCCCATCGAGTTTTCCGCCGCCGACGGCTATACGCTGCGCGGCACGCTGTGGTCGCCGGACGCGCCGCCGCGTGCGCTGGTGCTGATCCATCCGGCAACCGCCGTGCCGGAGCGGCTGTACGCCGGCTTCGCTCGCTTCCTGACCGAACGCGGCTTCGCGGCGCTGACCTACAACTATCGCGGCATCGGCGCGTCGCGGCCCGCGCGGCTGAGCGCGCTGCAGGCCCGCATGCGCGACTGGGTCGAGCTCGACGTCGGCGGCGCGATCGCGTGGGCGCGCGATACGCACGACGGGCTGCCGCTGCTGGCGGTCGGGCATAGCGTCGGCGGCCACGCGATCGGGCTGTCGGCCGGCACCGCTTACCTGCGCGCGGCCGTGCTCGTCGCCGCGCACGCGGGCAGCACGCGGCTGATTTCCCGTGCGGCGGAACGGCTGAAGGTGCGGCTGATCCTGCGCGTGCTCGGCCCGCTTGCATCCGCGCTGCTCGGCTACGTGCCCGGCAAGCGGCTCGGGCTCGGCGAGGACCTCCCCGCCGGCGTGTTCCGCGAATGGAGCCGCTGGACCACGCTGCCGCGCTACTTCTTCGACGATCCGACGCTCGGCGCGGCCGAGCGCTTCTCGAAGCAGCAATTGCCGATTCTCGTGCTTGGTTTCGACGACGATCCGTGGGCGAACCCGCCCGCGATCGACCTGCTGGTAAGCTACCTGACCCGGGCGGCCGTCGAACGCCGCCAGATCGATCCGCACGCCGCGGGCAGCGGGCCGGTCGGGCACATGGGCTTCTTTCGCAGCCGGCCCGGCACCGTGCTGTGGCCCGCGGTCGCCGACTGGCTCGCGCAGGCGCTCGACGCGCCGCGCGCTGCGGGTCGCCCGTCCCTTTCCATTGCTGCCGGGAACCGAGCTTGAGCGAAGACCGACGACTGTTTTTCCTGTTGAACATCGGCCAGCGGCGCGTGCAGCGCTGGGTCGACCGCAAGGCCGAGACCGATGCGCGCGCCAGCGCCGCGCAGGCCGGCGTGCTGTTCTACCTCGCGAGGCAGGACGGCGCGCTGATCGGCGAAGTCGGCGCGGCGCTGCAACTGGCGCCGTCCGCGATGACGGGGCTCGCCGACCGGATGGCGAAGGCCGGCCTGCTCACGCGTCACGCCGATTCGGACGATGGGCGCGCAACGCGCCTGTTCCTGACCGACGAAGGTCACGCGGCGCTCAAGCGTGCGCGCGTGCTGCTGCGCGAACTGAACGGCAAGCTGTGCGACGGCTTTTCCGACGACGAACTCGACGTCGTCGCGCGCTGGCTGCACGCATTGCAGGACCGCTTTCCGGCCGAGCGCTGAACCGCGCCGGCGGCGCGGCACATCGATCGCAACAGGCAGCGCCGTACCGACACGGTGCGACACGATCGTCTCGATCGAAAGCGATTGTGATTCGCGTTTTCGATTCGTTTCGCGCGCGCGCTGCGGCAAATTTTGCGTTCCGCGCGCACCGTTTTTCGGCAACGCTTTCCGACTACGCTCTGTTACAAAAAATTGCCTCCCGCGCCACATCTGGTCGCCTACATTGCAATCCACTTCGACGCATTCGTCATATGCATCGACCGGCCTTCTCGTCGGGTCCGCATCGCCTGCCCCACCCGACAAGCAATGAAAACGAAGAGGAGTCTTGACCGACGTGCTGGCGGCATCCAGCACACGCGGATTGCGATGACCGTAACGGCCCCCCGAACGACCCGCTCCGACGCGTGCACGGCATCCGTGCCGCCGCGTACCGGTGCGCGTCGCGCCGCCGTGCCGCGCCATCGCCGCCGCACGTCAACGAGGAGCAGTCCATGCGACGCACGATCGTGTCCCACTCGCTTGTCACCCGCCTCACCCGCCTGTCCGCCGCGATGGCGATGGTCACCGCCACAGCAGCAGTAGCGCATGCCGACCCCGTGGTCGTGTCCGGCCCGAGCCCGTTCGCCGCCTGCACCATCGGCGGCCCCGGCACGAACTACGTGAATGCCGAGGTCGAACCGTGGCTCTCGGTCAACCCGGCGAACCCGACGAACATGATCGGCGTGTGGCAGCAGGACCGCTGGTCGAACGGTGGCGCCCACGGGCTCGTCGCGGGCTACACGTTCGACGGCGGCGCGACCTGGGCGCGCACGCCGCAACCGTTCAGCGCCTGCGCGCCGGGTGGGCTCAAGTACGAGCGCGCGTCCGATCCGTGGGTGTCGTTCGGGCCGGACGGCACCGCGTATTCGGTATCGATCTCGTTCAACCAGTCGAACAACAGCAATGCGGTCGCGGCGTCGGTGTCGGCCGACGGCGGACAGACGTGGAGCAGCCCGGCCGTGCTGATCGCGAACGACGAACCGACGACGCAGTTCTTCAACGACAAGGAATCGGTGACGGCGAACCCGGTGAAGGCCGGCACGGCCTACGCGGTGTGGGACCGTCTCGAACTGCCGAACGGCAACCCATACGCGAACCTGCACACGGCCGCATTCCGCGGGCCGACGTTGTTCTCGAAGACAGTTGACGGCGGCAAGAACTGGAGCCGCGCGAGGGTCATCGTCCACGTGCCATCGCGCCAGCAGACGATCGGCAACCAGATCGTCGTCGATCCGAAGACGGGCACGCTCTACAACTTCTTCGACCTGATCCAGCCGCCGTTCAGCAAGGCGGCCGGCAAGGTCGCGTTCATCAAGTCGACCGACGACGGCGCGACGTGGACGCAGCCGCAGGTGATCGCCGGGCTGCAGACGGTCGGCGTGACCGATCCGAACACCGGCGAACCGGTCCGCACCGGCGACATCATTCCGGAACCCGCGATCGATCCCGCGTCGGGGCAACTCTACGTCGTATGGCAGGACAGCCGCTTCAACGGCGGCAACTACGACGAGATCGCGCTGTCGACGTCGAAGGATGGCGGCGCAACCTGGAGCGCGCCGCTGCAGGTGAACACGCCGACCGGGCGCCCCGCGTTCAATCCGTCGGTGCGCGTCGACAATGCCGGCGCGGTGATGGTCACCTACTACGACTTCCGCGATCTGCAAGCGGGCAACACGACGACGCTGCCGACGGGGTTCTGGCGCAAGATCTCGCTTGACGGCGGCGCCTCGTTCGCCGCTGAGCGGCGCGTCGGCGGCCCGTTCGACATGAAGATCGCGCCCAACGCGGAGGGCTTCTTCATCGGCGATTACCAGGGGCTCGACGTGGGGCCCTCGTCGTCGTTCCATCCGTTCTTCGTCCAGACGAGCGCAGGCAACCTGACGAACCGCACCGACGTGTTCTTCGCGCCGTGATGCGCGCGTGAGCGCAGCGCTGCCGCGACGTCCCCCGCGTCGCGGCAGCGTGCCCGAGTGCGCGTCAATGCATGTCGGTCAGCACGACGCGACCGTCGATCTTGCCTTCGCGCAACCGCGCGAATATGTCGTTGATGTTGCCGAGCCGGTCGCGATGGATATGCGCGCGCACCAGCCCATCCGCCGCGAAATCGAGCGATTCCTGCAGGTCGCGCCGCGTGCCGACGATCGAGCCGCGCACCGTGATGCCGTTCAGCACGGTCGAGAAGATCGGCAACGGGAAATCGCCCGGCGGCAAGCCGTTGAGTGCCACCGTGCCGCCGCGCCGCACCATCCCGAGCGCCTGCGCGAACGCGCTGCGCGACACGGCCGTGACCAGCACGCCGTGCGCACCGCCGATCTCCTTCTGGATGACCTTCGCAGGATCGTCGACCGACGCATCGATCGTCAGCTGTGCGCCAAGCTGGCGCGCGAGTGCGAGCTTTTCGGGTGACACGTCGATCGCGGCGACGTGCAGGCCCATCGCGCGCGCGTATTGCACGGCCACGTGGCCGAGCCCGCCGATGCCAGAGATCGCGAGCCACTGGCCCGGACGCGTGTCGGTGACGCGAATGCCCTTGTAGACCGTCACGCCCGCGCACAGGATCGGCGCGATCTCGTCGAACGCAACCTGCGCCGGCAGATGGCCGACGTAGTCCGGATCGGCCAGCACGTATTCGGCATAGCTGCCGTTGACCGAATAGCCGGTGTTCTGCTGCCCGTGGCACAAGGTTTCCCAGCCGGTGTGGCAGTACTCGCAGTGACCGCATGCCGTGTACAGCCAGGGCACGCCGACGCGGTCGCCCTCGCGCACGTGCGTGACGCCCGCCCCGACCGCCGCGACGACGCCCACGCCTTCGTGTCCGGGAATGAACGGCAGCGTCGGCTTCACGGGCCAGTCGCCGTCGGCGGCATGCAGGTCGGTATGGCAAACGCCCGACGCCTTGATGTTGACGAGGATCTGGCCCGCGCCCGGCGTCGGGACCGGCACTTCCTCGATGCGCAATGGTTCGCCGAACGCGTGTACCACGGCTGCTTTCATGGTTTGTGTCACGAGTCACTCCTGTCTGGTCGATGATCCGGCCAGTATCCGGACTCGCAACCGGAGCGCCTTGATACGCATCAACGGGGCGGGAAACGCGCGCGACGGTGGCGGATGCGTCGCGAGATATGCAGCACGGGCCGCCGGTGCCGGTGCCGGTGCCGGTGCCGGTGCCGGTGCCGGTTTGACGGCCCGCTTCTGCTTTCGCTTCCGCTTTCGCGGCCATTTCGGCCGGTTGTCGGAAACCCTGCGGCATGCCGCCGTTTCGCTTGGCGTTTGAAATGATATAACATATCATTTCGCGGCCTCGCCCTTCTGGAACCGTTCCATCCGGGTGGCCGGGCTACGCCGAGTCCTATCCAGACGGGTCACTGCGCGCCGCAGATGCAACAATATATCGTTTCCGGCCTTGACCCGCATGGCTCGCTTTCCGATCCGATTCCAACCGATTCACCGACCATGCGCGACCTCCCTCGTCTACCGCTTCGCCCGCTCTCGCCCGTTTCGCTGATGCTGTTCGCCGCCGTCGCACACGCGCAGGCCGATCCGCCCGCCCCGTCGACGCCGCAGCAAACCACGCCGCTCGCGCCGATCTTCGTGACCGCGAACCCGCTCGGCGACACCGACCTGATCGCGCCGACCGCGCAACTGTCCGGCGACGCGCTGACGCGCCGCCAGGCCGATTCGCTCGGCGAGACGCTCAACGGCCTGCCCGGCGTGTCGACCACCACCTACGGGCCGATGGTCGGCCGCCCGATCATCCGCGGGATGGACGGCGACCGGATCCGGCTGCTGCAGAACGGCGTCGCCGCCTACGACGCGTCGTCTCTGTCGTACGACCACGCGGTGCCGCAGGATCCGCTGTCGATCGAGCGCGTCGAGATCGTGCGCGGGCCGGCCGCGCTGCTGTACGGCGGCAACGCGGTCGGCGGCGTCGTCAACACGATCGACAACCGCATTCCGCGCGAAGCGATCGAAGGCGTGACGGGCGCGCTCGACGCGCGCTACGGCGGCGCGAACGCGGTGCGCGCGGGCGCGGCACAGGTCGAAGGCGGCAACGGCCGCTTCGCGTTCCATGTCGACGCGTTCGACCGCGAGGCCAGCAAGCTGCGGATTCCCGGCTATGCGCGCAGCAGCGCGCAACGTGCGATCGACGGCCCCGACACGCCGCAACCGGTCGGCAACGTACCGAACAGCGACGGCCGCGTGCACGGCGGCGCGGTCGGGGCGTCGTACACGTGGGCCGACGGTTTCGCGGGCCTGTCGTACAGCGGCCAGGAGTCGAACTACGGCTCCGTCGCCGAGGACGACGTGCGCCTGCGGATGCGCCAGGAACGCCTCGCGCTCGCGTCCGAGGTCCGCAACCTGAGCGGCCCGTTCACGAAGCTGAAGTTCGACTTCGCGTACACCGACTATCGCCACAAGGAAGTCGACAACGGCGAGACGGCCACCACCTTCCGCAACCGCGGCTACGAGGCGCGCATCGAGGCGCGGCATCGCAGGATCGGCCCACTCGAAGGCGCGATCGGCGTGCAGTTCGGCCAGAACACCTTCTCGGCGCTCGGTGACGAACTGCTCGTGCCGTCCACGCGCACGAACAGCGTCGCGCTGTTCGGTCTCGAGGAATGGCAGGTCGTCCCGGCGCTGAAGCTGAGCCTCGGCGGGCGCTTCGAGCACGTGAAGGTCGATCCCGATCCGGCCGGCGTCGAGAAATTCGCGGCCGCGCGGCCGCGCGACTTCAACGCCGGCAGCGTATCGGCCGGCGCGCTGTTCTCGCTGACGCCCGTGTGGTCGGTCGCGGCAAACGTCGCCTACACGGAGCGCGCACCGACCTTCTACGAGTTGTACTCGAACGGCCCGCACGACGCGACCGGCCAGTTCCTGATCGGCAACCCGAACGCGTCGAAGGAAAAGGCCGTGTCGACCGACCTGTCGCTGCGCTATGCGAGCGGCCCGAACCGCGGCAGCGTCGGCGTGTTCTACAACCGCTTCTCGAACTACCTGACCGAGTACAACACGGGCCGCGTCGTGAACGACGACGGCGAACCGGTCGCGCCCGGCGCCGACGATACGCTTAACGAAGCGATCTACCGCGGCGTGCGCGCCGAGTTCTACGGCGTCGAACTCGACGGCAAGTGGCGCGCGTTCTCGCGGCGCGGCCATACGGTCGACCTGGAACTGACCGCCGACTACACGCATGCCCGCAACGTCGACACCGGCCAGCCGCTGCCGCGCATCGCGCCGCTGCGCGCGACGCTCGCGGCCGACTATGGCTACGGCCCGTTCGGTGCACGCGCGCAGGTCACACACGCGTGGTCGCAGCACCGCGTGCCCGACAACGACTTCTCGACGGACGGCTATACGTCGCTCGGCGTGATGCTGAGTTACAAGTTCCGCTTCGGCGCGACGCACTGGCTCGCGTACCTGCGCGGCGACAACCTGACGAACCAGGAGATCCGCTATGCGACCTCGGTCGTGCGCGGCTTCGCGCCGCAAGGCGGCCGCAGCGTGATGGCGGGCCTGCGCACGACGTTCTGATCGCCGGACGGCCCGCGGCGCGGTCGCGGGCCGGTTCTGTCGGGCGAAAATCCGTACGCCCGTTTCACGGAGCCGAATCGCGCACTCCCGCTCGTCCGAATGTCAATGCGCGATTCACCCATAAATAAAAATACAATGACGAGACAATTTGAATAACCGGCCCGAACTTATTAACTTCCGGCAAAAGATCGGTTTTCAAATCCGTGTATGAACGCGAGAATCATCGGTGATTCACGGATTTTTATCCAGCTCCGGAATACCCAACGGGCGGGCGTTTCCAGCGATTGAAAAATAAAAATCAGGGTTTTCGATGGGTAAAGAAATATCCGGCATGCCCGTTAACGACGGCACGAGCCCTCACCTGGTCGAACAATAAATCCCAATCGCCAACCACTCGCACAGAGGCACATCGTGAAAATCGCCAGAATATCCATCAAGGCAAAACTGCTTGGCGGCTTCGGTTTGCTCGCCGCGGTCGTCGTGATCGTGTCGGGCATGGCGCTGAAAGCGCTGTCCGATACGAACGACGAGTTTTCCCGGTACATGAACGGCGTCAACGCGCGCGCGAAGCTGTCCGCGCAAATCCGTACGGCGGTCGACCGGCGCGCGATCGCCGCGCGCAACCTGGTGCTCGTGACCACGCCGTCCGACATCCAGCTCGAACTGGCCGACGTGCAGCAGGCGCACAAGGACGTGCAGGACCATCTCGCGAAACTGAAGGACATGATGGCGAATGCGACCGACACGACCGATCGCGCGCGCGAACTGGTCGCCGAGATCATGCGCGTCGAAGCGAGCTACGGGCCCGTCGCGCTGAATATCGTCGGACTCGCACAGGCCGGCAAGAAGGACGAGGCGACCGCCGATATCGACAATCGCTGCCGTCCGTTGCTCGCGCAACTGATTCGCGCAACCGATGCGTACGCAACCTATACGCACGAGCGCGAAGTCGCGATCGCGCAGGCCTTCGCGGATCGCTACACGACCGGGCGCAACCTGCTGCTGGCCATCTGCGTGATCGCGATCGCGGTCGCGGTGGGCGGCGGCCTGTGGCTGACGCGCAAGATCACGTCACCGATCGTCGCGGCGGTCGACGTCGCGCGCACGGTGGCCAACGGCGATCTCGGCAGCCGCATCAGCGTGAGCGGCAACGACGAGACGCGCGACCTGCTCGACGCGCTGCGCACGATGAATGCGCGGCTGATCGGCATCGTCGGCCGCGTGCGCGATTCGTCGAACAGCATCGCGCATGCGGTGGGCGAAATCGCATCGGGCAACCTCGACCTGAGCCAGCGCACCGAAGAACAGGCGGCATCGCTGCAGGAAACCGCCGCGACGATGGAAGAATTCACGTCGACGGTGCGCCTGAACGCGGAGAACGCGCAGCAGGCGAGCACGCTCGCCGCGAATGCGTCGGACGTCGCGCTGCGCGGCAGTTCGGTGGTCGGCCGCGTGGTCGACACGATGACGGAGATCGGCCACAGCTCGTCGAAGATCGCGGACATCACCGGGATCATCGAAGGCATCGCGTTCCAGACCAACATCCTCGCGCTGAACGCGGCCGTCGAGGCGGCACGCGCGGGCGAACAGGGCCGCGGCTTCGCGGTCGTCGCGAGCGAGGTGCGCAGCCTTGCGCAACGTTCGTCCACCGCCGCGAAGGAAATCAAGGAACTGATTTCCGCTTCGGTGCAGACGATCCAGGACGGCTCGGCGCTCGCGGACGAAGCGGGCAAGACGATGTCGGATGTGACGCGGGCCGTCGCGCGCGTCACCGACATCATGGGTGAAATCGCGGCCGCGTCCGCCGAACAGAGCCGCGGCATCGATCAGGTGAACCTGACGATCACGCAGATGGACGAGACGACGCAGCAGAACGCGGCGCTCGTCGAGCAGGCCGCGGCCGCGTCGAAATCGCTCGAGGCGCAGGGTCGCGAGCTGTCGGAGACAGTGTCCGCATTCCGGATGCCGGCCGGCGAACATGCGGCGTCGGCGCACGCGCGCACGCATGCGGCCGACGGCGCGTCGCACTGGCACGCGGCTACCGCGTAACGCGGTCACGCGTCGTACGAAACACGATGCGCGGCCGCGCGGCACGGCCCGGCTGTGCATCGACGCTGCCTGCGCGCGGCGGTCGTGGCGCACACGGCCGCTGCAGTGCCGCGCAATTTCCGCTCCCGCCGGTCAGCCGAACGGAACAACGCGCATCTCACCGAAGTGCAGGTTCGTTGATCCGGGTCATGCACTTTTAAATCAGCCGAATGACGAGTATGCTTAAAAAAGCACTCCACGTTCGACCGGCGAATCGCGTGCCCTGATTCCCGTCCGCTCGTATCGCGGCCCCATCGCGCCTCGCGTCGATGGCGGCGTCCGCCTCGCGCCCTGGCCGCACGAACCTTCCCCAACCATTCGCAGGAGAGCTGGTGAGCCGACTCGTCGTCGTATCCAATCGCATTGCAGATCCCCGTAAAGCCGCGGCAGGCGGGCTTGCCGTGGCCGTGAAAGACAGCCTGCAGGAATCGGGCGGCGTCTGGTTCGGGTGGAGCGGCAGGCTGCGCGGTGACGGCGACCATCCCGCGCACGGCGACGACGTGCAGATCCAGAACGTCGGCGGCATCCAGCTCGCGACCATCGATCTCGATCCGCAGGATTACGACGCGTATTACCTCGGCTACTCGAACAACGTGCTGTGGCCGGTGTTCCACTACCGCCTCGATCTCGCGCAGTTCGACCGGCGCTTCGCCGACGGCTACCGGCGCGTGAACCAGCTGTTCGCGCGCAAGCTGAGCACGCTGCTGCGCCCCGACGATACCGTCTGGGTCCACGACTACCAGCTGATTCCGCTCGCCGCCGAACTGCGTGCGATGGGCTGCACGAATCCGATCGGCTTCTTCCTGCACATCCCGATGCCGCCGCCGCCGATCATGGCCGCGATCCCAGAGCACGAGTGGCTGATGCGCTCGCTGTTCGCATACGACCTCGTCGGCTTCCAGACCGAATCGGACCTGCTTCACTTCGAGCATTACGTCGAGGCGGAAGCCGGCGCCGCGCGGCTGCCGGACGGCCGCCTGCGCGCGTTCGGCCGCACGCTGTCGGCCGGTGCGTTCCCGATCGGCATCGACGTCGACGAATTCGCGGCACTCGCGGAGAATCGCGACGGGATCGACATGTTCGAGCGGATGCGCGACGAGTATTCGCGCCGCCAGCTGCTGGTCGGCGTCGACCGGCTCGACTACACGAAGGGGCTGCCGCAGCGCGTGCACGCGTTCCGTCAGCTGCTCGAACAGTATCCGGAGAACCGCGACCGCGCGACGCTGATCCAGATCGCCGCGCCGAGCCGCGAGGATCTCGGCGCATACGACGACCTGCGGCGCGAGATGGACAGCCTGTGCGGCGCGATCAACGGCGACTACGGCGAACTCGAGTGGATGCCGATGCGCTACATCCATCGCACGGTCGCGCGCAAGCGCTTGCCGGGCCTCTACCGCGCGAGCCGCGTCGCGCTCGTCACGCCGCTGCGCGACGGGATGAACCTGGTCGCGAAGGAGTTTCTCGCCGCGCAGGACGAGGCCGACCCGGGCGTGCTCGTGCTGTCGCGTTTCGCGGGCGCGGCCGAGCAGCTGAAGCCCGCGCTGCTCGTCAATCCGTACGACACGCAGGGCACCGCGCAGGCGATCCAGCGCGCGCTCACGATGCCGCTCGAGGAACGCCGCCAGCGTCACGACGCGCTGATGGCGATCGTGCGCAGGACCGACGTGCACTGGTGGCGCACCCGCTTTCTCGACGCCCTCGCTGAAGCGTCGGAAGTCGCCGCCGCGACCGAGTCCTGACGCACCCGGTCCTGACGCACGCTCACACGCCGGTCGTCTCGCGGTCGAGCACCGCACCATTCACGTCCTGCACCGTCACCGCGATCGGAATGCCGTCGCGCATGCTCTCGGTCACCACGCAGTACGTATCGAACCGGTCGAGCATGCGCGTCGCCGCCGCGAGATCGGCCCACGCCTTGCCGACCGACAGCGCCACGGCCATCGCGCCCACTCGCACCCTGCCTGCATCGTTCTGCACCATGTCGACGTCGATATGTGCGGTGACCGGCTGCGGATCGACGCGCTGTTTCTCGAGCGCGAACAACAGGCTCGCCGCGAGGCAGCTCGCGACGGCCGCGGCCAGCAGCCGGACGGGGTTCGGGCCGCGGCCGGCGCCGAGCGGCGGCGGTTCGTCGGTGAGCACCGGCGAAAGCTCGGTGCCCGCAAACGTGACTTCGAAACTGAAACGCGCATGCTGCGCGACATCGACCGATACGTGCGCCTCGCTCATGGCGACTCCGTGACTGGAAAGAGAAAAGGGAACGCCGGCGCAACGCCGCGTCGGCAAGTCTGGGTCGCAGCGACGGTGCGGCGCGATCATGGCCGCCCGCCGGCCGCGTGCGAGATGCGGGCTTCAGCGCTCGGGTTCGCGCGGCGGCCCGTACGCGACGAAATCGCGCTCGATCGCCGACGCCTGCTCCGGCGCATTCGCGCCCGCGCAAGCCCCGCTATCGGCCGTGGATGACCCAGACGCAGGCTCCTCGCGCCCGTCGATCAGCGCCTGCAGCGCATCGCGTTCGAGCACCTCGCGCGCGAGCAGCCGTCGCGCGATGCGCTCGAGCGCCTCGCGACGTTCGCCGAGCGTCGCCGCGACGCGCGCATGCGCATCGGTCAGCAGCGTATGCACCTCGTCGTCGATCATCCGCGCGGTGTGCTCGCTGCAGCGGCCCTCACCCGCATGCCATACGCCCGGCATGCCGGTGCGCGTCTCGCCGTCGTCGAAGCTGACGAGCCCGATCTTCTCGCTCATCCCGTACTGCATGACCATGTGGCGCGCCATCGCGGTCGCGCGTTCGAGATCGTTCTGCGCGCCCGTCGACACGTCGCCGAACACGAGTTCTTCCGCGACGCGCCCGCCGAGCAGCGCATCGATCCGATCGAGCAGCTCGCTGCGGCGCAGGACGTAGCGATCCTCGGTCGGCACCTGCTGCGTGTAGCCGAGCGCGGCCACGCCGCGCGGAATGATCGACACCTTCTTCACCGGATCGCAATGCGCGCGGCTTTCCGCGACGAGTGCATGGCCGGCCTCGTGATAGGCGATCGTCAGCTTCTCCTGCGCGTTCATCACGCGGCTCTTGCGCTCGAGGCCCGTCAGCGCGCGATCGATCGCCTCGTCGAAGTCGTCCATCCCGATCGCCGGCTTGCCGAGTTCCGCCGCATGCAGCGCGGCCTCGTTGACGACGTTCGCGAGATCCGCGCCGACGAAACCCGGCGTGCGCGACGCGAGTTCGCCGAGGTCGACGTCGGTCGCGAGCTTCACGTGTTTCACGTGCACGCCGAGAATCTGGCGGCGGCCGTTCACATCGGGCCGGTCGATCGCGATGTGACGGTCGAAGCGGCCCGGGCGCAGCAGCGCGGGATCGAGAATCTCCGGCCGGTTGGTCGCGGCCATGATGATCACGCCGGAGCCGGCCTGGAAACCGTCCATCTCGACGAGCAGCTGGTTGAGCGTCTGCTCGCGCTCGTCGTTGCCCGACATCGGACCGACGCCGCGCACCTTGCCGAGCGCGTCGAGCTCGTCGACGAACACGATGCACGGCGCCTTCTGTTGCGCCTGCTCGAACAGGTCGCGCACGCGCGCCGCGCCGACGCCGACGAACATCTCGACGAACGCCGAGCCGCTGATCGAGAAGAACGGCACGGCCGCCTCGCCGGCCACCGCGCGCGCGAGCAGCGTCTTGCCGGTGCCGGGCGCACCGACGACGAGCACGCCCTTCGGAATCTTGCCGCCGAGCCGCTGGTAGCGATCGGGGTTGCGCAGGAACGCGACGAGTTGCTGCAGCTCGGCCTTCGCTTCGTCGATGCCCGCGATGTCGTCGAACGTGATGCCGGTTTCCTGCTGCACGTACACGCGTGCGCGGCTCTTGCCCATCCCGGTGAAGTCCTGCAGCCCGCCACGCTTGCGCAGCATCAGGTTCCAGATGAACACGAACGCGACGAGCGGCACCAGCCACGACGCGAGCGACGCGATCCAGCCGGTGTCGGACGCGCCGTGAAACCGGATGCCGCCGGCGGTCAGCGTGTCGATCAGTTGCGGGTCGGTCACGCGGTTGGTGCTGAAGCGTGGCGACGTGCCGTCCGACTTCACGGCCGCGACTTCCGACGCCGGCAGCAGCGCGCCGGCCTGCGGCATCGTCAGCGTGCCCGTGATCGTCGCCGGTCCGATCTCGAGATCGTCGACGAGCCGCGCGGCGACGAGCCGGTGGAAGTCGCTGTACGCGATCATCGTCGACGCCGGACGCAGCATCAGCAACTGCGCGGCGAACAGCACGAAGAAGCCCGCCGCGATCAGCAGTCCTGCGAAGTCGAATTTCCTGTCCATGGCATCGGGCCGGCCGGTCGCGCCGCGCGGCGCGCTTATGCGTGCCCGCGCGCCCGGCCGGCGCGCGGCATCGGCAGCCACGCACACACGCAATGCATCCGCGCCATCGTCGCCTCGTTTCGTCGCATGAATGACACCGCGAAGGCGCCGCCGGGCGGCCTTCGCACGGACAGTGCGCCGCAACGCACCGCCCGTGATTCAAGTCTAGCTCGCGCGCGGACGTCGCGCATTGTCCGACAGACACCTTTCATCGACGCCGCGGGCCGCGTTATAGTCGCGTTCGTGACATTTTTGTGACGGCCGCCATCGCCCCGCCCGGGCGCGACGCCGGCCGTTGCGTCCCGTCCCGCGTCGCGGCAGGCTGTGCGACGCTGCCGCGCATCGAACGACAACCGCCAATCCGAGGAGCACACGACGTGAACGACACCCCCGATCGCCCCGACGACCTTCCCGTTGATCCCGACCGCCGCCGCATGCTCGGCGGCCTCGCCGCGCTCGGCGCGGGTGTCGCGCTCGGCGGCTGCGAGACCACGCCGGGCGGCGCGCCGCGCTCCGCCGCCGACCTGCGGCTCGACGACGCGCTACGCCGGCAGGTGCGTCACATCGTCGTGATCTATGCGGAGAACCGCAGCTTCACGAACCTGTACGGCGATTTCCCGGGCGTGCAATATCCGCTCGGCGAGGTGAAGCCCGAGCACGCGCGGCAGCTCGATCGCGACGGCAAGACGCCGCTGCCGGTACTGCCGAAGATCTGGGGCGGGCTCGTGCCGCGAGCGCAGGAAGTCGACGGCAAGCGCTACGCGATCGCCGAGCGCGACATCGACAAGCTGCCGAACGCGCCGTTCCGGATCGCCGACGCGCAGGGCAAGCCGCTGCCGAACGGCGTGATCACGCGCGACCTGTGGCACCGCTTCTACCAGAACCAGATGCAGATCGCCGCGGGCCGCAACAACCAGTTCGCCGCGTGGGCCGATTCGGGCGGCCTCGTGATGGGCCATTACCGCAATTCCGCCGACACGCTGCGGCTGTGGAACCTCGCGCGGCAATACACGCTGTGCGACAACTTCTTCATGGCGGCCTTCGGCGGTTCGTGGCTGAACCACATGTTCCTGATTTCCGCGCAGCCGCCGATCTATCCGGATGCACACAAGCATCCGCACGCGGCGAAGCTGCTGTCGAAGGTCGACGGCGACGATCCGGCCGGCACGCGGTTGACGCTCGCCGCCGATTCGCCGGCGTCCGCGCTCGAGGGCCCGCCGAAGTTCGCGGTCGACGGCCCGCTGACGCCCGACGGCTACGGCGTCAACACGATGGCGCCGCCTTACCAGCCGAGCTACGTGCCGCCGGCCGATCCGGGCAACGCCGCGTATGCGGATCCGGCCGACCATCGCGTGATCCCGCCGCAAGGCTACGCGACGATCGGCGACCGGCTGTCGGAGAAGAACGTCGACTGGGCGTGGTACAGCGGCGCGTGGCAGTACGCGCTCGAGCACCGCGACACGGGCATGGTTCCCGATTTCCAGTACCACCACCAGCCGTTCAACTACTTCGCGAACTACGCGCCGGGCACCGACGCGCGCCGCAAGCATTTGCGCGACGCGGGCCTCGGCGACGAGCCGTCGACCAACCGCTTCATCGCCGACATCGACGCGGGCCGCCTGCCGGCCGTCGCGTTCTACAAGCCGCAGGGCAACCTGAACATGCACGCGGGCTATGCGGACGTCGAATCCGGCGATCGTCACATCGCGAACGTGATCGAGCGGATCCGGCGCGGCCCGCAGTGGGCGAACACCGTGATCGTGATGACGCACGACGAGAACGGCGGCTGGTGGGATCATGTCGCGCCGCCGGTCGGCGATCGCTGGGGCCCCGGCTCGCGGATTCCGGCGCTGGTGATCTCGCCGTTCGCGAAGAAGGGTTACGTCGACCACACGATGTACGACACGAACTCGATCCTGCGCTTCATCAGCCGCGTGCACGGGCTCGCGCCGCTCGACGGCGTCGCCGCGCGCGACAAGGCGTTCGCGTCGCGCGGCGCAACGCCGCCGGGCGACCTGACGAACGCGCTCGATCTCGGCTGAAGGCCGATCGACGATCCACCGACGTCCGCCTGAAACGACGACGCCCCGGTGCAACGCGGTTGCCCGGGGCGTCGTTCTTTTCCGTTCAGGCGCGGCTACGCGGCGCTGCGCAACGCCTCGCTCGCCGAACGCGCGGCGTGACGTCCGGCCTGCCGGCCGAAGAACGTCGCGTCGGCCAGCGACAGCCCCGAGCTGTACCCGGCGCCCCAGCGCGGCAGCCCGCAGGTCGTGCGGCCGGCCGCATAAAGGCCCGCCACCGGCACGCGCGCCGCGTCGAGCACCTGCCCGGTCGGCAGCGTATCGAGCCCGCCCAGCGTGAAATGCGGGTAGAACGCGTAGTCGATCCGGCAATCGAGCGCGACGAATGGCGGCTCGATCAGCGGCTTCAGCCACTTCTTCGCCTTGTGGAACAGCGGATCGGCGCCTTCGGCCGCGTGTCGGTTGTAGACGTCGACGGTCGCCGTCAGCGTGCCGGCCGGCATCTGCAGGTCGCGCTCGACTTCCTCCCACGTCTCGCCCGCCGCCGCGATACCGATCCGCGCGATCGCGGGCGGCTCCTGGTAGGTCGCCTGGTCGACCAGCAGGTAGATCCGGTCGTCGGCCTGATGGAACGCGTGATGGCCGGTGCGGCCGTGATAGCCGTCCTCGTTGATGAAGCGCTGGCCGCGCGCGTTCACGAAGATCCCGTGGAGCAGCGATTCGGGCGCGTAGAACGGCAGGCTGACGAAGCCCTGGTCCATGTGGATCGCCGCACCGCCCGCACTCTGGCCGAGCAGGATGCCCGAGCCGTCGTCGCCCGGGCTGCCGATCGGTTCGTCCGAGCGCAGGAACTGCGGTGCGTGCTTGCGCACCATGTCGCGGTTCATCGCGAAGCCGCCCGCGCACAGGATCACCGCGCGGCGTGCCCGCACGCATGCCGTCTCGCCGTACGCACGCAGCACGACGCCGCGCACCGCGCCGGCATCGTCGACGATCAACGCCAGTGCGCGCGTGTCATAGCGCGTCGACACGCCGAGCGCCTGCACGCGCTCGGCCAGCACGCGCATCAGCATCTGCCCGCCGCCCCAGCCCGGCCATTGCGGCGTGTGGCCGCGCGGGCACGGCTTCGCGGCCTCGCTGAACGGCCAGGCCTCCTCGCTGCCCGACCAGATCAGGCAGTCGTCGGTTTCCGGTTCGACGATCCGCTCGGCGATGAACGTGTTCTTGTACGTGAGCCCCTGCGCGACGAGCCAGTCGTGATGCGCGAGGCTCTCGTTCGCGTAGAGACGCACCTTCGCTTCGTCCGCGTCGCGGCCGCCCGCGAGCATCAGGTAGCGGTACAGGTCCTCGGTGTCGTCCGTGAAGCCGGCCTGCCGCTGCGCGGGCGTGCCGCCGCTGCCGCCGAGGTAGATCTCGCCGCCGGACAGCGCGCTCGTGCCGCCGTAGCTCGATGCGCGCTCGACGATCAGCGTGTCGGCGCCGGCGCTCGCGGCTTCGATCGCCGCACATGCGCCGGCCGCGCCGAAGCCGACGATCACGACGTCGTGTTCGGCGTCCCAGCGATGCACGTCGCGGACGTTCAGGGGGCGGGTCAGGGAATAATCGGATGACATGGGGGATTGGAGAGGCGTGAAGGGAGACGCCGCCGCATCGCGACGGTTTCGCGACGGCGTCGAGCTGACGCGGCGCACGGCCGCGCCGGTGTCACATGCCGCGCAACGCGGCGAAACCGAAGTGCGAAGGATCGATCGGCACGCAACCGGTCGGCAGACCGTTCGGGTCGACCGAGCGGCATTGCAGGATGCCGGCCGCATACGGCGGCGACGGGACCTGCTCGGCACCATATCGCGCCAATGCCATGGCCGCGAACGTGCCCATCGCCAATGCGCACAGCTTGCGAGTCGTCAGTCTCATGATCGTCGTCCCCTCCGGTTGGCCGCTATCGCGGATCGTGTCCGGCGACTGGCCACTGGCAACGGCACCGGATGACTGCACGGTAGCCAGCGCCGGCCCGCCGGCCATCGTCCGTTTCGACTAGGGGCAAACGCGAAGCGGGCTGCGCGGGGCATGCCGCGCCGCAGCATCGCCGTGCGGCCGAGTCGTCGGATGAATCGGAAAACCGCCTGTCTCGGCCTGTTGCGAGGGCCGCACCATCGTCGGACGCATGCGGCGCGTCCGCCGCCGCATCGCAGCATCGGACTCTGCGCCGCCGTCGGTCCCGGTGTTTTCCCCGATCCTTGCCCTGCTCCGTATGGATGATGAGGATCGATCGGTCCGGTGCGAACCTGCGCGTCGACGTCGCAATGCCGCCGCGTCCGTGCTCACGGCGCGGCCGAGCCTTTCCGTTCATTCACGGGAGTACGCATGACCGATTCGAATCCCCACCACGCGCTGTACGAGCTTGCGTGCCGCTATGCGCAAGCCGTCGACCGGCGCGACTGGCCGCGCCTCGCCACCCTCTTCACCGCCGACGCGCAACTCGACGGCCCCGGTTTCCGCTTCGACGACCGCGACGCGATCGTCGCCGGGATGAGCGTAATCGAGCGCTACGAGACGACCCAGCATCACGTGCACAACCAGCTCGTCACACTCGACGGCGGCGAGGCCGATGTCGAGACCTACGGCGTCGCGTGCCACGTCTATATGCGCAACGGCGTGAAGCGCAAGCTCGACTGGGGGCTGCGCTATCGCGACCGCTGCGTGCTGGACGGCGACACGTGGCGCTTCGCCGCGCGCACGCTGCACGTCGACTGGTCGCAAGACCTGCCGCTGGAGGGCTGAACGATGCGCGCGTCCCTTCCCCTCGCCGGCCGCACCGCGCTCGTCACGGGCGGCGCCGGCGGCATCGGCGCGGCCTGCGCGCACGCGCTCGCCGCCGATGGCGCGGCCGTCGTGCTGATGGGCCGCCGCCGCGATGCGCTCGAACGCACGCAGCGGCACCTGACCGACGTGGTGCGCGGCAGCCGTGTCGCGATCCACGCCGGCGACGCCTGCGACGACGCCGCCCTGCAGGCCGCGCTGGACACCGCGTGGGCACTCGACGGCCGTCTCGACATCGTCGTGCCGACCGTCGGCGGTGCCGGGTTCCGCCCGCTGCTGATGCACGACGCAGCCAGCTTCCGCGCGGAAATCGACCTGAACCTGCACAGCGCATTCGCCGCGATCCGCCACGCCGCGCCGCGGCTCGCCGACAGCGGCGGCGGCACGATCGTCTGCATCTCGTCGACGGCCGCGCGAATCAATTTCCGCTGGCTGACCGCGTACTGCACCGCGAAGGCCGCGCTCGAGGCGCTGGTGCGCGGCGCGGCCGAGGAGCTGGCCGGCGCGAAGATTCGCGTGAACGCGGTGCGGCCGGGCCTCACGCGCTCCGAAGCCACCGCGCCGATGTTCGACGACCGTGCGCTGGTCGACAGCTTCCTCGACCAGATTCCGCTCGACACGCTCGGCGAACCGGAAGCGATCGCGCATGCGGTGCGCTATCTCGCGGGCCCCGAGTCGGGCTGGGTCACCGGCCAGAGCTTCGCGGTCGACGGTGGCCACGAACTGCGCACCAACCCGCGCGTCGACGCCACGATCGCGCAGCTCTACGGCGCGGCCGCGCTCGACGCGGTCAAGGCCGGCCGCGCGCCGGGTGCCGCATGAGCGCGCGCCTTCCTTCAACCCCAACGGAAAACGACCCAACATGAATCGAGTCGCAAACAAGGTCGCGCTGATCACCGGCGCGGCGAGCGGCGTCGGCCGCGCGGATGCGCTGCTGCTGGCCGCCGAGGGCGCGCGCGTCGTGCTGACCGACATCGACGAGGACGCAGGCCGCACGCTTGCGCGCGAGATCGGCGATACGGCGCTGTTCGTGCATCAGGACATCGCCGACGAAGACGGCTGGCGACACGCGATCGCGTCGACGCTCGACCGCTTCGGCCGCCTCGACGTGCTCGTCAACAACGCGGCGATCTGCCCGGTCGGCTCGATCGAGGACACGAGCCTCGACACCTGGCGACGCGTGCTGCGCGTGAACGCGGACGGCTATTTCCTCGGCTGCAAGTACGCGATCGGCGCGATGAAGCACAACGACACGCCGGGCTCGATCGTGATGATGTCGTCGGTCGCCGCGCTCGGCGGGCTGCCGATGATGTGCGCATACACCGGCTCGAAAGGCGCGGTGACGGCGCTCGCGCGCAGCGTCGCCGTGCACTGCAAGCGCAGCGGCTACCGGATTCGCTGCAACTCGATCCATCCGGACGGCATCTGGACGCCGATGACGCAGGCGCTGATGCCCGGCCTCGATCCGGCCGAACTCGGTATCGGCAACGACCCGATGGCGCGCATGTGCGACCCGCGGGACGTCGCGAATCTCGTGCTGTTCCTCGCATCCGACGAATCGCGCTTCGTGAACGGCGCGGAACTGCGGATCGACAACGCGCAACTCGTTTCGTCGCTGTGACGCGGCTCGCGGTTTTCCCGTTCCAAGGAGTGTTCTGATGATTTCATTCACCGGCAAGACCGTGCTGGTCACGGGCGGCGGCGCAGGCATCGGCCGTGCGTGCGCGGAAGCGTTCGGCGCGGCGGGCGCGCGCGTCGCGGTGGCCGAGCTCGACCCCGCACGCGCGCAAGACGTGCGCCAGGCGCTCGAAGCCGCGGGCGTCGACGCGCTGGTCGGCACCGTGGACGTCACGCGCCGCGACGAGGTCGACGCGTTCGCGCGGACGATCGACGCGCGCTTCGGCGGCCTCGACGTGCTCGTCAACAACGTCGGCGATTTCCTGCAGATCGCAAAGCCGTTCGACGACTATGGCGACGACGACATCGCGCGGCTGTTCGACGTGAACCTGCGCCAGGTGTTCGTCGTCACGCGCGCGATGCTGCCGTTGCTGCGCAAGCGCGGCGCGGGCAGCAGCATCGTCGGCGTGTCGTCGATCGAGGGCTTCCGCGCGATTCCGAACTGCACCGTCTATGCATCGTTCAAGGCCGCGCTGACCGGCTTCACGAAAAGCCTCGCGCTCGAACTCGGGCCGGCCGGCATCCGCGTGAACCAGATCGCGCCGGAGACCACCGAGACGCCGCAGGTGCCGGTCGGCGCGATGGTCGCGGCCGAGCATCGCGAGCACATTCCGCGCTGGATTCCGCTCGGGCGCTTCGGCGCGGCCGGCGACATCGCGGGCGCCGCGCTGTTCCTCGCGAGCCCGCTCGCCGCGTGGGTCACCGGCACGACGCTGCACGTGGACGGCGGCGCACTCGCGGCGGCCGGCTGGTATCGCGACCCGAACGGCTTCTGGACCAACATGCCGGTCGTCACCGGCAACGGCTTCAATTTCTGAGCGGCGTGTCGAACAGCGGCCGCCCGGCCGCGCGGCTTCATCCGTTCAATCATCGGTTCAATTCAAGCGGCGCGCCTGCGCCGCAACCGGAGACACCATGAAAATCCTGATCATCGGCGGTACCGGCCTCATCGGCGGCCACGCCGCGCTGCATCTGCACACGCAAGGCAACGACGTGACACTCGCCGCGCGCAAGCCGCCCGCACCGGGCAGCGCGCTCGCGCAATTCGACGTGCTGTTGCGCGACTACGTGGCCGGCAACTTCACGCGCGACGATCTCGCGCCGTTCGACGCGGTCGTGTTCGCGGCCGGCAACGACATTCGCCACCTGCCGCCCGGCACCGACGAAGCCGCGCACTGGGAACGCGCGAACGTCGACGCGGTACCGCGCTTCTTCGCGCTCGCGCGCGATGCGGGCGTGAAGCGCGCGGTGCTGGTCGGCAGCTTCTATCCGCAGGTCGCGCCGGCGCTCGTCGACACGGTGCCGTACGTGCGCTCGCGCCATCTCGCCGACGAACGCGTGCGCGCGCTCGCGTCGCCGTCGTTCGCGGTGTGCAGCGTCAATGCGCCGTTCGTGGTCGGGTCGGTGCCGGGGCTGCGCAACGAGATGTTCGCCGCGTACACGGGTTATGCGCAGGGCAAGCTCGCCGGGCTGCCGGTGTACGGGCCGGCCGGCGGCAGCAACTTCATCTCGACGCAATCGCTGTCGGAAGCGATCTGGGGCGCGCTGCAGCGCGGCGAATCCGGCAAGGCCTATCTCGTCGGCGACGAGAACCTGAGCTTCGCCGACTACTTCGCGGCCTTCTTCCGCGCGGCCGGCAATCCGCAGCCGGTGCCGTCGCTCGACCAGGAGCATCCGCTGCTGCCAGACATCGCGATCTATACGGGGCGCGGCAACGTCGTGTCGTATGAGCCCGATCCGGCCGATATCGCGCTGCTGCGCTATCGGCGCGGCGACGTGCAGCGCGCGGTCGACGAAGTGGTCGCGCATTGCGGCGCGTAGGCGCACGGCCCGCGCACGCGCCGAGCTGAAACGAAGCTGAAACGACAACGTCCCGCCGCCGGTAATGCATGCCGGCGGCGGGACGTCGATGCCACTATGTCGTTACTTCGTTACTTCACTACTTCGTTTCGAATCGTCAGCCGCCGATGCGCTGTTCGATCTTCTTCATCGTGTCGGTCAACTCCGTCGGCAGACGCAGCTTCAGCGTGTCGAACAGCGCCGCATGCAGCTTCAGTTCCTCGCGCCATTCATCCGCATTCATCGACGTGACCGCATCGAACTGCTCGCGCGAGAAGTCGAGCCCGTCCCAATGCAGGTCGTCATAGGCCGGCGACACGCCGAACGCATGTTCGCCGCCGCCGCCGTTGCCCTCGAGTCGATCGAGCATCCACTTCAGCACGCGCATGTTCTCGCCGAAGCCCGGCCACACGAACTTGCCGTTCGCGTCCTTGCGGAACCAGTTCACGCAGTAGATCTTCGGCAGCGCCGCGCCCGCGCCGTCGAGCTGCTTGCCGAGTTTCAGCCAGTGCGCGAAATAATCGCTCATGTTGTAGCCGCAGAACGGCAACATCGCGAACGGGTCGCGGCGCACGACACCCTGCTGGCCGGCCGCCGCGGCGGTCGTCTCCGAGCCCATCGTCGCGGCCATGTACACGCCTTCGACCCAGTCGCGCGCTTCGGTCACGAGCGGCACGGTCGTCGAGCGGCGGCCGCCGAAGATGAACGCGTCGATCGGCACGCCGGCCGGATTTTCCCAGTCCGCGTCGATCGACGGGCATTGCGACGCCGGCGCCGTGAAGCGCGAGTTCGGATGCGCGGCCTTGCGGCCGGTTTCCTTGCCAATTTCAGGCGTCCACGGGTTGCCTTGCCAGTCGGTCAGTTTCGCGGGCGGCGTATCGGTCAGGCCTTCCCACCACACGTCGCCGTCTTCCGTCAGCGCGACGTTCGTGAAGATCACGTTCTCCTTCAGCGTCGAGATCGCGTTCGGGTTGGTCTTCACGCCGGTGCCCGGTGCAACGCCGAAGAAGCCGGCTTCCGGATTAATCGCGTACAGACGGCCGTCGCGGCCCGGCTTCAGCCACGCGATGTCGTCGCCGATCGTCGTGACCTTCCAGCCGTCGAAGCCCTGCGGCGGGATCAGCATCGCGAAGTTGGTCTTGCCGCACGCGGACGGGAACGCCGCCGCGACGTGATACTTCTTGCCGGCCGGCGAGGTCACGCCGAGGATCAGCATGTGTTCGGCGAGCCAGCCCTGGTCGCGGCCCATCGTCGACGCGATGCGCAGCGCGAAGCACTTCTTGCCGAGCAGCGCATTGCCGCCGTAGCCCGAGCCGAAGCTCCAGATCTCGCGCGTATCGGGGAAATGCACGATGTACTTGACCGGGTTGCACGGCCACGGAACGTCCTTCTGGCCGGCTTCGAGCGGATGGCCGACGCTGTGCACGCACGGCACGAATTCGCCGTCCTCGCCGAGCACGTCATACACCTCGCGGCCCATGCGCGTCATGATCCGCATGTTCACGGCCACGTACGGGCTGTCGGACAGTTCGACGCCGACGTGCGCGATCGGCGAGCCGAGCGGGCCCATCGAGAACGGCACGACGTACAGCGTGCGGCCGCGCATCGAGCCGCGGAACAGGCCGTTCAGCGTCTCGCGCATTTCTTCCGGCGCGATCCAGTTGTTGGTCGGGCCGACGTCGTCGGGCGATTCGGTGCAGATGAAGGTGCGATCCTCGACGCGCGCGACGTCGGACGGATCGGACTGCGCGAGATACGAGTTCGGGCGCTTCGCCGGGTTCAGGCGCGTGAGCGTGCCCTGGTCGACCATCGCCCGGCACAGCGCGTCGTTCTCTTCCCGCGAGCCATCGCACCAGACGACGCGCTCGGGCTCCGTGAGCGCCGCGATGCGCGACACCCAGTCGATCAGTTTGCGATGCTTGACGAAGGCCGGGGGAGCGATCAGCGCGCCGTGCGTCGCTTCGGCCAGATTGTTTTGCGACATGGGAATGTCTCCAGACTATTGGGCGGGGATGGGGGATGCGGGACGAGCCCGCGAGATGGGGAATGCGGTCGGAGCGCAGGGGGCGGCAACGCGCAAGGCGGGACACGCGAGCGGAGCGCGTGTCGATGCCGCGATGCGGGCGAGAGAATGTGATGTCTCGTATGAGCGTGCGAACGCGAGTTTCGCCATGCAAGCAACCTGCCG
Source organism: Burkholderia sp. Bp9143 (assembly GCF_003853645.1). GTDB lineage: Bacteria > Pseudomonadota > Gammaproteobacteria > Burkholderiales > Burkholderiaceae > Burkholderia. Next base: position 36,700 of record NZ_QTPO01000028.1, on the reverse strand, counting down.
TACAACTCCATGCCGGCCAGCATACCATCGCCGTTATTGGTCAGGCGTTGCGTTGCAACAAGAAACAACTGTGACGACGCGCCGGCATGCCGCTTGCCGGCGCGTCCTTTTTTACAGCGCCGACGCGTGCGCTTGGGGGACGAAACGGCTGGAACGTCCGTCCGGCAAGGGTTTCGCGAAAACGGAAAAATCGGCGCGACACGTTCGCATGCGATGCACCCGAACGGTCGCGGCCCGAATTCGTGTTTTCGCTACTCAGGCAAACCCTGAATTAGGTTGCGTACACAAACATCCGTCGCGCATGCGTTGTGTACGCTACCGCTCAAAACGGCGCGCCCGGCAATCCGGGGTAATACGCGCCCGCCGCCATCCCGCCGTCGACGGACAGTTCGGCGCCGTTGCAGTACGACGCGTCGTCGCTCGCGAGAAACAGCGTCGCGCGCGCGATTTCGTCAGGCAAGCCGACACGCTGCAGCGGCACGTGCGTGTAGTGCTTGTTGATCTCGTCGAGCGGCGCGCCGGTCGGGTTCGACATCGCCGTGTTCACGCCGCCCGGATGGATCGAATTCACGCGCACGCCCTGGTGGCCGAGTTCGAGCGCCGCCACCTTGGTCAGCCCGCGCACGCCCCATTTGCTCGACACGTAGGCGGCCAGCGCGTTCACGCCGCGCAGCCCGTCCACCGATGAAATGTTGACGATCGACCCGCTCTTCTGCGCGATCATGCGCGGCGCGATCGTGTGGATGCCGACAAACGTGCCGACGAGATTGATCGACACCGCACGCTCGAAATCGCGTTTCGACAACTCGGTGATGGAACCGAACATCAGCACGGCCGCATTGTTCACCAGCACGTCGATGCGGCCGAACTGCTCGACGGTCGCGTCTGCAACGCGCGCCCAGCTCGCTTCGTCGGCCACGTCGAGCCGCATGAAGCGTGCCGCATCGCCGAGCTCGCGCGCGAGCGCCTCGCCTTCCGCGTCGAGCACGTCGCCGATCACGACGCGCGCGCCCTCCTCGACGAACAGCCGGCATGTCGCCGCCCCCATCCCGCGCGCGCCGCCCGTGACGATCGCTACCTTCCCTTCCAGTCGACCCATGTCGTTCTCTCTTCGATGCTTTCCGATTCCGGTTCGCCGGCCGCGACGCGCTGACCCGCGCGTCCGTGCCGACCCTTGCTTGGCGCCGCGTTCACCGTCAGCCCCAATACGCCTGCCCGCCGTCGAGCGGCAACGTCGCGCCCGTCAGGTACGCGGCATCGCGGCTCGCGAGAAACACGATCGCGCGCCCGATGTCCTGCTCGCAGTCGCCGACGCGGCCGAGCGGGATCGTGCGGAAGAACGCGGCGGCTTCGTCCGGGTTCGCGTCGACCCAGCCCTTCAGCCCCGGCGACAGCGCATGCGGCGCGACCGCGTTCACGCGGATGCCGTCGGCGCCCCATTCGCATGCCGCCGCACGCGTGAGCGCGCGAATCGCTTCCTTGGTCGCCGCATAGGCGCCATAGCCCGACGTGTCCCAGCGCACCGCGGCCGACGACGCGAAATTGACGATCACGCCGTCGCCCTTCAGGTGCGGATGGCACGCGCGCATCATGCGCAGCGTCGCGATCGGCCCCGACTCGAGGCCCGCGAGAAAATCCGCGTCGGTCACGTCGAGCAGGCGGCCGAGCGGCACGACCTGCGCGTTGTTGATCAGGATCTGCACGCCGCGAAAGCGCTCGACGACCGCATCGACGCACTGCGCGATCTGCGCGGCGTCCATCACGTCGCACACGAACGGCTCCGCCACGCCGCCGCGTGCGCGGATCGCATCGCAGGTCGCGACCAGCTTGTCGCGCGTGCGGCCGACCACGGCCACCTGCGCGCCTTCGGCCGCGAGCGCGTGCGCGACACCTTGCCCGACGCCCTGCCCCGCGCCCGTCACGAGCGCCACCTTGCCTTCGAGGATGCCCATGCGCGCTCCTTAGGCGACGATCGCCGGATGAGCCTGCACGGGCCCGCCCAGCAGTTCGCGATACGACGGCGGCTGCTTGCCGTCGAGATCCGCGATGCCGTACCGCAGCGCGGCTTCCGCGCCGACCAGCACCTGGCCCGACAACGCCATGCGCTGCGGATCGGCGTGGATCGCATGAATCACGCGACCGGTGAATTCCGGGCTTTCGGCGACGAGCGAGAACTCCTTGTAGAGATCCGGATGCTCGTCCCACACGCGTGTCGTGCGCTCGGTGCGCAGCGGGCCCATCCAGATCGACACGGCCGCGACGTCGAACGGCTTCAGGTCGACGGCCATGTCCTTCGCGAACTTGTCGACGCCGGACTTCTGCGCGCCGTACGCGGCGCCGTGCATGTAGCAGCTCGCGCCGAACGACGACGTGAACGCGATCAACCCGCTGCGGCGCTTCGCCATCAGCGGCGCCGCATGCCAGCTCGCGACGTACGCCGAACGCAGCCCGACATCGAGGATGTTCACGAGGTCGAGCGACTTCTCCCAGAACGGACCCGGCAGGATCAGCTGGTCGTGCAGGTAGGTCGCGTTGTTGACGAGGATGTCGAGCCGCCCGCTTTCACGCTCGACGCGCTCGAACAGCGCCTTCACCTGTGCGTCGTCCGCGTGGTCGCATGCAACGGCGATCCCGCGCCCGCCGAGCGCGTCGATCTCGCGCGCGGTCTCGTGGATCGTGCCGGGCAGCGGCGCGTCGCCTTCGTTCTGCGAGCGGCCCGTCACGTAAACGGTCATGCCGGCCGCGCCGAGCGCGCGCGCGATGCCCTTGCCCGCGCCGCGCGACGCGCCCGTCACGACGGCGACCGGCGCCTCATGGTTCTGTGTCATGTTCGTTGTCTCCTGGGAATTGTTGTCAACCGACGCGGGTGGTGCGCGTCGTCACGCGGCAGGCGGCTGCGCGCCGGCGAACAGCACGCCCGGCGCATCGCCGTCGTAGCGCGCGGACAGCGTCGACGTGACGACGCAGCGCGTGGCCGCGATCTTCCATTCGCCGTCGACCTTCCGGTATTCGTCGTCGTAGGTCGCGCCGAGCTGCGTGAGCGTGCGTGCGTTGGTGTCGAGCATCTGGTAATGCAGGCCCCACGTGCCGCGCGCATGCATGTCGTCGAGCACGGTGATGTCGGGATTCACACCGTGGTGCATCTCGACGATGTGCGGGTGGCAGCCGAGCCGCTCGAACACGTCGACGAGCGCGTCGCGCTGGTCGAACGTGCCGATCCGGCCGTAGTCGATGTGCACGGTGCCGGACGCGAAGCAGTCGCGCATCCCTTGCGGATCCTTCCGGTCGCAGCACGTGAAGTAGCGGGCCTTCAGGCGGCGGATCGCGTCGGCGTCCTCGAGCCTGCGTACACGCACTTCCATTCGTTCGATCGGGGTCATGCCGTCTCCTTGATCTCGTGTGCGCGGATCGAAGCCGCGTCGACGCCACGTTACAGGCGCACGAGATGCCGGCCATCACCTGTTTGGATGAACCCGACGGTCCGTATCGGCGGAGGTGAACGCGGCCGTCGCGGCGTTCGTCCGAACAGACGATGTGACGCAGGTGGCTTCGTTCCTACCATCGAACGACACCACCACGAGATACGGCGATGGACGAAACGACCCGCACGCTCTACGAGTACGAACAGATCCGCCAGCTGAAGTACCGGTATTTCCGCGCGATCGACACGCACGACTGGTCGCTGCTCGAACAATGCCTGACCGAGGACTGCGAAGTGCGGCTGCAAGGCGGCCGCCATGCGTACGACGACCGCGACGCGTTCGTGTCGAGCCTGCGCGCGCAGATCGGCAAGCCGACCTTCCTGACGATGCATCACGGCCATCACCCCGAGCTCACGCTGGTGTCCGCCGATCACGCATGCGGCGTGTGGTTTCTCGAGGATCACGCGATCAATCTTGAGGATAACTACCTGGTGCATGGCACCGCGTTCTACGACGACCAGTACGTGAAGCGCGACGGCATGTGGCGCATTCAAGCGACGCGCCACGAGCGGCTGTTCGAAACCGTCACGTCGCCGATTCCGCCGTCGTTCACGCTGACCGCGAACCGCTTCGCACCGGGCGCGCACGACGCGGCCCATTCCACCGACTCGAACGATTCGGCCGTCAGTGCTTCCTGAAACCCGGCGGCAGCGCCGCCGATCCCGTCATTCCCCCCTGGAGCCAAAGCAATGGAGAAAGTCATTTACGTGTTGTGGCGCGATGCGCAGGCCGCGCCCGAGCAGTGGAGCCGCAACGTGCGCGCGCAGCTCGCCGACAAGCTGCTGTCACTCGGCGCGCACGGCGTACAGGTGAACGTCGCCGACGCCGATGTCGCGCCGGCCGCCGGCCTGAAGCAGACCAACACGCACCCGGGTATCGACGGGATCGTCGCGGTGTGGGTCGACAGCGCGAACCCGATGTTCCGCCAGCCGTTCGACGACGCGGTGCGCGCGGTCGTGCCGCACATGGCCGCGTATCTCGTCACCGAGTCGCAGCCGATTCCGAACACGCGCTTTCCGGCGCGGCCCGGCGAGCGCACGAGCGGCTTCTCGCAGCTCGCGTTCCTGAAGCGCCCGCCGCGCCTCACGCACGAAGCGTGGCTCGACGTGTGGCACGGCCATCACACGCGCGTCGCGATCGATACGCAGGACAATTTCCTGTACGTGCAGAACGTGGTCGTGCGCGCGCTCACGCATGCGGCGCCCGGCTACGACGCGATCGTCGAGGAATGCTTCCCGGCCGCGGCGATGACCGATCCGCACGCGTTCTTCGATGCGGTCGGCGACGAGGAGAAATTCCAGCGCAACGTAGCGGAGATGATGGACAGCTGCGGACGCTTCATCGATTTCGACAAGATCGACGTGGTGCCGACGAGCCAGTACGTCGTGAAGGCGGTGCGCGGATAACGCGCGGCGATCGCGTGGATAAAAAAACGCCAACCCGTAACGGGTTGGCGTTCTGCTTCGATTGCGACGGCGCTCAGAACTGGTTCATCGTGTTGTCCTTGCCCGCCGCCTTCAGCGCTGCGTCGCCGCTGAAGTATTCCTTGTGGTCGTCGCCGATATCCGAGCCGGACATGTTCTGGTGCTTGACGCACGCGATGCCCTGACGGATTTCCTTGCGCTGCACGCCGGCCACGTAACCGAGCATGCCCTGGTCGCCGAAGTATTCCTTCGCGAGGTTGTCGGTCGACAGCGCGGCCGTGTGGTACGTCGGCAGCGTGATCAGGTGGTGGAAGATGCCTGCCTCACGCGACGCATCGGCCTGGAACGTACGGATCTTCTCGTCCGCGAGCTTGGCCAGTTCGGTCTCGTCGTACTCGACGCTCATCAGCTGCGCCCGGTCGTATGCCGACACGTCCTTGCCCGCTGCCTTCATCGCGTCATACGCCTGCTGACGGAAGTTCAGCGTCCAGTTGAACGACGGGCTGTTGTTGTACACCAGCTTCGCGTTCGGGATCACCTTGCGGATTTCGCTGACCATGCCGCCGATCTGCGCGATGTGCGGCTTTTCGGTTTCGATCCACAGCAGGTCGGCGCCGTTCTGCAGCGACGTGATGCAATCGAGCACGCAACGTGCTTCGCCCGTGCCGGCGCGGAACTGGAACAGGTTGCTCGGCAGGCGCTTCGGACGCAGCAGCTTGCCGTCGCGCTTGATGATGACGTCACCGTTGCCCAGCTGGTCGGCCGACAGTTCCTCGCAGTCGAGGAACGCGTTGTACTGGTCGCCCAGGTCGCCCGGCGCGTTCGTCACGGCGATCTGCTTGGTCAGGCCGGCGCCGAGCGAGTCGGTACGGGCGACGATGATGCCGTCGTCCACGCCCAGTTCCAGGAACGCGTAGCGGATCGCGCGGATCTTCGCGAGGAAGTCCTCGTGCGGCACGGTGACCTTGCCGTCCTGGTGGCCGCACTGCTTCTCGTCGGACACCTGGTTCTCGATCTGGATGCAGCATGCGCCCGCTTCGATGAACTGCTTGGCCAGCAGGTACGTCGCTTCCGCGTTGCCGAAACCGGCGTCGATGTCGGCGATGATCGGCACGACGTGCGTCACGTGGTTGTCGATCTTTTGCTGGATGGCAGCCTTGGCAGCAGCGTCCTTGGTGGCGTCCAGTTCGCGGAACAGGCCGCCCAGTTCACGTGCGTCGGCCTGGCGCAGGAACGTGTACAGCTCGCGGATCAGCGCGCTGACCGAGGTCTTTTCGTGCATCGACTGGTCCGGCAGCGGGCCGAACTCCGAGCGCAGCGCGGCGACCATCCAGCCCGACAGGTACAGGTAGCGGCGCTCGGTGCTGTTGAAGTGCTTCTTGATGGAGATCATCTTCTGCTGGCCGATGAAGCCGTGCCAGCAACCCAGCGACTGCGTGTACTTGGCCGGGTCGGCATCGTACGCGGCCATGTCGGCGCGCATGATCTTCGCGGTGTACTTCGCGATGTCCAGGCCCGTCTTGAACTTGTTCTGGGCACGCATGCGAGCGGCATACTCGGGGCTGATGGCGTTCCACGCGCTGCCGTGGTTTTCCTTCAAGCCAGCCACTGCCTTGATGTCGTCTTGATATTGGGACATGTCAATCTCCTGGGAACGAAGCGCATTTGAGTAAAGGGTTCAGCGTGCCCGCTCCGTGTGACGAAGCGAACTGCATGGACTCAATAGTAACGCCGCGCGACGCACCGCCGAACAACTCTTATATAAGACATAAGATATAAATTTCTCTTGTTTTTCAATGAGATAAGCAGCCCGTTTTGCGATGCAAAACAGGTTTTCAAGCGGCGGGAAGGCGACGCGGCGGGAATTCGACGGCCATTTCACGATATGAAAGGCCCTTTCGGCAGTTGGTGGGCGGACACGCACGGCGATCCATCCACGCCTCGGGCTTTTGCCATGCGCATGACAAAACGTCTATACTTGGACAATCCATCGACGGCGAACCGACAGGCGCCGTCCCCGCGTACCGCGATGCGCCCCCTCCTGCCCGGATCGACATGAGCGACTACCCCGTTTTCGACGCGCTGTGCGAACTGCTGAATACTTCCGGCGCGCGGTTCCGCGTGCTGGATCACCCGGCCGAAGGCAAGTCCGACGTGATCGCCGCGATTCGCGGCACGCGTCCCGAACAGGGCGCGAAGGCGATGCTCTGCACGTTCAAGGACGGCGGCGACGCCACCGCGCTCGCGGTGATCCCCGGTCACCTGAAGATCGATTTCCGCAAGGTCGCCGACGCGCTCGGCCGCCGCAAGGCGACGCTCGCGCCGCCCGAACTCGCCGGCACGGTCACGCGCTGCGTGATGGGTGCCGTGCCGCCGTTCGTGTTCGACGCGAACGTGACGCTCGTCGTCGATCCCGCGCTGATCGAGCTCAACGACGAAATCGCATTCAACGCGGGCCGCCTCGACCGCTCGGTCGTGCTCGACGCGTCCGACTACGTGCGGATCGCCCGCCCGCTGCTGGCCGACATCACGCGGCCGGCAACGACCGACGCGCCCGCGCTCCAGGCCAGCGCATGACCACGCCCCGCCACAAGCCGCAGCCGGAACAGGCGTCGCTGATCGAGCAGGTGCTGCGCATCGCCGAAGGGCTCGGCGCGATGTTCGCGCCGTTCACCGAGGTCGTCGTGCACGACCTGCGTACGCCGGAGCACGCGATCCTCGCGATCCACAACAACCTGTCGGGCCGCGCGATCGGCGATCCGGCGACCGAACTCGGGCTCGCCCGCATCGAGGACGACGACTTCCCGCAGGTGCTCGCGAACTACGCGAACCGCTTCGCCGACGGCCGCACCGCGAAAAGCACGTCGATCGGCATCAAGGATTCGAGCGGCCGCTACGTGGCCGCGCTGTGCCTGAACGCGGACGTCACGCTGTTCCGCGGCTTCCAGGGGATGCTGAACCAGTTCTGCAGCACCGAAGGCGCGCCGGTCGCCGAAACGCTCGACCCGGCCGGCGCGGACGCGATCCGGCAGCGCATCGACGCATTCGCGACGCGCCTCGCGACCACGCCGCGCGAGCTGAAGACCGACCAGCGCCGCGAACTGATGCAGATGCTGAAGGCGGACGGCTTCCTGGAGGTGCGCCGCGCGATGGAAATCGTGTCGCAGCACCTCGGCGTGTCGCGCGCCACTGTATACAACGATGCGAAATGATGCGTGAGGCGGACGCGCGCAGCTGGCGCGCCCCGCCGACCTGTTGACTGACTCTTCCGACGAGCGACTCATGACCACTCCGACCCTCCCCACCTACGACGACGTCGCGGCCGCCGCGGCACGGCTCGAAGGCCACGCGCACCGCACGCCCGTGATGACGTCGCGGACGATCGACGAAGCGCTCGGCGCGCAGGTGTTCTTCAAGTGCGAGAACCTGCAGCGCATGGGCGCGTTCAAGTTCCGCGGCGCGTTCAACGCGCTGTCGCGCTTCGACGCGACGCAGCGCCGCAACGGCGTCGTCGCGTTCTCGTCCGGCAACCATGCGCAGGCGATCGCGCTGTCGGCGCGCATCCTCGGCATCCCGGCGACGATCGTGATGCCGCAGGACGCGCCGGCCGCGAAGATGGCCGCGACGCGCGGCTACGGCGGCAATGTCGTGACGTATGACCGCTATACCGAGGACCGCGAGCAGATCGGCCGCGAACTCGCGGAAAAGCACGGGCTCACGCTGGTTCCGCCGTACGACCACGCGGACGTGATCGCGGGCCAGGGCACGGCGGCGAAGGAACTGTTCGACGAGGTCGGGCCGCTCGACGCGGTGTTCACGCCGCTCGGCGGCGGCGGCCTGCTGTCGGGCACGGCGCTCGCGACGCGCGCGCTGTCGCCGCACGCGAAGCTGTACGGCGTCGAGCCGGAAGCCGGCAACGACGGCCAGCAATCGTTCCGGTCCGGGTCGATCGTCCACATCGACACGCCGCGCACGATCGCCGACGGCGCGCAGACGCAGCACCTCGGCAACCTGACGTTCCCGATCCTGCGGCGCGACGTCGACGACATCCTGACCGCGACCGACGCCGAGCTGGTCGACTGCATGCGCTTCTTCGCAACCCGTATGAAGATTGTCGTCGAGCCGACCGGCTGCCTGTCGCTCGCGGCCGCGCGCCGCATGAAGGACGAACTGAAGGGCAAGCGCGTCGGCATCGTGATCAGCGGCGGCAACGTCGATCTCGAGACGTTCTGCGCGCTGGTATCCGCATCCGCATGACCGTCGCGGCGCGCGAATGACTTATATGAACATCCTGTCATCCGCGCGCCGCCGCTCCTTTACGTCGCGTTAAGTTTCGCGCCCTAGACTGAATGCGTTGTCCCGCAGTCAGTCGTGAAGAAGGAGTCGCCATGAACACGCACGCGATCGTCGCCGCCGCCCTCGCGGCAGCATCCCTCTCGGCGTTCGCTCAACCGGGCGTTACGTCATCCAGTTTTCCCGCCACGTCGCCGCACGACCCGGTCGTGCAGGCCGCCCATCGTTCGCCCGCCGCGCTGCCGCATGCCGGCTTCGTGCTCGCGAAGATCGATCAGAACAATACGCCGCCCGATCGCGGCGGCGATCCGAGCGGCCGCACGCATCACGGCACGCGTATGTAACGCTGCATGAGCCGGCCGCGTCGGTCGGCCGGCCCGCATCACGCCCTCACAACGACAGCAGCGACGGATCACGCGCGGCGAGAATGTCCGCGGTGCGCCGCTGCAACGCGCCGTCGATCGTCTCCGGCTGCGGAATCAGCCAGTAGCGCCCGTCGCGAATGCCGTCGAACACTCGCGCGGCGAATGCGTCGGGCGTGAGCCCGTGCGCGTTCAGCATCGTGCGCATCGTATCGACGAAACCCTGCACCTCGGGCCGGTCGTGCGCGGCGCCGAACGGGTCGCTGAAGATGCCCGTTCGCACCGGGCCCGGCGCGAGCAGCGACACACCGACCGGCGCGCCGAGCATCTTCAGCTCGCCGTACAGCGATTCGGTCAGCGCGACCACCGCGAATTTCGTCGCCGAGTAAGGTGACATCAACGGGCTCGGCAGGAATCCGCCGACCGACGCGGTATTGACGATGCGCGCCGGCAGGTTGCGTTCGAGCATCCGCGGCACGAAGCTGCGGATCCCGTTCATCACGCCGTGCACGTTGATCGCGAAACTGCGCTCGAACCGTTCCGGCGTGATTTCCCAGCTGAAGCCGGTCGCCATCACGCCCGCGTTGTTGAACAGCAGGTCGACGCCGCCGAAGCGCTGCCATGCTGCGTCGGCCAGCGCGTCGACGGCTTCCGCACGGCTGACGTCGGTCTGCACGCACAGCACGTCGGTGTCGAGCGTCGCGGCAAACGCGTCGAGCGCCGCCGGGTCGAGGTCGGCCAGCACCACGCGCATGCCGAGCGCCGCGGCATGGCGCGCGAGCCCGCTGCCGATGCCGCTGGCCGCGCCGGTGATCACGGCGGTGCCGCCGTCGAAGCGAATCGAATTCGTCATGTCAGCGTCCTGTCGGGTCGATGTGGGGATGCGCATACGCGGGAATCACGGGTGGCGGCAACGGCGTGCGGCCGTCGAGCGAGCGCACCGCGAGCCCCTGCGACAGCGGGAAATGCAGGCTGTGCGTGACGAGGCCCGTGCGCTCGCGCGCCGGCAGGCTGCACAGCGCGAGCGCGGTTTCCGCCAGATAAGCGACGTCCTCGGTCGGATAGCCTTCGGGGATATAGCGGGCCGCGCCCGGCGTGCGGATCGCGGTGCTCGGCGCGACCAGGTTCACCGCGATGCCGTCGGCTTCGAGCTCGGCCGCGAGCCCTTGCGTGAAGCGCGACAGCGCGGCCTTGATCGCCGCATAGACGGTCGCGCCGCCCGCGCGCGAGAAATCGTCGAACGGCCGCAGCGGCGCGAGCGCGGTGACCGAGCCGACGTTCACGATCCAGCCGGCGCCGCGCGCGCGCATCAGCGGAATCGCAGCCTGGCTCAGCGCGAACGGGATGCGCAGGTAATGCTCGATCGTCGTGTCGAACATCGCCATCGGCATCGCGTCGACGCACGCGTAGTCGGCCACGCCCGCATTGTTCACGAGGATGTCGAGGCCGCCGGCCGCCTGGGCCGCGCGCGCGACGAGCGCGTCACGCTCGGCCGGGTTCGACAGGTCAGCCGCGAGCGCGATCGCGCGGCCGCCCGCCTGTTCGATCAGCGCGACCGTTTCGGCGAGCGTGCCGGCCGTCGTCGCCGATTGCGTGAGGCTGCGCGCCGTCACGACGACGGTCGCGCCTTCTGATGCGAGGCGCTGCGCGATCGCGCGGCCGATGCCGCGGCTCGCGCCGGTCACGAGCGCGCATTTGCCCGCGAGCGTCGCGGTACGGGTGTCGGTCATGATGTCTCCGGTGAAGGTGATGTTGCGTGCGGACCGCTCGGCGTCAGACCGCGATATCCGCAACATGCAGCACGAACTTGGTTTTCGCGTCGCCCGTTTGAACGAGGTCGAGTGCGCGCGCCGCCTGTTCGAGCGGGAAACTGTCGAAGCGCGGCACGCGCAGCGCGCGCCGGCCGAGCCGTTCCGCGATCGACGCGAGCGTGGCGCCGCTCGGCATCCGGCTGTACGTCATCGCGGTGCGCAGGCCGCGCCGCGCGGCTTCGGCACGCGTCGCGGCCAGCCGCTCCGCATCACCGGCCGCGAGCGTCATGATGTTCACGAGCGTGCCGCCCGGTGCCAGCAGGTCGAGTGCGTCGGGCAGCGTGTCGCCGCCGACCGCATCGAGCACCAGATCGACGCCGCCGGGCGCCCATGCCCGCACGGCCGCCGCGATGTCCTGCGCGCGATAGTCGATGCTCGCCGCCGCGCCGAGCGATTCGACGCTCGCGCGGTTGCGCGCCGAGCACGTCGCCGCGACGCGCGCGCCCTCCTGCGCGGCCAGCTGGACCGCGAAGGTGCCGACCGCGCCCGCGCCGCCGTGCACGAGCACCGTTTGCCCCGCATGCAGCCCGCCGTCGTCGAACAGGCCGGCCCACGCGGCCAGCGCGGGCGTCGGCGTGGCCGCCGCTTCCGCGAAGCCGACCGCGTCGGGCAGGCGCACGACCGAGTCGTGACGCACCGCGACGTATTCGGCATACGCGCCCCAGCGCCCCGCGCCGACGTCGGTCTGCGCGAACACGCGCATCCCCGGCGCGAAACCCTCGACGCCGTCGCCGACCGCTTCCACCACGCCGGCCGCATCGAACCCGATCACGAACGGAAACGTCATCTGCATGAACGCGCCGAGATAGCCTTCGCGGCATTTCCAGTCGGCGGGATTGACGCCCGCGTACGCGACGCGGATCAGCACGTCGCCGGGGCCCGGCTTCGGTGCGGGAACGTCGGCCAGTCGCAGCGCGTCGGAATGACCGACGCGGTCGATCAGCAAGGCTCGCATGAGGGTGTCTCCAGTGTTGTCGTTTGCATTGCGGTGGGTCGCGTGCGCGCCGCGCGTCACGCCGCCGTGTCGGCCAGCAGGCTCGACGCGAGCGGACAGAACGCGTGCGAGATCGCATCGACCGTCCAGTCGGGGCTTTCGGCGTCGAAGCGGCGGTCGACCCAGCCCCAGTGATACGGATGCAGCAGGTATTCGCCGAGCAGATCGCCGACGTGCGCGAATTCCTGCTGCCACACGTGGGTCCACGCGCCCGGCGTCACGATCCGGCTCAGCCGCCAGTTGCGGATGCCGGGCGTGAACGCGGGCATGCGCAGCAGTTCGCGCTCGAGATCGAGCACCTGTGCTTCATCGGCCTCCGGCCGTACATGCAGCATCAGCGTGCGCCATACGCCGTCGCGCAGCGCCGGTTCGCGCAGGCCGCCGCCGATCGCGCGGCATGCGGCGCCGTCGATCCGCACGACGCCCGGCACGCGGGCCAGCGCGGTGACGTCCATCGCTCGATCGGTCGCCCGCTCGTCGCGCAGCACGTCGAGCGTGTAATCGCCCGCGCCCCAGCAGCCGTCGAGATTGCGCGCGAGTGCCACGCGGGTCGCGCCGGGCAGCGCCTGCGCGGCGTCGCGCAATGCACGCTCGATCGCAGCGGCATCGTCGGTCGCCGAAACGAATACCTGCGCCGTGTCATGCCGCATGGTCGACCTCCGTCAGCGCGGGCAGCGGCGCATCGGCGTCGGTCATCACATGGCGGCGGCGCGCGTCGCACAGCACGTCGACGGCCATCCAGAATGCGACCACGTCGCCGTCGGTCAGCGCGCGCATCCGGTAGTACGACGGCGCATCGGCGACCTGCCACGTCAGCCACAGCGTGCTCGGCTGCCCCGGCACCGCGACGGGCGGCGACACCCAGCGGCCGGCCGCCGTCAGTCCGCGCGCCGCGTGGCCCGGCAAATAGCGGTCGCGCAGCAGTGCCAACACGTCGGGAATGCGCTCGGGTGCGAGGGTGATTTCGTCTACGATCTGGATCATTCGCGGGTCGTCTCGGATGGTTCGTGGCGGAATGCGGTGCCGGCCGCCTACGCCGTTCCGGCGAGGCCGGAAGCGGCCGGCGTGGATAGCATTCTTGCGTGGCGGCGGTCGGCCAACCCCTACCGGCCCGCTCACCAACCCCTGTCGCAACGCTCAGATCGGGAAACGTATGAAACAGCGCGTATTGCCGGCACGCGGCCGCGTGCTGCCGGGCCTCGGCGCCCGCCTGCTCGACGAACTGACGCGCAGCGGCGCGCCGCCGGCGCAACCGCGCGCAACGCCGGACGCAGCGACCGCAACGCCGCCGACGACACCCGGCGGCTTCGTCGCGCTGTACCGCGACGCGATCGAGCGGCTCGAAGCACAGGTCGCGCGCGGCGACGGCCATCCGCCGATGCGCAAGCAGGAAGTCGACCTGATGTGCCGCTGCCTGCTCAGTTGCGCGACGCTCGCCGACGCGATCCGCTGCGCCGCCGAGTTCTGCGAGATGCTCACGCCGCGCGCCGGCGTGCTGTCGCTCGCGGTGCGCGACGGACGTGCGATGTTCCGGATGGATTCGCTGCGCCGCACGCGCAGCCCGGCCGCGTGCCTTGTCGACCTGACGGGGCTGTTCTGCTATCTGCAGCTGTTCGGCTGGCTGATCGGGCAACCGCTGCGGCCGGACGAAGTCTGGCTCGGCCATCCGCGTCGCGACGACGCGATGCCGCTGCTCGGGCTGTTCAACGCGCCGGTCGACGTCGGCCGCAAGACCTACGGCTTCGCGTTCGACGCGGCGCGGCTCGATGCCCGCGTGATCCGGCAGCCGGGCGAACTCGCCGCGTTCCTCGTGGATTTCCCGTTTCGTCTGATCGATGCCGCGCCGGCCGTCATGTCATGGACGCAGCAGGTGCGCGGCTTTCTCGACGCGGCGCTCGCGCGCGAGCAGGCGCTGCCCGCGCTCGCCGAGCTGGCGGCGTGGCTCGGCGTGAGCGAGGCGACGTTGCGGCGGCGGCTGGCCGCCGAAGGCAGCGGCTATCACGCGTTGCGCGAACAGTGCCTGGCCGACGCCGCGCGGCGCTGCCTGCGCGAGTCGGACTGGCCGGTCGCGCGGATCGCCACGCATCTCGGGTTCGGCGGCGAGGAAGCGTTTCGGCGGGCGTTCGTGCGATGGACGGGCATCGCGCCGAGCCGGTTCCGACGCGAGTGCAGTGCCGCCAACGCCACGTTTCATCAGACGTAAAGCGGTTCGAATGCTTCAAAAGAGAGGTTCTGGAAAGCATTCGGCGAACGCTGACGTTTTTTCGCATCCCTGCGCACTTCGATAATTGACGCGCCGGAGCGCTCGCCATTACGCTTGCGCGCTGATGGTTCCCGGAGACGGGATCAAAAGGGAACGCAGGAGAGGCAGTGCCTCGAATCTGCGGCTGCCCCCGCAACTGTGAGCGGCGAATTCGCACCACCCACGCCACTGGGAAACCGGGAAGGCCGGTGCGAATAGCGACCCGCGAGCCAGGAGACCTGCCATCTACCCGAGGTCCAAGCAGCCGCACCGGGCGGGGTGTCCCGATGCGCCAGCACCGCCTTTGGCGGTCGCCCCGTTGCATGGACGGCCCGACCTCAGGACCCTTCAGATGTCCAGCCTTTCCGCCTCCGCTTCCACGCCGGAAGCGTCGCGCCGTTGCGCCGCCCGTCCGCGCGGCGTGTCCGCACACGTGTGCCGTGCCCCGTCGTCTGGCACCTGCGATGACGACACGCGCGACTACCGCCCACGCTGTCCGGTCTCGCGACAGACCAACCATAACCCGGCGGAATGCACCGCCACCCGCCTACGCTCGCCGTACCTGCAACACGATCACGCTCGCCGCCTCATGAATCTTCGCCACCTTCTCGCCACGTCCGCCGCCACCGCGCTGCTCTCCCCGATCGCCCATGCCGCCGGCGACACGGCGCTCGCGCAGCCGCCCCAACCCGCCGAAGGCGCCGACCTGCCGACGATCAGCGTGACCGACACGCGGCACCTGCCCGAGTCGTTCGACCAGCGTTATGCGACGACGCAGGTGCTCACGCGCGCCGACCTCGACCGGCTGTCACCGAGCGACCCGAGCATCACGCAGGCGCTCGCGACGCTGCCGGGCGTGACCGTCTCGCAGAACGGCGGCCCCGGCTCGTCCGCGTCCGTCAGCATCCGCGGCTCGTCGGCCAGCCAGGTCGCGGTGTTCATCGACGGCATCCGGATCGGCTCGCCGACCACCGGCATCGCGCCGTGGGCCGACCTTCCGACCGAAGCGTTCGAGCGCGTCGAGGTGATCTCCGGGCCGGCCGCCGCGTCGTTCGGCGCGAACGCGATGGGCGGCGTCGTGCAACTGTTCACGCGCCGCGCCGCGGGCCAGCCGAACCAGACCACCGTGTCGTTCGGCGGCGGCTCGAACAAGACCTTCGACACGCAGTTGCGCACCTCGGGCACCGTGCCGTCGACGGGACCGCTGGCCGCGCTCGGCGGCCTCACCTACACGCTCGGCCTGCACGACTACAACACGGCCGGCATCGATGCGACGCGGCCCGTGTTGCCGTACCACGAGGACGGCCGCAATCCGTATCACGCGCAAGACCTCGATGCGCGCCTCGGCTATGCGCGCGACAACTGGTCGATCTCGACGTTCGCGCTGTACCACCGCTCCGACCTGTCCTTCGACAACGCCGGGTTTGCGAACCGCGAGCTCGATCATCAGCTGACGACCGGCATCGCGTTCCAACTCGACATCACGCCCGACACGCAATTCGACCAGTCGTTCGGTTATGCGAACGACCGCCAGTTCCTGTATGCGAACGACCCGACCATCCCGACCGACCAGATCAACTCGCAGCGCATCAGTTCGTCGACGTCGCTGACCCATCAGGCGCACGGCTTCCATCTGTTCGGCCTGCCGCTGTCGGGCGAGACGAAGGTCGCGTACGACTTCACGCGCGAACAGGCGTTCCTGCCGGTCGACGTGCCGGACGGCGTGCCGACGCGCAACGACTCCGCGTTCTCGCTGCATCAGTCGGCCACGCTCGGCAGCGTGACGATGTTCGTCGCCGGCCGCCACGAGATCATCGCCGGGAAGGCCGTGAACACCGGCAACGCCGCGCTGTCGTGGGCCATTACGCCGGTCTATACGGCGCGCGTGTCGTACGGCAATGCGTTCCGCCTGCCCTCGTTCAACGACCTGTACTACCCGCGCTACGGCAATCCGGACCTGAGCCCGGAACGCAGCGATTCGGTCGAGGCCGCGCTCGACGCGAACACCGCGTACGGCACCTTCAGCGCCGCGATCTACGACACCCGCGTCAGCAACCTGATCGCGTACAACCCCGCGACGCTCTCGCCGATGAACATCGGCCGCGCGCATATCCGCGGCATCGACCTGTCGTACAAGGGCACGATCGGCCGCTCGACGCCGGTCAGCGTCGCGATCGGCATCCTGAATCCGCAGGACGAGACCAACGACAGCTGGCTCAACCGCCGGCCGCGCCAGACCGTCAGCGTGAACGTCGACCACACGTGGGACGAACTGCACCTGCATGCGCTGAGCACCGGGGCGACGCTGAGCTACGGCGGCACGACGTTCGACGATCCGGCCAACACCACGTATCTGCCGTCGTACCTGACCGTGAACCTGCGCGCGTCGTACAGGATCAATGCGCACCTGACGGTGTCGGCGACGCTGTCGAACCTGTTCGACCGTCAGTACATGACCGCGTACGGCTACAACACGCTCGGCCGCACTGCGTTCGGCAAGGTCAGCTATACGTTCTGATCGGGGTAGTCGGTGCATCGGCGCCTGCTGTCGCGGGCGTCGATGCCAACGGGTATCCGTGTGGCGAATGTCGCCGTCCGCGAGGGAGCGCGTTCGCTCGCACCGCGTTTTGCGTCAGTCAGGCTCCCACGACACCGCGCACGCCCGCAAGCAACTGGATCGCGCCAAACGCCGCGATCACGACGGCGGACACACGCGACAGCCCGTGCATGAACGTCAGCGACATTTTCGTGCGCAACGCGGCCGTCGCGCTGCTCAGGCACAGCCACCACGTCGCGGAACCCAGGAACACGCCGGCGACCATCAGCGCCACGGTTGGTCCCATCGCGTCTTCATGCGTGCCTGCGAGCGGACCGAGCGCCGCGAAGATCCCGACGAACGACAGGATCGTCATCGGGTTCGACAGCGTCAGGCCGAAGGTCGTCAGGAAATCGCGCAGCACGGTCGTGCGCGGCGAATCGCGTCGTACCGCCGCCGCGGCCGGCGCCTGCCGCGCGATGGTCCAGGCCAGCCACACGAGGAACGCGCCGCCGCCGATTTTCAGCGCAACAGTGAGCATTGGAAACGCGGTGACGATGCCGGCGACGCCCAGCGCGCCGAGCAGCCCGTAGATCGCATCGGCGCACGCGGCGCCGATGCCCGTCGCGAACCCCGCGTGAAAGCCGCGGCTCAGGCTGCGCTGGATGCACAGCATGCCGATCGGGCCGACCGGCACCGCGATCGACAATCCCATCACGACGGATTTGATGAACAGCATGGCCGGCTCCTTGCGACATCCCATGGCATGAAACGGCATCGTAGGGAAAGTCCGGTCGCCGCTGAAGGCGGTTTTTAAGGAAAAATACCCTCTTCACCTTAAAAACCCCACCGCGATGGACGAACTCGACTGGAAGGTACTCGCGCTGCTGCAGGCAAACGGCCGCATCAGCTACACGGAGCTGGCGCGCCAGGTTCACCTGTCGGTGCCCGCGGTGACGGAACGCGTGAAGCGCCTCGAATCGGCAGGCGTGATCGACGGCTACACGGCACGGGTCAATCCGGCCGCGGCCGGCTACCCGGTGAGCGCGCTGATCGGCATCACGGTGCCGCAGCCGGCGAAGGCGAAATTCCTGAAACTGCTGGAGACGATTCCCGAAGTGGTCGAATGCCATCACGTGACCGGCGCGGATTCGTACGTGATGCGGTTCGTCGCCGTCAGCATGGCGCACCTCGAGCAACTGATCGAGCGGATCAACCTGTATGGCGAAACGCGCACGTCGATCGTGATGTCGACGCCGCTGCCGGCGCGCGGGCTCGCGCGTCCGGCCGCGCCGATCAAAGGCATGCGGGGGTGACAGGATGCCCCGCGTTGCGCGATGCTGTGCGATGCGCACCTTCCACGAACCGGACAACCTGCCATGTCAGTGATCGGACTCAATCATTACAACCTGCGCGCGGATCGTGCGACGCTCGATACGCTGCGCGATTTCTACGTGAACATCGTGGGCCTCGAACCCGGCTATCGGCCGCCGTTCCAGAGCAGCGGCTACTGGCTCTACGCGGGGGCGCAGGCGATCCTCCACCTGTCGGAAGCGCGGCCGGGCGAGGTGCGGCCGGCGCACGTCGTCAATACATTCGACCATGTGGCGTTTGCATGCGCGAATGCCGCGGACGTCGAACGGCGCCTCACCGACGCGCAAGTCCGGTACTCGCGCACGTACGTGCCGCTCACGCGACAGTTACAGCTCTTTTTCACCGATCCGGCCGGCAATGGCGTCGAGTTGAATTTCGCCGAAGCTGACGCGAATCCCGCCGACAAACCGGGTTAGCGCGCAGCACGCTGGCGACGACGCGGCTTTCCTGCGCGTCGTCATACACACCGTTTCTGTGTGCCTCGCGGCAAAGATATTGCCGAGCTACGAGCTTCTCGCGGCAATCCACGTCGCTGCGACACGCATGTGCGGATTATCGCGAATCACCCTAGCTTCAGCACGATGCACGCCAAAATGACCATTCCGTCGACGTCAGACACATCGGCCCTTACCTGAGATGAATCGATCCAACGCGAAACGCATCGGCCTCGTTCTGCGACTTCTATTCGCCAGCCTCTGCATGCTGGCCGCTGATTCGCAGGCCAGCCCTCTTACAGCCCAGACCAGCAAGCTGAGTGCATCCGTGTCCGACCTGCCACGTTACGAAAAACTGCCGTTGTTCAGCCCGCATCGCAAGACCTTCACGTGCGTGTATCAGGACCAGCACCTACCGCCTGTCGATCCCCAGGCTGAATCGTGGTTCCAACAGGCGCAGGCGCTTGATAACCCGAACATAGATTACGACAAGCGAGATTACGCGAAGATTTACCAGCTCTACACGCAGGCTGCCGAGCGCAACCACTGGAAGGCCATGCTTAATATCGCCTCGCTGATATTGAGCGATCGTCAGGGGGTGCCAACCCATGATCCAGAAACCGCTATCCGATGGGTTGAAAAGGCGATGAAACTGGGCGTGCCTGACGCCTACGACATGATGGGAATCTACCATCAGAATGGCCTGGTGAAAGGTGGCGATGCCACCAGCGCCTATGCCTTCTTCCAGCGCGCTGCTGATATGGGCAGTCCATCCGCACAAACTTTTATCGGCACAAAAACGGATGCGGCACATGACGATCCGGGTGGTGAATTCTGGGGCAATCTGCCGATTGCGACACAAATGCTGGAATGTGCCTTCGCTCAAGGATATGGAAACGCCGCGAAAGAGTTAGGGCACGTCTATGCGAGACCGCAAACTACTGAAGCGAAACTGCGTGCGCTTCGTGTTCTTCATCAAGGTGTCAAGCTAGGTTCTGCCGAGTGTGCCAATAAGCTGTTTACCGAATTCGATGGTATGGATCTTACCGACGGCACCAACCTGGTCGGCCATATCGACAAGGCACGTGCCGAGCGTTACAGCAAGCTCGGAGATGCGCTCGAGTCTTATCAGGGTCGCCTGAAGCTGCCGAATCTCGACAAGGTGCTTCCGTTGCCCCCTGCTCCGTTGCCGAAATGGGACGGCAAAATACAGACATTGATCGACGGCGCAAAGCCCGTGACTCCCCCCACATCGCAGAAGAGTGTTGCACGGCAAGGCCGCGAATTCATTCCGCGCAGGCATGCCGTGGGGACACGAGAGCACGATGGTAGTCAGTGGCAACGATCTAGTACCGCATGATGACAATCATGCTTGCACTGTCCACTCCCGCACGCAAGGCGGCACCATCAGGACAGGTTCGAATGCCAGGAGCCCCCCGCGAGCGGCGGATAACGAACGCGCCCCTCTATACCAGCAACGTCGCGACCGCCCACGCGATCAGCACCGCACCCAGCACCCGGCCGACGTACTCGCCGCCCGGCAGCAACTTTTCGACCAGCACGAACAGCGACAACGCAACGATCCACACGACGTTCATCACGCCGCCGACGAACAGCAGCGCCATCAGCAGCCAGCAGCAGCCCACGCAATACGCGCCGTGGCGCACGCCGAGCAGGAAGCTGCCGGTGATTCCCGGGCGCCAGTACGTCGCGAGAAACCGGACCGGCGACCGGCATTGCCGCAGGCACGCCTGTTTCAGCGGCGAGAACTGATAGACGCCGGCCAGCGCGAGGACGATCGCGGACAGCACGGCGCTCTTCGACCACAGCATCATCCCGGAGATCAGGCCGGCGGGCTGCAGCAGCATCTGCAGCCCGGCCGCGCCGACCGAGAACGCGAACCATACGGCCAGATAACCGGCCAGCAGGGACGTCGACGTGAATACCGAACCGGCACCGTCCTGTTCGCGATGCCGCAGCACGCGCCGGTACAGCAGCACGAGCGGCGCCGCGCCGGGCGTCATCATCGCGATCATCATCACCCACCACATCATGATCACGGTGGCAAGCGACGGATCCATGGCGCCCATGCCGTCGGCCAGTCGATGCGGAAACAGCGCGAGCGCCGTCATGTCCAGCGCCGACATGCCGGTGCCGGCCCCCATCCACAGGTAGGCCCAGCACGCACAGACGAGCGCGGCCATGCCGAGCAGCGTGACGACGCGCTCGCGCCCGAGAAACTCGCCGACGGGGATCATGCCGCGACGCGATGCCGGATCAGCCCGTGGTTGTTCATGTGCAGCCGCGCGAACTGCGCGTAGCTCCGCTCGAGATCCAGCTCGATGTGACCGTGCGACCGGCCGGTGCCGGAACCGATCTCGGCCAGCTCGTATTCGAAGCCGTGCGGCAGGTCGATCCGCACACGATGTTCCGCGCCGGTCACCTGATTGCGGATCGGTTCGCCCACGACGTCCAACACGCCATCGACGCTGATCCGGCCGCGCCGCGCATCGACATCGACGTCGAAATCGATCTTCGCGAAGATCGGCTCGTATGCCTGCTCGAGCGTCGACGCGAACACCGCGAACATCGTCGCGAATGGATCGGTATCCTGACCGGTCATGATCTTCAGCACGGCCTCGCACTGCGCGGGACTGGCCCGCTCGTCGACGATCGGCTGGCACCGGCCGTGACCTTCGTGAATCGGCCCGGGCCACTGGAACACGACCGCGATCCGGACACCGTCGAGCACCACGTCGCCGTAGTGACCGCTTTCGATTGAAATCGCGCCCATCGCTTCGCAGTTGCCGTGCGTCGGCAACGAATTGAACTGGCAGGGGCAACCATATGAGCAATTGCAGTTCATCAGCTCGGTTCCCTGAATCTCCCACGGCGTCATGGCTTCACCTCGCACATTTGGTAACACATGTCACGCTTCGAAATCTAGTGCACCCCACAGGGGAAAGCAAAGTGCGCACGAGGCGCGCGAACAAGCGAGAAAACGCCGCCAGCGCGACGTTCAGCGCCGCTGATCCGACGAATTCATCGTCGCCGTGCAGTCGCTCCGATGCGGACTGTTCGGCGCGACACGGCACGCTCGATCGAGCGTGTTCGAACCATGTCCGACAAAAGCCGACGGCTCGACCGCGTCGTCACAAATGCGGGCATCCCGCATCGGTCCTGGTCCATACTGTTTCGCAATCGACGATTCCCTCGACCGTCGCCGCCGCCCCGGATGGCTGTCATGCGCGTTCAAAGTGCGTTGCTCTTTCTCGTCGGCACCCTGCTCACCGCGGGCGGCTACGGTGCAACCTTCCTGCTGTCGATGCACTTTCACGCGATCGGCGGCAGCGATCTCAATACCGGCGCGGCACTGGCCGCCGCGACCGTCGGCACCTTCGCCGGCCTGTCTGCGGTCGGCTGGTTCTCGCAGCAGATCGGCGCCGCGCGGATCGCCGCGCTGTCGTCGCTGTGCATCGGCGCAGGCATCGTCGGCTTCACCCTCGTCGGGCGCGCGCCGTCCGCCGATTTGCCGTCCGGCTTCCTGGTCGGCTTCGGCTGGGGCGCGTTTCATCTGGCCGCGCCGATGTCGCTCGCCGAGCGCACCAGCGGCGCCGCCCGAAACGTGTGGTTCTTCCGGTCGGCGACCTTCCAGATGACGGGGATCGGCGCGTCCCCGGCATTCGCCGCGTATGCGATGCGCCTGCTCCACTGGTCGATCGACGACACGCTTTATGCGGTCGGCGCCCTGTGCGTGCTCGCGTCGCTGATGCTGGAAGCCTTCGGCCGCCAGTTTCCGCGCCCGGCCGCCGCCGCGGCCGGCGGCCGCTGGGTGCGCGACCTCCCCGCCATCTCGCGCACGCGCGCGGCCGTGCCGATCGTGATGATCGCGCTCGGCACCTGCGTGTTCTCCGGCCTGATGACGTTCCAGATGTCGCTCGTGCAAGGCCCGCAGGCGCGGCCCGCCACATTCTTCAGCCTGTACACGATGACGGTGGTGGCCGCGCGCTGGCTGCTCGGACGATGGGTCAGGATGGCGCGCCCCGAAGCCGCGGCCAAGGGGTTGCTCGTGATGATGATGCTCGGGGCGCTGGCGATGTTCGGTGCGGCCGCGCACGCATCGCTCCAGTCGGTCGCGGCCGTGCTGCTCGGCGCCGGCTATGGGCTCGCCTATCCGGTCATCCAGGCGCAGGCGCTCAACGATTGCGCGGATACGCAACGGCACGGCGTGCTGACGTGGTTCGTCGCGTCGTATTTCATCGGCACGTTCGGCTTTCCGTCGGTCGGCGGCTGGGTGATGGTGCACGCCGGCAAGGGCGCGTTGCTGATGCTGATCGCGAGCTGCGGGCTCGCGGCGCTGTCGCTCGCGTTCCTGCACGACCGGCCGGCGCCGGTGCGCACGCAATAGCCGGCTGCGCGACGCGGGCGCGGCTAACCGGGCTTCTTCGGCGCGCTTACGACGGCGAACCACGCCATCACCGCGCCCGCGACCCACGCGCAGGTCAGCAGCAGGTCGAAGTCCATCATCCCCTCGAAATTCGCACTGTTCTCGAAGCTGCAATGCCGGTTGCCGAGAAATTGGATACAACCGCTGGCGACCCACTGGGCGTGCATGAATACGTGATAGACGGCGAAAGCCGAAGCGATGATGGCGACGCGCAGGCGTAAGGTCGTTTTCATTCGGCGCCGGAGGCGGTGGGATGGTCTGACGCCGATCTTAAGACAACGACGCCGCATCAGGCAATCGATCCCGTGCGAACGTCGCGACCGGCATGCGCGACGGCGAATCACCATCCGCACAAACCCCGAGAAAAGCCGTGGCATCGCGCTTTCGACGCGGCGCCGTGGGCGCTCGTCGCGCACGCGTTTGCCGTATTCACACTGACGCACGACGGTTGCACGACGCTTTCGCCGCCGGCAAGCATCCGCCGCCTGAACGACGACGCGCGTCGCTTACGCGCCGTCGATCTGCCGGAGCGTCTTCAGGCAATCCACCGCGAGTTGCTGATAGACCCGCGTACCGTTCGCCTTCGCGTCGATCTCCGCATCGCTCAGCCGCCGCACCACGCGCCCCGGTACCCCCGCGAGCAGCACGCCGCGCGGCACCTCGTAACCGGCCTTCACGAACGCGCAGGCGGCGACGATCGTGGTCGCGCCGATCGTCGCGCCGTCCATGACGACCGCGTTCATGCCGATCATCGTGTCCGGCTCGAGCGTCGCGCCATGCACGATCGCGCCGTGGCCGATGTGGCTGTTCACGCCGAGCCGGCACGTCTCGCGGATGCCGACATGCAGCACGCAGCCGTCCTGCACGTTGCTGCCGTCGCCGACGACGATCGCGCCGAAGTCGCCGCGCAGGCTCGCATGCGGGCCGATGTAGCAGCCCGCGCCGATCCGCACGTCGCCGATCACGACCGCGCTCGGATGAACGTACGCGGACGGATCGACGCATGGGCGCATGCCGTTGAATTCGAACAGCGGCATCGCTCAGAGCACCGCGGCCGCTTCGGGCACGAGCGTGAACAGGTCGCCGACGACACCGTAGTCGGCCACGCTGAAGATCGGCGCATCCGGATCCTTGTTGATCGCGACGATTACCTTCGAATCCTTCATGCCGGCCAGATGCTGGATCGCGCCCGAGATGCCCACCGCGATGTACAACTGCGGCGCGACGATCTTGCCGGTCTGGCCGACCTGGTAATCGTTCGGCACGTAGCCCGCGTCGACGGCCGCGCGCGAGGCGCCCAGCGCCGCGCTCAGCTTGTCCGCCAGCGGCTCCAGCACCTTCGTATAGTTCTCGCCGCTGCCCAGACCGCGGCCGCCCGACACGATGATGTTCGCGCTGGTGAGCTCCGGGCGATCGAGTTTCGTCACCTCGCGGCTGATGAACCGCGATACCCCGGCGTCCGCCGCCGCTGCGATCCTGTCGATCGACGCGCTGCCGCCTTCTGCTGCAACCGGATCGAAACCCGTCGTCCGTACCGTGATCACCTTGACCGGATCGCCCGACTGCACCGTTGCAATTGCGTTGCCCGCATAGATCGGGCGCTCGAACATATCGGCTGAAACGACGGCCGTAACATCGGAGATCTGCGCGACGTCCAGCTTCGCGGCGATGCGCGGCGCGATGTTCTTGCCGTAGGCGGTCGCCGGCGCGAGGATGTACGAGTAGTTCGACGCGATGGTCAGCACCGTCGCTTCGACGTTCTCGGCAAGACCGTCCGCGAGCTGCGGTGCGTCGGCCAGCAGCACCTTCGACACACCCGCGATCTTCGCTGCCGCGTCGACAGCCGCTTGCGCGTCGTGGCCCGCGACCAGCACGTGGATGTCGCCGCCGGCGAATGTGGCGATCTCGGCGGCCGCCGCCACCGTGTTCAACGTCGCGGCCTTGATCGTGGAAGCGCCGCCTGCCGATGCCCCGTCATGCTCGGCAATTACCAGAATCGTCATTTCTTTGCGCTCCCTGTTACAGCACCTTGGCTTCGGTCTTCAGCTTCTCGACCAGCGTCTTCACGTCCGGCACCCTCACGCCAGCCGCGCGCTTCGGCGGCTCGTTCACCTTGAGCACCTTCAGGCGCGGCGTCACGTCCACGCCGAGATCGGCGGGCTTGACGGTTTCCAGCGGCTTCTTCTTCGCCTTCATGATGTTCGGCAGCGTCACGTAGCGCGGCTCGTTCAGGCGCAGGTCCGTGGTGACGACCGCCGGCAATTGAAGCGACAGCGTTTCCGCGCCGCCGTCGACTTCACGCGCGACCGTCGCACGGCCATCGGCGATCGTGACCTTCGATGCGAACGTCGCTTGCGGCAAGTTGGCCAGCGCGGCCAGCATCTGGCCCGTCTGGTTCGAATCGTCGTCGATCGCCTGCTTGCCGAGGATCACCAGTTGCGGGTGCTCCTTGTCGACCAGCGCCTTCAGCACCTTCGCGACGCCGAGCGGCTCGACCGCGTCGTTCGCTTCGACGAGGATCGCGCGATCGGCACCGATCGCCAGCGCCGTACGCAGCGTTTCCTGCGCCTGCGCGACACCGACCGACACGGCCACCACCTCCGTCACGACGCCGGCCTCCTTGAGCCGCACGGCTTCTTCCACCGCGATTTCGTCGAACGGGTTCATCGACATCTTCACGTTCGCGATGTCGACGCCGGTGCGGTCGGACTTCACGCCGACCTTCACGTTCGCATCGACCACGCGCTTCACTGCCACGAGCGCTTTCAACTGCCTGTCTCCTGTTTCGTTTCGACCGCCGCGGCGCGTCAGCGCGCGGTGTATCCGCCGTCGATCACCAGCTCCGCACCCGTCACGTAGCGCCCTGCCGGCGACACGAGATACAGGATGCCGGCCGCGATGTCGCGCGGGCTGCCGATCTTCGCCATCGGCACGTGCGTCTGCATGTATTCGAACGCGCGGTCCGGATCCTGGCCCATCTGGCGGAACGCGTCCTCGAGCATCGGCGTGCGGATGTAGCCCGGATGCACCGAGTTCGCACGGATGTTCTTCGTCGCGTACAACATCGCATCGACCTTCGCCATCATCCGCACCGCCGCCTTCGACGCGTGATACGCGGGCACGTCGGGGCCGCCGACGATCCCGTACATCGACGACAGGTTCACGATCGAGCCGCCGCCGGCCGCTTCGATATGCGGAATCGCGGCGCGCGTGCACAGGAACACGCCGTTGACGTTCACGTCCTGCACACGCTGCCATTGCGCGAGCGTGAGTTCGTGCGTCGGCACGTTGTGCCCTTCGATGCCCGCGTTGTTCACGAGCACGTCGAGGCGCCCGAAGCGCGCGACGATCTCGCCGAACACGCGCGCCACGTCGGCCTCGTGCGTCACGTCGAGCGACCAGAATGCGGCCTGGCCACCCTGCGCGCTGATTTCTTCGACGAGCGCCTCCGCCGGCTGCGACAGCACGTCGAGGATCGCGACGCTCGCGCCGGCCGCGGCCAGCGTGCGCGCGGTTTCCGCGCCGATGCCGCGCGCGCCGCCGGTGATCGCGGCCACCTTGCCGCGCAGGTCGAACAGGTCGAACAGGTCTTCGATGAGTTTCATTGCGTCTCCGTTTAATCAGGCGGACCGGCCTCGATCGGGCCGGTCTTCATCGGCATCCGGCGTTATCGCGCATCCGGC
This sequence comes from Burkholderia sp. Bp9143, assembly GCF_003853645.1. GTDB lineage: Bacteria > Pseudomonadota > Gammaproteobacteria > Burkholderiales > Burkholderiaceae > Burkholderia. The sequence goes on along the minus strand of NZ_QTPO01000028.1, from coordinate 9,618 downwards.
GCCGCAAGAAAATCAAGGCATTCCCGATTGAAGTAATCGGCGTGCTCCACCATGACCCAGTGGCCGCACCGATTCATCAACACGAAGCGCGCGTCGCGGCAGCGTTCGAGGAACGTCAGCGCGCCGCCGACCGGATTGAAGCGGTCGTCCGTGCCCCAGAAACCGAGCACCGGGCAGCGCAGATCACCGAGCGCGCCCGTCAGGTTCGGCACGCTCATCGTCGACAGCACTTCAGTCGGCTGCTCGACGCACACCTTCATCCGCTCGGCGACGAGCGCGTCGGTGACGATCGCGGGATCGTGCACCAGCAGCGTCAGCAGCTCGCGCATGGTGTCGTCATTCATCTGGCGATTGGTGAACAGCTTCACCATCCGCTGGATTCCTTCCATCCGGAAATAGGTGTCGCGATCCTCGACGCCGCCCGGCGCCATCATGATCAGGCCATCGACCGCGTCGGGGTAATCGAGTGCGTATTTCAGCGCGATCGCGCCGCCGAGCGAGTTGCCGAGCAGCACCGCCGGCCCGATGCCGAGCGCGGACAGCTGCGCGTGCAGCGCGCCGACAAAGAAATCGAGCGTGTAGGCGACGTCGGACGGTTTCGACGACTGCCCGTAGCCCGGCAGGTCGACGACGATCGCGCGATGGCCGGCGGCCGCGAACGCGGGGTAGTTGTGCTTGAAGTTGCTGAAACCGCTGGCGCCCGGGCCGCTGCCGTGGATGAACACCACCGGCCGGCCTTCGCCCGCCTCGAAATGATGCAGGCGCAGGCCGCCCGGTACGTCGGTGAAGATGCCGGCCGGCGGCGTCGTGGGGGTCGTCATCGCGGGTTGTCTCCTTCGTCGGTCGATGGCTGCTTGACACGATGATTGCGCCGCCGGCGCCGGCCGGCATCATCCTTTCAGACTACGAAGCCGCGCGCGCTTGTTCCTATCATCGGGCCACCGAAACGGAGGCAGACGATGAACGGATTCGACTACAGCGGCAAGACGGTGCTCGTGACGGGCGGCACCAAGGGCATCGGGCGGCGCATCGCCGAGCGGTTTCTCGCGGCGGGTGCGCGCGTGTTCGTATGCGGACGCAGCGCGCCCGACACGCCGCCTTCGGCCGGCGGCCGCATGGCCAGCTTCATCGCGGCCGACCTGCGCGACATCGAGCAGGTCGACGCGATGCTCGCGACGATACGCGATGCGACCGGCGGCCTCGACGTGCTCGTCAACAACGCGGGCGGCTCGCCATTCGTGCTCGCGGCCGATGCATCGCCGCGCTTCACCGAATCGATCGTGCGGCTGAACCTGATCGCGCCGCTGCAGCTCGCGCAGCGCGTGAACGCGATCATGCAGCCGCAGCCGCACGGCGGCGTGATGCTGTTCATCGCGAGCGTCAGCGCGTCGCGGCCGTCGCCCGGCACCGCGGCCTACGGCGCCGCGAAGGCCGGCCTCGTCAACGCGGTCACGTCGCTTGCCGTCGAGTGGGCGCCGCGCGTGCGCGTGTGCGCGATCAGCCCGAGCCTCGTGCAGACGGAATCGGCGACCGAAGGCCATTACGGCGACGACGCGGCGCTCGACGCGATCCGCGCGACGATTCCCGCCGGACGGCTCGCGACGCCCGACGACGTCGCGTCGGCATGCCTGTTCCTCGCGTCGCCGGACGCGTCGTACACGTCGGGCGCGAACCTTCGGCTCGACGGCGGCGGCGAACGGCCCGCGTTCCTGTCGGCGGCACAAGCGGACACGCGATAACCCAGAACGCGCAAGCGGTGTCGGTCGATCGTTTCCAGTCCTAGGGAAGTCATCTAGTTCATTTTGACGATTCCCTGCTACCGCGATCTCCCTACTCTGCCTCTCACGACAACCACAGTCGACCGTCGTCGATACCCCCAGAGGAGACACCATGCATCAACGGATTTCGCGCCGTACCGACAAGCGGGCCACCGCCACGCTGTCGACGCTGGCCGCCGCGCTGCTGACGTGCGCCGTTCCCAACGCGCACGCCGGCAGCACGATCGACCTTGGCGCCGACACGACGCTGGACTACACGTTCACGCTGAGTTACGGCCTCGGCATGCGCACGCGTGCGCCGAGCGGCAATCTGCTGACGCCCGCGAACATCAACGGCGACGACGGCGACCGCAACTTCGCGAAGAACAAGCTGATCGAGAACCAGGTCAGCCTGCTCGGCGAAGTGAACCTGAAGCACGACGACTGGGGCGTGTTCGTCCGCGCGAACACGTTCTACGACCAGGCCTATCACCGCCCGAACTACAACGACGCGCCGGGCACGGTGAACCAGTCGGGCCAGTACAACAACTTCACGAGCGACGCGCGCTACTGGTCGGGCGGCCATACGACGCTGCTCGCCGCGTATGCGTACAACACGTTCCATCTCGGCTCGACGAGCCTGAACGTGAAGGTCGGCGACCAGGTGGTCGCGTGGGGCGAAAGCCTGTTCTTCCCGAACATCGCGGGCGCCCAGGGGCCTGCCGATGCGACCAAGTCCTACATGGCCGGCGCCGAGGTGAAGGACATCCTGCTGCCGGTGCCGCAGATCTCGACGCAATGGCAGATCACGCCGAACTTCAGCCTGCTCGGCTATTACCAGTTCTCGTACCAGCAGAACCGGCTGACCGCGCCCGGCACGTACTGGAGCTATTCCGACGTGACGGGCCCGGGTGCGCAATTCATCATCGGCCCGGGCGGCATGATCATTCCGCGCGGTCCCGACGACAAGCCGAGCGCACGCAACCAGTGGGGTATCGGCGCGCGCTTTCGCGTACTCGGCGACACCGAGCTCGGCCTGTACCACCTGCACTACAACGACATGAACCCGAGCGTCGTCACGACGTTCTTCCCGATGCTCCAGTACCAGCAAAAGTATTTCAGCAACATCAAGCTGACCGGCGCGAGCTTCTCGACGCAGGTCGGCCCGGTGAACGTCGCGGGCGAAGTGTCGTACCGCCAGGGCGCGGCCGTGCTCGTCAACACGCCGACCGGCCCGCAGTCGACGCGCGCGAACGTACTGCAGACCAACCTGTCGGGCATCTACTCGATCGGGCCGAGTTTCCTCGCGAGCTCGCAATCGCTGATCGCCGAACTGACCTACGTGCATGCGGGCAGCATCTCCGAGCTCGACGGCTCGACGACGCTCACCAACTCCCGTAATGCGCTCGCGATGGAGATCGCGTGGACGCTCAGCTACAAGAACGTGTTCAACGGCTGGGACCTCGACGTGCCGCTGACCTACACGCACGACCTGACCGGCACGTCGCCGCTCGCCGGCGCGCTCGGCTCGCTGACGGGCCAGGGCGATCACCGCGTGACGGCCGGCGTGACGTTCACGCGCCTGAGCAACCTGCAGCTGTCGATCGTCTACGCCAAGTTCCTCGGTTCGCCCAACCCGGTCACGCGTCCGCTGTCGGATCGCGACTACGTGCTCGCCACGGCGACCTACCACTTCTGAGCGGCCCGGCCGCTCGTCACCCAGCAAGAAGAGGATTTGTCATGAAACGAACTCGTCTCCCCCTCCTGCGCGCGTCGGTGATGGCCGCGTGCGCGCTCGTCGCGACGGCGTCGTTCCCGAAGGTCACGCCGGATGACCTGAAGGCGCTCGACGGCACGCTCACGCCGATGGGCGCGGTGCGCGCCGCCAGCAAGGACAGCGGCGTGCCCGAGTGGTCGGGCAAGTGGCTCGGCACGCCGCCCGACGTGCAGTACAAGCGCGGCGGCCGCTACCCCGATCCGTTCGCGAGCGAGAAGCCGGTCGCGACGATCACCGCCGAGAACATGGCGCAGTACGCGGAGCACCTGACGGACGGCCAGAAGGCGATGTTCAAGCGCTACCCGGCCACGTTCAAGATCAACGTCTACCCGAGCCATCGCGACTTCCGCTACACGGATGCCGTCTACAAGGATATCCGCACGTATGCGCCCGATTCGACGATGACGTCCGACGCGAACGGGCTCACCAACGCGCCGCCGCAGGTGCCGTACCCGCTCCCCAAGACCGCGGCCGAACTGCTGTGGAACCAGCGCATGTCGTCGGCGATCGGCACCGAACAGGCGACCTACGACCAGGCGGTCGTCTATTCCGACGGCAACATCGCATGGGGCAAGGTGCGCTATGACATCTACTCGCCGCGCAACGTCGGCAAGTACGACGTGAAGAGCGACCTGAACAACCACACCTACGCGCGCGTCGCCACCGACCTGCCGCTGTCGGACCGCGGCTCGCTGATCCTGTCGTTCACGAACTGGGACAAGGCCGGCGCGGACAACGCGTCGCGCACGTGGATGTACAACCCCGGCACGCGGCGCGTGCGGCAGGCGCCCGAGTACGGCTACGACCAGCCGATGGGCCCGGGCGGCTTCCGCACCGTCGACGACGACCGTCTCTTCAACGGCTCGGGCGACCGCTACGAGTGGAAGATCCTCGGCAAGCGCGAGATCTACGTGCCGTACGACAACTACAAGGCGATGGACAGCGCGGTCAAGTACGGCGAACTGCTGGGCAAGGGCCACGAGAACCCGTCCTACATCCGCTACGAGCTGCACCGCGTGTGGGTGCTCCAGGCGACGCTGAAGAACGGCTATCGCCACCAGTACGCGAAGCGCGTGCTGTACCTCGACGAGGATTCGTGGATCACGCTGCTCGCCGACAACTATGACGCGCGCGGCCAGCTCTGGCGCACCAACGTCGCCACGACGCTCTACGCGTTCGATGCGAAGACGTTCTATCCGGGCGTCGTGTTCTATCACGACCTCGTCTCCGGCGCGTACATGGCCGACCGCCTGACCAACGAAGGTCCGATGCCGAAGCTCGACAACAGCCCGCAGTTCACCGAGGCGTACTTCTCGCCGGACGGAATCCGCAGCTCGGGCAACTGACGCGTACCGTCTCCGAACCAGCGCCGGGGGGCCACCCCTCGGCGCACGACGCCGCCCCAGACGGCGGCCTTTTCCATTCGAGGGCCCTACCATGTCCAACCGCTTGCATGCGACGCTCGGCGACGAGCTGTATGCCGCGTGGCACTCCCGCGCGCCGGTCGCGCCGCTGTCGGGGCGGCCGCGCCGGCTGTCCCTCGACGATGCGTACCGGATCCAGCAACGCTTCATCGAACGCCGCGTGGAACGCGGCGAATCGGTGGTCGGCAAGAAGATCGGCGTGACGAGCCAGGCCGTGCAGGACATGCTGAACGTGCGCCAGCCCGATTTCGGCATCCTGCTGTCCGGCATGCACTACGCGGCCGGCGAGGCGATCGCCACCGAGTCGCTGATCGCGCCGCGTGCCGAAGGCGAGATCGCGTTCATCCTGGCGCGCGACCTGCGCGGCCCCGGCATCGACCGCACCGACGTGATCGCCGCGACGGCCGCGGTCGCCCCCTGCTTCGAGATCGTCGACTCGCGCATCCGCGACTGGGCGATCCGCATCGAGGACACCGTCGCCGACAACGCGTCGTGCGGCGTGTACGTGCTCGGCGATGCGCGCGTCGATCCGCGCACGCTCGATCTCGCCGCGTGCGAGATGACGATCGAGAAGAACGGCGAGCCCGTCGCGCAAGGCCGCGGCGATGCGGCGCTCGGCCATCCCGCCGACGCGGTCGCGTGGCTCGCGAACACCCTCGCCGCATACGACGTGCCGCTGCTTGCGGGCGAGATCGTGCTGTCCGGCTCGCTCGCGAAACTGATTCCGGTCACGGCCGGCGACGCGCTGTCGATGCACATCTCCGGCATCGGCAGTTGCGACGTCCGCTTTATCTAAAGGAGCAATTCGTGATGAAGAAAATCAAATGCGCACTGATCGGGCCCGGCAACATCGGCACCGACCTGCTGTACAAGCTGCGCCGCTCGACGGTGCTCGAGCCCGTGTGGATGGTCGGCGTCGACCCGGCGTCCGACGGCCTCGCGCGGGCCCGCGAATTCGGCCTGAAGACCACCGACCAGGGCGTCGACGGACTGCTGCCGCACGTCGCCGCCGACGACATCCGCATCGCGTTCGACGCGACCTCCGCCTACGTGCACCGCGACAACTCCGACAAGCTCACCGCGCTCGGCGTGAAGATGATCGACCTGACGCCCGCCGCGATTGGGCCGTACTGCGTGCCGCCGGTGAACCTCGACGCGCATCTCGACAGCGCGCAAATGAACGTGAACATGGTGACCTGCGGCGGCCAGGCGACGATCCCGATGGTGTACGCGGTGTCGCGCGTGCAGCCGGTCGCGTACGGCGAGATCGTCGCAACGGTATCGTCGCGCTCGGTCGGCCCCGGCACGCGCAAGAACATCGACGAATTCACGCGCACGACGTCCGGCGCGATCGAACAGGTCGGCGGCGCGCGCAAGGGCAAGGCGATCATCGTGATCAACCCGGCCGAGCCGCCGCTGATCATGCGCGACACGATCCACTGCCTGACCGACGGCCCGCCCGACGTCGACGCGATCACGGCGTCGGTGCATGCGATGGTCAAGGAAGTGCAGCGCTACGTGCCCGGCTACACGCTGAAGAACGGCCCGGTGTTCGACGGCAACCGCGTGTCGGTGTTCATGGAAGTCGAGGGGCTCGGCGACTACCTGCCGAAGTACGCGGGCAACCTCGACATCATGACCGCCGCCGCGGCCGCCACGGCCGAGCGTTTCGCCGAACAGATGCTGGCCGCGACGGCCGCCACCGCTTGAGCCGAGGAGTCACACGATGTCACTTGCAGGCAAGAAGATCACCGTCCACGACATGTCGCTGCGCGACGGGATGCACCCGAAACGTCACCAGATCACGCTCGACCAGATGCGCAACATCGCGCGCGGGCTCGATGCGGCCGGCGTGCCGCTGATCGAGGTCACGCACGGCGACGGGCTCGGCGGCGCGTCCGTCAACTACGGTTTCCCCGCGCACACCGACGAGGCGTACCTGAGCGCCGTGATTCCGGAACTGAAGCAGGCGAAGGTGTCGGCGCTGCTGCTGCCCGGCATCGGCACCGTCGAGCACCTGCGCATGGCCCACGCACTCGGCGTCGGCACGATCCGCGTCGCGACGCACTGCACCGAGGCGGACGTGTCGGAACAGCATATCGGCCTTGCGCGCACGCTCGGCCTCGATACGGTCGGATTCCTGATGATGGCGCACATGTCATCGCCCGAGCAGCTCGTCGTGCAGGCGAAGCTGATGGAGTCGTACGGCGCGAACTGCATCTACATCACCGATTCGGCCGGCCACATGCTGCCCGACGACGTGACCGCGCGGATCGGCCAGGTGCGCGCCGCGCTGAAGCCGGAAACGGAACTCGGCTTCCACGGCCACCATAACCTCGCGATGGGCGTCGCGAACTCGGTCGCGGCGGTCGCCGCCGGCGCGAACCGGATCGACGCGGCCGCGGCCGGCCTTGGTGCGGGCGCGGGCAATACGCCGATGGAAGTGTTCGTCGCGGTGTGCGACCGGATGGGGATCGAGACCGGCGTCGACGTGTTCGCGATTTCCGACGTGGCCGAGGATCTCGTCGTGCCGATCATGGACGCGCCGATTCGCCTCGACCGCGATGCGCTGACGCTCGGCTACGCGGGCGTCTACTCGTCGTTCCTGCTGTTCGCGAAGCGTGCGGAAGCGAAATACGGGATTCCGGCGCGCGACATCCTCGTCGAACTCGGCCGGCAGCGGCTCGTCGGCGGGCAGGAGGACATGATCGAGGATGCGGCGCTGACGATGGCGCGGGCACGGGCGGTGGCGGCCTGATCGATCGCGATCGGTCTTGATCGGGAAGCGGCAAGGAACGGGGCGCAAGCCCCGTTTTTTCTTGCCGGCGCATCGGATCGGGATACGCACGGGCACGCCGCTTGCGCGCCTGCTGCCCTCGCCTGCTGACACCACGCTGGCGGCAGGCGGCGCTTAACCTCGCACGATCCCCCGTCTAGGAATGTCGCCCATGGCCCATACCGGAGACCTCACCGCGCTTGCCAACCGCGTCGTCAAACGCCGCGGCATGACCCTCGTGACGCTGTGCCTTGCCGTGCTGGTCGCGCAGGTCGACACGGCTGTCGTCAATCTCGCGACGCGCACGATCGGCACGTATTTCCACGCCGGCGTAGGCGCATTGCAATGGGTGGTCGACAGCTACAACCTCACGTACGCGGTGCTGCTGCTGACCGGCGGGCTGCTCGCCGACCTGCTGGGCAGGCGTCGCATCTTCATGGCCGGCACGGCCGTGTTTACCGTCGCGTCGCTGCTGTGCGCGCTCGCGCCGTCGGTGTCGGTGCTGATCGGCGCACGCGCGCTGGCCGGCGTCGGCGCGGCGCTGCTGCTGCCGGCGTCGCTCGCGATCGTGCGCGTCGTATGGCGCGATCCGGTCGAGCGCGGCCGGGCGCTCGGCATCTGGGCCGCGTGCAACGGCGTCGCGATGGCGATCGGGCCGACCCTCGGCGGCGTACTGATCCGGCACTTCGGCTGGCGCAGCATCTTCTTCGTGGTCGTGCCGCTGAGCATCGCGGCGATGCTGCTCGCGATTGCCTCGGTGCCCGAGTCGTCCGATCCGCGCGGCCGGCACGTCGACGGTGGCGCGCAGGTCGCCGGCGCGCTCGCGCTCGGCACGCTCGCGTATGCGGCGATCGTGTTCCGCGATACGCCGGTCGCCAGTGCGATCGCCGGCTGTGGCGCGATCGCGTCGTTCGTCGCCTTCGTCGCGATCGAACGGCGGCACGGCGAGGCCGCGCTGGTGCCGCTCGACATCTTCCGGCTCGGCGCGATTCGCGGCGCGATCGCCGCGACCACCGGCATGACGTTCGGGATGTATGGCGTGCTGTTCCTGCTGCCGCTCACGTGGCAGAGCATCGGCCGTCTCGACTCGACCGGCGCGGGCCTCGCGCTGCTGCCGATGGCGCTCGTGTTCGTCGCCGTGTCGCCGTGCTCGGGGCCGTTGTCGGAGCGCGTCGGCACGCGGGTGACGACGGCCGGCGGTGTCGCCGTGATCGCGAGCGGGCTCGCGGTGATCGGCGCGTCGGCGGATTCGCCGGGCCTGCTCGGCGCCGAGATCGGGCTCGCGTTGACGGGGCTCGGCATGGGGATCGCGACCGGGCCGCTGATGACCGTCGCCGTCGGCGCGGTGGATGCCGCGCGCTCGGGCACCGCGAGCGCGCTCGTCAACGTCGCGCGGATGACCGGCGCGACGCTCGGGATCGCGGTGCTCGGCACACTGTTCGCGGCCGCGCATGGCGGCACGGCAGGCTTGCGCGCGGCGATGTTCGCCGGCGCGGCGGTGCAGCTGGCGGGGGCGGCCGGGTCGGCGGTCAGCGTGCAGCGCGCGCGGCAGTCGGTATGATCCTGCGTTGCTGGCCGCGCGGGTGTCGGCGCGCGTGGCGTGGCGCGGGAGGCCCGCCGTTCGCCTCTAGCCTCTAGCCGTCAGCCTCTAGCCGTCAGCCGTCAGCCGTCAGCGATCGGCCACCCGCCGCCTCAACGATGCTTCCCGCCATGCCTGCGGCGTCGATGCGCCGCGCGCGCCTGCAGCAGCGTCGGCATCAGTTCCTCGATGTACTGCCGCGCCTGTCCGCGCGTGACGATCTCGCTGTGTCAACGGGCGGCGTAAAGGAGCCAGGGATGGGCGGCGTAATGGCGCCAGCAGAAGCGGGGGTAAAACGCAGATTC
>NZ_QTPO01000027.1 GCF_003853645.1 Burkholderia sp. Bp9143 | reverse complement strand
AACATCTACAAGGCGCTGCCGGCGTCCGCGCACCTGCTCAAGGAACAGATGGAAGCGACGCTGCTGAAGTACGAGCCGCGCATCCGCGCGATCGACGTCGAGATTCTCAAGAACGACGATCCCGGCGTGCTGGTTAGTTTCGAGATGACGTGCCACCTGAAGAAGACCGGACTCGTGCGCTTCGGCACGTACTTCGAGCCGCCCGGCCGCATGCGGGTAAAGCGACGGATTCCGGAGCACAGCTGATTCGCCGAGCCGCTCGTCGAGCACGAACGACATGATCGACAGATCCTGCGCCGCAGGTGCGCCGAGCACCTCAGGGAAATACGACTGACGACCGGTTATCCATTGCGTGAGCGCGCGTTGCGTATCTCGTTCTCGGGCCATGCTTCTCTCTCAGCAACCGTCATTTTTCTCGGAAGCTGAAGAAATAAAGGATGGTCAGATTCACGTCCAGCGAATGGCAACGGTCTGCAACAATGTTCGTGGTCGATCGCACCCGCCGGCACGACCGACCACCGCATCACGCCGCCTTCCTCGCCTCCGCGATCCGCTGTGGCGCCTTCGGCCGCGCATAGAGCCGCTCGAGATACGCCTGCAGTTGCGGGAACGGTTCGATCAGATGGCACTCGCTCGCCCAGTCGATCAGATACGCCGTCACGCAATCGGCCACCGTCAGCGTGTCGCCAACGATGAATTCACGCCCTTCGAGATGCTTGTCGAGGATCGCGGCCATCGCCTTGAAATCCTCGCGCGCGAGTTCGATATCGGCCGGCAGCCGCTTCTCCGGCGGATAGAGGAACGTATGCCGCGTAATGCGCCACAGCGGCTGCTCGAGTTCCGTCACCGCGAACATGACCCATCGATAGGCCTGCGCACGCAGCGCCGGATCGGTGGGCAACAGCGCCTTCTCCGGGTACTTGTCCGCGAGATACAGCACGATCGCGGCCGACTCGGGAATCACGAGGTCGCCGTCGACCAGCACGGGCACCTTGCCGGCCGGATTGAGGCGCAGGAATTCGGGCCGCTTGTGCTCGCCCGCCAGCAGGTTGACCGACACGAACTCGAAATCCGCATCCAGTTCCTTGAGCCCCCAGAGCGCGCGTTGCGAACGCGTGCCCGCGAATCCGTAAAGCTTCATCGCAATGTCTCCATCGAAAATGTCGGGGAAGATCTCCGCGCGCAGGCAACCGCCCATCGACCTCGACGACCGCGCGCGCAGCGCCTGCCATTGCTCACATGCCGGGCACGGCCAGCACCGGCATCACGTCGATCGCGTCGCCCGGAAACAGCGTGAAATGCGGATGGCCTTCGAACAGCGCGGCGGCCGCGTCGTGCGATGCGGCCCGCACGACGGTGAAGCCGCTCATCGCATTGGCGGTATCCGTGACGCCGCCCTTGCCGATGGTCTTGGTCTTGCCGAGCGGCCCGCCGGGCTCGACGATCGCATCGCGATGTCGGTCGACCCACGCATGCCACGCGGCGATCCCTTCCCGCTCCCGCGTGCGCCGCTCCTCCTCCGGTAGCGCCATCCACGCCTTCATGCCCGGGCTATCCTTGCTGCCGAGGAATACCGCGAGATACAACTGCTGTTGCGCACTCATGCTTCCTCCGTCCGGTGGCGGGAACGGCGGGCTGCCGCTCCTCGCCCTTGACAAGATAGGTTGATATCAACACAATTGCAACATGGCACGCAAAGAAAAGCTTCCTTTCGAAACGACGCTGATGGTGCGCGATTGCTGCCTGTGCCTGCACATGCAGCGCGCGGCGCGCAATCTCGCGCGCATCTTCGACGATGCGCTGCGTCCGCTGGATCTCACCAACGGCCAGTTCTCGCTGTTGATGTCGCTGAACCGGCCAAAGCCGGCCACGATGAAATCGGTCGCGTCGCTGCTCGCGATGGACCGCACCACGCTGACCGCCGCGCTCAAGCCGCTCGAGCGGCGCGGGCTGGTGACGATCGTGCAGGATCCGGACGACAAGCGCAGCCGCCTGCTCGAACTCACGCCGGCCGGTCATCAACTGCTGGCCGAAGCGTTCCCGCTCTGGCAGCAAACGCATGCCGAGATCGAACGGCCGTTCGCGGCAGGAGAAGTCGATGTGTTGCGCGGCCAGTTGCGCGCGCTGTCGGAGGATCCAGCCACGCGCGGCTGAAGCGGCACGCTCTGCGAGTTCCGTCAGCCGGTGGCGCGCATCAGTCACGGGCCGTACCCTTTTGCCTGCGGGCGACGAAGGCGCTCGCGGTGATGAAGCAAGGCGGCTGACCGCCCGATGAAAGCCGCATGAAGCACGACGCGGGCACATCGCATGATGCAACGTGCCCGCGCCGGTCATTTCATCAGGACACCTCGGGTTTTCGACGGACCAGGCAGCGGGCCGATCCACGCCCGCGTCGATCGGTCCGCACGCCCATCACTCCGCCAGCGCCGGCGCCACGCCGACCCGCTTCGGCACCCCGGTCACGATCGTCGCAACCGCGACGGCCAGCACCGCGGCCGCCCCGAGGAACACGCCGCCCGCGCCGTTCGCGTCGAACACGACGCCGCCTGCCGCCGCGCCCGTCGCGATCGCGAGCTGGATCGCCGCGACGATCAGCCCGCCCGCGCTCTCGGCTTCATCGGGCACGGTGCGCGTGACCCACGTCGACCAGGCGACCGGCACGCCGCCGAACGCCATCCCCCACAACGCGACGAGCACCGCGTCGATCATCGGCGCGCGGCCGAGCGCGACGAGCGCGATGCCGAGCACGACCATCAGCGCCGGCATCCCGATCAGCATCGGCCGCAGCCGGTGCTCGAGCACGCGGCCCGCGAGCGACGTGCCGACGAAATTCGCGATCCCGTAGCCGAGCAGGATCGCCGACAGCCCGTTCACGCCGACGCCGGCAACCTGTTCGAGGAATGGGCGCAGATACGTGAAGAACGCGAAATGCCCGGTGAACACGAGGATCGTCGCGAACATCCCGAGGCCGACGGTCGGCCGGCGCAGCACGTCGACGAGCGTGCGCAGCCGCGTCGTGCCGCTCGGCGGCATCGACGGCAGCGTCATGACCTGCGACACGAACGCGATGCCGCCGAGCCCGGCCGCGATCAGGAACACGTTGCGCCAGCCGATCAGGTGCCCGAAGTAGCTGCCCATTGGCGCGGACGCGATCGTCGCGACCGCCACGCCGCTGAAGATGATCGACAGCGCGCGCGGCACCATCGCGGTCGGCACGAGCCGCATCGCGGTGGCCGTCGCCATCGTCCAGAAGCCGCCGAGCGCGACGCCGAGCACGACGCGGCCGATCAGCAGCGTCGCCAGGTTGGGCGCGAACGCGACCGCGAGATTCGACGCGACGAGCAGCAGGGAGAACGCGAGCAGCACGCGCCGGCGGTCGATCGTGCGTGTCAGCGCCGAAATCAGGAGGCTCGTGACGAGCGCGACCGTCGCGGTGGCCGTGACGGCCTGGCCGGCCACGCCTTCGGTCACGCCGAGGCTGTCGGCCATCGGCGTGAGCAGGCTCGCGGGCAGGAATTCGGCGGTGACGAGACCGAACACGCCGAGCGTCATCGCGAACACGGCACCCCAGGCCGGCTCGCGGGGAGCCGCCGTGGTGGCGGCAGAGGAGATTCCGGGATTCATGCGTGGTTCCGAGTCGTATAGGGAAAGTACTGATGACGGCGTATCGTAAGGAACGACGACAGGACGGTCTATGACATACAATCCGTTCTTGTTGATCGATCGTCCGAATCTCGCTATGTCCGATCCTCTACTTCCTCCCGTGTCCGACGTGCACGACCTCGTCAGCGAGCTGCTGCTGGGCATGCGCCTGAGCGGCGTGCAGTACCGCCGGATCCAGGTGCCGCGGCCGTTCGGGCTGAGCTTCGGCCATGCGCCGGGCCGCGCGCAGTTCCATTTCGTCGGGCGCGGGCCCGTGCTGCTGCGCGACGCGGACGGCACGACGGTGCGACTCGAGGCCGGCGACGCGATCCTGCTGCCGCACGGCCGCACGCATGCGCTGGTGTCCGATCCGGATGCGCCGTGCCGCGAGATTGGCGGGTTCGAGGTCGCGAAGATTTGCGACACGGTCGCGTCGGTGGGCGCGACGTCGTGCGCCGCGACGGAGCCGGCCGCCGGCGATGCGCTGATCTTCAGCGCGTGCATGGAGCTCGATCTCGGCGGCATGCAGCCGCTCGTCGGGACGATGCCGGAATTCATGCACGTCGACACGCTGCTCGCGCGCTACCCGGAAATCCGCCCGATGCTCGACGCGATGGAGCGCGAATCGTGCTCCGAACGCGCGGGCTTCGCGGGCATCCTCGCGCGGCTCGCGGACGTGGTCGCTGCGTTCATCGTGCGCGGCTGGGTCGAGTGCGGATGCGGCGACGCGACCGGCTGGGTGCAGGCGCTGCGCGAACCGAAGCTCGGCCGCGCGATCGTCGCGCTGCATCGCGATCCGGGGCGCAACTGGAGCGTTGCGGAACTGGCCGCCGAAGCGGGCGTGTCGCGCTCGGTGTTCGCCGAGCGCTTTCTCGCGGCGACCGGGATGACGCCGGTGCGCTACCTGACCGAGCTGCGGATGCGGCTCGCCGCGCAGTGGATCGCACGCGACCGCGAGACGATCGAGGCCGTTGCATACCGGCTCGGCTACGGGTCACTCGCGGCGTTCAGCCGCGCGTTCAAGCGCGTGGTCGGGCGGCCGCCGGGGGCGGTGCGCGTCAACGGTGACGGTCACGGCAACACCGATGACAGCGCCGAGGCGCGCTAGCCACCGCCCAGCCCATCATCAACGTCACTAATACAAACAATCAGAAAACGCACTTTTACTTATTGTTTTTGGCTTCCGATAAAGGCGCATCTGCCGTGCTCAACGCGCGGCCCGTCATCTCAACGCTGACCGCCCCACCCCGGAGAACGCCATGGCCACGGTTCGTCCCGCCGCCTCATCCCCCGCGCTTCATGCAACCCCCAACGACCTGAAGCACATCGCCGTCGCGAGCGTGATCGGCACGACGGTCGAATGGTATGACCTGTTCGTGTTCGCCACCGCGTCCGCGCTCGTCTTCAACAAAGTGTTCTTTCCGAGCTTCGTGCCGCTCGTCGGCACGCTGCTCGCGTTCGGCACCTTTGCATCCGCATATCTCGCGCGCATCGTCGGCGCCGCGCTGTTCGGCCATTTCGGCGACCGGCTCGGACGCAAGTCGATGCTGCTGGTGTCGCTGGTCCTGATGGGCTGCGCGACGTTCGCGATCGGCCTGTTGCCGAGCTACGGCGCGATCGGCATCTGGGCGCCCGTGTTGCTGCTCACGCTGCGCATCGTCCAGGGGCTCGCGCTCGGTGGCGAATGGGGCGGCGCGGTACTGATGGCGGTCGAGCATGCGCCTGCCGGCAAGCGCGGCCTGTTCGGCTCGTGGGTGCAGATCGGCGTGCCCGCCGGCACGCTGATCGCCAACCTCGCGTTCCTCGTCAGCAGCGCGATGCTGACGCCCGAGTCGCTGCTCGCGTGGGGCTGGCGCATTCCGTTCCTCGCAAGCGCGCTGCTCGTCGGCGTCGGCCTGTATATCCGCTTGAACACGACCGAAACGCCGACCTTCGCGAAAGTCAAGGAAGCTGCCGCACAAGTGAAGCTGCCGATTGCCGCGGTGCTTGGCCGCTACGGCAAGCAGGTCGTGCTCGGCGGCGTCGCGACGATGTCGACCGGCACCGCGTTCAACCTGATGGTCGCGTTCGGGCTCACCTACGGCACCCAGACGCTCGGCTACTCGCGCGGTGCGATGCTGTCGATCGTGTTGATCGCCTGCGCACTCTGCATCGTGATGCTGCCGCTGTTCGGCCGCCTGTCGGACCGCATCGGCCGCAAGCCCGTCATCATCGGCGGCATTCTCGCCGAGGCGCTGTTTGCATTCCCGATGTTCTGGCTGCTCGACAGCCGCGAATTCTCGTTCGCGCTCGCCGGCTACCTGCTGATGATGACCGCGTTCGCGGCAAACTACGGGCCGATCGCGACCTTCCTCGCGGAACTGTTCGGCACCGAAGTGCGTTACTCGGGGCTGTCGGTCAGCTACATGCTGTCGGGCCTGCTCGGCAGTGCGGCCACGCCGATCGTGACGACCGCCCTGCTGTCCGCGACCGGGCGCGGCTCGTCGGTCGCATGGTACATGGTTGCGTCCGCACTGGTTTCGGCACTCGCACTCCTGCTGCTCACCGAAACGTTGAAACGCGATTTGTCTACGAACGCGCATCGCGACGAACCCGTCGTTGGACGCGCATGATGCCGGCCGATCGAACGGTGAATTCCATGACACGTTCCTTCGATCCCGCACTCGCTCGGCAACTGCGCAACGTGAGTCTCCCGACGCTTGGCCATTTTCTCGAAACCGGTTTCGCACCGCCCGTGCTGCATGCGCTCGTTCCCGACGTGAAGCTGGTGGGCCGCGCGGTCACCCTGCAACTGCGCAGCCCCGACGCGATCGCGGTCAATCGCTCGCTGGCGCGGCTCACGGCGGGGGATGTACTCGTGATCGACATGCAGGGCGATCACATGCATGCGTGTGTCGGCGCAGTCACGGCGACGGCCGCGCAATGTACGGGCGCGGCCGGCATCGTCGTCGACGGCGTCGTAACCGATCTGCGCGAACTTCGGGAGATCGGTCTACCCGTCTTCGCTCGCGGCACGAGCGCACTGACCACCAAGCGCCTCGACGACGGCGCAAGTGCGTTCGGCGTGCCCGTCCAGTGCGGCGGCGTGACGGTCGCGCCGGGCTCGATCGTCGTGGCCGACGACAACGGCGTGCTGTTTGCCGATGCATCGACACTCGCTGCCGTCATCGATGCCGCGCTCGCATCGGACCGCGCGGAGCCGGCCCTGCTCGCCCGCCTGCGGGCCGGCGACCCGGTATCCGACGTGCTGTCCGTCACCGCGCCCTACGAGCATTCGCCGCGCTAATGATCCGCATTAGCACAATGAAATTGACGGGCTGCCCCACGCGGGCGAACACTACCCCGCCATCAATGCCTGAACATGGAGAGACACCGATGCGATCCCTCGAAGACGCACGCCTGCCGGCCGGCACGCACGACTGCCCGCCCGACGAGTGGGCGATCCGCACCGACCTTGCGGCGCTGTACCGCCTCGTCGCCCATTTCCGCATGACGGACATGATCGACACGCACATCTCGGCACGCCTGCCCGGCGACACGCCGACCTTCCTGATCAACCGCTACGGCGTGCTGTTCCACGAAATGCGCGCGTCCGATCTCGTGAAGATCGATGCGCACGGCAACGTGATCGACCCGCGCGCAGCCAGCGAGCCCGCCCGATTTCGCGTCAACGCAGCGGGCTTCACGATCCACTCCGCAGTCCACGCCGCGCGGGACGACCTGCACTTCGTCGTGCACACGCATACCGCCGCGGGCATCGCCGTCTCCGCGCAGGAACACGGCCTGCTGCCGATCAGCCAGCATGCGCTGAAGTTCTACGAGAAGCTCGGCTACCACGACTACGAGGGCATTGCCCTCGACCTCGCCGAACGCGAGCGGCTGGTGCGCGACCTCGGGACGCACAAGGCGATGATCCTGCGCAACCACGGCCTGCTCGCGGGCGGCGCCACGGCTGCCGAGGCATTCCACGAAATCTACTTCCTCGAACGTGCCTGCCAGGCGCAGGTGCAGGCGCTGGCCGGTGGCGCGAAACTGATCGTGCCGCCCGCCGACGTCTGCCGGCGCACGGCCGCGCAATTCACGCGCGACGAATCGGCCGATATCGCCGACACCGCGTGGCGCGCGGCACTCCGCCTGATCGACGATCCCGCGTCCGACTACCGCTGCTGAAACCCCTTCCTCATGCGCCGGCCACCCAGGCCGGCCTCAGCCACCGATTCCGATGACTACAATCGCACTCCTTAGCAAAAGCTACGACATGTCGCATCTCGTCGCATCGATCCGGCGTGCCGCGCCGGCCTTCAACGTCGTGATGCACGGCGAGCCGGGCGCCGCCGATGCGGAAATCGCCGCGTGCTGGGATCCGCCGCACGGCGCGCTCGCCGCGATGCCGAACCTGCGCCTCGTCCACAGCATCGCGGCCGGCGTCGACAACATCCTCGCCGATCCCGCATTGCCGGCGCTGCCACTGTGCCGCGTCGTCGATCCGCAGCATGCGCGCGGCATGAGCGAATTCGTCACATGGGGCGTGCTGCATTTCCACCGCCGGCTCGACCTTGCCATGCGCAACCAGCAGGCGGCACGCTGGTTGCGCCCGGAGCAAGCGCATCCGTCGCAATGCACGGTCGGCATCATGGGGCTCGGCGAGATCGGCGGCCGTGTCGCCGTCGATCTCCAGCAACGCGGTTATGCGGTGCGCGGCTGGGCACGCCAGCCGCGCGCGCTGCCGGGCGTCGAACTGTTTGAACACGACGACGGTCTGCAGGCGTTCCTCGCCAGCACCGACATCCTCGTGTGCCTGCTGCCGCTGACCGACGAAACGCGCGGCATCCTGAATGCGTCGACGTTCAACCGGCTGAAGCCGGGTGCGAAACTGATCCACGTCGGACGCGGCGAACATCTCGTCGTCGCCGATCTCGTCGCGGCACTCGAAGGCGGCCAACTCGGCGGCGCACTCGTCGACGTGTTCCCGGTCGAGCCGCTGCCCGCCGACGATCCGCTCTGGCAAGCACCGAACCTGATCGTCACGCCACACATGGCGTCGGTCGCCAGCTCCGACACGATCGGCCAGCAGGTTGCGCAGAACGTGCAGCGGCTGCTGGACGGCGAGCCATTGCTCAACGTGGTGGATGTCGCACGCGGCTACTGACCAGCGGCGGCCACCGTGCACATTCGCGTTACGGCTGTCCGGATCACGGCACGGCCGGTGCGTCGGGGGCTTCCTCACGGTCGAGGAACGCATTCAGCGCGTCGACGAACGCCGACTCGGCCACATTGAGCTTGCGGTCCTGCGACCACAGGAAATAGATGTCGACGTCGGCCACGCCTTCGTCGGGCGGCAAACGCCAGAAACGTCCGTGCTCGATATCGTCCCGGACGATGTGCTCGGGCAGGCAACCGATCCCGAGCCCCGCGAAGATGAAGCGCTTGACCTCGGCCATGCTCGACGACGACGCGAGCACGCGCCCGGTAAAACCCATCTCGTCGCGAAAGATCGTCAGCGGAGACATGTGGTCACCGACCTTGTCGCCGGTAAACGACACGAACGGAAGGCCGGCCAGGTCGGCCGCGCGCAGATCGTCGCGTCCGAACAGCGGGTGATGACGCCCGCAGAACAGCGCGTAGTGCTGGCGCAGGAACACGCGGGCGTCGATGCGCTTCGGCAACGCCCGCCGCGGCGTCAGCCCGAGCGTCAGCGCCCTCTGTTGCAGGCTGTTGACGACGTCGGCGCTGCGCATCACCTGGCTTTCGAATTCGATGCGCGGATAGGTCCGATGAAATTCGGCAAGGAAATCGTCGTACGCGGGAAAGTCGATGCCGCTGACGATCCCGATGCGCACGGTGCCCGAGATGTCGTGATCGCGGTCGACGTCGGCAAGCGACAGGCGCGAGATCGTGCCGTAGATGTCCTCGGCGATCTGCTGCACCTCGATGCCCGCCTGCGTGACCTCGATACGCGGCCCGTGGCGATCGACGAGGCGCAGGCCGAGCTGCTCCTCGAGCCGCCGCAGCGCCTGGCTCACGGCCGGTTGCGTGAGGTGCAGGCGCATCGCCGCGCGGCTCACGCTCTTTTCCCGCGCGATCGCCAGGAAGGTCCGCAGCAGGTTCCAGTCGAGGCGGTCGTTCAGGTAGGTGTCGGGACGATCTTTGCTCATCGCGGGTCTCATGGTCTCATCATTCGTGAAAATTATACTCAGGATAACGATTAAAAATTGGACTAATTGTTTTTGATTTTCGATAAATACGACACGATGAACTCCGGCCGTTCGACGGCCGACCGATCAGGAACCTGGACGATGCTGAAAATCAATGCAGAGCGGCTCTGGCAGAGCCTCATGGACATGGCGCAGGTGGGTGCGACCGCGAAGGGCGGCGTGCGGCGTCTCGCGCTGACGCGGGAAGACGCGGCCGGCCGGGCGCTGTTCGAGACGTGGTGCCGGGAAGCAGGGCTCGTGCTGTCCGTCGATCGCGTCGGCAACCTGTTCGCGCGACGGGCGGGCCGGCAATCCGCTGCCGCGCCCGTCGCAAGCGGCAGCCACCTCGACACCCAGCCGGAGGGCGGGCGCTTCGACGGTGTCTATGGCGTACTCGCCGCGCTCGAAGTCGTGCGGACGCTGAACGACGCGGGAATCGACACGGAACGACCGATCGAGATCGTCGTATGGACCAACGAAGAAGGCGCGCGGTTCACGCCGGCGATGCTCGGCTCCGCCGCGTTCACCGGCGTGATGCCGCTCGACGCGGCACTTGCGTCGCGCGACGCGGCCGGCGAAAGCGTCGACGATGCGCTCCGCGCGAGCGGCTATGCAGGCGAGCGTGCCGTGCCCGGCGACGTGTTCGACGCCTATTTCGAAGCGCATATCGAACAGGGGCCGGTGCTCGAGGAAGCAGGCGTACCGATCGGTGTCGTCACGGGCGGCCAGGCAATCCGCTGGCTCGACGTGCGCGTCGCGGGACAGGCCGCGCATGCCGGCACGACACCGATGCAGTACCGGAAAGACGCGCTGTTTGCCGCCGCCGACATGGCGGCCGAACTCGAGGCGATCGCTGCCGATTACTTTCCGCAGGGCCTGACGACGATCGGCGAATGGCAGATCCGGAATGCGTCGCGCAACACGATCGCGGGCGACATCGCGTTCACGGTCGACCTGCGTCATCCGGACGACGAGACGATCGCCGACATGGAAGCCGCCGTGCACGCGCGTTTCGGCACGGTGGCCGCACGCCGCGGCGTGACGGTCGAGATCGGGCAGCACTGGGTCAGTCCGGCGACGCCGTTCGATCCGGCCTGCGTCGACGCCGTTCAGCACGCGGTCGACGCGCTCGACTACCCGAACCAGCGAATCATCAGCGGCGCCGGACACGACGCGATCCATCTCGCGAAGTACTGCCCGACCGCAATGGTGTTCATTCCGTGCGTTGCCGGGTTGAGCCACAACGAAGCCGAGGACGCACTGCCGGCCGACGTCGCGCGCGGCACGGACGTGCTGTTGCACGCGATGCTTGCCCGCGCCGGGCACGCATGACCGGTGCCGCCCGCTTCCTTCCCCCGCAATCGCTCCCGACCATGACACGCTACCCTCATCGACCGCTCGCCGCGCTGCGCCGCGTCTGGCTTTTCGTGCCCGGCGCCGACACGTCGGCCCACGCCGTCGCACTCGGTACGTCTGCCGACGCAATCGTCGCCGACCTGGAAGAAATGACCATGCCCGACGACCGGCCGGCCGCACACCGGCATATCACCGCGCTGCTCGCCGACGCGGCCGCCCGCGGCGCGCTCGGCGCGGTACGGATCAACAAGCTGGAGCAAGACGGCCACGACGATCTCGCCGGCGTGATGCCGGGCCGGCCCGCCGCGATCTTCCTGCCTCATGCGGAAACCCCGCTGCAACTCGCGCGGCTGGCCGATGCGCTGACGGCGCTTGAAGCGCATCACAGCATCCCGGAGGGATCGACGGAAATCGTGCCGACGATCGAATCGGCGTATGGACTGGTACACCTCGGCGCGATGCTTGGCGCGAGCCCGCGTATCCGCCATGCCATGCTGGCGACCGAGGATCTCGCGGCCAGCCTGGGTGCACGCCGCTCGCGCGACGGGCGCGAACTGCTGCACGCACGCAGCCGGTTCCTGATCGAGTGCATCGCCGCCGGCTGCACACCGATCGACCTGCCCTGCACCTACCGTGCGCCGGACGCACTCGCGCTCGACCTCGATACGTCGACGCAGCTCGGGTTCCAGTCGAAATGCGCCGTGTTCGCCGAGCACGTCGACGCGATCAACCGGGCACTGACGCCCGGCGACGCGGATGCGGACGCAGCGCGCGCCTTGCTCGACGCCGATCGCGCGCAAGCCGCATCCGGCAACGGCGCCATGCGCGACAGGATCGACGCGCCGGACGCAAACAACGCGCGCCGCCTGCTGGCGCGCCATGCAGCGTGCCAGCGGGCGGTCGACGTGCATGCCAGCGGGTCGAGCATAAGCACCACTAATGCTGGCGATTAAGAAACAGAATTTTACGCACGCATATCGGCGACGGATAAACCACGCAGCAGCCCCGCGACACCGCAGGCGGTGCATTGCCGCGGCCGAACGCCCCCAGGACGAACGATAGGACAGCCCATGTCTCAACCCACCCCCACCACGCATCAACCCGTGCGCGCCGCCACCGCCGCGTTCATCGGCACTGCCGTCGAGTTCTACGACTACTACACGTATGCGACCGCCGCGGCGCTCGTGCTCGGCGAGGTGTTCTTTCCAAGCAGCAACCATTTCCTGAGCACGATGGCGTCGTTCGGCACCTTTTTCGTCGGCTTCGTCGCGCGACCGCTGAGCGGCGCGGTGTTCGGCCATCTCGGCGACCGCATCGGCCGCAAGAAGATGCTCGTGCTGACGATGTTCCTGATGGGTATCGCGACGACCGGCATCGGCCTGCTGCCGGGCTACGCGACGATCGGCATCTGGGCGCCGATCCTGCTGGTCCTGCTGCGGATCCTCCAGGGCATCGCGGTCGGCGGCGAATGGGGCGGCGCCGTCTTGATGGCCAGCGAACATGCGCCGGCCGGCCGCAAGACGTTCTTCGCATCGTTCCCGCAAATGGGCAGCCCGGCCGGGTTGATTCTGTCGTTGATCTCGTTCCGGCTCGTCACGACGCTCGATCACGAGAGCTTCGTCAGCTGGGGCTGGCGCCTGCCCTTTCTCGCGAGCTTCGTGCTGCTCCTCTTCGGGATGGCCATCCGCCTCGGTGTGAAGGAATCACCCGAATTCGAACGCGTGCGCGATACCAATGCAGTGGCGAAGTATCCGGTCGCCGAGGTACTGCGCACTGCCTGGGTGCCGATCCTGCTGGCGGCCGCGGCCACGACGATCGGCTCGGCAGGCTTCTTCTTCACGAACACGTTCATGATTTCGTACGTGACGACCTACCTCGGCATGTCCAAGTCGTTCATCCTCGATTGCCTGTTCGTCGTCACGGTCATCCAGCTGCTGTCTCAGCCCGTCTCCGCGCTGCTCGCGCAACGATTCGGCGAGACCCGCTTCCTGACCTGCGCGGCACTGCTGTCGATGGCGACGCCCTATCCAATGTTCCTGCTCGTCCAGACGCAGAACCCCGTCGCGATCGTCGCCGGTATCTCGTTCGCGGTCGTCACCCTGTCGGCGATATACGCGGTCATCGCCGGCTTCATGACGCCGGCCTTTCCGACACGCGTGCGCTACTCCGGCATTTCGATCGCCTACCAGCTGTGCGCGATGATCGCCGGCGGCACCACGCCGATGATCGGCACGCTGCTCGCCCAGCAGTTCCGCGGGCAATGGCTGCCGCTTGCGGCGTTCTTCACGCTGCTGTCGTTCGTCTCGCTCGTCGGCATCGTCGGGCTCGGGCGGTACTGCCGGCGTCAGCGGGCCACGCTCCGCGGAGCGCTGGCGACAACGCCGCAATAACGCACTGGCGAGCAACGTCCGCGCGGCGCATCGACCTCGCCGGCTCAGCCGCTACGCGCGTCGAGCTGGTCCATCAGCGCCGTCGCGCACTCCACGGCCAGCGCGGCGCACTGTTGCGCATCCACCGGCGCGCCGCTCATCACCGCGCCCTGCACGATCCTGCCCAGCAATTCCTTCGACAGGTCGGCGATCTCGTATTCCCGTTCCGTCATGTTCCTCTCCTGTGCGTCGGCCGGTTCGGCCGCGCGTGCAATCGCGCCGGGCACCGCTTCCGCCGCGCGCGACGTTCAACGTTGCCTTGCCCGCACGACGATCTGCGCCTGCGTGTCGCGTTCGATGCGTTCGAGCGACGTGCGCAGCGCGGCGAATTCATCGGCCGTACAGACCTGTCGGCCGAACGCCGCCGTCATCCTGCGCGTGACCTGCACGACGTGCGCGGCCGCATCGAAGACGTAATGCGACGTGAAATCGACGAAGCGGTCGTGCACGGCCGTATCGGCCGGCAGGTCGGTCACCGCGACGTCGGCCGGCAGCGCGATCTGGCCGGTCTCGTCGAACGTGCCGCCGAGGCATACCCACGGCTGGGTGCGCACCGGCTCGGCCAGCCAGCCCTCGACCTGCGTCGCGATGCCGCCCGTGACGCTCGACAGCGCGGGCACGGCCGTCGTGCCGTCCGGCCACACGAAGTGATCGAGCGTGCCGACATACGTGACGTCGAACGGTCCGTCCGTCGCGCGGCGATCGCCGGTCGATATCCGGGCACGGCCGCGCAGCCCGCTTTGCCGCAGGCGTTCGTTCGCGAGCTGCCGGATGCGGTCGGGCGCCGCGCGGCGAAACAGCGTGCGTTCGAGCTCCGCGGTCCAGCCGTCGTCCTCCACCAGCGCGTGAAACTGCGCGGCGCCCGGTTGCGCCGCGTCGATCGCCACGCGCGCCGCGCGGCGCTTCGGCTGCGTGGCCGGCGTGCGCGACAGCACGCCGGTATCGACGAGCAGCGCCGGCCGGTCCATCACGATCGGCGGCAGGTAGCCAAACGCAATGCCGGTCGTCGTGGTGTCCGCGTAGAGGCCTAGATCGGGCAGCCACGTGATCGCGTGATTGATCGCGCCGCCGCCGTAACCCGGCACCGACGGCAGCGTGTACACGGAGCCGAGATTGATCAGCACCGGTTCGCTGCGGATGCCGATCGCCGCGAGCAACGCGCCGAACAACGCGACGTGGTCCTTGCAGTCGCCATAGCGGTTGCGCAGGATGTCCGTCACGCGATGCGGCGCGGCGGCCGTCTCGCCGAGAAAAATCGCGACGTAACGCACGTTCGCTTGCACCCAGTCGTACAGGATGCGCGCCTTGTCGTGCGGATCGGCGGCGTCGGCGGTAAGCGCGCGCGCCAGCCCCTCGACGGCCGGATCGTTCACGCTCGGGTCGACGGCCGCGTTCCGGTAGCGCGCGGCGAACGCGGCGTAGTCGGGCAGCGTGGACACAACGAGCCGGTCCCCGTAGGTCGGATAGCCGACCGAGCCGTTCTCGATCCGGTCGTACGGGCCGTGCCGGTAATCGAATGCGTAGCGCGTGCGGCCGTTCGCGGTCACCGGCGGCAGCGCGACGTAGCCGCGCGCGTCCGCATGCAGCGGCATGTCGGCCGGTACGTCGAAGATCAGCCGCTGGTTCTCCACCGGCTCGCGCGACGGTTCGACGGTGTAGCCGAAGTAACCGGCGTTGACCGGCCTCGTGCGCGACTTGCGGAACGCGATGCGCGTGCTCGACCCCGCCTCGACGCCGGGAAAAACGACGGTGCGCAGCAACCCGTCCTGGAAGGTCGGCGCGCCGGCCGAACGTGGCTCCTGGACGTCGCGGACGCCGTCGGGGCCGACCGGATGCGCGGCGCCGTCGCGATCGATCGTCTCGGCCGCGACCAGGTCGACCTTCTCCAGGTTCTTGTCGAACCACACGTAGCGCTGCGCGATCGCATCGATCCCGTTCGCATCGTTCGCACGCAGCGTCGAATCGTCGTCCTCGTCGAGCGAGCCGTCGTGCTGGATCACGAATACATGGACATCGCTGATGAGCGTCACGGGCGCCTCGTCGCCCGTGTCGGCGAACGCGGGACGCACGAGCGCCAGCGCGACCGCGGCGGCGGCGGCGGCGGCGGCGGCGGCGGCGGCAACCGCGAACACAACGGTGCGGCCCGGCAGCCTGCCGGTCGATCGGAACGGAAAACGCACCACGTCGAAG
Organism: Burkholderia sp. Bp9143; assembly: GCF_003853645.1. Taxonomy (GTDB): domain Bacteria; phylum Pseudomonadota; class Gammaproteobacteria; order Burkholderiales; family Burkholderiaceae; genus Burkholderia. Next base: position 94,106 of record NZ_QTPO01000027.1, on the reverse strand, counting down.
CTCTCCGCGCGTTCGTGTTCATCTCGGGACGCAACGGACACGCATGCGCGCACGCCGCGCCCCGTCGTCCAGCCCAGTGTGGGTGACGTGCCCGCGAGCGTCAAGCCGCGGCGCGGCGGCCCGCGCCGCCACGCACCGGGCGGGCGAGGAAGCGCCGCGCGCGTCGCGCAGGCGGGCTGGCGCACTTTCACGACCTGCTCCGCGCCCGATCGCTTTTTATATCACGCCATGACATATAATCAAGACAGCCAAAGCGTGCATGCGACGTCGCCGAAACGAATGACGATCCGATGAATTCGACACGCCGACATGGGGAAGGAGACATCATGCTGATCAACACCGATTTCGAAATCGGCTATCTCGTGATCGCGTTCGCGCTGCTGGGCGTGATCCTGATCGGTGCGCTGCTGACCGCGCTGCATCTCGAGCGGTGGTATCCGAAGCTGGTCGGCGCCGCGATCGGCGCGCTGCTCGGGATCGCGCTGATCGAAGCGATGCCGATGCTGACGTAAACACGGCCTGGCCCTCGTTCGTGCGCCCCGCTCCTGCCGCGACGTGCGCGTTTGCGACATGCGCGTTCGCAACGCGGGGTCGGAACGACCGGTACCGGCCGCAACCTGCCGGAGGCGACATGGAAAACACTATCGTCGTGACCGTCTTGCTGCTCGCGGTCCTCGTGTTCGCGGTGCTGTTCTTCGCGGAACGGCGCAGCCGCGACAGCACGCGCGACCGGCTGCTGCATCGCTCGTCGCGACGTTCGGCACGCTCGCATACGCACCACCATTCGTAGGCGGAAAGCGCCACCGCACAAAAAACGGCCGACGGTTCGGCGCCTTGCGACGCCAGGCCGTCGGCCTTGCAGCGGAGGTCCGGTTCCCGGGCAGCCGGCGCGCGTCGCGCGCCTACACAATCCACATCACGTGGCGGCCCTGTTCACGGGCCGCACGCATCATGTCCAGCAGCGGCCACGCGCGTTGCGCGAGGTTGCCCGCATACGGCGACAGCTCGCTGCGCCGCGCCTGCGTCGAACGCTCGTGCGCGCTTTCCCGCTCCGCGTCATCCCTGATCGCCTGCTCGAGCCGCGCGATCGCGCCCGGCAATTCGTCGGTGGAAATCACGCCGCGCACGTCGAGCTCCTTGCCGACGAGCCCCAGCAGGTACTGCGCCAGATCGCGCAACATCACGATATCCGGTGCGGCAGATGACCGAAACGTAACCATCATCGTCATGCCCCCCTGTCGTCGCCACCAAGCCGGGCGACGTTGTCCGCCGCCGGTCGCGGCGAAACCCGCGGCCGTCCTGCCGCGCCCGGCCGCCGCCCCGTTCTTCCAAACCGGACGTTCGCCCGGCACGACGCGCGCATCGCGCGGCCGGGTTCGTTTGCGGCGGAGTGGCCGGATGACAAGAAGGCCTGCTTTTATTTTATTTCGCGTTGTGATGCATTCAAGCATCCGGCCCCGGAACGAACCCATGTGTGCCGCGAGATCGACGATCGACCGGACGACGCGTGCGCGGCGGCGCATGCGTCCGGTCGGGGGATGTTATTGCTGCACGAGTTCGACGCGGCGATTCTGCGCGCGGCCCGCGTCGCCGCCATTGGACGCGACCGGCGACAGCGACGCGACGCCCTTCGCGACCAGCCGCGCCGGCGCGATCTTGTACGTCGTCTCAAGCGCCTGCGCGACGGCCTCCGCGCGCTTTTGCGACAGGTCGGCGTTGTGCGCGAATTGCCCTTGATTGTCGGTATGCCCGACGATGTACACCTTCAGCGCCTGGTTCGCCGTCAGCAGCTTCGCCATCTCGTCGAGCTGCGGCTTCGACTCGGCCTTTACCTGTGCCTTGTCGGTGTCGAAGTAGATGCCGTACAGCGCGACCTTGCCCGTCGCGGCCAGCCCCTTCTGCAGCGCACCGGAATCGAGCACCTTGACCTGCCCGGTCTGCATCGGCTTCACCTCGACGACTTCCTCGTAGACGAGCGTCCGCTTGTTCGATGCCGAATCGTCCATCACGTGCAGGAACACGTATGCGTCGCCGGACGCGCGCGGCAGCTTCGCGAGGATCGTGCGGTGCTTGTCGCCGAAGTACGTTTCGCCGCCGCCCGACTTCATCATCTTGTTCGAGCTGATCACGAACTTCTGGAAGTCGAGACCGTTGCCCTTGCCGCACTGATCCTGCGTACAACGAAAGAGAATCTGGAATCCGCCTTTCTGCAATGCGTCGAGATAGTTGCGCTCGACTTCCAGCGTCGATTTGTTGCCGCCGATCGTGTACGCGACACGGGTCACCTTGCCTTCCAGCGCCAGGCCCTTGGCTGCCTGGTAGTCGTCGATCGGCTGGCTCGGCAGGAACGCCTCGTCGAACGCGGTCTGTGAATAGGCGTTGATGGTCGCGCCCGTGAAGCGCGTGAGCAGCGGATGGTCTTTCGAGCCGGGCACGTCGCCGGCGGCGCACGCGAGCGCGGAAAGCGACAGCAGCGCGGCGGCGGACAGCGCGCGCGGGCCGTGGCGCAGGAAACGGGTGGCAGTCGTGGCTGCGATCGTCATGAAGTCTCTCGGAAAGAATTGTTGTTGGTTCGAAGCGCGCGAATCTTGCCAAATCTTTCCGGGCAATTCTTCAAATTATTTTCTATTGCTTACGATATGACGCCACGCGTCAGGTTGAATCGTTTTCATCGGCCGGCGCTTCCCGTTTCGGCCGCCCCGCTACCCGACATTCATCGGCAACAGCACCATCTGCCGCCCCTCGACGTGCAGCCGCGCCTGCAGCTCGACCGGCGTCTGGTTGTGCAGCCACGCGGTCAGGAAATTCACGCGCCGGAAGATCAGCTTGCTCGCGAAGCACACGGCGTTCGGATAGGCATCGAGCGTCGACGACGCGAGGTTCATGAATTCGACGACCGGGTTCGTGCCGAACGCGATCCGGTAGTCGGCCGCGATGCCGTTGCGACGGCAGTGCGCGACGTAGTAGTCGAGCGATTCGGTGATCGTGTGACGCAGGCGCTCGAGATGCTCGTGCCCGTCGTACGCCTTCGCATCGACTTCGCCCACCGCGAGAAAGATCACGTTGCGGAAGTGCCCGGGAAACAGCCGGTTGACCCACAGCAGCGCGTGCATGCTCGCACCGCGATGCTTGCCGACCAGCAGCACGGCCGTCGGCTGCGACGGATCGGGCCGGCCCGGCGCGGCAGCCTCGTCGACTGCCGGCGGCGGCCCCGAGAACAGCGCGTCTTCCTTCGCGAGCTGCGTGCGCGTGTACGCGTAGTGGCGGTTGATCATGACGCACAGCGCGATCACCGCGCTCGTCACGAGCACCGTGAGCCAGCCGCCGGCCGTGAACTTCTCGATCAGCGTGATGACGAGCACGGTCGCCGTCACGCTGAGCCCGAGCGCCGACAGGAAGAAGTGCTTGAACCAGCCGCGATCGCTGCGATGGTGCCACCAGTACGTGCATAGCCCGAGCAGCGACATGCTGAACGTGAGGAACACGTTGATGCTGTACAGCACGACGAGCACGTCGACGTTCCCGTGGGTCCACAGCAGGATCAGGAGGCTCGACAGGCCGACGACGATGATGCCGTTCTGCCGCACGAGGCGTGTCGACAGGTCGCGGAAATGGCGCGGCACCCACGAGTCCGACGCCATGTTCGACAGCACCGCCGGCCCGTCGAGAAACCCCGTCTGCGCGCCGACCAGCAGCAGCCCCGCCTCGAACGCGAGCACGGCCGCGAGCAGCGCGTGGCGCGCGAACGCGGAGCCGAGCCCGAGATGGTCGATCACGCTGCCGAACACGACCGCGTTCAGCGTCTCGCCCTCGACGGGCCGCGCATGCCACAGCATGTACAGCAGGATGATGCCGCCAGCCGTGAACGCGAGCGACGTCGACATGTACCACATCGTCACCTTGCCGTTCGGCACGCGCGGATCGGCGAGCATGTTCACGTTGTTCGACACGGCCTCGAGGCCCGTATAGGTGCCGCCGCCGAGCGAGAACGCGCGCATCAGCAACGCGAGCATCACGAACACGCCGAGCGATTGCGACATCCCGTGCGCCTCGTGCACCGCGTCGGGTACGATCGCCGCCAGGTTGCTGCCGTGCACCGCGACGCCGTACACGATCAGCCCGAAGTGCAGCACGACGAAGCCGATGAAGATCGGCAGCAGCACCATGATCGATTCGCGCATCCCGCGGAAGTTGAGCCCCGTCATCAACAGGATCAGCACGATCTCGGTCGTGAGCTTGAACGCCTGCGCACTGACCGGCAGCAGGCTGAAGAACGCGTCGACCCCGCTCGCGAGCGACGTCGCGACGGTCAGCACGTAGTCGACCAGCAGCGCCGCGCCCGACACGAGGCCCGGCTTCGACCCGAGCAGCGACGTCGCGACGCGATAGCCGCCGCCGCCGGTCGGGAACAGCTCGATCACCTGGTTGTAGCCGAGCGCGATGATGAACACGGTCGCCGCGGTGGCGCATGCGAGGAACAGCGCAAGCGGCGTGTGGTGCGCGAGCGCGAGGAACGCCTCCTCCGGGCCGTAGCACGACGACGACAGCCCGTCCGCACCGAGTCCGACCCAGGCCAGCAACGGCGTCACGGCGATCGCATGGCGCGTGCGCGGATCGAGCGGGTCCAGCGGCTTTCCGACTAGCAGCCGCCACATCTTCTGGACTGCGGTCATGGTCCCCTCCCGGAACGCCGGGTGCGGCGGCGTCATCCTCTAAAGCTAGCCGACGCCCGGCCGCCGCACCAGTCCGCATATTCCATGAGACGCGGCCGACGGCGCGGTGTCGCTTTCAACGCGTAAGCATCCGGCACGCCGCACGTCTCCCGAAGCGGCATGCCTGCACTGCCCGCCGGCCGGCCGCGCGGGTCGCGCACGGCATCGTCATCCCGGCGGCCCTTACCGCCTTCACCGGCGCGGACGACCACGGGCCCGGTCCCGCTCATCTCCCCTCACCGTTGTCCCGTCGAGCGATCGCATCGATCGCATCGATCGCGTCATTCGCATGACTCGCACGGTTCGCATCGGACGGGACGCCCACCCGCGTCCCGGTCCTGCGTTGTTCCCCGCAATTCGACATTTGTGTGCGCGCAACAATGGCGGTGCCTCGCGGTCGGCGCCATCCGGGGGCAGGTTTCCACGACGCCGGTCGCGACGGTTTCTGGAAAACCACATCTCACGAGGACATACCATGCAACTCCAATCCCATCCGGCGTGCCGCCCGTTTTACGAAGCAGGCGAACTCACGCAGTTGACCGCGTTCTACGAAGAAGGCCGCAACGTCATGTGGATGATGCTGCGATCGGAGCCGCGGCCGTGCTTCAACCAGCAACTCGTCACCGACATCATCCATCTCGCGCGCGTCGCACGTGACTCGGGCCTGCCGTTCGACTTCTGGGTGACGGGCTCGCTCGTCCCCGAGCTGTTCAACGTCGGCGGCGACCTGAGCTTCTTCGTCGACGCGATCCGCAGCGGCCGCCGCGACCAGCTGATGGCCTACGCGCGCTCGTGCATCGACGGCGTGTACGAGATCTACACGGGCTTCGGCACCGGTGCGATCTCGATCGCGATGGTCGAGGGCAGCGCGCTGGGCGGCGGCTTCGAGGCCGCCCTCGCGCACCACTACATGCTCGCGCAGAAGGGCGTGAAGCTCGGCTTTCCCGAGATCGCGTTCAACCTGTTCCCGGGCATGGGCGGCTATTCGCTGGTCGCGCGCAAGGCGGACCGCGGGCTCGCGGAATCGCTGATCTCGTCCGGCGAGCCTCATGCGGCCGAGTGGTACGAGGATCGCGGGCTGATCGACCAGACGTTCGACGCGGGCGACGCGTACCTCGCGACGCGCACCTTCATCGACGTGATGAAGCCGAAGCTGAACGGCATCCGCGCGATGCTGCGCGCACGCGAACGCGTGTTCCACCTCACGCGTTCCGAGCTGATGGACATCACCGAGGAATGGGTTCACGCGGCGTTCACGATCGAGCCGAAGGATCTCGCGTACATGGAACGTCTGGTGATGCTGCAGAACCGGCGCGTGTCGAAGCTGCGCACGGTGTGATGTGAGCGAAGCGCCGCCGCGTCGGCGGCGGCGCCCGTCATGCGGGGAGGCTCAGGCGATCAGCCTGAGCTTCCTCGTCTCCGCGAGCCAGGCCTCGAAGGCCTGGGCCGGCATCGGCCGCGCGAAGTAGAAGCCCTGCGCGTGGTCGACGTTGATCTGCTTCAGGAATTCGGCTTCCGCATGCGTCTCGACGCCTTCGGCGACCACCGAGAAACTCAGCGCCCTCGCGAGCGACACGACCGAGCGCACCAGCGCCTGCGAGCGCGGGTTGCGGTCGATGCCGGTGATGAAGCTGCGATCGAGCTTGATCGAATCGAGCGGCAGCCGCGACAGCTGCGACAGCGACGAATAGCCGGTGCCGAAATCGTCGAGGTGAATCTCCGCGCCGAGCTGACGGAACTGCTTCATCAGTTCGTGCGCCGATTCCTCGTCCTCGATGAAGCTGCTTTCGGTGAGCTCGATGTCGACGAGGCTCGGCTTCATCCCCGCGCCGTCGAGAATCGACGCGAACTGATCGACGATGTTCATGTCCTGCAACTGCCGCGCGGACACGTTCACCGCGATCCGCACGCCGAGCCCCTTCGCCTTCCACGCGGCGGCCTGCGCGGCAGCGGTGCGCATCACCCAGCGGCCGAGCGGCGCGATCAGCCCCGACTCCTCCGCGAAGCGGATGAATTCGATCGGCGCGACGAGCCCGCGATCGGGCGATTGCCAGCGGATCAGCGCCTCGACGGCGTGCACGTCGCCGGTCGCGATGTCGACGACGGGCTGGTAATGCAGCACGAACTGCTCTTCCTCGAGCGCCTTGCGCAGGTTCGTGTCGAGCCACATGTACTTCGCGACCTTCTGGTTCATCTCGAGCGAGAACACGCGGTACGTATGCTTGCCCTCTTCCTTCGCGACGTACATCGCGGTGTCGGCGCTGCGGATCAGCGTTTCCAGCGAATCGCCATGCTGCGGATACATCGCGATGCCGATCGAGCAGCTCGTGTAGACCTCCACCAGCCCGAGGTGGATCGGTGTGCGCAGCCGCTCGAGGATGATCTGCGCGGTCGCCTCGAGCAGCGGCCGCGTGCCGTGCTCGAACAGCACGAGGAATTCGTCGCCGCCGAGCCGCGCGAGCGTCGCGCCGGACGGCAGGCAGCCGCCGATGACCGTGGACACGTCCTGCAGCAGGCGGTCGCCGGTGATGTGCCCGTAGTGGTCGTTGACGCGCTTGAAGTTGTCGAGATCGAGGAACAGGATGCCGACCTGGCCGCGCACGTCGGTGCGGTCCGCGGCCAGCGCGACGCGGATGCGCTCGCTGATCGCATGACGGTTCGGCAAGCCGGTCAGCACGTCGGTATTCGCGAGTTCGCTGAGCCGCTGCTGCGCGTTGCGCTCCTCGGTGACGTCGATGCCCGAGCAGATCAGGTACTGCTCGTCGGCGCCGCTGCCGCTCTGCACGAACTTGTTGCGGAACTGGAACAGGCGCGGGCCGTTGACCGTGTTGATGTAGCGCTCGACCGCGAACGACCGGTTGCTCGCGAAAAAGCCGGTGATGTTGGTGCGCGACTGCGCGCCCTGCTCGGCGCTCATGAACAGCTCGAACGCGCTGCGGCCGATCACGTCGACCTCGCGCTTGCCCGTCACTTCCTCGCACAGGCGGTTGAAGCGCTGCACCATGCCGTTGCGGTCGAGGATCACGACCAGCGAATTCACTTCCGACACGACCTGCTCGGCGAACGCGAGCCCGTGCGCGAGGTCGCTGGCGACGGACGCGGTATCGGAATAGGCGGAGGCCGTGCCGGCCCAATTGGTGGTATCGACCTTCCTGCCGACCAGATGGAGGCTGACCGGATCGCCGAACAGCGCGAGTTCGAGCACGAGGTGCGACGTGACGCCGGTGAGCGCGCGAATCCGCGCGGCCTGCTCGCCGCTCAGCGCAACCGCGACATTGGTCAGGCCGCGAACGGCGGCCAGTTCGAGTGCATTGCTGTCGCTGCCGAGGCGCCAGCATGGGCTGCGCGTACCGAGATGCGCTTCGAGCACGGCGCTTTCGTTTTCGTCATCCATGGACACGCCCCGATCCAGAAAAAACGCACAGTGTAGACGGAGGCGAGCTGGCCGCACCCGTCCCCCGGGCGCGCAGCGCGCACACCCGGCGAGGCAGTCGTGATGCCTGTGACAGCGGCCCTCGTTCCGTACTTGTTTCCAACTAATGCGACCCGGCGTTCGCGCATGTCGCGCGCAGGTTTTCCAAACGAATGGTGGAACCCATCTTATCAAATGACGATGAAGATTGGCACTCACATTTGGAACGGGGTGTCAAGGAATCGGAACTCGATTGGCACCGGGGCTTTTTCATGATTGGCGGGATGCGCGCAGGCAGGCGCAAGCGCGTCGAACCAGGCCGGCGGAATCGCCGGAGCGCCCCGTGGGACGGGGGTTTGCGGGAAATCGCGGCATCCCGGCAGCGACGCGCCGGCAGGTACCGTGGCGGGGTCGGATCGCATTGCGCCGCCCGCGGAATCGGGGATTTTCGGTGCCGTTCGCGCGTGAATGCGCGTCCTTATTCCCGTATTAGCTGCAATATCTCGCCGATCGGTGCGAGCGAATATATCGCCGGACCGCGCAGGCAATGCGGCGGCATGAATGGAACCGGTACGATTGGCCGGCCGGAACACGCGGAAACCGGCCGGCGGGCGCCCCGCCGCACGGCGTCCGCGTGCGTCAATGCCGTATCGCTCAGCCCGCCGCGCCGTAACCGCCGCCGCCCGGCGTTTCGACGACGAACACGTCGCCCGGTGCCATCTGCGCGCGGCCGATATGCTCGAGCGTCTCGACCGTGCCGTCCGCCCGTTCGATCGTGTTGCGGCCGAGCGCGCCAGCCTCGCCGCCCGCCGCGCCGAACGGTGCGTGGATCCGGTTGTTCGACAGGATCGACGCGGTCATCGGCTCGAGGAAGCGGATCCGCCGCACCGCGCCGTCGCCGCCGCGCCAGCGCCCCGCGCCGCCGGAACCCGCGCGCAGCCGGTGCGAGTCGAGCCGTACCGGATAGCGCCATTCGAGCACCTCCGGGTCGGTCAGGCGCGAGTTCGTCATGTGGGTCTGTACCGCGCCGACGCCCGCGAAGCCGTCGCCCGCGCCGCTGCCGCCGGCGATGGTCTCGTAGTACTGGTATCGATCGTTGCCGAATGTGAAGTTATTCATCGTTCCCTGGCTCGATGCGACGCAGCCGAGCGCGCCGTACAGCGCGTTGGTGATCGCCGACGACGTCTCGACGTTGCCCGACACGACCGCCGCCGGATACTCGGGGTTCAGCATCGAGCGCGCCGGCACGATCACCGTCAGCGGCTTCAGGCAGCCGGCGTTCAGCGGGATGTCGTCGCCGACCAGCGTACGGAACACGTACAGCACCGCGGCCATGCAGACGGCCTTCGGCGCGTTGAAGTTGTTGTCGAGCTGAGCGGACGTGCCGGTGAAATCGATCTCCGCGCGGCGTGCCGCGCGGTCCACGCGGATCGCGACGCGAATCTCGGCACCGTTGTCGAGCGGATAGCGGTATGCGCCATCCTGCAGCGCGCCGATCACGCGCCGCACCGCCTCTTCCGCGTTGTCCTGCACGTGTCCCATGAACGCGAGCACGACGTCGCGGCCGAACTGCCCGACCATCCGCCGCAGCTCGTCGACACCCTTCTGGTTCGCCGCGATCTGCGCGCGCAGGTCGGCCATGTTCTGCTCGACGTTGCGTGCCGGATAGCGGCCCGACGCGAGCAGCGCGCGCGTGTCGGCGTCGCGCAGCACGCCCGCCGACACGAGCTGCCAGTTGTCGATCAGCACGCCCTCTTCGTCGATGTGCGTCGAATCGGGCGGCATCGAGCCCGGCGTCGTGCCGCCGATGTCCGCATGGTGGCCGCGCGAGCCGACGTAGAACAGCGGCGTGTCCGAGCCGTCCGCGAACACCGGCGTGATGACGGTGACGTCCGGCAGGTGCGTGCCGCCGTGATACGGGTCGTTCAGCATGAACACGTCGCCGTCGCGCATGCGGCCGCGGTTGCGCTCGATCACCGTGCGGATGCTCTCGCCCATCGAGCCCAGGTGCACGGGCATGTGCGGCGCGTTCGCGATCAGGTTGCCGTCGCCATCGAAGATCGCGCACGAGAAGTCGAGCCGCTCCTTGATGTTCACCGAGTATGCGGTGTTCTGCAGCCGCAGCCCCATCTGCTCGGCGATCGACATGAACAGGTTGTTGAAGATCTCGAGCCGCACCGGATCGGCATCGGTGCCGAGCGAGCGGCGCGTCGGCAGCGGCGTCGTGCGCGTCAGCACGAGGTTGCCCTGCGCGGTCATCCGCGCGCACCAGCCGGGTTCGACCACGGTCGTGCCGTTCTTCTCCGCGACGATCGCCGGGCCGTCGATCGTGTCGCCGGCCAGCAGCGTGTCGCGCACGTACAGCGCCGCGTCATGCCATTGGCCGCCGGAATGGAAGCGCACGGCGCTGTGCGCGTGCGGCGCCGCGCCCTCGTCGCGCGGCACGAGCGGCGCGATCTCGACCGGCGCATCGGACCGGCCGATCGCCTCGACCGAGGCCAGTTCGGCGACCAGCGGCGTGCCGGGCATCAAAAATGCGTAGCGCTGCCGGTACGCGGCTTCGAACGCCTGCTGCATGGCGACGACGCTGCCGGCCGGCACATCGAGCGCGGAATCGGTGCCCTGGTAGCGCAGGTGCACGCGCCGCTCGGTCGCGATGCGTTCCGGCGGCACGCCCTGTTCGAGCAGCGCGCCGACCGCGTCGTCGGTCAGCCGGTCGAGCGCCGCGTTCAGCGCTGGCAGCGACGCGTCGGACAGCACGGCCTCCACCGCGCGCTCGCGCATCGCGGTCTGGTCGGCGAGGCCCATTCCGTAAGCGGACAGCACGCCCGCGAGCGGATGCGCGAACACCTGCGTCATCCCGAGCGCGTCGGCCACGCCGCACGCGTGCTGGCCGCCCGCGCCGCCGAACGTCGTCAGCACGTAGCGCGACACGTCGTGGCCGCGCTGCACCGAGATCTTCTTGATCGCGTTCGCCATGCTGCCGATCGCGATTTCCAGGAACCCTTCGGCGAGCGCCTCGGGCGTCTCGCGACGCCCCGTCGCCGCGTGGATCTCGTCGGCGAGCGCCGCGAACTTCGCGGCCACGCCGTCGCGGTCGAGCGGTTGGTCCGCGTGCGGACCGAACACGCGCGGAAAGTGATCGGGCTGGATCTTGCCGAGCATCACGTTGCAGTCGGTCACCGTCAGCGGGCCGCCGCGCCGGTAGGCGGCCGGCCCCGGGTTCGCGCCCGCCGATTCGGGCCCGACGCGCAGCCGCGCGCCGTCGAAGCCGAGCACCGAGCCGCCGCCGGCCGCGACCGTATGGATGCTCATCATCGGCGCGCGCATCCGCACGCCCGCCACCTGCGTCTCGAACACGCGCTCGAATTCGCCGTTGTAGTGCGACACGTCGGTCGACGTGCCGCCCATGTCGAAGCCGATCACGCGGTCGAAGCCGGCCGCGCGCGCGGCGCGCACCATCCCGACGATGCCGCCGGCCGGGCCGGACAGGATCGCGTCCTTGCCCTGGAACGCATCGGCGCGCGTCAGGCCACCGCTGCTCTGCATGAACTGCAGGTTCACGCCGGGCATCTCGTGCGCGACCTGCTCGACGTAGCGGCGCAGGATCGGCGACAGGTACGCGTCGACCACGGTCGTGTCCCCGCGCGACACCATCTTCATCAGCGGCGACACCTCGTGCGACACCGACACCTGCGTGAAGCCGATGCGGCGCGCGAGGTCCGCCAGCCCGCGCTCGTGCGCGGTGTAGCGATAGCCGTGGATCAGCACGATGGCCAATGCCTGCACGCCCGAGTCGAACACGCGGCGCAACGCCGCTTCCGCGCCCTGCATGTCGAGCGGCGCGACGACGTCGCCGTGCGCGCCGATCCGCTCGTCGACCTCGACGACGGTCTCGTACAGCGCATCGGGCAACACGATGTCTAGATCGAACAGGCGCGGGCGGTTCTGGTACGCGATGCGCAGCACGTCGCGAAAGCCGCGCGTCGTCGCGAGCGCGGTGCGTTCGCCCTTGCGTTCGAGCAGCGCGTTGGTCGCGACCGTCGTGCCCATCTTCACCATGTCGACGCGTTCGGGCGTGATCGGCTCGCCGTCGGCGAGACCGAGCAGGTGGCGGATGCCGGCCACGGCCGCATCGCGATACTGCTCGGGGTTCTCCGACAGCAGCTTGTGCGTGACGAGCGAGCCGTCGGGCCGGCGCGCGACGATGTCGGTGAAGGTGCCGCCGCGGTCGATCCAGAATTGCCAGCGCGCGGCGTCGGAGGAAACGGGGAAAGTGTGTCGGTCAGTCATGGCGATGAATGTGGAGCGTCGTTGAATCTAAGGACGAGCGCCGCCGCACGGCGCGCGTCGCGCGCCGCGTGAGGGCTTCGATGAAAAGGGAAAGTAAGGCGGCGGGCGGGCTGGCGTCCGCTCAGGCGGCGTCGAGTTCGCGGCCGCGCGTTTCGGGCAGCGTCAGCGCGGCGACGATCATCACGCCGTAGGCGGCGACCGCGAAGATCCCGATGCTCGCGCCGAGCCCGTAGTGCTTCGACAGCGCGCCGATCAGGAACGGGAACAGGGCACCGATCGCGCGGCCCACGTTGTAGCAGAAGCCCTGCCCCGAGCCGCGCACCCGCGTCGGGAACAGCTCGGTGAGGAACGCGCCCATCCCGGAGAAGATCCCCGATGCGAAGAAGCCGAGCGGGAAGCCGAGCCACAGCATCGATGCGTTCGTGAGGTGCAGCACCGGCGACGTGTAGGCGAACGCGATCACCATCGAGCCGAGCGCGAACAGGATGAAGTTCGGCTTGCGGCCGAGGCGGTCGGTCAGGTACGCGCTCGTCAGGTAGCCGACCCACGAGCCGATGATGATGGTCGCGAGATAGCCGCCCGTGCCCATCACGGTCAGGTGCCGCTCTGTCTTCAGGAACGTCGGCAGCCAGGTCGTGATCGCGTAGTAGCCTCCCTGCGCGCCGGTGGTCAGCAGCGCCGCGCGCAGCGTCGTCGACAGCAGCTTCGGCGCGAAGATTTCGGTGAGGCGCGGCGCGTCGGCCCCCTTCGCCTGCGTGGCCTTCTCCTGCTCGTAGACCTCCGGCTCCTTCACGTAGCGGCGGATCACGACCACCAGCAGCGCCGGCGCGAGGCCGACGAGGAACAGCGCGCGCCATGCCTGCTCGGCCGGCAGCACCGAGAACAGCAGCGCATACAGCAGCGCCGACAGCCCCCAGCCGATCGCCCAGCCCGACTGCACGAGGCCGACCGCCTTGCCGCGATCGCGCGCGCGGATCACCTCGCCGATCAGCACCGCGCCGGCCGTCCATTCGCCGCCGAAGCCGAAGCCCATCAGCGCGCGCGCCGCGAGCAGCTGGTGATAGTTCTGCGCGAGCCCGCACAGTGCGGTGAACACGGCGAACCACAGCACCGTCAGTTGCAGCGTGCGCACGCGGCCGATCCGGTCGGACAAGATGCCCGCGATCCAGCCGCCGAGCGCCGACGCGAGCAGCGTCATCGTGCCGATGAAGCCGGCGTCCGCGAGCGAGATGCCCCAGGTCGCGACGAGCGTCGGGATCACGAACGACAGCATCTGCGTATCCATCCCGTCGAGCATGTAGCCGACCTTGCAGCTCCAGAACGCGCGGCGTTCGCGCGGTTGTGCGTCCGCATACCATCCGAACAGGCCGTTGCGTGCGGGGCCCGCGGGATCGGCGGCGGGCGCCGCTAGGGTCTTGCTTTCCATGGTGATGCTCCTGTCGAAATGTGCGGTCGAAACCGTGCGTGTCGTGCGTGCATCGCGCTCGCGATCGTCGGGTCGCGGCTGCGCGCCGCCCTCCGGCCGGGCGGATCGTCTGCGGTCGCGGCATGCCGCCGCGACGGGGCCGGACCGGCAGCCGCGCGGGCTGCCGGCGTCGGTCGGGTCAGAACACGGCCAGCGACGCGTTCGTGATGTCGGTCATCAGCATGTAGCCGGGCGTATGCGCGATCGCGAGCGGCAGCTTCGCTTCCATCAGCGCGGTTTGCGGCGTCACGCCGCACGCCCAGAACACCGGCAGCTCGCCGTCGCGCACCGTCACCGCGTCGCCGAAATCGGGCGCGCCGAGATCGGCGATGCCCAGTTCCTCCGGATGGCCGATATGGACCGGCGCGCCGTGCACGCCCGGGAACCGGCTCGTGATCTGCACCGCGCGGATCGCGTCGGCGCCGCGCAGCGGCCGCATCGACACGACCAGCTGGCCGCCGAAGATCCCCGCGCGGCGATTCGGGATCGACGTGCGGTACATCGGCACGTTGCGACCCTCCTCGATGTGGCGCAGCCCGATCCCTTCGCGCGCCAGCATGTCCTCGAACGAGAACGAGCAGCCGATCGCGAATACGACGAAATCGTCGCGCCACAGCGCTTCGAGCGATTCCACCCGCTCCGTCAGGCGGCCGTCTCGGTATACGTTGTAGCTCGGCACGTCGGTGCGGATGTCGAGATCCTCGCCGAGCACGTCGAGCCGGAACGCCCCCGGTTCGCCGACGCCCAGCAGCGGGCACGCCTTCGGGTTCGCCTGGCAGAAGCGCAGGAAATCGTGCGCGTACGCATTCGGCAGGATCGCGAGATTCGCTTGCGCGAACGGGCCGCACTGGCCGGCGGTCGGGCGGCGGAAGGTGCCGTCGCGTACGGACTGGCGGAATTCGGAAGGCGTCATGATGTGTGGTGGCGGATCGGGGTGTCGTCGTGGTGACGGCGTTGTGTCAGCGGATACGGCGAAGAATAGAAAAGAAAAAATTTTGTCGCCAACGAGTTTTTTTGCGCCCCGTGTATAGAATTTCTTAACGGATCTCGGGGTTTTCCCCGGTCCCGTTCACTTTTCTTCACCGGCAAGCTGCGCGTCCACCGTCCGTCCGATCGCCATGAACACGCGTTTCCTCGAAACCTTCGTCACGCTCGCGAAGCTGCGCAACTTCCGCACGACGGCCGCCGCGCTGCACGCGACGCCGGCCGCGATCTCGCAACGCCTGAAAGCGCTCGAGGACGAATTGCAGACCGTGCTCGTCGACCGCGACAGCCGCGAGTTCCGGCTCACGCCGAACGGCGAGTACCTGCTGGGTTATGCGAAGGCCGTCGTCGAGGCGACGCACGAGCTGCAGGCCGCCGCGGCCGGCGAAAGCGCGCTGCGCGGCAAGCTGCGGCTCGGCGTGATCGAGACGGTCGTGCACAGCTGGCTGCCGCATTACCTGCGCCGCCTCGCCGCTGACTATCCGCAACTGGAAATCGACCTGACCGTCGATGTCAGTGTCGTGCTGCAGCGCCGGCTGATGGCCGGCGAGCTCGACCTGATCATTCGCGTGGAGGGCAGCGACGAGGCGTCGGTCGTCTGCGACGCGCTCGCGAACTATCCGGTGCGCTGGATCGCGCGCGCGGGGCTGCTGCCGACCACGCGCACGGGCCTCGCGCGGCAGGTGCTGCGCCAGCCGATCCTGACCTACGGGCGCGGTACCGCGCCGCACCGCGCGCTCGAGGACATCGTGCGGACGCTCGCGCATGCGCATGGCGTGCCGCTGTCGGAGACGCGCATCACCGGCTCGCCGTCGATCTCGGTGATCGTGCAGCTCGTGCGCGACGGCTTCGGTGTCGCCGCGATTCCGGTGCTGTTCGTCGATGCGTTGATCGCGAGCGGCGAGGTCGTCGAGCTGCCGCTGCAGCCGTCGCCGCCGTCGATCGTCGTGTCGATGTCGCGGCGGGCCGACGCGCCGAAGTTCGTGCACGGCGCGTCGATTGCCGCGCGTGCCGCGTGTCACGAGTATTGCGAGAAGAGCAACCGGTTGCTCGTGGAAGCGCTTTGAGCGCCGTTCAGCTCACGCGGGCTGTCCCGCGTGCGGTTGCATGAGCTTGCCGTCGCCATACTCGCGCAGCACCTGCGAGATCACCACGCGATAACCGTCCAGCCAGCGCGCCTGCTTCGCCTTCGCTTCCAGATGCGCCGGATGCTGCATCAATTGCCGCAGCGCCGCCTCCGATTCCCAGTAATAAACATTCTGGATCAGCCCCGCGTCGGCGTTCTCCCATGTCTCCTCGCCGAGATAACCGGGCGTCGCGCGTGCCATGTCGGCGATCTGGCGGTCGAGCCGATGGAATTCGTCGTCGTATTGTCCGGCGCGGAAAATGAAGGTCGATGCGTACATGCGCGCTCCATCGGAGACGGTTGAAAGAGCGCCAAGTGTAAGGCACGCGTCGCGTGCCGCCGTCGTCACGCGGTGAGCACGCCGAAGTCGTGTCGATCGTCGAGCCAAGCGTCGATACGCGGGGCGTCGGCGCGCGTGCTCGCTGTCGCTGTCGCTGTCGCTGTCGCCGTCGCCGTCGCCGTCGCCGTCGCTGTCGCTGTCGGCATTGCGGCGAGTGCGTGTCGCGCACGTTCGAGGGCCGCTGCGAAACCGCGCAACTCGCGTGTCGCCGGCCTATCCTCGAGACGCCGGCGCACGAGCGCCGCTTCGACGCGTGCGTCGATCAACGTGCACTGCGCGTCGATGAAATCGATGCACAGTACGCGGCAATGCGCGGAGACCGATGCGACGGCGAGCAGCACCGGCACGATCGACATCGTCAGGTAGCCGCCGGGCGCGAGCCGCGACAACGCCTCGCGAACTTGCGGCCCGCCATCGATCAGCGATGCGAACACCGCGTCGCGCCACACCGCGCGCTCGAACGCGAGCGCATCGCGAAACGTGTCGAGCGCCGCGCGGTCCGCGACCTGACCTGCCGTCACCAGCGGGATCGCCGATGCCGCATCGACGGAAGCCGTGCCGTCGTCCGCGCCGACGATGCAACGTGCACCCAGCCACGCTGCCTCCTCGCGCCGCCCGGCGAGCACGCGAGACTGCAAGCGATCCGGCAGCATCGGATCGAGCGGCACCGCGCCGCAGATCGACGGCTTGTCGGCATGCACGCTGCAGCGTCCGTCGTCGGCCAGCGCCGGGCACCGGCCGAACGACGGATAGTCGTAGCCTTGCAGCGTCAGTGCGATCCATTCGTCACCGGCCCCGCGTGTGCGGTGGAACAACGCATTCGCGAGCGCATCGAAGGCCGCGACGTCGTCCGCGTCGAGCGCATGCGCGCGTCCAGCCGTGCGCGTTCGTTCGCCGATGCGCCGCTTCGGCACGCGTTGGATCGTCAGCGCGCCGACGAAGCGGTGCCGATGCCGGAACAATTCGCGCAACGACAACGTCGGCGCGCTGTTGCAGCAGCGCCCGCACGCATTGCACGCGAGGCGATAGTCGTCTACCACGGCCGTCGCACCGAGTCCTGGTAGCGCGTCAGGATGAAATGCGCGACGTCGTCCGAGTGATACGCGGCGACGAGTTGCGCGACCCACGGCTTCGCGCGGTCGGCGTCGCGCACGGTCAGCACGTTCGCATACGGCGAGCGTGCGTCCTCGAGATTGATGCTGTCGCGCGCCGGCTGCAGCCCCGCACGCGCGGCGTCCTCGCTGTCGATCGCGACGAACGCGGCCGAGTCGAGCGCCGCATGCAGCCGGTCGCGGCGCAGTGCCACGAACTTCAGCGCGAGCCGGTTTCCCGTCACGTCGCGCAGCGTCGCATGCAGGCCGGCCTTGTCGCGCAGCGTCACCAGCGTGTCGTTCTGGAGCAGCACGAGCGCGCGTGCCATCCCGCGCGGATCGGCCGGGATCGCGACCGTCGCGCCGGGCTGCAGTTCGTTCAGACTCCTGATCTTGCGCGAATAGAGTGCCATCGGCAACGTGACAGTCGGCGCGACGGCGGTCAGTGCGTAGCCTTTTGCGGCACGCGTCGCGGCAAGGCGCTGCGCGTCCTCGAAGCTTGCCGCGTCGATGGTACCGTCCGCCAGTGCGGTATCGATATGCGACGCATCGTCGAATGCGACGACATCGACACCCAGCCCGCGCGCGGCAGCGACACGTTTCACCTCGTCGAGGATGTCCGCATGCACGCCGCGCGTCACGCCGACGCGCACAACCGGCACGGCGGACTCGGCAGCGACACCCCGGACCGGATGAGCGAGGCCGCACGCGACAATCAGCGATGCGGCGATGACGTGCATCACCTGCTTCATAAAGCATCCCTCAGAATCGTGCGAAACCCGATATGCGACGCGCCGAGATCGGCTTCCTGCTGTTCGCGCGACGACGCGCGATAGCGCACGCAGTAATCGCGCGAGCACAGGAACGAGCCGCCCTTGATCACCATCGGCGTGTCGTGCCGACGCGTCGGCGGTGCGACGGCCGCCGTGTCGCCGTTCGTGTGCGACTGGTGCGGGCCCGTGTAGGGGTCCTTCGTCCATTCCCATGCGTTGCCGATCATGTCGTACAGGCGGAAACCGTTCGCCGCATAGCAGCCGACCGGTGCCAGGCCCGCATGGCCGTCCTCGGCGGTATCGAGCACCGGGAACGCACCCTGCCAGTAGTTCGCGGCCGGCTTGCCCTGCGCGTCGCGCGGCGCCGCGTCGAGCGACGCGTCGTCGCGCCCCGCCTTGCCCGCGTATTCCCATTCGGCTTCAGTCGGCAGATCGCGGCCGAGCCAGCGCGCATACGCGAGCGCGTCGCGCTGCGTGACGAGCGTGACGGGCAGGTTGCCGAGCCCGTCGACGCTACTGCCGGGGCCGCGCGGCTGCCGCCACGATGCGCCCTTCACCCAGCTCCACCACGCGAGGTCGCGCGCATTCAGCTCGTCACGCGTCGGCACATGAAACACCGCCGCGCCGCCCTGCTGCTCGGCCTCGGTCACGTAGCCGGTCGCCTGCACGAACGCGGCGAACTGCGTGATCGTCACGTCGGTCTGGTCGATCCAGAAGCCGCCGACGCGCGTCTTGCCGTCACCGACCGGACGCTCGTCCGCATAGCCGCGCGTGCTGCCGAACACGAACGCGCCGCCGCTCAGGTGCACCATCCCGGCCTTCGGGTCGTCGCGCCACTGCGCGGGCAGGCCCGAGTAGCGCTCGCACTGCCGCTCCGAGCCGAGCGGCGCGAGCGTGCGGCCGCGATTCGCGTCGTCGAAGGCCCCGGCGGGCGACACCGACGGGCTCGCATAGCCGGCGGCAAACGCGGCGGCGAACAGTGTGGCCGCGAGCACGGCGCCGAGCGTCCAGAAGCGCAACCGCATCATGCCGTCCTCAGTAGTAGCCGCGCGGACGCAGCGGCTCGACGCCGCCGACGTTGCTCATGTAGGTCTTCCACTGGTCGACCAGCGTGCTGATCACCGACGGGTTCTGCGCGGAAACGTCGGTCGTCTCGCCGCGATCCGCCGCGAGGTCGTACAGCTGCCAGTGGCCATCGAGCGGCCCGAGCGGCGGTTCGGTCCACAACGCCTTCCAGCGCCCGTCGCCACTGCGCAGGTACGCGCGGCCATACGCTTCGTCGCCGAACGGCGCCGTATGCACTTCGCCCGTCGCCGAGCCGGTGAGCACCGGCAGCAGCGACTGGCCCGTCACCGGATACACGTAGCGGTTGTTGTAGACGACCTTGCCCTTGTTCTGGTCGACACCCGTCAGCGTGTTCACGAGCGGCGGTGCCGGCTGCGACGGCGGCGTGACGCCCGCGACCGCGAGGAAGGTCGCGGTGTTGTCGGTCACGTGCGTGAACGCGCGCAACGTCGGCAACTGCTGCGTCTGGCCGGGCAGACGCACGATCGTCGGCGTCGACACGCCGCCTTCTGCCGAATAGCCCTTCGTGAGCCGGAACGGCGTCGCGCTCACTTCGGCCCAGCGCAGCCCGTACTGCAGCCGCTGCGCGTTCTGCTTGCCGTTGTCGGTGCCGAGCGCCGAGTAGATCGGCTCCTGCCCGTTCGCGGTGTCGGTCGCCGTCGGGTCCGCGCCGGAGTCGATCGGCCAGCCTTCCGCGCCGTTGTCCGACTGGAACATGATGAAGGTGTTGTCGTATTCGCCGATGTCCTTCAGGTGCTGGATCAGCAGGCCGATGTTGTAGTCGAGGTTCTCGACCATCCCCGCATAGATCTCCATGTAGCGCGCCTGTGCGCGGCGCTCGGCCGGGCTCAGGCTCGCCCACAGCTTGTCGACCTTGCCGGTGCCGTAGTCGCTGTAGCCGTCGGCGGCCAAATGCACGGCGCTGAGGTACTTCGCGTTCGCGGTGCCGTTGTTCGCCGTCGCGGGCGATGCCGCCGTCGTTTCGGGCAGGCCGTCGAACGGCTTGAAGTCCGCGGGGATCAGGCCGAGCGCCTTCTGCCGCGCGATCCGCGCGTTGCGGATCGCGTCGTAGCCGGCGTCGTATACGCCCGCATACTTGTGCAGCCACGGGTCCGGCACCTGCAGCGGCCAGTGCGGCGACGTATACGCCGCGTACGCGAAGAACGGCTTGCCGTCCTGCTTGTTCGAATCGATGTACGAGATCAGCTTCTGCGTATAGAAATTCGTCGAGTAGAACACGGCCGGGCTGCCGCCCGCGCCGCCCGGCTGTCCGGGCTGGCCAGGCTGCACGTAGCTGCCGTCTTCGGTGTAGTTCGACGAGCCGGCCGGTTCGTGCGCGAAGTGGTTCGTCGCCGCGCCGCCGAGCAGCACGTAGCTGCGCTCGAAGCCCCACTGGTCCGGCGTCTGCCCGCTGCCCGTCGCGCTGCCGACGATCCCCGAGCCGATGTGCCACTTGCCCGCGATGTACGTGTGATAGCCGGCGTCCTTCAGCAGTTGCGCGAACGACAGCGCGCGATCGTTCAGGTATCCCTCGTAACCGGGCAGGCCGCGTCGCTCGTCGGTCGGCACGCCCATCGTGCCTTCGCCGACGAGGTGGTGATCGGTGCCGGAAATCAGCATCGCGCGCGTGATCGCGCACACGGTGCCGGTGTGGTGGTTCGACAGGATGCGGCCCGATGCGACGAGCGCGTCGAGGTTCGGCGTGTTGATCTCGCCACCGAATGCATGGATGTCGGAATAGCCGAGATCGTCGGCCATGATGTACAGGATGTTCGGGCGCTTGGCCGCGGGCGTCGCATTGGCCTGTGGCGGCGGATTGCTGTCGACGCCGCCGCACGACGCGAGCGACAGCGCGCCGGCGATCGCGGCGCAGACGACACGGAAACGAAAAGCATGCAACGGCGCGGCGGACTTCTTCATTGTTGTGAACGCTCGATCTACGGGATCGGCGATCTTAGCGTCGCCCGCGCGGCGCCCAAAGTCGGATTCGTCACATGCTAACGGGGAGCGGGAATATGCGGCGCGAGCCAGTATTCCATGGCCAGCGCCGCGATGGTTCCTTTGCGTCAGCTGCGTGCGCCGAGGTCACCTGCTCGATCGGCGCCTTTAACGCGATCGTCGTGGTAGTCCTGCGGCCCGTGCACGGAAACTTCAGTCTGAATCAGGACGGCGAAGAGGGGACCAGTCGACGGAACCTGCCTCCGCGAACTTGAGCCGTGCGCGCAATTCCGGGTGGATGCCCGCCTGCATCAACAGTGCCATACCGCCTAATCTTCGCGCGTCCTCATCGGTAATCGGGCACCCGTCGTTCGGTTCGGCATGCGGCGGGATCGTGATGGCGACACCTGCCTTCATTTCGCGGTCAAGGACAGCCTGCACGTCCTTGCGAAACACATTGCACAACGTAACCTGTTCGGTATCTTCGTCGTAAAACACGATGGTTGCGCGTCTCGGTTTGCTCATGTCACATTCCTCTACAGGTTTGGTACTTATCAAAAGCACGTTGCTTGCATAGCGCGTAGGTCAGGGGGTCTTTATACATCGCGCCAACAGCCGCACACATTTCCATGTCGATTTCGTATCGTGCGAAACACTGTTCCTCGCGAAACGGGTCGACAGCCGCCATGCTCAAAGCAGCGCCCAACGGCAAATCATCGAGCAAGAACGGGCCGGCACCGCCGAGCGGCGTACTGTCAACGAGTCCGCGCGTGATGTCGGCAACACGACTGCCTGCGGCCTCTATGACGCTTTCCAAATAGCTTATCAACTCATCGGCCGATACATCACTTGGACATGCCCAACTCGGGATTGGCTTGTCTACCGGAAGCGATGCTATAGGCGCGACACTCGTGGAACGATTCGCTCGCGGGAAAGGTGGCGTGGACGGATGACCACCAGAAGCGCCTCCACCAACCGCCAGGCGTTCGATCTCGACCACGACCCGCCCACCCTCGATGGCAGACCTGAGCACATCGAGCGGGGCACCACGGAATGCGTCAATACCCAATTCTCGTAGATACGTCATCGCGTTCGTTGTCAGACCCGCGTACTTCGGCCAGTGGAGCATCAACTCAGTGACCGCAGCGCGTTGATCGACTGACAACGTTGCACTTCCCGCGCGTGTCAGCGTCGCGCGCTTTCCCGAACCCAACTCGATCGCAATTGAAGCCATTCGACACCCCAGCGTTACCGTCGGGCGAATCTACTTTTCGAAACACGACGCCACAAGCTCCCGGTTTTCATGGAACAGAGAAAAGCCCCGCGCTCGGCGGGGCTGAAAGCTTGCATGGTTTCCTTGGAGAAGCACTGCGGCCCGCGGGGTGGGCACGGATAGTCCAGTGCATTCGGGCGGGTACACAAGAGCGCACTCGCCCCATCAAAACCTTTTAATTGTGTTACGGACTCGAGGCAGCACGTGCGGCTTGCTCAGTACCGCATCACCAGATACAGGCCGGCGGCCGCAAGCGCCATGCCCGGCCATGCGAGCACACCGATCGTCTCACCAAGCACGACAAGCGCGATCAACGCGGCGGCCGGCGGAATCAGGAAAAACAGCGCCGACACGCGCGATGCTTCGCCGTATCGCACCATCGCGAGCAGCAGCGAGATCGCGATCAGCGAATTGCAGACCACGAGGTACGCGAGCGAACCGGCGAGGCCGGCGGTCCAGTGCAAGTTCATCGGTTCGAGCGCGAACGCGAGCGGCGCGGTCACCGCGAAGCCGACCGTGTATTGCACGAGGTTCGCGGTCACCGGATGGACGTTGGTGCCGAAGCGCTTTTCCCACAGCGTGCCGCCGGTGATGCACGCGAGCGCGAGCAATGCGAACGCCAGCGCCCACGACGACGACACCGCAACCGACGAACGCGCGAGGATCACCATCACCGCGCCGGCCGCGCCGAGCGCGAGGCCGATCCAGCGAAGCGCGCCGACCCGCTCGCCGGCGATCATCGGCGCGAGCAGCCCGACGAGAATCGGCTGCTGCGACGTGACGAGCGCGACGGCGCCGGCCGACATCCCGAGTTTCAGGCTCAGATATGTGAATGAGAAATAGCCCGCCTGCAGCAGCAAACCGACGACGACGAGATTGCGCCATTCGTTGCGTGTGCGCGGCAACGCGGGATGCAGCCACAGGAACGGCCCCGCAAGAAGCGCGACCACGCACGCATAACGCAGCGCGAGGAACGTCAGCGGATCGGCGTCGCGCAGCCCGAGCTTAAGGAACACGAAGCCGCTCGCCCACAGCAACAGGAACAATGCGGAGGCGATGCGCAGCCAGCCCGGCTGATGTCCGGCTTCCGGTGTCGTTGCGACGCTCATGTGCTCCCCGGACGAGTGTGCGATGTCGAAATCATACGCTTGCGCTTCGCGGCGCCGCGCGCCGCTCATCCATAGCGCCTCCGCGCAAATGCTTTTCCGAATCCGTTATTGGATCGCGCCGCCGCGCGTTTCTATACTCGTCAGCACGCTCCGATAAAGAGTGCCAACCCATTTCGACGCAACAGAACAGGACGGACAGATGAGCCTACGCCCCTTGCACGACCGGGTCATCGTGAAGCGACTCGACCAGGAAACCACCACCGCCTCGGGCATCGTGATCCCCGACAGCGCCGCGGAAAAGCCCGACCAGGGCGAAGTGATCGCCGTCGGACCCGGCCGCAAGGACGCGGACGGCCAGCGCATCGTGCCCGACCTGCAGGTCGGCGAACGCGTGCTGTTCGGCAAGTACGCGGGCCAGGCCGTCAAGGTGGACGGCAACGAATTCCTCGTGCTGCGCGAGGAAGACATCGTCGCGGTCGTCAATCAATAACGGAGTGCAATCATGGCAGCGAAGGAAATCATTTTCAGCGACGTCGCGCGTGCGAAGCTGACCGAAGGCGTCAACATTCTCGCGAACGCGGTGAAGGTCACGCTCGGGCCGAAGGGCCGCAACGTCGTGCTCGAACGCAGCTTCGGCGCGCCCGTCGTCACGAAGGACGGCGTGTCGGTCGCGAAGGACATCGAACTCGCGGACAAGCTGCAGAACATCGGCGCGCAGCTCGTGAAGGAAGTCGCGTCGCGTACCAGCGACGCAGCCGGCGACGGCACGACGACGGCCACCGTGCTCGCGCAGGCGATCGTGCGTGAAGGCCAGAAATACGTCGCGGCCGGGCTCAATCCGCTCGACCTGAAGCGCGGCATCGACAAGGCCGTGGCATCGGCCGTCGACGAGCTGAAGAAGATCAGCAAGCCGACCACCACCAGCAAGGAAATCGCGCAGGTCGCGACGATCTCCGCGAACGGCGAGGAATCGATCGGCCAGCGCATCGCCGAAGCAATCGACCGCGTCGGCAAGGAAGGCGTGATCACCGTCGAGGACGGGAAGTCGCTCGCCGACGAGCTCGACGTCGTCGAAGGGCTGCAGTTCGATCGCGGCTACCTGTCGCCGTATTTCATCAACAATCCCGACAAGCAGATCGCCGAGATCGAGAACCCGTACATCCTGCTGCACGACAAGAAGATCTCGAACATTCGCGACCTGCTGCCGGTGCTCGAACAGGTCGCGAAGTCGGGCCGGCCGCTCCTGATCATCGCCGAAGACGTCGAGGGCGAAGCGCTCGCGACGCTGGTCGTGAACAACATCCGCGGCATCCTGAAGACGGTCGCGGTCAAGGCACCGGGCTTCGGCGATCGCCGCAAGGCGCTGCTCGAGGACATCGCGATCCTGACCGGCGGGCAAGTCGTCGCCGAGGAAACGGGCCTCACGCTCGACAAGGCGACGCTCGCCGAGCTCGGCCAGGCGAAACGCATCGAGGTCGGCAAGGAAAACACGACCGTGATCGACGGCGCGGGCGACGCGAAGAACATCGAGGCGCGCGTGAAGCAGATTCGCGTGCAGATCGAAGAAGCAAGCTCCGACTACGACCGTGAAAAGCTGCAGGAACGCGTGGCCAAGCTCGCGGGCGGCGTCGCGGTGATCAAGGTCGGCGGCGCGACCGAGATCGAAGTGAAGGAGAAGAAGGACCGCGTCGACGACGCGCTGCACGCGACGCGCGCGGCCGTCGAGGAAGGCATCGTGCCGGGCGGCGGCGTCGCGCTGATCCGCGTGCGGCAGGCGATCCGCGCACTCAAGGGCGCGAACGCCGACCAGGACGCCGGCGTCAAGATCGTGCTGCGCGCGCTCGAGGAACCGCTGCGCCAGATCGTCACGAATGCGGGCGAGGAAGCGAGCGTGGTCGTCGCGAAGGTCGCGGACGGGTCGGGCAACTTCGGCTACAACGCGCAGACCGGCGAATACGGCGACCTCGTCGAATCGGGCGTGCTCGATCCGACCAAGGTCACGCGCACCGCGCTGCAGAACGCGGCGTCGGTCGCGGGGCTGCTGCTGACGACCGATGCGACGGTGTTCGAAGCGCCGAAGGATGCAGCACCGGCCGCGGTGCCGGGCGGCCCGGGCGCGGGCGGGCCGGGGTTCAATTTCTGACGGCGGTCAATGTGGCCGCCCGAGCCGGGCGGCCACATGCTTGACCCACGACGCGTGGCGGCAGCGGTCGCCACGTTTTTTTTTCGCGAACGCCGTGCGAGCCGCCGTCAAACGCCATCAGAACATCTGGCGCAGGCCGATCGCGGCCCCGACATTGTTGGTCCGGCCGATCTGGTCGACCTTGCCCGTGAGCCGGTTGGTGGCGCCTGGATAGTCGGCCGCGAACGCACCGTTGCCGCGTGCGAAATCGACCGTACCGTACACCTCGGTATGTTTCGACAGCGCATATTCGGCCAGTACGGTCGCCGAGTAGTTGATCCCGGAGCCGAGCGTGCCGTCGAGCCGCTGCGCGTTGCGCGCATGGCCGTAATAGCCGGCCACCGTGATCAGCAGCGGCGCGGTGGCCTGCCAGTTCGCGCCGACGTAGAACGTATCGTCGATCCGGTTCGGGCTGCCGCCACCCAATGCGGGCGCCCCGGCCTGCTGCATGTTGAAGTCCGTCGTGCCCGTCTTGTCCTGGCCGTGCAGCCAGCCGGCAAGCAGACGCACGGACGGTGTGACCTGGTACGCACCGCTCACGTGCACGAAGTTCACCTTCGCGCCGTTCACCGAACTGCCGTTCACGGACGACACCGACGTCTGCTGGAAACCTGCGTTGATCGACGCGGGCCCATGCGCGTAGGTCAGCTCCACGCCGTACGTGCTGTCGAGACCCATCGCGCCGGCATGATTGCCGAACCCATAGATCGCATCGACGCCGAACCCGTTGTACGAGAACTGGTATTTCACCGAGTTCGGCACCGTCAGGTAGTTGCCGATACCGTTGTACGCCCAGCTGTCCTGCCAGTAGTCGCCGACGGTCATCGGATCGAATACGTCGCCCATCGTGTCGTACAGCGGCGCGTACTGGTTGCCGAACGTCAGCGAGCCGTACCGGTCGCTCGACAGGCCGACGTAGGCCTGCCGGCTGAACAGCGTGTTCGCGACATGCAGCTTGCCGTCGCCGAGCTCGAAGCCGTTCTCGAGACGGAAGATCGCCGACAGCCCGCCGCCGAGATCCTCGCTGCCGCGCAAGCCCCAGCGGCTGTGCGTTTCAGGACCGACCGTCATACCGATCAAGTCCTTGCCGTCAGGGCCGGCGTTCGTCTGATAACGGATCGCCGTATCGACGAGGCCATACAACGTAACGGAACTCTGCGCGAACGCGGACGATGCTGCAACGACGAAAACCGCGCCGATACCACCGGAAGCGACGATGCGTCTCATGAAAGGCCTCCCTGAGCAATTGATTTTGTAAGCAGTCCGACAGCATTTGCGTTCGCCGGCCGGTACTGCGATCGGGAGAATAATCGGTCATATTCGCAGCACCTATTGCTGCTTCTGGATTGGACCTTTCCAGCGCCGTCAACAATTGCCGTGGCGGCCATGCGGCGACCGGGTCGTCGCGCTCGGGTAAGATGAAAGCCCCTCCCGCCTCACCGCCCGCCGCCATGTCGACCACCGTCAACACGTTGCTGCCGCTCGCCGGCGTCCTGCTGCTGAGCGTCACCAGCCCGGGCCCGAACTTCGTGATCGTCACGTCGACCGCGGTCGCGCGGCGCCGCGCCGGCGTGATGACCGGACTCGGTCTCGCCGCCGCATCGGGCACCTGGGCCGCGATCGCGATTGCCGGGCTCAGCCTGCTCGTGACCCACGCCGCCTGGGTGCACACCGCGCTGCGGCTCGCGGGCGCCACGTACCTGATCTGGCTCGGCCTGAAAATGGTGCTGACCGCACGCAAGCCGCCGCCCGTTTCCGCGCCGGCCGCGTCCTCCGACTGGAGCGCCGCGAAGAAGGGCTATGTGGTCAGCATGACGAACCCGAAAGCCGTCGCGTTCTACGGCAGTATCTTCGCGCTGATGGTGCCGGCTCACGCACCGGCATGGTTCGATCTGACGGTCGTCGCGTTGTCGATCGGGATCTCGGGTGCGTGGTACTGCGCGATGGCGCTGCTCGCGTCGCACCCGTCGGTGCGCCGGCTGCTGATTCGGCGCAAGGCCGTGCTCGATACGACGGCCGGGCTGCTGCTGATGGGGCTCGGCGGACGCATGCTGGCGGGGCGTTGATCGGCGTCACGTTTCCGCACTACCCCTCAAAAAAAGGTTCATCGCGGGATTCCGGGGAACGCGGCCTGCAGCGCGCGTCGTCGGCGGAACGGCCGGCTCCGCGTGCCGGCAGGGTTTTCATCAGGACATCCGGTACGCCGTACGATCCATGATGGAGAAAGCACTGTCGCAGCCAACCGCAGGAGGGCGCACCGTGACTTCCGATCCCAGTCCCTCGACCGCCTTCGTGTTCGCCGGCGGCGGCAGTCTTGGCGCGATCGAGGTCGGCATGCTCCGCGAGTTGGTCGCGAGCGGCGAACGGGCCGATTGCGTCGTCGGCGCGTCGGCGGGCGCGATCAATGCCGCCTATTTCGCCGGCCGGCCGGACGCGGACGGCGTCGCGATGCTCGCCGCGCTGTGGTGCAGAATCCGCCGCCAGGACGTCATGCCGTTCTCGATGCGCAGCGTCATCGCGATGCTTCTGCGCAACCGGCCGCATCTGGTCGAGGCCGATGCGCTGCGCCTGCTGCTGGAAAAGAACCTGCCGTACCGGCGAATCGAGCAGGCCGCGTTGCCGCTCCACATCGTCGCGACCGACGTACTGAACGGCCACGAAGTCGTGCTGTCGGCCGGCTCGGTCGTGGATGCCGTGCAGGCCAGCGCGGCGATTCCCGGCGTGTTTCCGTCGGTCAGCATCGGCGGCGTGGAACTCGTCGACGGCGGCGTCGCGAACAATACGCCGATCTCCGTTGCGATCGCGCTCGGCGTCAAGCGGATCGTCGTGCTGCCGGCCGGGTTCGCCTGTGCGTTGCGCGTGCCGCCGCGAAGCGCGATCGCGCATGCGACGCACGCGCTGACGCTCGTGATCGCGCGGCAACTGGTGCGCGATCTGGAACTGTACGCGGCACACGCGCAAATCCATGTCGTGCCGCCGCTCTGTCCGCTCGACGTGTCGTCATACGATTACTCGCAGTGCGCGCAACTGATCGACAAGGCCGCGGAACGCACCCGCGCGTGGATCGATGCGGGCGGACTTGCGCAGTGCGCGATTCCTGGCGCGCTGCGCGAGCACGATCATGCCGCGGCGCTGTCGCATTGATGGTCGCTCGCGTGCCGTGCAGACTCACGACCGACGAACGCCGATTGCCGGGCTGCCGGGTCCTCTCCCGGGAAATATGCGCAGAGCCGGAAAAAAAGCCGCTTGCGACGTCCCGTTGCCGGGAGCCGCAAGCGGCCTTCTCGCGTGCCGCGCGTCTCAGCGCCGCGCCGCCAGCCGCCTCACGACGCTGACCAGCGCATCGACTTCATCGCAGGTGTTGTAGAACGCCAGCGACGGCCGCACCGTCGCCTCGAGCCCGAAGCGGCGCAGGATCGGCTGCGCGCAGTGATGCCCGGAGCGCACCGCGATGCCCGCCTCGTTCAACGCCTGCCCGACTTCCTCGGTCTCATAGCCCTTCAGCACGAACGACAGCACGCTCGCCTTGTCGCGCGCGGTGCCGACGAGCCGCACGCCCGGCACCGGCGCGAGCACGCTCGTCGCATACGCGAGCAGATCGTGCTCGTAGCGCGCGATGTTCTCGATGCCGACGCGGCTCACGTAGTCGAGCGCCGCACCGAGCCCCACCGCATCCGCGATGTTGCCGGTGCCGGCCTCGAAGCGGTTCGGCGGCGGCTGGAACACCGTGCGCTCGAACGTCACGTCCGCGATCATGTTGCCGCCACCTTGCCACGGCGTCATGTCGTCGAGGATCGCGCGCTTGCCGTACACGACGCCGATGCCGGTCGGCCCGTAGATCTTGTGTCCGGAGAACACGAAGAAGTCGGCATCGAGTGCCTGCACGTCGACACGCATGTGCGAGATCGACTGCGCGCCGTCGACCAGCGCCTTCGCGCCCGCGCGATGTGCCAGCTCGACGATCTCCTTCACCGGCACGACCGTGCCGAGCGCATTCGACACCTGCGTGACGGACACGATCTTCGTGCGGTCGTTGAGCAGCTTCCGGTATTCATCGAGCAGCACCTGCCCCGAATCGTCGACCGGAATCACACGCAGCTTCGCGCCCTTGAGCGCCGCAAGCTGCTGCCACGGCACGATGTTCGCGTGATGCTCCAGATGCGACACGACGATCTCGTCGCCTTCGCCGACGTTCTGCACGCCCCACGTCTTCGCGATCAGGTTGATCGCCTCGGTGGTGCCGCGCACGAACACGATCTCGTCCGGCGAAGCCGCGCCGATGAAGCGCCGCACGGTATCCCGCGCATGCTCGTACGCGTCCGTCGCGCGGCCCGCCAGTGCATGCGCGGCGCGGTGGATGTTCGAGTTCTCGTGCGCATAGAAATAGGCGAGACGGTCGATCACGGCCTGCGGCTTGTGCGTCGTCGCCGCATTGTCGAACCAGACGAGCTGCTTGCCGTTCACGCGCTCCTGCAGGATCGGGAAATCGCGGCGAATCGCGTTCACGTCGAACGGCGGGTGCGCGCCGCGATGCAGGTGGCCCCGCGGCTCGGCGGCATGCGCATCGTCGATGAAGTAACGCGGCACGTCCGCGCCCGATGCGCGCGACACCGGCACGTCGCGATGCACGGCGAGCAGGTCGCGCAATGCGTCGTCGCCCGGCAGGCCGAACGCTTCCGGCGATGCGAGGCCGTTCGACGGCACGACGATGTCCTGCGGCGTCGCCTGCCAGCCCTGCAGCGCGCCGTCGGTGAAGTAATACGGCGACGTGGCCGGCGCGGCCTTCACCGCGCCCTCCGACACCGCCGCATTCGCCTGCGGCACGCCGAGCGCCGCGCCGCCAACGCGCGGCTCGAACGCGGGCGCGATCGACACCGCGTTGTCGGGCAGCCCATTCTGCGCGGCCGCATGCGGCGCGAGCGCGGGCACGCGGTTTCCCAGCGACAGCACGTGCGTCGGTGCGGACGGCGCGAGGTTCGCGCCGGGCGCCTTGCCTTGCGGCAACGCAAGGCCCGGCACGCCGGTGCCCATGCCGCCCGGCCCCGCGAGCGGCGAGCCGGCCGGTGCCGGATTGCTCACCGACGCGAGGATCGGTGCGGCAGCCGGCAACGCCGACGGCACGCCGCCGACCGCCCCGCTGCCCGCCGACAACCCGGGCGCGGTGGCCTGCCCGGGCGGCGTCGCGAAGAACTCGGACGCAAGCCGCGCGAGCGCCGCCGGGTCGGGCAGGCCGGCCGGCAGCGGCGCGTGCGGCAACGCGAGCGCGTCGCTGGCGGCCGAGCCGGGATTAACGGTAGGTGTCGGGATAGTCATGGTACTTGGCGATTTCAACGTCATCGAGGACAGCCAGCGCATCCGGCGAGTGGACCGCGAGCGAGCAGTACAGCGAGATCAGGTACGACGCGATCGCCTGGTTGTTGATCCCCATGAAGCGCACCGACAGGCCCGGCCCCTGCTCGCCCGCGACGCCCGGCTGATAGAGGCCGACGACGCCCTGGCGCTTGTCGCCGACGCGCAGCAGCAGGATCTTGGTCTTGCCGTCCGCGACGGGCACCTTGTCCGACGGGATCAGCGGAATGCCGCGCCACGTGAGGAACTGCGAGCCGAACAGGCTGACCGTCGGCGGCGGCACGCCGCGCCGCGTGCATTCGCGGCCGAACGCGGCGATCGCGAGCGGGTGCGCGAGGAAGAACGCCGGTTCCTTCCACACCTTGGTCAGCAACTCGTCGAGGTCGTCCGGCGTCGGTGCGCCGGTCAGCGGGAAGATCCGCTGTTCGTCGGTCACGTTCGCGAGCAGCCCGTAGTCGGGGTTGTTGATCAGCTGGCTTTCCTGCAGCTCCTTGATCGTCTCGATCGTCAGGCGCAGCTGTTCCTTGATCTGGTCATGAGGACTGCTGTAGAGATCGGAGATCCGCGTATGCACGTCGAGCACCGTGCTCACCGCGTTCAGGAAATACTCGCGCGGCTGTTCCTCGTACGGCACGAAGGTCCGCGGCAGCACGCTTTCGTCCTCGAGCTGCGTGCACGCGGCGCGCACGGCTTCCGGGTTCTTCACCTGATTCAGGCGATAGATGCCGGCCTCGACCGGCACCCACTGCAGCAGATGGGTCAGCCAGCGCGGTGTAATCGTGGAAAGCTGCGGGACGGTCTTGGTAGCGTTCGCTAGTTGGCGGGCGGCGTGATCGCTCAGCGCGGCCGTGCCGCTTGCAACGGTCGACATGTGTGGCTCCGGGTTCTTAAGATGAAAAACGGGATTGCTTATGACGCGGGGGGGATTATCGGAAGCACGCACCTGCCGGCTCAACATGCTATAGCCGTCACACGGCACAACCGAACGGGAAAGGAAGCGGGATGCGTCAGGTGACGTACACGCCGGGCAACAGCGTCGAGATCGACACGTCGAACGCGCGCGCGATCTTGTCGGCGGTGACGATCGATGCAATCGCCTCGCCGCGCTCGATCTCGCCGACATACGAACGGTTCAGCCCCGCGTGTTCGGCAAGCTGCTCCTGCGACCACGTGCGCGCTTCGCGCAGCTTGCGCACGTTGGCGCCGAAGTGCTGGATCAGGTCGCTCATGTCGTCACCTGCGTGTCGGATACCGGCTCGGCCGGCTCGGTCCGCGCGCGCGGCGCGGCATTCGCCTCGCTGCGCAGCACGGCCTGCGTGATGTTCGCGCCGGCCGGCACGTCCTGCGTGAGCCACACGTTGCCGCCGATCACCGCGCCGCGGCCGATCGTCACGCGGCCGAGGATCGTTGCGCCCGCATAGATCACGACGTCGTCCTCGACGATCGGATGGCGCGCGAGCCCCTTCTCCAGATGGCCGGCCGCATCGCGCGGGAAGCGCTTCGCGCCGAGCGTCACGGCCTGGTACACGCGCACGCGCTCGCCGATGATCGCGGTCTCGCCGATCACGACACCCGTGCCGTGGTCGATGAAGAAGCCGCCGCCGATGCGCGCGCCCGGATGAATGTCGATGCCGGTTTCCGCGTGCGCCTGCTCGGCGATGATCCGCGCGAGCAGCGGTAGCCCGAGTTGGTACAACTCGTGCGCGAGCCGGTGGTGGATCATCGCGAGGATGCCGGGATAGCACAGCAGCACTTCGTCGACGCTGCCCGCCGCCGGATCGCCATGGAATGCGGCCAGCACGTCGCTGTCGAGCAGCCGTCGGATGTCGGGCAGTCGTGCGGCGAATGCCTGCACGGCGATGGAGGCCGCTTCGTCGATCTGCGCGTCGGCGTTGCGTTGCCGCGCCGCGTAGCGCAGCTCGAGCGTCACCTGCGTGAGCAGCGCGTTCAGTGCCGCGTCAAGCGCGTGAGCCACATGGAAGTTCTCGCTCTCCTGCCGCAGGTCGGGTGGCCCGAGCCGCATCGGGAACAGCACGCCCTTCAGCGCGCCGATGATCTGTGCGAGCGCCTCGCGCGCCGGCAGGTCGCGCCCGCCCGGTTCGAGCGAGCGCCGCTGTTTCTCGCGCCACGCGCGGCGCACGGTCTGGAGCGACTGAACGATGTCGTCGATGTCGAATGCGGCCATGCTGACTTCTCCCCGTAACGGCCGTGACTCAGTCCTGCGCCCACGGCAGGCCGCGATGGCGCCAGCCGTTCCGGCCGCCGCGATGCTGCTGTTCGTCGAGGTCGCCCTCGAACCCTTCGGGCACGTTGAATACCTGCGTGAAGCCACCCTTGGTGGCAGCTTCGGCCGCCTGCGCGGAGCGGTTGCCGCTGCGGCAGAGCAGCAACACCACCGCGTCCTTGCCGGTCTTCGCTTCGAGTTCGCGCACGAAGCGCGGGTTGCGCGTCAGGCTCGTGCCGGTCGCCCACGCCACGTGCAGCGACTCCGGCACGTGGCCGACGAATTTCCGTTCTTCCGCGGTGCGCACGTCGACCAGCAACGCGTCGCCGGCGGAAAACAGCGCCCACGCTGCTTCGGGTGCCACGCCACCCGCGTACGGCGTGCCCGCCAATGCGGCCGCCGCGCGGGCGTCTTCGAGCGCCTGGTGGGCGGCGGTTCGTTCTTCCAATGCAAACGTCATCACGCTTCCTTGTTCTCGCAGATTCGTATGATCAACAACACCGGGAATGCGGCCGGTGCAGCTTGCGTGCTGTCTATAGCCGTCAGCCCCACTATGCGAGCGCGGTCGGGGAAGCAGAACCAATAAAAATTCATTTCCAAATCAGCGGCGCGTGAATTGCAATAGCAGAGGCGCGCTATGGGTGCGGGTTCGCGCGGGGGATGTGGAACGACGGCCGTTCGACGTCATGCATCGAAGGTTGTTGAAAGGATTGGCGGGTGCGAAGTCAAGAACGGTGTAGGACGCGACGCGCTGCACGTTGTAATGGAATCCGAAGCGGAATCATGCGCCGGGCGGGATGACGCGCGCTTTGATGAATCGACGATTCGACAAACAACAACCGACGGGCGCGGTGCATCGCCGACGCACCACGCCCGTCACCGCATCAAACGACAGGATCGACCGCCGCGATCGACACGCCACGCGCCTCGATATCGCGCCCGGCCAGCAAACACAGATCCTCACGATGATGCGCGGCGACAACCTGCACGCCTACCGGCACGTTATCGACGAACCCCGTCGTCACCGCGAGCCCCGGCAACCCCATCGCCGGCAGCGCGCGCAGCGTGAGCTGCGCTTCCCATACGCGCTCGAACCCTTCCGGTCCTTGCCGATCGAGATCGTCGGGAAACGGCAGCTCCGACGACACCGGCAGCAGCAACACCGCGTATTCATCGAGAAAGAGCCGCCACTGCCGCGTCAGCGTCGTGCGCCGCACGAGCGCGCGGCTGATCACGTCGGCCGGCAGATCGCGCACCTTGCCGCGCACGGCGGCAATCACCGCGGCCGCGCCCGGATCGCCGTCGCTGGCGACCGCGTTCGCCAACGCGTCGAATCCGTCGCCCAGCCAGAGCTGCTCCTGCAACAGCGCGGCCTCGCGCATCGGCGGCGTATCGTCGATTTCATCGACGGTCCAGCCCGCATCGACGAGCCGGCGCGCCGCATCGCGCAACGCGGCCTCGACCTCGGGCACGACCTGCAAGCCGCCCGGACGCACGCACAACGCCGCGCGTTTCGGCACCGCGCGGCCTTCGATCAGCACCGGCACGTACCACGGGTCGCGCGGGTCCGGCGCGGCGAATGCACGTAGCGCCAGCGCGAGATCGTCGATCGTGCGTGCGATCGGTCCCGTCGTCGACATCAGTTGCGCGCCGATCGCACGCTCGGGCGACGACGCGTTGAACGCCGGCACACGCCCGAGCGACGGCCGGATGCCATGCACGCCGCACGCATAGGCCGGGTAACGCACCGAGCCGCCGATGTCGGTGCCGACCGCGATCGGGCCGATCCCGGCGGCCACGGCCGCCGCCGCGCCGCCGCTCGATCCGCCCGGCGTCAACGACCGGTTGCGCGGATTGTACGTATGGCCGTGCACGAGATTCGACGTGAACCAGCGCAGCGCGAACGTCGGCGAATTGGTGCGGCCGAGCAGCACCGCGCCGGCCTTTCTCAGGTTCGAGACGGACGGGCTATCCGCGCTCGCGATCAGGTTTTCCTGCAGCCGCGTGCCGTTGGTCGTCGCGAATGCCGCGACGTCGACGTTGATCTTCACCGTCACGGGCACGCCGGCGAGCGGCCCCGGATCGTCGCCGCGCGCGATCGCGCGATCGACTGCGTCGGCCTGTCGCCGCACGTCGTCGGGACGATGCTCGACCACCGCATTGATCGCCGGGTTCACCGCGTCGAGACGCGCCAGCGTGGCGTCCGCCACTTCCCTTGCGGACACTTCGCGTTGCCGCACCCGCTTCGCAATTTCAGTCGCCGACAGTTGCCAGAGTTGCTGCGTCATGACTGCTCCTCGTGAAAGGACATCACAATCACCGACGGCACCGCGCGTCACCCGCATCGCGGCGCCGCATTCACTCACTGCGCATCCTGCTTCGCACGTTCCGCGGCCGCGATGATCGCATCGGCCACGGCCTTCGGCTCGCTCAGCATCGCGACGTGGCTGCCGTTCACGCGCGTGACCGTCGCACCGATCCGCTTCGCCATCGCCTCCTGCAGCTTCGGATCGATCATCCGGTCCTGCGTCGCGACGACGAACGACGACGGCTTCGCATGCCACGCGGCCTGCGTCACCTTCTCCGAAATGCAGCCACCGTACCACGGCCCTTGCGTCGCCGCGACGACGCGCTGCTGCACGGGCGGCAGGTCCGGCGCGAAATCCTGCGCGATCGCCTTGTCCGACAGCGTCGCGAAGCCGCCGGCGTCCTTGCGCAGCTCGCCGGCCCACGCCGGCGCCGGCAGCCCCTGCGTGACGTCGGCGATCGACTGGCCGTTGTCCGGCGCGAACGCGGCGACGTAGACGAGCGATTTCACCTTGTCGTCGTTGCCTGCGTCGCTGATCACGACGCCGGCCCACGAATGACCGACCAGCACGACGGGCCCCTTCTGCTCGTCGATCGCGCGCTTCGTCGCGGCCGTATCGTCGGCAAGCGAGCTCAGCGGGTTCTGCACCGATACCACATGCAGGCCGCGCGCTTCGAGCAGCGGAATCACGCGGTTCCAGCTCGACCCGTCGGCGAACGCGCCGTGCACGAGCACGACGTTCGTGCCCTTCAGGTCGTCCTTCGGCGCTGCCTGCACCGCGACCGCACCGAACAGCCCGCCGAGCACCGCCGCGGACACCAGAACCCGTTTCGTCAAACCGACCATCGTCATGCTCCTTTCCATCGTGTTGTTCATATGAGGTGTTTCCGATGCGGCCGCGCCTACGTGCGGCAGGCGCGGCAGCGAATCACGAGTGCGCGTACAGATCGTCGGCGTCCGTGCGTGCGTTGCGTGCGGCCCGCGTGTCGGATGCGGCGAAGCGGGCGGCCGGTGCCGACGCGTCCGCCACGTTGTCGTCCTGCGACTTCGACGGACCGTTCTGGTCGGAACGCGCGACCCGCTGCGCGGCGGCGACGGCGTTCTGTGCGGCGGCGATATCGTCCGGATAGTGCGCTTCGCTGCTGGCCGGGCTGTAGCCGGCCTTCTCGAGCCGGATGAGGTCGGCGCGTACTTCGGCACGCGTGAGGCCGTGGCCGGTATCGGCGAACGACAACGCGGGGATCGAGGCGAGCACGGCAACTGCGAGGATTCGAGCGGCTTTCATGAGATTTCTCCTTGGCGGAAGTTGGGGGGTATCGATCACTCGGTATCCGGTGCGAACGTCTGGCACCGAACGTTTGCTGCATGTCGACAGTAGAACCCGCTCACGTATCCGGCATGTTTCCGAACCATGGCTTCAGCGCAATCCGATGTTTCCGGAGCGGCGATAGATACAGTGCGATACAAACTCGTCGGCGTCGCCATGGATGTACGGACGATAACGAATTTCTCGTGGACAAATACAGACGCAATGTCGTATGCAGCGCGTCAGACGGCCACATCGGCGGGTGACGGGCCTGACAGCGCGATGGGTTGGGAAACAGCCCGCTTCAGCTGCGCTTTTTTAGTGATGAAAAGACGCGACGGATTTCCGCCTGGAAACACATTCTGACAATTTGAGTTCGTCGCCATAGCCCCTGAGCACATTTTTCCGGCACCAACGGTTAGCACCTGCTCCAGTTCGATATGCTTGCCGCCTCGTTGCGATTCTCAATCGTTTCGGACACTTATCTATTCATTTCGTAAGCATCCGATAACGGAGGAACGTGTTTGAGATGTTCAGGAGTTTGGATGACCGATTCATTGATCAATCCGCGACCGACAGCGAATTCGCCCACCAGCGACCCCGCCGCTAAAACCGATAAACCCGGCGCGGTTGCGCCGCGCCCGGAGCCGCCGCCGATCGTCGTCGGCCGGGGCGAAGGCGTGACTCGGTTCACGAAAGGCATACGGCTGATCTGCATCAAGCAGATGCCCTTGCCCGGTATCGTGATCTTCGTGCATGGCGTGAACTCCGAAGGCGAATGGTTCGACGCAACGGAGGAAGGGCTGTGCAAAGGTCTGAATCGTCGGCTCGGGCGACTGGACGATCAAATGATGTATCACGGCATCGAGGCCGGACAATTGACGCCCGCGAAGTACACGGAAAGTGTGACGCCAGATGGGTTCTTGAATCCGAAGCTGCTCCCGAACAACTACGTCAAGCCCGACCCGTCGTTTTCGCCCGTGATTCATTTTCGATGGGGCTATCGCGCGACTGGGGCCGAACTGAAGGAATACGGCGACAAGATCTTTCTGAACGAAAAGGATTATTGGGGCGGTGGTCCGTTTACGAACGGCTGTTCGAGCCTACCCGATCTCTGGCACGGCGGTCTGGACGATCGAACAATGGGATGGATGACGGTGCAAGGCATCAACTCGACCAACCGTCCGCTGTATCGCGCGCCGCCGCGCGCGTATGGCGTGCTCGCTGCCTTGCGACTGGCCAGGCTGATCGAGTCGATTCGCCGCATGCAGGCCGACGTACCCATTACCGTCGTGTGCCATAGCCAAGGCAACATCGTGGGCCTCACGGCAGCGTTCTTCGGCGACGCATTCCCCGATGTGGAAGACCCGTGGGGACGCACGGGCCACTGCGTTGCGGACGCCTACGTGCTGGCGAATGCACCGTACAGCTTCGCGAACGCGGACGGTCCGTACAAATCCGACACGTTCATGGATACGTGGTCACAGCGCGCGACAAAAGACGCGAGCGGGCAGCGCGGACGGCAGGCTTACACCGCGCGCACGAAAACATTCGGCACGTTTCTATCGATCATCGGCGCCCGCAAGGCATACGAACTGCCCGCGGAAAAAATCGATGAAGACATGGAAAACGAGCGTGTCTCACCAACGAGCAACCGCTCTTATGCGGCGCAAGAGGATCGCGATCGGCACGGCCTGAATCAGTCGACATACGGTCGCGTCACGGCGTACTGCTGCCCGCACGACCAGGTGATCTCGGCCGTGACGGTTCAAGGCATCGGCTGGCGCGGAATCAGCAAGCATGAACTCGCCGATATCGGCGCGGCCGGCATCCTGACGCAGCGCGTGTTCGCATCCGGCCTTCCGGTTGGTATTCAGAAACCCTACCGGTATTGGGAAGACGATTGGCGGCACGGCAAGCACGGAACGAAACCGGGTTTCTGGTATCCGCCATCGCCGCCGGCCAAGTTCAATCTGATCGGCGCACTCAAAGGGAACGAGTCTGTTTTGGGCGTGGCAGCTACGCTTGTGACCGCACCGCTCATGTTCGTCGTGACCGGAATCAGTTCGGCGCTGAACATGCTCCGCGTGAACGCCGATCCGCCGAAGGGCTGGACCGTGGTGGCGGATGCTCCGGCACTTGATGATCCGTT
This sequence comes from Burkholderia sp. Bp9143, assembly GCF_003853645.1. GTDB lineage: Bacteria > Pseudomonadota > Gammaproteobacteria > Burkholderiales > Burkholderiaceae > Burkholderia. Next base: position 55,004 of record NZ_QTPO01000027.1, on the reverse strand, counting down.
CCCGCCGAAGGCGCTGCGATTCGGCAAGCCTGTTGAAACGAAGGACGGTGACGCGGTCAGCGACTTCAACGAAGGCAACGATCCGCCGGCCGCTTGGCGTGATGCGAACAAGGCCGATGCGGACAAGCGCGCCGATGATCCCTACGACCAGTACAACGCGAAGAACGAGGATAGCGTCGCGCAGGGTACGGCAGAAACCGAGGCCGGACAGCGTTACGAGGATCGCGCGCTGATGCGGATGGAGGCACGTCGAACGCTGAACACCGAATGGCTCGATGGCGATGGCCACGTGATCGGCGAGGACGGCAAAAGCGCGATGCCGGACGGCTACAAGGAATGGCGCGACAAGCAGATTGTCGACTGGCTCGATCGTGGTGCGACCAACAGCCCGACCAACCACTCTACGACGATGACCAATCCGGAGCATGCTGAGAAGGCGCTTGCTTATGACGTTTCTGTGGGCCTGTGCTACCTGACGCCCGATCAACTTTACGACTTGCGCATTGAGGCGGATTGGAGGATGGGGGATGGGATTCCCCTGAGTAACTCGAACAAGAAATATGCCGAGTATTTTGATTCCGGAAATCTCGATCGTACTTCGATGTACGAATGGATACATCTCAACGATAGCGAAGGAAAGATTCCAGACGCGATCGTGAATGTCCGTGAAGGTGAGTTCTATCTGATGGTCGGGGGTGTGATTTGAAGGCGCTGATCGCTACATGGCCGCGACGGGCCGCTGTTGCCGTTTCGGCATGGCTGATCGCCACCGCGCTCATGGCCACGCTGATGGCTCACGTAGAGCAACCCGACCCGGCACAATTGGAAATAGGAGATTGGATGAAACGATTCGTTATTGTACCTGGCCTGACCGCGCTTATGGTGTTTCTGTTCACCACGGCCATCATGCGTCCGGCACAAGCTGCAGCTGTCCGGGAGCCTGCAGAGATCGCAGCGCCAGCAGCGGAAGAGCCAGCCAAGCCGTTCGTCGCGCAGGTTGTCGGCCTGATGTGGCTGAATCCGTTGCAACGTATGGACTACCCGACCGAATGGCAATTGTTGTGGGCACAAGGGCTGACCGCGCCAAACAAAAACGATGACATGGTGCGCACTGATCCGAAGTCGTTTGCAACGCTTAAGTCGATCGGCGCGTTGGTGTACGGCAACCGCGGTACGGAGACGTTCAACGGCTTCTACGCCAAGTACATTGATAAATTCATTTTATTGCTACGCTCGCGCTATTTTAGCAATGCAAAGTATTTCTATACAGTGAGTCCCGATCGCCAGAGTGACTGGCGCGAACTCGCCGGCATACACGTAGAAATTGCTATTCCTCCCCGACTTGATCCGGCCTTTGCCAAGTCCCGCATGGTTGATCGGATGATGACTTTCTTCGAGATCGGCCCGCCGTCACCCAAGACGCTTTGGAGCCGCGACACGCCTCCTGATGTTCAGATCACGCAAGGCGACGCAAACGCCGGCTTCACATCGTTGAACAAGGCATTGGACTACTTGCAGGAAAACCCCGACAAGACCGTATGGGTGGCGAACTGGGACGCCCCGAACTTCCCGCCCACGGATGCGCAGATCAACGAAAACCTCGTCGTGCTGTTCCTCGCCGGCCCGACCTTCAACACCGAGCGCGAACCGCTTGCATGGATCGGCAAGGCCGCGACGGGCGACACCCAAGCGTTTCCGCCACAGGTCGGCACGACACGCGCCGTGCAGGCATGGAAGACAACCATCGATCAGGCGGCTCGAAACGCCGGTGTCGCGGTTCCCGACCTCCACTACATCTTCCACGACGCGGGCAAAGCCAGCGACACAGCGTCGTCACGCATCGCGTCACTCGCACGGACGTTGACCGAAACCCTTCCGGAATACGACTACACGAAGCAGACCTTCAACACGGCCGGACTGCTCGGCGATATGGGAACCGGTAGCGCATTGACCAACGTCGCGCTCGCGATCGGCCGGGTCAATCACTTCGGCGGCAATGCATTGGTTGCCGGCACGACCGACGCGGAGCACCCCGTCGCGGTCGTCGTCAGGCCGCCGTCGAAGGTCACGCCGATCGATCCGAACCAGGACTGGTTCCGCGCGCGCGGCGGAAACAACGCCTACTTGCCGTGGTGGGGACGCCGACACGATACCGATTACGGCATGCAGGGTTATTCGTGGTGACGCAAGCGATACGGCGGCGCAATCCGAGCGACCGGGTTGCCGCTGCCATGCCGTCGAACGGAATGGCCAAAGCGCGAGGAATCATCCGGGCGGCCGCGTCCAACCCGGGCCGAGCGTAGTCCCACGCAGCCTCCCATTGATGATGGAACGGCAATCAACACGCTCGGTGGCTTCTATGCACACACACCGTCAAGGCACCAACCGCGTGAACACGAAGTCGTGATTCTTCACGCGCGCCTGGTGACACGCAAAACACGTCTGATGCTGACCGATATCGGCCGGCACGCCGTTGATGAAACGCCCGAAGCCCCACCCACCCGTCGACGCATAGCGACGCGAATCCTTCACCATCACCTGCACCGTCGTCGCCTGGCCGGGCACCGTCGCCGGCGCGAACTCGTCCGACTGCTTGCGCTTGTATGCGAGCTTCACGAGGATCGTGCCGTCCGGAAACGGCAGCGTCGACTGTTCGAGCGCGCGGATCGCAACGGGGTTGCCGAGCACCACGCGCAATTCGTCGAGCGGCGCCGCTTCCTCGGCCGGCGCGACCATTTCCCACTTCCGGTAGCCGGGCGGGATCGTCACGCCGTAGATCGGCGACGCGGCCGGCTTCGGCTGCTCCGCGAACGCAGCCGGGCCGGTCGCCGACCACACGCCGGCCAGCAGCACGCCCGCGACGAGCGCACGGCGCGCACCGCGACGCATCACGTCACTCCCGGCCCGCATCACAGATGCTCCACTTGCAGGATCGCATCGGCGAACGCCTGCGGCGCTTCCTGCGGCAGGTTGTGGCCGATGCCGCCGGTGATCGTCCGGTGCTGGTACTTGCCGGTGAACTTCTTCGCATACGCGGCCGGGTCCGGATGCGGCGCACCGTTCGCGTCGCCTTCCATCGTGATCGTCGGCACGGTGATCGCCGGGCCGGCCGCGAGCCGCCGCTCGATGTCGTCGTATCGCGCTTCGCCCTTCGCGAGCCCGAGGCGCCAGCGATAGTTGTGGATCACGACGGCCACATGGTCGGGGTTCTGAAACGACGCGGCGCTGCGCGCATAGGTTTCGTCGGAGAACTGCCACTTCGGCGACGCGAGCTGCCAGATCAGCTTGTTGAACGCATCGCGGTTCTCCGTGTAGCCGAGCGCGCCGCGCTCGGTCGAGAAGTAGAACTGATACCACCACTGGAATTCGGCCTGCGGCGGCAGCGGCTTGCTGTTCGCCTGCTGGCTGCCGATCAGGTAGCCGCTCACCGACACCAGTGCCTTCACGCGCTGCGGCCACAGTGCCGCGATGATGTCGGCCGTGCGCGCGCCCCAGTCGTAGCCGCCGAACACCGCGCGGTCGATCTTCAGCGCATCCATCAACGCGACGATGTCGACGGCCGTCACCGCCTGCTGGCCGTTGCGCACCGTGTCGGCCGAGCGGAACGTCGTCGATCCGTAGCCGCGCAGGTACGGCACGATCACGCGATAGCCGGCCGCCGTGAGCAGCGGCGCGACTTCCGCGTAGCTGTAGATGTCGTACGGCCAGCCGTGCAGCAGGAACACGACGGGGCCGTTCTTCGGCCCGAGATCCGCATACCCGACGTTCAGCACGCCCGCGTCGATCTGGTGGATCTTGCCGAGCGAGGCCGCGCCGGCCGTGCGCTTCGTCGTCGACGCATCGGGTGCCGACTGCGCGCGTGCCAGCGAGCCGAACCCGAGGTCGGCGAGGCTCAGGCTGGCGAGTGTCGTACCCAGGATCAGGCGGCGGCGGGTGTTCACGGTATCAGGCATGACTCGTTCTCCATTGTCGATCGCTAAGGAAGGGATTCCGGTTTCGCTGTTTCACATCGGCGGCGCATGGCACCGCGCCGCCGTGTGAATCGCTTCACGGGTTTTATATCCGAACCCTCCGGATGCTTTGTATCTCAACGTATCCGTGTTCGGATACGACATACAGCGATTCAAAATCGCACGCGAATCGGTGTGAATCGAGGCGTTTCGGCGGCCGCGCGGCACACGCGGCCCGGTGCGCCGAAGCGTCAGAGCAGCTTGACGATCGCCGGCACACTGAGCACCGCGACGTAGTAGCCCATGAACTGCACGCCGGTGTTGAACGCGAACAGGCGCGACAGCATCCCGCCGAACAGGCCGACCGTGACGATCACCGCGAGCCCCAGCAGTTGCCCTTCCCACACGCCGATCACGACGATCAGCCCCGCGAAGGTCGCGATGATCGCCTCGTGGCTCAGCTTGCGTGCGACGAACGATGCCGCGCGGTGCGCGTGGTGCATCGCGAGCGGATACGCGATCAGTGCGGCCAGCAGGATCGACAGCAGCCCATAGCCGAGGAACTCTGGCCAGCTCATCAGCGTATGCAGGTTGTGGATCTGCCCACTGGCCGCGTCGACCGTGAAGCGCGGCGGCGCGTTAAACAGCGGCGCGGCCGGGCCGGCCGCCACCGGACTCAGCGGCAACCCGAACGCGATCAGCGGGATCAGCGCCTCGGCGATGTACGTTGCCTCCGTCACGCCGTTGCGCGCGGCGATCACGGTCGTCAGGCGCTGATATGCATGACGCACGCGCGCGCCGACGATCTCGCCCATCAGCACCGTCATCGCGACCGGGCTGAACACGAAGGTCGCGCTCGACACGGCGGCCGTCCCGACCGTCCAGCCCACCTGCTCGCGGTCGAGCACCTTCAGCGGATTCGGGAAGTAGCCGCGCCAGCTCTTCACGTCCGGCGCGAGCACGAATGTCGACGGCCCGTCGCGGCGCATGCGCCGCCGCTCGGCCGGCGACAGGATCGAGAACAGATCGGCGACCAGCGGGCCGATCGCGATCCCGAGGAAATAGCTGACGCTCAGCTTCACGCCGTAATGACCGGTCAGCGCCTGCAGCCCGACCACCAGCATCACGAACGGCACGAGCAGCAGCACCGACGCCCAGCGTCCCGCGGAAAAATACGCGATGCCGACCGCGGCCGCGAGGAACACCCACGGTGCGGCTTTGGCGATCACCGTGCCAAACGGTGCGAGCAGCGACGCGAACAGCACCGCGAGCGGCAGCGCGACGAACGCGGCGACGATCGCGCCGGAGATCATCTTGCGCAGCGCGATGTGCGGCACGCCGAGCGCGCGCAGCAGTGTCGCCTGCTGCAGCAGCGGCGCGGCCATCGTGTCGCCGGGAATGCCCAGCAGCGCGGTCGGGATCGAATGGGTGATGTGCTTGGCCACCGCGCCCGCGAGGAAGAACGTGAACACGCCGGCGGGCGGCACGCCGAGCAGCGCGACGAGCAACGTGAGCGGCGCGATCGTCGTCGTTTCGTCGGTGCCGGAGATCAGGCCGATGCCCGAGAACACGATCGCGCCAAGAAGCCCCATCGCCAGCGCGGACGGCAACGCATGCAGGAGAGCGTCCATCAGCGGCCTCCCGTGCGCACCCGCGCGGAAGACGCTTCGTAAGAAGCGAACAGGTCGAGCAGACCCAGCTCTTCCATCTCGGCGCGTGCACTCGGCGACAGGTCGCTCACCGACCCGAGCCCGCCCGATGCTTCGGCGAGCTGCCGCAGCGCTTCGTCGCGCTCGGGGCCGCCGGCCGCATGCTCGATGACCGTGCGCTTCGGCTTGAACAGGAATGCGCACAGCGCGCCGGCCAGCAGGCAGCCGCCGAGCCCAATCAGCATCGCGTACGCTCGCGCGATGGCCGCGTCGTGCACGAACGATGCGAGCGCGAGCCGGCCGGCCTCGAAGGCGCCGAGGCTGATCGCGATGCCGAGCAGGACCGACCACGCCAGGTGCTTCGTGGCGACCGTGTCGCCCCACACCTCGACGAGCGTGCCGGCGGACGCGTCGGCCTGCGCAAACGGCCGCACGCGATGAGACGCCACCGATACGGCGCTTGAACCGGTCTGTTCCATGTGTCTCCTCCTTGATTGATATGTCGCCGGCCCTACCGGCATGGCACGCGGCACGCGGCATGCCGAACGCCGCGCGTCAGCCCGCGCTGCGCTCCGCCAACAGCGCGACCGCGAAATCCGCGCGCACGTCCTTCGCCACGATCATCCGTTGCGCGATCCGGTCGATGTCCGCGCCCGTCGCACCGGCGGCGACGGCGATGTTGCGCGCATGCAGCGCCATGTGGCCGCGCTGGATCCCTTCGGTCGCGAGCGCGCGCAGTGCGCCGAGATTCTGCGCAAGGCCGACCGCGACCGCAATCTCGCCGAGTTCCTGCGCGGACGTCACGTTCATGATCTTCAGCGCAAGACGCGCGAGCGGATGCGTCTTCGTCGCGCCGCCGACGAGCCCGACCGGCATCGGCATCTCGATCGTGCCGACGAGGTCGCCGTTGCCGGCCTTCTCCCACGTCGTCAGCGACGTGTAGCGGCCGCTGCGGCTCGCATACGCATGCGCGCCGGCCTCGACCGCGCGCCAGTCGTTGCCGGTCGCGACCACCACCGGATCGATGCCGTTCATGATCCCCTTGTTGTGTGTCGCGGCGCGGTACGGATCGGTCGCCGCGAACACGTACGCATCGATCACGCGGTCGATCACCGCCTCGCCCGAATAGTCGTCGGTCGCGAGCGTCTGGGCCGAGTACCGTACCTCCGCGCGCGCCAGCCGAAGATCCGCGAGATTGGACAGTATCCGCAACCGTACCTGCCCGCCTGCGATCGCTTCGATGCGCGTCGCGACGGCTTCGGCCATCGTGTTGACCGTGTTCGCGCCCATCGCGTCGCGCACGTCGACGATCAGATGCGCAACCACCATCGCGCCGCGCGGCGTGTCCGGGAACACATGCACCTCGATGTCGCGACAGCCGCCGCCGAGGCCGACCAGCACCTTGTCGCGGCTGTTCGCGAGCGCGATCAGCTCGGCCGCGTGCCGCAGGATCGCGAGCCGCGCGCCGTACGGGTCACCGACGCCGATCACCTGCACCTGCGCGCGCATCAGCGGCCCGCTGCTCGACGTGCGGAAGCCGCCGGCCGCGCGGGACAGTTTCGCCATATACGATGCGGCCGCAACGATCGACGGCTCCTCGACGGCCATCGGCACGATCACGTCACGGTCGTTGATCCGGAAGTAGCCGGCGACCGCCATCGGCAGCTCGAATGTGCCGATCACGTTCTCGATCATGCCGTTCGCGGTGTCGAGCGGCAGCGCCCCGGGGGCGGCGAGCAGCGCGTGCTCGGCATCGTCGAGTCCGACGGTACGGGCAAGATGGGACAGGCGTTGTGCGGGCGTGAGCGCACGGAAGTTCGGCAACGCGGAATCGATGGGCATGATGTCGTTCTGTTTCGGGGTGGCGGTGTTGACTGCCACGGTTGCGGCAGGCAGCGGATAGCCGAATAATAGTCACGCTGTACCCATTGAAAAGGTACAGAAGGACCAGACAGTCGACCACCTGTACCCATGACAGTGAACCTGCCCGACGGAACATCGCGATGAAACAGCGTGCAAGAGCCAGCCTGTCTGGCGCCATGGCGGACAATCTCGCCAGACAGATCGAGGAAGGCGTGTTGCCGGCCGACGCGAAGCTGCCTTCCATCAGGGAATACGCCGAGGCGTCCGGGTGTTCGAAGAACACCGTGATCAGCGCATTCGAGATGCTTGCCGCCGACGGCCTGATCGAACCGCGCCGCGGCTCCGGCTTCTTCGTCACGCGGCGCGCGGCGGCCGCGCCCGACGTCGACGAGCCAAGCTCGCTCGACCGCGCGATGGACATCGTGTGGCTGATGCGCGAGCAGCTTCACGAGAAACCCGACGTGCTGAATCTCGGCGAAGGCTTCCCGCCGATCGAATGGCTCGAGGAGACGCGGCTGAACCAGTACCAGCAGCGCATCGTGCGCACCGGGTCCGCGTCGCTGTTCCGTTACGGCAGCCGCTTCGGCTACCTGCCGCTGCGCCAGTCGCTGCAGCAGAAGCTCGCCGGCTACGAGATCGAGGCGCCGCCCGCGCAGATCGTGCTCACGCACGGCGCGAACCAGGCGATGGACCTCGTGCTGCGCTACTTCGTGCGCCCCGGCGACACCGTGCTCGTCGACGATCCCGGCTACTACCCGCTGTTCGGCAAGCTCAAGCTGAGCGGCGCGAACATCGTCGGCGTGCCGCGCGAGATCGACGGCCCCGATGTCGCGAAACTGGCCGAGCATATCGCCGCGTATCGGCCGAAGCTGTTCTTCACGCAATCGGTCGGGCACAACCCGACCGCGACCGATACGAGCGCGGCCAAGGCGCACCGGATCCTGCAGCTCGCCGATGTGCACGACCTGATCATCGTCGAGGACGACGCACTGGCCGACCTGCGGCCGCGCTCGCTCACGCGCGTCTCGACGCTCGATCAGCTGCGCAGGACGATCTATATCGGCAGTTTTTCGAAGTCGGTGTCGGCGGCGCTGCGCGTCGGTTTCCTCGCGTGCAACGCGGCACTCGCGAGCGACCTCGCCGACGTGAAGATGCTGACCCACGTCAGCAGCTCCGAGTATTGCGAGCGCACGCTCGATGCGATCGTCAGCGACGGGCATTTCCTCCGGCACACGAATCATCTGCAGGAGAAGCTGCGGCGCGCGACCGCCACCGCGCTCGACGCGCTCGATCGGCTCGGCGCGCAGGTCTATCGGCCGAGCGAGCAGTGCCTGTATCTGTGGGCCACGTTGCCCGGTTGGTCCGATTCGATGCAGCTCGCGCAGGCGATGCTGGAGCGCGGCGTGATCCTCGCGCCGGGTGCAGTGTTCTCGCCGCAGGCCGATCAACCGTCCGCGTATTGCCGGTTCAATGTCGCGTATCTGGCCGACAAGCGGTTTGCGCAGGCGCTGCATGCGCTGAAGTAGCAATGAACGCGGGGCGGCATCGCAGCCGACCCGCGCGCTCCCTCAGGCGACGCTTACGTGCGCCGCAACGGCCGGAACCCGGCACGCACTTCGCGGGCAATCAGCTCCGGCGCTACCCACGCCGCGAAACGCCCGCCCTGAATGGTCAATCCGGGGCTCTCCCTGCGTGCCTCAACTCTCGCCATTCCCTTGGCGACATCGCAAATCGCTCGCGGAATACGCGACTGAAATGCGACATATCGTTGAACCCCCAGCGCAACGCTATATCGGACACGCGCAACGTCGCACATTGCGGATTCGCGAGATCGTTCGCGCACCGTTCGAGACGCAGGTTCCACACGTGACGCATCAACGACGTGTTCTCCGCCTCGAACAGCTTGTTGATATACCGCGACGAAATGCCGATCGCTTGCTCGATCAGCATCGGGTTCAGGTCCGGGTCGTGCAAGTGCTCAAGCAGATGCCGCTTCACCCGTGTCAGCGTCAGCGCCTTCATGCGCGACTGCGCGAGATCGTTGCGCTGCAGGCTCCCGAGCGTCATCGCGATCAGCGAGATCGCGGTATCCGACAACTGCAGCATCTCGTCTTCGGAGACGTGGCGGATCTGCGAGGACATCTGTTCGAGAAACCCGCGCATGACACAGCCGACGCCCTGTCCTGTCGGGATCGGGCACGCCGTCCGGTGCTCCATCCCGACGACAAGCTGGTTCAGCGTCGCGCGCGGAATACTGACGACAATCTCGCGCCACGACTGTCCGAATTGCAGATGATGCGGCCGTGTCGCGTCGTACACCGCGAAATCGCCCGGCTGCAGCGTGACGATCTTGCCGTCCTGCTCGACAGCCTGGCTCCCCTCGAGCATCAGGACCGCGAAATACTTGTCCTCGTATTCGCTCCGCGCCTGACGATAGCGTCGGGTTACCGCCTGCTCGCTTGCCTGGATGTCCGAGATTCGCAGCTTGTCGCACTTGCGCTGCCGTACCTGGCCGAAGAAATCGGCCTTCTGCACGGTCGCGATCTGCACGTCGGCGAACAGACGCAGGATCATTTCGCGCCAGAATTCGATGCGTTGGCTAACCGAGCCGTCGGTCGCCACTTCGATCGATGAACTCGCCCACTCGAACGGCGCACCGCCTGGCGTGAGCCCCGCGTCAGCACCGCGCGAGGCAGGAAGGATCGGATGCATCGTCATGATCATGCCCCAAATTGGTCGGCGAACGGGCAACCGACAGGGTGCCCGTTCATAAAACGATTGTCCAACCGATTCGACCGTTCAAGCTGCGTTGCACGTTGGCGCGGAACACGCACAGTGGGCGCGTTATCCGTATGTCGTCGCTCGCCAGTCTGACGATTGTTCATACGCAAACGCGCATCGGTAGATCGTCGCCTCGTCGAAGCGTCGGCCAACCAGTTGCAACCCAAGCGGCAGATCCTCGGCGACCCCGCACGGCAACGACATTGCAGGATGTCCGGACACGTCGAACGGTGCGGTATTGGCGAGCATCTCGAAGGCGCGCGTCAGCGACTCGGACATCGTGCAATCGGACTCCGGCAGTTTCGACGCGCGTATCGGCACGGTCGGCATCAGCAACAGATCGTACGATTGCAGCGCCGTGTCGTAATCCGCGCGCAGCCGCCGCGCGAGATTCTGGCATTTCGCGTAGTAACGGCCGCGATACCGGCTCGTGAAGTACTCGCCGAGCAGCATGGTCACCTTCACCGTGTCCGGCAGCTCGTCGGCGCGCGCTCGCCAGCCCGCGTGATGATCGATCATGCCGGTAACGTAAAGGCCGCTCCAGTTGAAGCCGTGGCTATTGCCCTTCATCATCTGCTGCGTGGCACCCTCGGCCGCGATCGGCAGCCAGATCGCGGTACCAGCCGCATGCAGCGGCACCGACACCTCGTCGACGATCGCACCGAGCCGGCGCAACTGATGGGCGGCGGCAAGCACCGCCTCGTCGACAACTGCCTCCGAATTCCCGAGCCCGAACCCTTCGCGCAGGATCCCGATCCGCATACCGGTGATGCCGCCGCGAATCGTGCCGAGATAGTCGGCGCGCGGCGGCAATGCCCGCTGCCGTGGATCGAGTTCGTCGTCGCCAGCAATCACGTCGAGCAGCAACGCATTGTCGAGCACGTTGCTCGTCATCGGCCCGAGGTGGTCGACGGTCGCCTCGATCGGCATCGCACCGGTGTACGGCACGAGCCCGTGCGTCGGCTTCATCCCGTAGACCCCGCAATAGGCGGACGGGATCCGCACCGAACCGCCCTGGTCGCTGCCCAGTGCCATATCGACCTCCCCGCTCGAGACCAATGCGCCACTGCCGGACGACGAGCCGCCCGACGAATATCCAGCCTTGCGCGGATTGTGCACGGGCCCGGATGCGCTCGTATGCGATCCGCCGGAAAAGCAGTAGTACTCGCAGGTCGACTTGCCGACGATCGTCGCGCCTGCATCGAGCATCCGCGTGACGACGGTCGCATCGACGTCGGGCACGTATCCTTCGAACGTGCTCGCCCCGTTACGCATCGGCACGCCGGCAACGCAGATGTTGTCCTTCACGGCCACCGTCTTGCCGCGCAGCTTGCCGTCGGCAGCGCCATGGATCGTGCTCTTGCGTGCCCACGCACCATAGCGGTTCTCGTCGCCTTCCGGGCGGTAACCCGGTGTGCGCGGATAGCTAACGGTCGGCAGATAGTCGGGCAACGCATCGATCGCATCGTAGGCGTCGAAATTCGCCTGCAGCGCCTCGTCGTAATCGGCGAGTTGCCGGGCATCGACATGAAAGCCGAAGTCGGCCGCGATGTCGGAAAGTTGTTCGCGGGTCGGGCGCTTGATTGCCATCGAAGTTCTCCAGTTCGGTAAGGCGGTGCCGCATGCAACGTGCGGCACCGGCACGATTCAGCGGGTGTTGGCGACGGCGTCGCGCATCATCCCGGTTTCACGATGGCAGTTCACGTATTCGTAGACCTGATGCTTCGCGTCGAATACGGATACTTCGTGATACAGCCGCAGCTTCGACAGCCCGGTGACAACGCGGAAGAACGTCACGAAGATCCGCAGATGGGTCGGATGCGATTCGGCCCAGCGCTCGAGACGGTCGAGCGAGCGCCAGTGACCGATGTTGTAGCTCTCGTCGAGCAGGTTGCCGTCGAGATCGATCGATCGCACGTAGCGGTTGCTGTAGCAGCCGACGTCGACGCCGTTGTCGCGCAGGAAATCCATTCCGGCGCGCAGCGTCGGCTCGATTTCGTCGAGATACAGCCGGCGCTCGTCGTCTTCGGCCGTACGCCAGTCCTGCCCGGAGCGAATCAGTGCGATGTTGTCGTGCGCATGCACGACGACCCGGCCGCCGCGGGCCGGATCGCCTGCGACGACCCGGAGTTCGCCGTCTGCGCTCATCCAGTCGGTCTGCGAGATCGGAAACCTGTCGCGCATCGATCCCCAGTAGCCGTGCTCCTCGATCTCGCCACTGACGCCGTCCATGATGGTGCCGACGCCCGGGAAATCGTTCGTGAACGCATACAGCGTCTCGAACTGCTCCGCGCGCGGCGCGACGATCTCGCGGAAGTAGCCGATTCCGTCCGCCAGTCGCGCATCGGATGTCCACCATTCGACCACTGCCGGCGACGCAATCCAGCGTGCGTAGGCGGCAGGGTCGCGCCAGTAGCCGACGGCGATCAGATTTTCGTAGCCCTGATTGTCGGTATGCTGCGTCAGGTCATGATTGCCCGGGCCATCCGGCGCGCCGAAATCGGCGACGATCCGGCGCAGTGCGTCCAGCGCGGCGGCCCGTTTATCGGCCCCGCGATACTGGACCCCGAAGTAGCCCATCACGACCTGGCTCAGATCTTCACCCGCCCGCGCAACATACATCGGGAACGGCGGCTGGTAATCGTCGGCGACGCGACGTGACAGCGTTCGCGGGCAGACAAGGTGTCTATCGATGGCGGATTCCATGCATGACCTCACTGGAGAATAGGACGGATGTCGACGATTCGACGGTCAGTAAAACGAATTAACAGACACCGGCGTGGGATCCCGGTGCGGGCGTACCTTCAGAAGATGTGTGCGTAACGCAGCCCGACCAACACGCTGTCCTTCGGTCCATTGCGCACGCTTAGATCGGTACCGAGCTGGATCTGCACCTGGTCCGCCTTCGTCACGAACTTCGATGCGGTCAACCTCATCCGCGTCGTGCGCAGCGCATCGTGACTGTCAAGACCATCGACGCTCGTCTCGCCGCCCCAAAGCTGCGTGACGCCGAGGCCGAGCGACGTGCCCGGATCGGGCATGTAACGGACCATCACCTGTGCGCTGTAGCTCATCCGCTGGTGCAGCGTCGCACCGCTTGCACCGTACGACGTGTTGTTGCCGTACCAGATCGCGTCGCCGACGACATCGAGTGCCCACTGCGGCGAGAAATGCTTCACGTACGCGGCCTGAAAATCGAGCGACCAGCGGTTCGCGCCGAGATTGAGCGCGCGGTTCCGATCGTAGCTTCCGGTTGGTGCGTACAGATAGACGGTCGCCGCGGCGACATCCTTCGCGTCGTTCAGGCGGTATTTCAGTGGAGCGGTCAGGATCACGTCGCCGACGCCGGTCGTGCTGCCGAGAGCGCTTGCATTGCCAAAGCCGCTCACGTGGCCGAACGGCAGCAGCACCTGCGGATCGATCGTCAGGCGATCGGTGAGCTGGAACACGTGCAACAGACGCGCAATGCCGATGTTCGACTGCAGATCGAAATCCGAGGTCTTGTGACCGTTTGCGTAATACGCGTTCGTCGCCGAATAGTTGTAGTACAGCACGCCGATTGTCGCGCCAGCCGGGTACTGCTCGTAATCGCCCGGATCGACCTCGACCGCGCCTGCGTAATGCGATGCCACCACCATCAGGGATGAGCCGATCCAGTACGCAATTCGCTTCAGCTTCATTTTGTTGACGTTGTCCATCATTCCCCTCACCTGGATGCGCAGACACCGTCTCGTCCGTCGCGCGGCAAACGCGCGCCATTGATGGACGTCGTGGTTTCGGTGTGCTGCTTGACTGTTATCGGCCGGCGCGTCCGACGCACCGTGGATTCGCGACACCGACCGGTCGTCGCTTGAGGATGAGAATAGGAAGGCAAAATCCGCGGTTCTGTTTTCGGGCGGAACAAGAAATTGGCTGTGACGGGCTTCCAGGGGCAATGCCATGCAGCGGTAACGAAACGGCCGGCGTGACCGTCTCAGCACAGTTTCCGATCCGTGCCGACAAAGAACCGCGCTTTTTCTCTTCTTACCCTGCTCGTGGAGCGTGACCGACACGACGTAGCCGCGACCCGCCGCGGAACCACGCCTCGGCGCCGCTCGACCCGAACCACGACAAGGAGCCCCACGATGAACGCGAAGCCCCCCGCGGAAACAACCTCGACGCCCGGCGAACGTGCCTGGGCGCTGTTTCGCGTAATGAATGAGAAGAATCTGATCCCGGATGGCTATATCGAAAGCCTGACGGAGTTGATGTCGACGACCTGGGATCCGGCCAACGGCGCGCGGATCGTCGCGCGTGCGTGGGTCGATCCGGCGTTTCGCGAACGCCTGCTGAAGGACGGTACCGCCGCATGCGCGGAATTCGGCTACACGGGCCCGCAAGGCGAGTACATCGTCGCGCTCGAAGACACGCCGACACTGAAGAACGTGATCGTATGCAGCCTGTGCTCGTGTACGAACTGGCCCGTGCTCGGTCTTCCGCCCGAGTGGTACAAGGGCTTCGAGTACCGCGCGCGGCTCGTCCGTGAGGGCCGTACGGTGCTGCGTGAGCTCGGCACCGACCTACCCGACGACGTCGTCGTGAAAGTCTGGGACACGACCGCCGAAAGCCGCTATCTGGTGCTGCCGCTGCGCCCATCCGGCACCGAGGACATGACGGAGGAGCAACTGCGGGAGCTTGTCACGAAGGACGTGCTGATCGGCGTCGCGCTGCCGCGTACGCACTGATCGGCAGCGCACCTCAATCGAATTTCATTTAGGAGATCACGGATGGACGGCTTTCATGACCTCGGCGGATTCCAGGGCTTCGGCAAGGTACCGCACACGATCAACAGTCTCGGCTACAAGCCGGTCTTCAAGGAAGACTGGGAACATCTCGCGTACGGCCTGATGTTCGTCGGTGTCGATCACCTGAAGAAATTCAGCGTGGATGAAGTACGTCACGCCGTCGAACGGCTTGACGTGCGTCAGCACGTCGGCACGCGCTACTACGAACGCTATGTGATCGCGACCGCGACACTGCTGGTCGAGACCGGCGTGCTGACGCAGGCGGAACTCGACCGCGCGCTGGGCTCCCGCTTCAAGCTCGCCAACCCGCCGCACGCCGCCGGCCGCGCGGCGCCCGCCGACTCGACGCGGTTCGAGGTCGGCGATCGCGTCGTTGTTCGCGACGAATACGTGGCCGGGCACATTCGCGCGCCGGGTTACGTGCGCGGCAAGGAAGGCGTCGTACTGCATCGAACGACCGAATCGTGGCCGTTCCCGGATACGATCGGCCACGGTGACGCGAGCGCGGTACACCAGCCGACCTATCACGTCGAATTCAGGGTGAAGGATCTGTGGGGCGACGCCGCCGACGACGGTTACGTCGTTGCCGACCTTTTCGAAGGCTATCTCGATCGCGCTCCGGAAACGCCGGCATGAATACCCGCACGAATTCGGGTGCGCCGGTTGAAGCGCCGGCGCGAATCCCTGTGACGGTGCTGTCGGGATTTCTCGGCGCCGGAAAGACGACCGTGCTGAATCATGTGCTGCGCAATCGCGCCGGGTTGAAAGTGGCGGTGATCGTCAACGACATGAGCGACGTGAACATCGACGCGGACGACGTGCGCCGCCATGTCGAGTTGCGTCGCGGCGACGAAGAACTGGTCGAGATGAGCAACGGCTGCATCTGCTGCACGCTGCGTGCTGATTTGCTCGAGCAAATCAGCACGCTCGCCCGGCAGCGGCGCTTCGATTACCTGTTGATCGAATCCACAGGTATCTCGGAGCCGATGCCGGTTGCGGAGACGTTCGCATTCCTCGACAGCAACGGCTTCTGCCTCAGCGAACTCGCTCGACTCGACACGCTCGTCACGGTCGTTGACGGCGAGACGATCGAGAGCAGGATTGCGTCCGTCGCGTCCGTCACGAAAGCGGTCGTGCGAAATGCCAACGGCACGGACAGTCGCGATACCGCGGAGTCGCGTCCGCTCTCGACGCTGCTCATCGAGCAAATCGAATATGCGAACGTGATTCTCGTGAGCCGAGTCGACCGGATTGGTGACGCAGGTTTCGACCGACTCCGCGCCGTGCTCCGAGCATTGAACCCATCCGCGGTAGTTCTACCCATGAGAGACGGGGCAATCGATCCTTTCGCCATTCTGAATACCCACCGCTTTGACCTGCCGGCACTCGTCGATTCACCCGGATGGATGCAACGGATGCGGATCGATGACAGGCCGTCGGAGTCAGAGTCGTATGGAATCTCGTCGTGGGTCTATCGCCAACGTGCACCGTTTCACCCGGCACGCCTGCTCGCGTGGCTGCGTCAGCCATGGACCAACGGACGCCTGCTGCGCTGCAAGGGCTACCTCTGGGCCGCACACCGCCATGCTGAAATCGGCATGCTGGTCCAGACCGGCGGGCGATTCCAGCTGGGCTATGTCGGTCGTTGGTGGCGGTTCGTCCGGCAATCGGACTGGCCGCGCGACGATTATCGCGTCGCCGGCGTTCTCGACAAATGGGAAGAGCCGGTCGGTGATTGCCGGCAAGAAATCGTATTCATCGGTCAGGCTATCGATTGCGAGCAGTTGAGGCATGAACTCGATACGTGCCTGCTGACCGTCGACGAAATCAGCGCGGGACCGGCATCGTGGGCGCAGTTGCCGGAGGCTCGCGAATTGGACGCTCTGTCGGAAATTTAGCCACGGCGCGGAAAGCGTTCTCCAACCCCGTCATGGTCTCGAAAGGTACGTGGCGGGTCGCATGATGAGCGCCGACTGTATCCTGCAGCGCGACTCACCGTCGTTGCCGCCCGATCGGAAGCACCGTTCCGCCCGTGAGCTTGGTAATGGTCTTCCTTGCTTCATACAGCGCCATCAGCAAGGATGCCTTTCTCGATGCGGCGACGCAGGCCGGCATTGCAACCGGCCCGCGCGCTCCCGTCAAGCCCTGCTTACGCGCGACGCAACGGCCGGAACCCGGCACGCACTTCGCGCGCGAACAGTTCCGGCTCCTCCCATGCCGCGAAATGCCCGCCCTTGTCGACTTCGTTGAAGTAGATCAGGTTGTGATAGCTGCGCTCGGCCCAGCTGCGCGGTGCCTGGTAGATCTCGCCGGGAAACACCGTGATCGCCGCTGGCAGCGAGATGTCCACCGCGTTGAAGTTGTTCGAGTGATCCTCCCAGTAGATCTGCGCGGCCGACGTCGCCGTGTTGGTCAGCCAGTACAACGAAATGTCGTCGAGAATCTCGTCGCGCGGAATCGAGCGTTCGGGCACGCCGCCGCTGTAGGTCCACTGCGAGATCTTGTCGTACATCCACGCGGCCTGCCCCGACGGCGAATCGGCGAGCGCGTAGCCGACCGTCTGCGGACGCGTGACCATCATCGCCGAGTAGCCGCAGTTGTCGCGATAGAACGTCGCGAGCTTCTCGTACGCGGCCTTCTCCTTCGGCGACAGCGATGCCGGCGCCGGCGCGTCGGTCTGGAGCAGCGTCGCAATGTCCGGCGGCACCGTCGCCGGCATGTTCACGTGGATCCCGGCCAGGCCCTGCACGCGCTGCATCGCCATCCGGTGCGAGATCACCGAGCCGCAGTCGCCGCCCTGCGACACGAAGCGCGTATAACCGAGGCGCGCCATCAGCTCGCCCCAGGCCCGCGCGATGTGGTCGGAACCCCAGCCCGTCCTGGTCGGTCGGCCCGAGAAACCGAAGCCCGGCAGCGACGGCACGACGACGTGGAACGCATCGTCGGCACTGGCACCGTGCGCGGTCGGATCGGTCAGCGGGCCGATCGCCTTCAGCAGCTCGAAGATCGAACCGGGCCAGCCGTGCGTCATGATCATCGGCATCGCGTTCGCGTGCCGCGACCGGACGTGGATGAAGTGAATGTCGAGCCCGTCGATTTCGGTGATGAACATCGGGAAACCGTTCAGGCGCGCCTCGCCCTTGCGCCAGTCGTAATCGGTGCCCCAGTACTGCAGCAGTGCCTGCATGCGCGCGAGCCGCACGCCCTGCGATTCGTCGGCGACGGTCTCGCGGCCCGGCCAGCGCGTCGCGGCGATGCGGCGGCGCAGGTCTGCCAGTGCGTCATCAGGGATATGGGCGGTGAACGGGCGTATGCCGTTGCCGCCGGTCGCCGCATGTAGCGCGGTAGGCAGCATCGCGGATACACCGGCGGCCACGGAAGTGGCCAGCAGGTGGCGACGCATCGGGGAAAACGGTGAGGAAGACATCGTTCGGCATCTCCTTTCGTGAAGTGGAAAGTGAACATGCCGCGCGCCCGAGCGCGCCTTCGCTTTCATTCGGGCGCGCGCCGGCCACGCGGCGTTGCCCATTTGAAAGGTCTGATGTATCCGGGATTTGTCTGATTTGTACGCGTTTGTAGCGGAGATGCGGACGTCGCCGTCACATCAGGGCGCGATCCAGCGGCCTTCGTAGCCGTCGTCGTTCAGGTCGAATACCGCGCGTCGATGGCCGCTGCGCGCGAGATCGAGCCAGTCGATGCGCGTCACGGTGACGTAGAACACGCAAAAGTTCCGGTAACCGTCGTCGGCCGGCGTGGTGTTCCCGCTTGCGGTGACATGCGCTTCTTCAGGCGAGTCGATCGGCGTGCCCGGCCGCAACGGTGCGCGATACAACAGCAGCGTATGCGGACGGCTCGATTGCCAGATCGCGCGCCGTTGCGCTTCGTCGTCGCAGATCGATGCAACGCCTTCCGCGCGAATCTGCACGAGCGCGTCGAGATCGCTGGCGACGACGGCGATGCGCGGATCGCGGCGCAACTCCGCAACCTTCTCCGACCGCGCATCGGTATGGAACGACAGCAGACGATCGGCGCGGCTCACTTGCCGCAACACGATCGTGCGTACCTTCGGCGCGCCGTCGAGGCCGAGCGTCGCGGCCTGCAGCATCGTGAACGGCGAGCGCTGCGTGCCGACGCCGGACTCGAGGCAGGACCAGAGGCGGTCGTAGGTTTGCGTGAGCGATTCCGAAGCGGGATCGGACATGATGGCGCGGCGATCTGGCGGGATTCGATCGCGCTAGCTTAACCGTTTCGGCGACGGGCTCCGGGTGCGCCGTGGCTTCCGTTGCGAGCCCGCCGCCGCGTGGCTCAGTTGTAGCCGAGGATGACCGGTGCGGCGTCGCTCGTGTCGGTCGAATCCGCGCCGAAGCGGCCGAGCACATCCGCGACATACTGCGGCCCCGCGCTGATCTGCGACGACTTGTGCTCGACGGGACGGATATCGGCCATGCCCGGCGCTTCATCCATCCATGCGGTGTCGTTGATGACGATGTTCATGTTTGTCTCCTCACGCGGCCAGCGCCGCACCATACGCGCGCACCAGGCGCGCCACGCCTTCCCGGATCGCGTCGACGTCGGGCGCGGCGAACGACAGCCGCAGCGATGCGGCGTCGACGTTGTCCACGAAGAACGCCTTGCCCGGCACGAAGACGACCTTGTTCGCGATCGCCTGTTGCAGCAGCACGTCCGACGACACCGCGCCGATGCGCGCCCACACGAACATCCCGCCTTCGGGACGATGGAACGCGATCGCATCGCCGAAGCCGTCGCGCAGCGCGTCGCACAGCGCGTCGCACTTGCGCTTGTAGGCCGCCGTGATGCGCGGCAGATGGCGTTCGAGTGCGCCGTCGGCGAGATACTCGGCGGCGGTGGCTTGCGTCCATGGCGTGCTGCACAGGTCGACCGTCTGCTTCGCGATCACGCAGCGTCGCGCGATCTCGGCCGGCGCGATCGTCCAGCCCACGCGCAGCCCCGGCGCGACGATTTTCGACAGGCTCGCGAAGTGCACGATCCAGTCGCGCGCGCCTTCGACTTCGTTTGCGAGCGAGAGCATCGACGGCACCGGTTCGCCCGCGAAACGCAGGTCGCCGTAGGGATCGTCCTCGACGATCAGGAAACGGTATTGCACCGCGAGACGCAGCAGCTTCAGCCGGCGCTCGCGCGTGAGCGTCGCGCCGGTCGGGTTAGCGAAGGTCGGGACCGTGTAGAGCAGCTTCGGCTGAACGATCGCGCCGGATGCGAGCTGCGACGCGAGACGGTCGACGTCGAGGCCTTCGCTGTCGACGGGGATCGTCACGATGCGCGCCTGTTGCAGACGCATCGCCGAGAGCGTCGCCGGATACGCCGGTTGCTCGGTCAGCACGACGTCGCCCGGCGCGACCATCACGCGCAGCAACAGGTCGAGGCCCTGCTGCGAGCCGGTCGTGACGAGCAGTTCGGCCGGCGTGCAGGTCACGTTGCGGCGCGCCATCAAGGCGATCAGCTGCTGCTTCAGTTCGGCGAGGCCGTCGGTCGGGCCGTATTGCAGGCAGCGGACCGGCTGCGCGTACGCGCGTTCGGCGGCCGTATTCAGACCGTCGACGTCGAACAGGTCGCTGGCCGGATAGCCGCCCGCGAAGGAAATCATCCCCGGTTCGGAGAGGTACTTGAACAGCTCGCGGATCGGCGAACCGGCAGGATTCTGGAATGAGGGCGTGAACGCGTACATGTCGTCGTGAGCTGGATGGCACGGACGGCCGGGATAGCCGACAGGTGCCGCCCGCCAACGCGCTTCTGGCGCAACGGCGGGAATTCGAGCCACGATTGTCGATAGTCATTAACGCTGCGGCAAACGATATCTATGCACTAGGTCTTGCGGTTTGGTCATTAATTGGGGGCAGCGGGGGATGCTCTTCAACGGCCCGCAGCACCGCGCACAAACAGCGGTTACCGGCCGAAGACGCATGGCAGCCTCGCCATCCCGCCCCCGATTACCTAGGTAATTGACACGTATGGACCTAGGTAATTGGCGTCCCTACCATGGTTTTCGACGCGACCCAAAGCGCCCCACACCAAGAGGACACGACCATGACCACCCAGGACGTCGACACCAGCACCCTGCGGCGCGTGATCGCCGCAGCGTCCATCGGCAATTTCGTCGAATGGTTCGATTTCGCCGCATACGGCTTTCTCGCCACCATCCTCACCCGCGAATTCTTCCCCAGCGGCGACCCCACGATCGGACTCTTGAAGACCTTCGCTGTCTTCGCGGTGGCCTTTGCATTCCGTCCGCTCGGCGGCCTGATCTTCGGCGTCATCGGCGACCGGATCGGCCGCAAGCGCACGCTGGCGCTGACGATCCTGATGATGGCGGGCTCGACGACGTTGATCGGCCTGCTCCCGACCTACGCGAGCATCGGCTACTGGGCACCGTTGCTGCTCACGATCATTCGCTGCGTCCAGGGGTTTTCGGCAGGCGGCGAGTACGCCGGCGCATGCGCGTACGTGATGGAACACGCACCGCGCCGCCGCCGCGCATTCTTCGGCAGCTTCGTGCCGGTATCGACCTTCTCGTCGTTCGCTTGCGCGGCGGTGGTCGCCTATCTGCTCGAGTCGTCGCTGTCATCTCAGGCGATGATCGACTGGGGCTGGCGCGTGCCGTTCCTGATCGCGGCACCGGTCGGCCTCATCGGCATCTACCTGCGCGTCAACCTGAATGAAACGCCCGCGTTCCAGGCGCTCGAAGGCAAGCACGACATCGCGCATGCCCCGCTGATGGAAACGCTGCATTCGCAGTCGCTGAATATCCTGAAGCTCGGTGCGTTCGTGTCCGTGACGGCGCTGTCGTTCTACACGTTCACGACGTACTTCGCGACTTACCTGCAAGTGGCCGGGCACCTGTCCCGCGGCACGTCGCTCCTCGTGACGGTGCTCGCCCTCCTCTTCGCAGCGGCGTTGTGCCCGGTCGCCGGCTTCTTCTCCGACCTCGTCGGCCGCCGCGCGACGATCGCCACGACCGGCATCTTCATCATCGTGTCGGTGTATCCGGCCTTCTCGCTCGGCGGCTCGGGCGTGTTGTCGCACTCGCTGATCGGCGTCGCGCTGCTCGCCATCGGCGCGGTGTTCTCGGGCGTGGTGACGGCACCGCTGATGTCGGAAGTGTTCGCGACGAAGACCCGCTATACGGCATCCGCGATCACCTACAACCTCGCCTACACGATCTTCGGCGGCACCGCCCCGCTCGTCGCCACGTGGCTGATCTCCGCGACCGGAACGAACCTGTCGCCGGCGTACTACCTGATCGCCGTGTCGATCTTCGCGATGATCGGCGGCCTGGCGCTGCCGGAAACGTCGAAGACGGCACTCGAGGAAGCCGGTCCGGCATCCGCGAGGACCGCCCGGTCCGCCAAGCGCGGCGTCGAAGGCGCGGTTTGAGTACCCGTCACGCAAGAAAATCAACGCATACATCGAGAGACACCATGACCAGCCTTCACGACTCCAGCATCATCATCGACGGCCTGAACATTTCGAAATTCGAGCGTTCGGTGTTCGAAGACATGCGCAAGGGCGGCGTCACGGCCGTCAACTGCACGGTCTCCGTGTGGGAAGACTTCCAGAAGACGATCGACAACATCGCGGAGATGAAGCAGCAGATCCGCGAATACAGTGAGATCCTCACGCTGGTGCGCACGACGGACGACATCCTGCGCGCGAAGAAGGAGAACAAGACCGGCATCATCTTCGGCTTCCAGAACGCGTATGCGTTCGAGGACAACCTCGGCTACATCGAGGTGTTCAAGGAACTCGGCGTGAACGTGGTGCAGCTCTGCTACAACACGCAGAACCTCGTCGGCACGGGTTCCTACGAACCGGACGGCGGCTTGTCCGGATACGGTCGCGAAGTGATTCAGGAGATGAACCGCGTCGGCATCATGGTGGATCTGTCGCACGTCGGCGCGAAGACGTCGTCCGACGCGATCGCCTGCTCGAAGAAGCCGGTCACCTACTCGCACTGCTGCCCGTCCGGACTGAAAGAGCATCCGCGCAACAAGACGGACGATCAACTGCGCGAGATCGCCGAAGCAAACGGCTTCGTGGGTGTCACGATGTTCATGCCGTTCCTGCGTCGCGGCGCCGACGCGACGATCGACGACTATCTCGAAGCGATCGAATACGTGATCGACGTGATCGGCGAGGACAAGGTCGGCATCGGCACGGACTTCACGCAGGGCTACAGCACCGAGTTCTTCGACTGGATCACGCACGACAAGGGCCGCTATCGTCGCCTGACGGACTTCGGCAAGGTCATCAATCCGGAAGGCATCCGCACGATCGGCGAATTCCCGAACCTCACGGCCGCGATGCAACGCGCCGGCTGGAGCGAATCGCGCATCAAGAAGGTGATGGGCGAGAACTGGCTGCGGGTGTTCGGCGAAGTCTGGAACGGTTGAATCGCACGACGCATACGCACCCGCCATGCAGCCACAATTGCCCATCGACGTCGACCCGGACACCGGTGTCTGGACCACCGACGCGCTGCCGATGCTGTACGTGCCGCGCCATTTCTTCACGAACAATCATGTCGCCGTCGAAGCAGCGCTCGGCCGCGAAGCCTATGCGTCGATTCTCTACCAGGCCGGCTACAAGTCCGCCTATCACTGGTGCGACAAGGAAGCGAAGCAGCACGGCCTCGGCGGCATGGCTGTGTTCGAGCATTATCTGAAGCGGCTGTCGCAGCGCGGCTGGGGCGTGTTCACCCTCGCCGAAGCCGATCCGGCGACGTCGCATGCGCGCATCCATCTGCACCACTCGTCCTTCGTGCTGGCGCAGCCCGACAAGCATGGCAAGCTCTGCTACATGTTCGCGGGCTGGTTCGCCGGCGCGATGGACTGGGTCAACGACACCGCGGCCGACACGGCGAGCAAGGGCCCGCGCGCGCATTCGGCGGAAGTCCGGTGTGCGGGCGAAGGGCACGACTGCTGCGTCTTTCACGTCGGTTGAGTTTCTTGCAAACGCTACGGCTACAATCCGACAGGAGCGCCCCCACCCGATAGCCTGGGTCCGAACGCGGTTCGGCCCCGTCGACCCGATGCCGAACATGACCGACACGATGCCCAGCCTCGACTACGAAGACCTCTTCAGGCATCTGCCCGTCGCGGCGATCGTGGCCAGGGAACGCATCATGGTCGACTGCAACGAGAAGGCGCTGCAACTGTTCCGGGCGACCCGCGACGACATCGTCGACCAGTCGTTCGCGAAGCTGTATCCGCAGCAGAAGGACTTCGCGACGACCGGCCGTCGCCTTGCGCCGCTGCTCGCGAAACATGCGGGATTCAGCGACGACCGCATCATGCGCCGCGTCGACGGCAGCCATTTCTGGGTCACCGTGTGCGGCTTCGGCTACAACCCGAAGCGGCCTTTCGAGCTGGCGATCTGGACGTTCACCGACCTGTCGGGCGACGCGAAGCATCCCGACGTCGCCAGCACGTTGACCGATCGCGAGCGCGACGTCGCCGCATTCCTGGTTCACGGGCTCACCAGCAAGGAAATCGGCAAGGAGCTGAGCATCAGCCCGCGCACCGTCGACATCCATCGCGCGAGCTTGTTGCGAAAGTACGAAGTCCGCACGACCCACGATCTGATCGCGTGCCTGCTGGCCTGAGTCGCGCGCGCCGGAACGATGCGTCCGGCATCCGCGCGTCAACAAAAAAAGCCCGGCAGAGCCGGGCCAATCAGATTGAGACACAAGGAGAATCCCGCCCACCCCACACCGGGCGGTCACGCCGCGCTACACGACGTTCTTTTCGACGATCGGCCGGTTTTCCAGCACACGCTCCCAGCCGAGCGACGACAGGTCGAGCGATTCGTATCGCCCGCCCAGGATCAGTTCACTTACCCCACGCCCGGTCGCGGGCCCTTGCTGCAGCCCGTGCCCGCTATACCCGTTCGCGAACACGACGTTGTCGAGCTCGGGGTGATACCCGATGATCGCGTTGTGATCGAACACGTTGTACTCGTAGTACCCGGACCAGCAGTTCTCCACGCGCAGCGCCTCGAACTCCGGCACGCGATTCGCGAGCGTCGGCCAGATCACCTCGTCGAACAGGTCGTGATCGACCTGGTCGAGCGGCAGATCGTCGGGATCGCGATCCGGGCTCGGCGACGTCCCGCAGATATACGTGCGCCCTTCCGGCCGGAAATACACGCCGGTCGGATCGATCAGCAGCGGGCAGTCGGTGAGCTTCGCCGGCGACGACACGTTGAAGATGCTGCGACGCCGCGCATACACGGGAATGTCGATGCCCATCATCGACGACAGCGTGCGCGTCCACGCGCCGGCCGCATTGACGAGCGTGTCGCATGCGTAGCGCTCGCCATCGCTCGTCACCACATGCGTGATCTTGCGACCGTCGCGAACGACGCCGGTCACGTCGGCCGGCACGTAGCGCGCGCCCAGCGCCTGCGCCTTCTTGCGCAGCGCCTGCACGAGCCCGTAACCGTCGAACCACCCTTCGCCGCTCACGCCATACGCGCCCGACACGAGATCGTCGACGTTCAGCCACGGAAACTTCGCGCGCAGCGCATCGCGATCCATCAGCCGGATATCGGCACCGAGCTTCGTCTGCAGCGCGTGGTTCTCGCGCAGCGTCGCATCGCCTGCCGCTGTCGCGAGAAACAGGTAACCGCCTTCATGCAGATCGATCGACGGTCGCGTGCCGTCGACCTCGAGCCGTTCGCCGATCGAGCGCAGGAAATCGATCCCGAACAGCGACATCTCGATCGACAGCGGCGTCGAGAACTGCTGGCGAATCGACGCGGCCGACAGCGCGGACGACGACTTCGCATAGGTGGGATCGCGTTCGATGACGGTCACGGACACCGTCGGATCGGTAGCACGCAGGAAATAGGCGATCGAGCTGCCGATCACACCACCGCCGACGATGACGACTTGAGAACTCACGACTGACTCCAGTTGCACGTGAAAGGCGCGGCCAGCCAGCCGCGCCCGAAGGTTGTTCGTGCCGCGTCGCGCGCGGCGCCGTGCGTGCGGACCACCCGGCGAATCGCCCCGACATGCGCCGCGATCGCATCCGATCGCTTTGGCTATTTCAGCACGTCCGGCGTCGCCGCGAAAGTCCGCGCGCGTTCGGGTATTCAGTCCGCCGTTTGCGTGGTGACGGGCTGCCACGCGGCGTTCTTCACTTCATACAGCGTCGAGCTCGGGTTCTTCAGGTCGCCCGTGTTCGTGAACGCGATCGTGCCCGTGATGCCGTCGTAGCGCGTGGTCTTCAGCGCGCCGTTGAAATCGGCCGGCTTCGTCGAATTTGCCTTCTGCATCGCGTTGATCGCGATCCACGTCGCGTCGTACGCGAACGGCGCATACGCGAGCATGTCGACGCCGTACTTCTGTTTGAATTTCGTTTCGAACTGCTTGCCCTTCGCGAGACGCGACAGCGGCTGCCCGTATTCCCACACGGACGCGCCTTCGGCCGCATTGCCCGCGAGCTTGATGAAGTTCGCGTTCATCACACCGCCGCCGGCCAGGAACTGCGCGCGGATGCCGAGCTGGCGCATGCGCTTGACCAGCATCGCGGACTGCGCGTCGAGGCCGCCGAAGAACACCAGGTCGGCATTCGTGCTCTTGATCTTCGTGAGCTGCGCGCTGAAGTCGACGGCCTTGTCGTTCGTGAATTCGCGCGCGACGATCGTGCCGCCGCTTGCCTTCGCGGCCTTCTCGAATTCGTCGGCTTCGCCCTGGCCGAACGCGGTGCGGTCGTCGATGATCGCGATGCGCTTCGCCTTGGTCACGCTCGCCGCATACGCGCCGGCATTGCCGGCGTTCTGCGCGTCGGTCGCGATCACGCGGTACACGGTACCGAGCCCGGCGCGCGTGATGTCGGGATTGGTCGCCGACGGCGTGATCATCGGAATGCCGGCCTTCGCGTAGATCTTCGATGCGGGCAGCGTCGTGCCGGAATTGAAGTGGCCGATCACGACGGCCACCTGCGCGTCGGTCAGCTGCTGCGCGGCCTGCACGCCGATGCGCGGATCGCTCTGGTCGTCCTGCGACGCGACGACGAATTTCACCGGCTTGCCGCCGATCGTCGTGTGCGCGGCGTTCGCCTCGTCGACGGCCATGCGCACGCCATTCTCGATGTCCTTGCCATACGCGGCGCCGCCGCCGGTCAGCGGCACGGCCACGCCGACCTTGACGACCGTCTCCTGCGCGTGGGCCGCGCCCGTCTGGAACGCGAAGATCGCGGCGGTCAGTGCCATGCCGGAAAGCGAGCGAATGCGGAACGTCATCGGCCAATCCTTCTTCTGTGGGTCGGGATGCGACGCGCGACCATCGCGCGCCGGCGACCTCCCGCGTGCCGGTGATTTTTTCCGTCGCCGGGGCGTCGCCAATGGCGCGTCGCCTGCCGGTCGATCACCGCGGTTCCGTCTCCGGGGAACCTGTCAGCGCGAAAGAGGTGAACCGATTGTGGGTAGCCAATACGCGTGCAGCAAACGAAATATCGGAACTATGTTGTGAGGAATTGTCATCAAGTGCCGATGCGGCCGACGGTGCACTCTGACAATCGAAGCGCCCATGCAACGCAAACGGGCCGGCGGCTGTGATCAGCCGTCGGCCCGTTCGTGTTTGCGCGCCGCGCTTACTTCGCCGCGTTCGCCGTCATCTTGAAGATACCCTGCGCGTTGCCCGCATCGAAACGCAGGTCCGTCACCCAGCGGCGCGCCGCCTGATCGAACGTGCGACGGCGCGTGATGAATTCGTAGAACGAGCCCGGCACGTTGCGCTTCACCGTGCCGCCGTCGCGCGTGCGGAACTCGCGCTCGACGATGTCCGCGCGATACGCGGTCTGGAACACGCGGCCCGAACGCGAGCGCTCGACTTCCGGCTTCATCGGCCGGCCCTTCGCCTTCTCGTCGTCGGACAGCTTGAACACGTCGATCACGCGATCGGTCGCGTGGTTGAACGCGTTGCCTTCGGTCGCGATCCACGCCATTTCGGCCGATTCGAGCAGCAGCGTCTCGTAGTCGAGTTCGTTCGGCAGGTCGTGCTGGCGCGCAAACGCACCGACGATCTCGGGCAACAGCGCGTGCGCGGCGTCGAGCGACAGCCAGCCTTCGCGCTCGATCTCCCACAACAGCGCGACGGCCGCCGGCGACAGCGGATCGCGTGACGAGCTGACGACGTTCGTCACCGCCTGCTGGAATTCCTTCGAGAAGCGCTCCGGATGCAGCTCGCTGACGAAGAACTGCGCGATCTCGTCCGGCGCGTCTTCATGCGCGTAGGCACGGCCGGTCATGCCGAGCTTGTCGAGCGGATAACGGCCGTTCAGGCGGAAGCCGAGCGGACGCAGGATCCGCGTGAACGCGGCTTCGCCCGGCGGCAGCGCGCCCGTGTGCGGCCAGCGCACCGTGCGCAGCGCGCCATGGTCGAAGTAGACCGAGCCGCCGTTTTCGATGGCATCGGCCGTGTACGCGCGGCCGTTCGCCGAACGTTCGAGCAGCCCTTCGAACAGCGCCATGTTCATCGCCTGCGCGATTTCCGCGCGCGTGACGACGTCGGTTTCCCATTCGTCGAGGATGGCCGGCATGTTCAGGGTCGCGAACAGGGCGTCGGTCTTCGCCTGTCCCAGCAGCTTCGTCAGCAGGCTCTCGATATTCGGATTGCGCATCAGGATTCTCGTGTTCGGGGGACCGCCGGCAAACGTGCCGGCAACTCGGATGGCCGGCCGCCCAGCGGGCGCCTGGCCTTGCGTGGGATGCATTATTCAAAGGGTTGCAGCGGGGCGTAAAGCGAGATTAAATTGACACGTGATGAGTTTTTGGAATTATTCGCGGCCCCCGCACTCGTCCGCCGGCCCGCCGCGGGCGGGTCCGTTCGTCAGACAAAATCAGCATGCGCAAATTCAAGATCCCCAACATGGGTGCGCTCGTGGCTTTCGAAGCCGCGGCGCGCCACGAGAGCTTCACGCACGCGGCGAAGGAGCTGTTCCTGACCGAAAGCGCGGTATCGCGGCAGATCGCGACGCTCGAGGCCAGCCTCGGCGTGCGGCTGTTCGCGCGCGTGAAGCAGCGCGTCGTGCTGACGCGCGCCGGCAAGCTGTACGGCACGCAGGTGCGGCGCGCGCTAGAGGCGCTCGATCGCGACACGCTGTCGATCATCGCGCACGGCAGCGGCGGCGGTTACCTGGAGCTCGCGGTGCTGCCGACCTTCGCGTCGCACTGGCTGATCCCGCGCATCAAGAGCTTCTACGACCGCACACCGGACGTGCGCGTGAACATGGGCAGCCGCACCGACCTGTTCTCGTTCGAGGACACGCACTTCGAGGCCGCGATCCACTACGGCAAGCCGACCTGGCCCGGCACATCGTCCGACTATCTGTTCGGCGAGGAAGTCGTGCCGATCTGCTCGCCCGCGCTGCTCGACCGGCCAGTCGAACGCGTGGAGGACCTGCTCGCGTATCCGCTGCTGCACTCGACCACCCGCCCCGGCGCATGGGCGCAATGGTTCGAGACGCACGGCGTCGAGGACATCCGCACGATGCAGGGCGTGCGCTACGAACTGCACACGATGCTGATCAGCGCGGCCGCGGCCGGGCTCGGCATCGCGCTCGTGCCGAAGTTCTTCGTCGAGGAACAGTTGCAGCAGCTCGGCCTGATCGTGCCCTGCGACGCAGCGACGGTCGGCGATTCGGCGTACTACCTCGTGTATCCGACGGAGTTCAGCCACAGCAAGCCGCTGGAATCGTTTCGTGCGTGGTTGCTGGAGCAGGCGAGCGCGTATGCGGCGCCGGGGCGGGACAACGATGGCGATGGCGATGACGCCGATGCGGAAGATGACGAAGACGTCGAGTGATCGCGGCGGCCCGCGGTTGGTCCGGTGCGCGCCGGGCGGGCAACCCCGACCCGGCGCTCCGGGCAGCCGACCTCGCTTCGGCAGCGCGGCGGACCTTCTCTCTTTTCTTCACTACGTGTGTTTTCTCTCAGGTTCGGGGCATTTTTTTGCTGCGCCGCGCCCAACCATTATCCGCCCAAACCAGCCGAAGTGAAACGTTTGCGTACGCTCTGAGCGGCTTATACCCGGCATTCGGACACAATCCTTCAATTTGTTTACGCAGCGTGCGATCACGTTCGGCAAATCTTGCAATCGGCGCGGCGTTCCTTTTTAATGGAACTGGTTCCATTCCGTGTTTCGGCCATGCCTCCGCGTGACGCCTCGACGTCCGCGCGTCATCATGCCGATTCAGGATCGAGGATCATTCAGCTCAGGATTCCGCATTGCCCGTCCTTCCCGGACACCCCGTCAAACGAGACCGTCATGCCCGATTCCGCTTCCCTGCAGCAGCTGTTTCCCGCCTATCAAGACATCCCCGCCGAGTTCCGGCTCGCCGCACCGATCCACCAGCGCGTGTCGCTGGTCGACGGCGAGCTGCGCCCGTGGGACGGCACGACCAAGACCGTGCTGTCGCCGGTGTGCGTGCGCCAGCCGGACGGCAGCGTCGCGCAGATGGAGATCGGCAGCTATCCGGTGATGGGCGAGACGGAAAGCGATGCGGCGCTCGACGCCGCGGTGCGCGCGTACGATTCGGGCCGCGGCGAGTGGCCGACGATGAAGGTGGAGCAGCGCATCGCGTGCATGCAGGACTTCATCAAGCGGATGGTCGCGCAGCGCGAGCTGGTCGTGAACCTGATCATGTGGGAGATCGGCAAGAGCCTCGCCGATTCGCAGAAGGAGTTCGACCGCACCGTCACGTACATGACGCAGACGATCGACGCGCTGAAGGAGCTCGACAACGCGAACTCGCGCTTCGTGATCGCGGAAGGCACGATCGGGCAGATCCGCCGCACGCCGCTCGGCGTCGTGCTGTGCATGGGGCCGTACAACTATCCGCTGAACGAAACCTTCGCGACGCTGATCCCCGCGCTGCTGATGGGCAACACCGTGGTGTTCAAGCCGCCGCAGTACGGCACGCTGCTGTTCGAACCGCTGCTCGAGGCGTTCCGCGACGCGTTCCCGAAGGGCGTGATCAACACGATCTACGCGCCGGGCGCGGTGGTCGTGCCGCACATGCTCGCGTCGGGCAAGATCAACGTGCTCGCGCTGATCGGCTCGAGCAAGGTCGCCGATCACCTGAAGAAGCAGCATCCGAAGTCGCACCGGCTGCGCGCGATCCTCGGCCTCGACGCGAAGAACGCGGCGATCGTGCTGCCCGACGCCGATCTCGACCTCACCGTGAAGGAGTGCCTGCTCGGCGCGCTGTCGTTCAACGGGCAGCGCTGTACCGCGCTGAAGATGCTGCTCGTGCATCGCTCGATCGTCGACGAATTCCTGAAGCGCTTCACCGCCGCGCTCGAACAGCTGAAGATCGGCATGCCGTGGGAGAAAGGCGTCAGCATCACGCCGCTGCCGGGCATGCATCGCACCGCGTACATGACCGACGCGATCGACGACGCGAAGGCCAGGGGCGCGCAGGTCGTCAACCACTCGGGCGGCGAGTTCAGCAAGACGCTGTTCTATCCGGCCGTCGTGTATCCGGTGTCCGAAGGCATGAAGCTGTATCGCGAGGAGCAGTTCGGGCCGATCATTCCGGTCGCGCCGTTCGACGACGTGGAAACCGCGCTCGACTACGTGACGACGTCGGAGCACGGCCAGCAGGTCAGCATCTTCGGTTCCGATCCGGCGCAGATCGGTGCGCTCGTCGATCCGCTCGTGAACCAGGTGTGCCGCGTGAACATCAACTGCCAGTGCCAGCGCGGGCCGGACGTGTTCCCGTTCGCCGGGCGCAAGGATTCGGCGGAAGGCACGCTGTCGGTGACCGACGCGCTGCGCGCGTTCTCGATCCGCTCGATGGTCGCGGCGAAGCAGACCGACGGCAGCAAGCAACTGCTCGATTCGATCGTGTCGGATCACTACTCGAAGTTCATCAACACGGGCTTCATTTTCTGAAGCGCTGAAGCGAGTGCGTGCGATGCGATGAACAAGCCGCCGCGCGATCGCGCGGCGGCTTGCTGGTTGATACGCGTGACGAGTGCGCGCGATACGTTCAAACGTTCGACGCGAGCAACCGGATCCCCGCCACGCCGAACACCACCGCGAGACACGCTTCCATCGCGCGCCGGCCGCGCACGTACAGCCGGCGTGCGCCGTCCGTCGAGAACACCAGCGCATAGCCGCCGAACACCAGGCATCCGATCGCGATGCAGCCCGGCACGACGGCGCCGTGCGACGCGCCCGCGCCGTTCGACGACAGCGCGACGATCGACACCCACACCAGGATGGCTTTCGGATTCGTCAGGTGCAGCATCGCGCCGCGCGCGTAGACGCGCGACAGCGTCTGATCGGGCGCCGCCTTCAGCGTGGCGGCCGCCTTGGCCGACCACGCGGTGCGGCCCGACTTGAACGCGAGCCACAGCAGGTACACGCCGCCGAACAGCTTGATCGCGACCAGCAGCTTCGACCATGCGAGCAGCGCGGCCGATACGCCGAGCGCGGCCACCGTCGCCCAGAACATCGAGCCCGAGATGACGCCGAGCGCGAACGCGAGCGCCGCCTTGCGGCCATGGTTCGCCGCGACCGACATGATCGCGAGGTTGCTCGGACCGGGGCTGGCCGTGCCGACGAAATAAGCCGTGTAGGCCAGCAGCAGGTTGGCCGAGAAAAAGGCATGGATGCTCATGTCGAACCTCGCGGGGATGATGCGGTGATTGTTCGCAAACACGGCGCCGCTGCCCATGGACAGTTGTCCGGTTATTCGCTGGGCCAGTTGGGTGGCGCGTGACGCAGGTTGCGCATGCATCCGGCGGGCCGCGAAAAAAACGTCTCGGATATGAAACATCCGGCGCCTGCGCCGCGCGCTTCCATCATGCGGCGGGCATCGTCGCGGCGCGCCGCACGCAACCGGCCCGAGGCCGTGGGGCGCCGCCGTCGCACATGCGCCGCGGCACGCCGCCGATTCGTCGACCGAATCACGCTGTTGGTTTTAACCCGACGTTACGTTACATCGCTGAAGCATTTCGTCTGTCCGGACCCTGCCGCGCGGCCGACCGCGATCGCGCGCGGCGTATCGACACCCTCGTCGATTTTCCGTGCGAGCCAGTATCGGCGGGACGCGATGGCTGCTGCCGCGCCCCGCGTCGACATGGCTCGACAATCGGCTAGCCGCGCTGGTACGGAACCTGCATTCGCATTGCAGCGACAGCCGTGCCGCCGATCGGCGCGAACATGAACCCGGATCGCGATCCGTTCACCGGATACGCCCGAACGATCCACGCACGCAACGAGGCTCATCATGGATGCGCTGCCCAACTCGTCCGATACGTCGTTCCAGCTCTTTCTCGCGAAACTGCTCGAACAGCCGCAGCTCGAATGGACCGAAAAACAGCAGATGGAACTCGAGATGGCGCGCTCGCTGTCGACCCAGATGGTCCACTTCGCCGAAGGCATGCGCGGCGGCAACGCGGATCTCGCGCGCTGCCTCGTGCTGCTGCGCTACGCGAAGGTCCTCGACTTCATGCTGACGTCGCTCGCCGCACGCCGCGACATTCACCCGCAGACGCTGCGCACGCTGTTCCGGCTCGCGAACCTGAAGGTCGACGATGCGTATCCGGTGTGAGCGGGCATCGGGCAGCCCGCTGCACCGCCTTCGCGGCGTTCGCGGCGTTCGCGGCTAGCGCGCCGCCCGCCCCGCCATCCACTTGCGGTAACGCCGCGTCTGGCACTGCGCGGCGAGTTGCTGCGACACCAGCGCGCGCAGCGGCGACACGCCCGGATGCGTGCGCCGCCCGACGCTCAACCGCGCGAGCTGGAACTTCACGACGGCCATGTTCGCCAGCGCGCCCAGCGCCTTGTTCTTCCACCGGATCGGCTGCAGCGCCGGCGCGCTGTCCTTGCCGGCCTGCCAGTCGCGCGGCAGGTTCGGATCGATCGACAGCGCGGTCGCGATGCCGACCATCGCCACGCCGCTGGCAACCACCTGCTCGGCCACCGCGCGGCGCCGGATCCCGCCCGTGACCATCAGCGGCATGGCCGCGATGGCGGTGATGTCCCGCGCGAATTCGAGGAAATACGCTTCACGGGCCAGCGTGCGTCCGTCGCGCGCCTCGCCCTGCATCGCCGGTACTTCATAGCTGCCGCCCGACAGTTCAACCAGATCGACGCCGAGCGGATTCAGCAATTCGACGACGCGCTTCGCATCGTCCGCGCTGAAGCCGCCGCGCTGGAAATCGGCCGAGTTCAGCTTGACCGACACGACGAACGCGGGCGACACGGTCGCGCGCACCGCCCGCACGATGTCGAGCAGGAGGCGCGCGCGGTGCTCGATGCTGCCGCCCCACGCATCCTGCCGGCGGTTCGTCAGCGGCGACAGGAACTGGCTCAGCAGGTAACCGTGCGCCGCGTGGATCTGCACGCCGGTGAAGCCGGCTTGCTCGGCGAGCCGCGCGGCGCGCACGAAGCGCTGCCGCACGTCGGCGATGTCGGCTTCCGTCATCTCCTTCGGCACTGGAAACTGCTTCGACAGCGCGCCGAGCGCGAGCGGCACGGCCGACGGCGCGAGCGTCGTCTGGCCGAGCGCCGCCTGCATCTGGCGCCCCGGATGGTTGATCTGCATCCACACGTGCGCGCCGCCGGAGCGCGCGACCCGCGCCCACCGCCGGAAGCGGTCGAGATGCGCGTCGCTGTCGAGCACGACGCCGTTCGGCCCCGTCATCGCGCGGCCGTCCACCATCACGTTGCCGGTCAGGATCAGGCCGGCCCGGCCGTCGGCCCATGCCTGGTACAGGCGCACCAACGCATCGGACGGCGCGTGATCCGCATCAGCCATGTTCTCTTCCATCGCGGCCTTGGCGAGCCGGTTCGGGATCACCGCGCCATTGGGCAGCGTGAGGGGGGCAAACAGGTTCATGGTGACATCCTCGATTGACGAGGCCCAACCATAACTTTAAAGTCAACTTCAAGGTCAAGCCCCCCTGGAGCACACCATGAAGATCGGCGAACTGGCGCGCAAGAGCGGCATCGCGGCGTCGCGTATCCGGTTCTACGAAGCGAGCGGCCTGCTCGAACCGGCGCGCCGGCAAGCGAACGGCTATCGGGAATACGGGCCTGAAGCGCTGACGCGGCTCGCGATCATCGACCGCGCGCAACGCGCGGGTTTCGCGCTGGACGAGATCCGCGCGGTGCTGCCGCCCGATCTTGGCGCGTGGCCGCGCGACGAGCTGCTGCAAACGCTGCGGCACAAGGTCGATGAAATCGCGCTGCTCGAACAGCGGCTCGCGCAGAATCGGCGCAACCTGCAGGCGCTGATCGACGAGATCGCGAACAAGCCCGCCGGCGAGGACTGCGCGAGCGCCGCGCAACGCATGCTCGACAAGCTGTGCAAGGAAGAGGCCGAGGCGGTATCGGCGCCTGCATCGGTGCCGCACCCGCGGCCGGTGGTGCGCAAGCGCGCGTGAACGCGCGGCGCGGCCCGCATCGTGCACGGCCACATGGATTTGCTTACGTCGCAGGTAATCGACGTGCCCCGCCCGCGCGCCGATCATGGCTTCACCGATCGACGCATCGCATCGACGCCACGGAGCCCGCCATGACCGCCTACGCCATCGCCCACCTGCACGACGTTGAAATGTGCGACGACATCCTCGAATACCTCGAACGCATCGACGGCACGCTCACACCGTTCGACGGTTATTTCGTCATTCACGGCGCGCGGCCCGACGTGCGCGAAGGCGTGTGGCGCGGCGACCTGATCGCGATCGCGTTTCCCGATCTCGATACGGCGCGCGCGTGGTATGAATCGGATGCGTACCGGCAGATCCAGCCGCTGCGCGCGCGGCACGCGAGCGGCCCGTTGATCCTGATCGACGGCGTGGACAAGTCGCACAAGGCGACGGACATCCTGCGCTGATCCGCTACGCCGGCGACGCGTACGACGCTACTTCGCGTTGCGCTCCATCGGCTCGCCGACGACGAAACCGCCGCCCTGGTAGCGTTGCGCCGGATCGTCGTACTCGGCGGTCGGCGCCGCCAGCGGGAACAGCCCCGCGAACTGCTCGGAACTGTCCTGCGGCCGGAAGCCGAGGAAGCCGGCCTTCGTGTTGTCCCACCACTTCACCGGATTGTCCGACACGCCGTAGACGATCGCGTGCCCGACGCGGTTCGTCAGCAGCGAGCAGCGCACGAGCTCGATGAAGTCGCGATAGCTGAGGAACGTCACGAGCATGCGCGGGTTCTTCGGCGCCTCGAACGACGAACCGATCCGCAGGCACACCGTCTCGATCCCGAAGCGGTCGAAGTAGTAGCGCGACAGCGACTCGCCAAAGCACTTCGTCACGCCATAGAGACTGTCCGGACGCTGCGGCGAATCGGCATCGAGCACTTCCGTGACCGGATGGAAACCGATCGCATGGTTCGAGCTCGCGAACACGACGCGCTTCACGCCATGCTTGCGCGCGGCTTCGTACAGGTTGTACGTGCCGGTGATGTTCGCATCGACGAGATCGTCGAACGGCGCGTCGACCGAAATGCCGCCGAGGTGGACGATCGCGTCGACGCCGTCGACGAGTTCCATCACCGCCGGCCGGTCGGCCAGGTCGACGACCCGGGTTTCTTCGTGCGGGGCTGCGTCGCCCAGCGCGGCGATGTCGCTCACGCGCACGACGTCGGCCCAGTTCGCCAGCGCGCCGCGCACCTGACGGCCGAGGTTGCCGGCCGCGCCGGTCAGCAGCAGGCGCCCGAACGGCTTGCGTGCGCCGGTGGATGTGGCGTTCATCGAATCTCCTTGAATCGGTTCTGAGGTGTCCTGGACGCTGCCCGAAACCGGCGGAATCGGTTGCAATCGGCCCAAATCGGAAAACGTTTTCCAACTATACGCGGGACAAAAGCCGAACGTCAATGGCTGAGCCCGTTCGCAGCCATCCGCACTTTCCCGATATCGGCCGGTGGCCGGACGCCGGCTTTTTCTGCCACAATCCGTTGCAATCGAACGAAAACGTTACCCTTCGGATGAAAAAAGTTTCCCCGACGATCCGCGACGTGGCGGCGGAAGCCGGCGTGTCGGTCGCGACGGTATCCAAGTACGTGAACGGCACGCAGCGCTTTTCGCCGACCGTCGAAGCGCGGCTCAAGGAAGCGATCGAGCGGCTCGGCTACCGTTCGAACCCGCTCGCGCGCTCGATGATCACCGGGCGCACGCGCACCATCGGCCTCGTGATCCTCGACATCAGCAACCCGTACTTCACCAACGTCGTCAAAGGCGCGAACCGCGTCGCGCTCCAGCACGACTACACGTTGCTGCTCGTCGATACCGAAGAGAACCAGGCGCGCGAACGCTCGCTGATCGAGGCGCTCGCGCAGCGCGTCGACGGGCTGATCGTCAGCACGCGGATGCCCGACGAGGAAGCCGGCTGGATGCTCGACCTGCACAAGCCGCTCGTGCTGCTGCGGCGCAGCCCCGGCCTGCCGATCCCGAGCGTCGGCATCGACAACCGGCTCGCCACCTACATGCTCGCGCGTCACCTGCTCAACCTCGGCCATACACGCATCGCGTACCTCGGCTTCGGAGCGGCGCGCGTGAACGACGAACGGATCCAGGGCGCGCGCGACTGCCTCGCCGAAGCGGGGCTCACGCTCGACGTGCACGACGCGCATGCGCCGACCGCCGACGCCGGCGAGCGCGCGTGCTCGCGCGTGATGCTCGGGCCGCAGCGTCCGCAGGCCGTGATCTGCTACAACGACCTGATCGCGCTCGGCTTCATGAAGGAAGCCGCGTCGCTTGGGTTCCGGCTGCCGCAGGACGTGTCCATCGCCGGCATCGACAACGTGCCGTACGGCGAATACGCGGCGCCCGCGCTGACCACCGTCGACATCCAGAGCGAGAACATGGGCGAGCTCGCGATGCAGAAGCTGATCGACGCGCTCGCCGGGCGCACCGACGCGAGCTATTCGACGTTCGAGCCGCGCCTCATCATGCGTGCGTCGACCGCCGCGGTGGGTTGAAGCGCGCGCCGCGTCCGCCACCGACCGCCTCTTCGCTTCTGCACATCGCAAATAAAAACGCGCCGCCTCCGGGCGGCGCGTTCGTTTGCCGGCACGCGATCACGCGTCGAGCTTCGCGGGCTTCATCTTCGGCGTGAGCATGTGCATGACCGCCAGCGCGACCAGGTAGGCCAGCGCGCCGATCGCGAACAGCACCCAGTAGTGGCCCGTGCGTTGCAGCACCTGGCCGATCACTTCCGAGAACAGCACGCCGCCGATCGAACCGGCCATCCCGCCGATGCCGACCACCGACGCGACCGCGCGGCGCGGGAACAGGTCGGACGCCGTCGTGAACAGGTTCGCCGACCAGCCCTGGTGCGCGGCCGCGGCGAGGCCGACGATCAGCACCGCGATCCACAGGTTCTGCACCTGCGACACGAACGCGATCGGCAGCACGCAGCACGCGCAGATCAGCATCGCCGTCTTGCGCGCGCCGTTCACGCTCCAGCCCGCGCGCAGCAGCGCCGACGACAGCCAGCCGCCGCCGATGCTGCCGACCGTCGTCAGCGCATAGATGCACACGAGCGGCAGACCGATATGCTGCATGTCCATCCCGCGCGACTCGTTGAGCCACTTCGGCAGCCAGAACAGGTAGAACCACCACACCGGGTCGGTCAGGAACTTGCCGATCAGGAACGCCCACGTCTCGCGCTTGCGGATCAGTTCGCCCCAGCGCGGCGCACCGGCGTCCGCGTTCGCCGCGTCGAGCGCTTCGGCTTCGTCGCGCGGCTCGTCGTATTCCGCGGCGAGCGCACGCGTGTCGGCCGGGCGATAGAGCACCAGCCACACCACGAGCCACACAATGCCGATCGCGCCGACGATCACGAACGCCGAACGCCACCCGTAGGCCACCGCGATCGCCGGGATGATCGCCGGTGCGAACACCGCGCCGATGTTCGCGCCCGAGTTGAAGATGCCGGTGGCGAGCGCGCGTTCGCGGCGCGGAAACCATTCGGCCGTCGTCTTGATCGCGGCCGGGAAGTTGCCGCCCTCGCCGATCCCGAGCAGCGCGCGCACCGCCGCGAAGCCCATCACGGAGCCGACCGCCGCATGCAGCATCGCCGCGATGCTCCACACCAGCATCGCGACCGCATACGAGATGCGCGTGCCGAGCCAGTCGACGATGCGCCCGAAGCCGAGCAGGCCGATCGCATAGAACGCGGAAAACGCCATCACGATGCGGCCGTACTGCACCTGGCTCCAGCCGATGTCGTGCTGGAGCATCGGCGCGAGCAGGCCGAGGATCTGTCGATCCATGTAGTTGATGACGGTCGCGAAGAACAGCAGCGCACAAACGGTCCAGCGGTAGCGGCTGGCGGCCGCGCGCACCGCGCCGACGACGGCAGATTGCATGAGTGTCTCCGATGCGCGGCCGCGCCCGTCGCGCCGCTGGATGTTGCCTGTCCGTGACCGGCGACGGGCGCCGGGGCGGGCGGCGGCCCGCCCCTTGCGTGGCGCGGCCGCTCGTCCGTCAAGTTCTGGAAAACGTTTTTCAAAGGATAGGGCGTGGCCCGGTGCCGTGTCAGTCGGGGATTTCGATGAGTCATCTCAAAATCGGTCGCGCAAAAAGAGATGACTGTTTTGCGGGATGGCATTAACCGTTTTTCCGGGATTTTCCCCCGTGCGAAACGGGGCCATGACGCGGGCCGGCGCGTCGATACACATGTCCGATTCCAGCCAGAACCGATGGCGCGGATGGTTTACAGTCGTCGCATGCGCCTCGATCCCGACACCTGCTACGACGCCCTGCTTTCGCGGAACCGCCGCTTCGACGGCTGGTTCTTCGTCGGCGTGTCGACGACCGGCGTGTATTGCCGCCCCGTCTGCCCGGTGAAACCGCCGAAGGCGCGGAACTGCAGTTACTACCCGACCGCCGCCGCCGCGGAGAAAGCCGGCTTTCGCCCGTGCATGCGCTGCCGGCCCGAGCTTGCGCCCGGTCACGGGCTGCTCGACCTGTCCGGCAATCTCGCCGACGCGGCCGCCACGCTGATCGACGACGGTTTCCTGAACGCGCGCTCCGTCGACGCGCTCGCGCAGCGGGTCGGCGTGACCGAGCGCCATCTGCGCCGGATCTTCGCCGCACAGTTCGGCGTGTCGCCGGTCGAATTCGCGCAGACGCACCGGCTGCTGATGGCCAAGCGCCTCCTGACCGATACCGCGCTGCCCGTGGCCGTCGTCGCGTCGACTGCCGGGTTCGGCAGCGTGCGGCGCTTCAACGATCTGTTCCGGCAACGCTACGGCCTCAATCCGCTGCGCTTGCGCAAGGGCGCCGGTGCGTCCGCCGGCGGCGACATGACGTTCCCGCTGCCCTACCGGCCGCCGTTCGCGTGGCCCGAGTTGATGCGCTTTCTCGCGCAGCGACAGATCGACGGCGTCGAGCGGATCGACGCGCATGGTTATGCGCGGGTCGTCGCGCTGCCGAGCGGCAACGGTCAATTAACCGGCTGGCTGTCCGTCACGCACGTGCCGCAGCGGTTCGCGCTCGCGGTCACCGTGTCGCCCGCGCTGACGCCCGTCGTGCCGGCCGTGCTCGCGCGCGTGCGCCGGCTGTTCGATCTCGACAGCCGCCCCGACGTGATCGACGCGCATCTCGGCGAACTCGCCGACGGCACGCCCGGACTGCGCGTGCCCGGCGCGTTCGACGGGCTCGAGATTGCTTTGCGCGCGATCGCGGGTGAACAGTTGGCGACGACGCAGGCAGGCGCGGTGCTGGCGCGTGTGGCCGAGCGCTTCGGCACGCCGGTGGACCACGCGCCGCCGGGGCTCACGCATGCGTTGCCTTCTGCCGCAACGCTGGCCAGTGCACCGCCGACGGCGCTCGAGGCAATCGGCGTGACACGTGATGCGGCGCGAGCGATCGTGTCGCTGGCACGCGCGATCGCCGAGGGTACGCTCGCGCTCGAACCGATGGCGCCGCTCGACGCGACACTGGCCGCGTTGCGCGCGCTGCCCGGTTTCGACGAACGCGCGGTGCAGTACGTCGCGATGCGGGCGATGGCCTGGCCGAACGCGTTCCCCGCCGACGAAGCGTGGCTTGCGCCGCGCGCCGCCGCCGAACGGCCGCGTATCACATCATCCGCGCCGCATGCGGCGCGCTGGGCGCCGTGGCGCGCGTACGCCGCACTGCATGTGTGGCGCCTTCATGGAGAAGTTTCGCGATGACTCCCGCTCATCTGATTCCGAGCCCGCTGGGCGACATCGCCATGCGTATCGAGGACGATGCGCTGACGGGCCTTTTTTTCGTCGGCCAGAAATACTATCCGTCGCTGGCGATCGTTGCGGACGCGAACACGGACGCACGCGTCGCGTCGCCGCCCGCGCGCAAGGTTGCGGAAGAAATCGCCGAATATTTCGCCGGCACGCGCGAAACCTTCTCGGTGCCGATTCATCTGCGCGGCACCGCGTTCCAGCGCAGCGTGTGGAAGGAACTGCTCGCGATTCCGTTCGGCGAACTCGTGTCGTACGGCGCCATCACCGAACGCGTCGGATTACCGATGAGTGCAGCGCGCGCCGTCGGTGGCGCGATCGGCCGCAACCCGGTGGCGATCATGGTGCCGTGCCATCGCGTGATCGGCGCGTCGGGCAGCCTGACCGGGTATGCGGGTGGCATTGAGCGCAAACGCGCGTTGTTGTCGCTCGAGGGTGCAGGGTTCGCGCGCGGAGAACGTTATCCGGTACAGCAGACGCTCGCGTTCTGACGTCGCACATTTACCGTCCGGCGAGCACGGTATGACCTAATCGTCGCTCCGTTTGCGCATCGCATGCGCGACCCGCGCGTTCGCCTCGAACTTCGCGCGATGCGTCGAGAAGAACGTCCGCACGTTGCGCACGTTCGATGCACCGGTGAACAGCCGCCGCGCGAACGCGTCGTATTCGGCGACGTCGGCCAGATCGGCCAGCACCACGAAGTCCGGCCCCGGCGACACACGGTAGCACTGCGTGACCGCCGGCTCCGCGCACACGTAGGCTTCGAACGCGTCGTAGTCTTCGGCCGTCTGCCGGTCGAGGCTGATCTCGATCAAGGCCGTGACCGCCGTGCCGATCGCGACCGGATCGAGCACCGCGACCTGGCGGAGGATCACGCCCGCTTCCGTCAGCCGCCGCACGCGACGCATGCAGGTCGGCGGCGACGACAGCGCGCGCTCGGCGAGTTGCAGGTTCGACACCGATGCGTCGTCCTGCAGGATCGCGAGAATGCGCAGGTCGAGATCGTCGAGCGTGATGCCGGCCATTCGCGGCTCCTTCCGGTCAGGATGTGAAATTTAATTTCAGCATGATATCTGATCGCCGGTTCGTTTCACTTGTTAACGTATTTTGAAATTTAATTCCATCCAACCGCTTCTACCATCGCTGTCACGGGTCCAGACAGGACATTTACGGAGCGCGATATGTGTGGAATTGTCGGGGCGGTTGCCCAGCGGGACATCCTGCCGAACCTCGTCGACGGGCTGAAGCGGCTCGAATACCGCGGCTACGACTCGTGCGGCGTCGTGGTCTATCGCGACCGTGCGCTGGCACGCGCGCGCAGCGTCGACCGCGTCGCCAACCTGCAGCGCGAAATCGCCGCACATGCGCTGTCGGGCTACACCGGCATCGCGCATACGCGCTGGGCGACGCACGGCGCGCCCGTCACGCTCAACGCGCATCCGCACTTCTCGCCCAGCGACGACAACGCGCGCATCGCGCTGTCGCACAACGGGATCATCGAGAACTGCGATCAACTGCGCGCGGAACTCCAGGCGCACGGCTACGTGTTCGCGAGTCAGACCGACAGCGAGGCGATCGCGCACCTGATCGATCACCTGTACGACGGCGACCTGTTCGACGCGGTGCGCCGTGCCGTCGCGCGACTGCGCGGCAGCTATGCGATCGCGGTGATGTGCCGCGACGAACCGCACCGGATCGTCGGTGCGCGCGACGGGATGCCGCTCGTCGTCGGTGTCGGGGATGGCGAGAATTTCCTGGCGTCGGATGCGATCGCGTTGTCGGGTATCACCGATCGCATCACTTACCTCGAGAACGGTGATGTCGCCGATATCCAGCTGCATCGTTACTGGATCGTCGATGCGGCCGGCCAGCGCGTCGAGCGCGCGGTGCAGCGGGTTGCGGCGCATAGCGGCGCGGCCGACCTCGGGTCGTATCGCTACTACATGCAGAAGGAAATCTTCGAGCAGCCGCAGGCGGTGGCCGATACGCTGCTCGATGTCGCGTCGATCATGCCCGAGCTGTTCGGCGACGGCGCGTGGCGCGTGTTCAACGACGTCGATTCAGTGTTGCTGCTCGCGTGCGGCGGCAGTTATCACGCGGCGTTGACCGCGAAGTACTGGATCGAGAGCATCGCGAAGCTGCCGGCGAGTGTCGAGATCGCGAGCGAGTTTCGCTATCGCGACAGCGTGCCGAATCCGCGCACGCTGGTCGTCGCGGTGTCGCAGAGCGGCGAGACCGCCGACGTGCTCGGCGCCGTGCATGTCGCGAAGCAGCGCGGGATGATGCATACGCTCGCGATCTGCAACGTCGCGACGAGTGCGCTGATGCGCGAATGCGCGCTGCAGTTCGTCACGCGGGCGGGGATCGAGATCGGGGTGGCTTCGACGAAGGCTTTTACTACGCAGCTCGTGGCGTTGTTCTTGCTGACTTTGTCACTGGCGCAGGTGCGTGGGCGGTTGAGTGACGACGAGGAGAAGGCGCATTTGCGTGCGCTACGGCATCTGCCCGATGCGATGTCGAAGGTGCTCGCGCTGGAGCCGCAGATCATGGGTTGGTCGGAGCTGCTCGCGCGACGCGACAACATGCTGTTTCTCGGGCGCGGGATGCATTATCCGATCGCGCTGGAAGGGGCGCTGAAGATGAAGGAGATTTCTTATATCCATGCGGAGGCTTATCCCGCGGGGGAATTGAAGCATGGGCCGCTGGCGCTGGTCAGTAATGAAATGCCGGTTATCGCGGTGGCGCCGAATGACGTGCTTCTGGAAAAGCTCAGGTCGAACATGTATGAGGTCAGTGCTCGGAATGGCAAGCTTTTTGTGTTCGCGGATGTGG
Source organism: Burkholderia sp. Bp9143 (assembly GCF_003853645.1). Lineage (GTDB taxonomy): Bacteria > Pseudomonadota > Gammaproteobacteria > Burkholderiales > Burkholderiaceae > Burkholderia. Next base: position 10,918 of record NZ_QTPO01000027.1, on the reverse strand, counting down.
ACTGCGGGTTGGTGCCGAGCGAGGGGATCGAGGTGATTCGGCTCAACGAGTACTACGGGCCGCTGTCGCCGATTCTGCATACGGTGCCGATGCAGCTACTGGCCTATCACGCGGCGTTGGCGAGGGGGACGGATATTGATAAGCCGAGGAATCTGGCGAAGTCGGTGACGGTGGAGTAGCAAGCGCCGGATGCTTGTGGGGTGTGCCCAGGTGCATTAGTTTCGGTTACAAAGCCTCGATTCAGTTTTGGTTACGCAGCTCTTTCCGGCCGCTGAGCCGCACCTGGCAAGCGGTAACCAAAACTAATGCCTCACGGGGCGATGGAGCATTTTCTAGCGCCCTTCGTTTGCACACGGCATCCCGGATTTCGCCTTCACGACGCATCAGCCCAAGGAAGCCGCCGTCGAGCCAAGAGGACTCCACGCGAGCCGTGCGGCGAGCGACGCCGACCGAGCATATGTCTTCAGCAGCTGCGCCCATGGAGGAAGATTTGAAGCATGGGCGCGCGATAGATGATGCTGGTTAGACGCTTAGGCAGCGACGGACCAGGGCGCATGCCATCACATGACCCGAACGCTCTCCGGCCGTCAATGTTCCACCTTGAGGTGACATCCTGCGGCTTCACCATTGCGGTGAACATTCGTCCGCTATTCTGTTCTACTTTCGCTAGGCACGTCGGCAGTTTCCCCACGCAGTTCGCCACGTCGGCCCGCTCCGACCCACAGCACGTTGCGAGTACCAAGAATCAGAAACATCATGGACTCGCTTTTTTTCGCGCAAATCTTTCGCCATTCCCCGGTGTCGATTGACGACGGTGTAGGGACAGCTTCCGGATGGGTATGCCACTCACCGAGGTAGTCCATTGTCTCGCGCTCGGCTTTCCAGAGGTCAAGGGCTATTTTCTGATGCCCATGTGCCTGTCGTCGAAAACCGTAACGGTGTTGGGTGTCACCTGGTTGTGGAGTCGTCACCATCGACACGTGAAGATGCAAGCCCCGTCGATAGCCCAGCAAGATGCCACCGGACTCTGGCGCTGTAGGGTCCGTTTGCCGAAAGCCCATCAACGTCGACAGTACGAACGGTTCAATCAGAATTCGCGCGTCTTCGTGGAACGGGTGTCGAAGAATCAGAGCTGCTGGCATGCGGGACATCCGTTCGTCGGGGCGATATCCTGGTTCTTGATGCGTTGGGCATCAGCCGTTTCCAGATAACGGGTACGAAATCTTGGGCTGACTGCACCCTTCAGCCAATCACTGACCATATCGGCAGCTAATGCCGCCGCGGACATGGGAGCAGAAACCGCATAGGGAGTAAACGAGCTACACCCCCGGAATTTCGTTCGAGGCGGATTCGTCAGGACCGGGAACCGGTCCTGACGATAGTTGGACCCGATTCCCTGACGCAGACACTGAAAACAGCCGAACTTCGATGAATCGGACCACAGCGCCTGGACACACTCACCGTTCCCCTTTACCCACACGTACAGAACGGGTCCAAGCCGATGTGCCATGTGCGAGGCGTTCACGAGACTGCTCAGGGCCTCTTCCCCGGTCGCTTCAATGATGAGGTCCGTCGCAAAAAACTGGTCGTTCAATCTAGGCGTGTCCCACTGTGCCTCGACCTGCAGATACGGAAACTGCCGAATGAGCTCCTCGCGAAGAGCAACGGCCTTGTTCTGGTACAGAGACGGAAATCCCAGAGCGTGCCGTCCCAAGTTGTCAGGCTCAAGCTGTCCTACGTCGACGAGTCGCAACAAGCCACCTTTCCCGGTGCCAGCGCCCAGCCGTACCAATGCCTGCGCCAGATACCCGCCAATCGCTCCACAGCCTATGAGCGTCAGCCGCTTTCCAACCAGACTAGGAAATTCCAAGTTTCGCGAGTGGATATAGGATGGGCCGATTTCGTCGAGCCGAAGTCGCAAAACCGCTGCGTCCCCACCACCGTTGTGCATGTAGTGCCGATAGTGCTTCGGCGTGTTGGCGTATCGGTGGGACTGAATCGCCGATATTGGCTTCATACTCACGCAACCGTGCCAGGCCCGGAAACTCGTCAATCGCGCGGGCTATGAGGCGGCGCGCGGAATCCTCATCACCAGCAAGCCTATACAATTCAGCGATGGTGAGCGCCCCCGCTGCACCGAGAACGGTACCAACATTCAGTTTTTTGCTTCCATATCTACGTCGAATGTATGTGTCGAATATCGTTTCGCAGCTTTCTGCGCTCCAAGGCGGCAAATGACCTCCATAGACGTACAAAAAGAATCCTTCGGGGCATTCCGTGTCCAACTCGCTAATGAAATTGTCCATGCGCTTCCGATAACGATACCTTTCCTCTTTTGACAGGAAGTGAGAGAACCAAAAGTGAAGCGCAATTAGTGGCCGTCGTTGCTCAGGTTTTGCCAGTGACGGCAACAGCATCTCAATTTTTTCTGTGACGCCGCGAATGTCTGTGACTGGCGAAGCACTCAGCAGCGCCTGCTCGACTTGCTCTAAGAATCCATTCAAATACAAATAAGCAGATTGGACGGAATATCCCTCCGCATTATGTATCCACATACTTGGCGCAAGCGGCGCCCGCAATAGATTGGGGAAGTCGTCCATGTATGCGACTTCCTCGGATTCTGTCGTCGGGGCGCGAGAAATAAACTCGAGAATTACAGTGCGCGCAACGCGTGCTAGCCCCTCAAACGTCAAAAAGGGCATGCCATCCACGGCCATCAAATCGGTCAATGCCATCGGCGATGCCAGCAGTCGCGGTATCGACTTCAGCGCGTGGACATAACCTGAACGGACGTTATACGCATTCTTCAGCGCAACTTCCAAGTCCCCCTTACCTACTGGCGCTACTCGCCCCTCGGCTTCGCCCCGAAAAAAATCGCGACCAAGATGAGCCAAGGTAAATTCGCGAAACCTTCGGCTGACAGCAATATGTTCTGCCCCAAGGATTGCTTCGCGAACAGCGAGCGCGACATCAGTGGGCGCCCCTTCGAGAGCGCGGTCAACAGGCTGTCGTTTCTTCTGGTCGTAATCGTCCCACTCAGGGCTAAAATCATCGAACTCCTGCGCGAGCGATTCGATAGCGGCAACCAACAGGGCATACGCAAGGTCTAGGTCATCGGCCAGACGATGAGTTGCCGTCACGTACCGTCGAATCGCTTTCATTGCGCCAGAAAACGATTTTCGCTCGAGCTTGAGCAGGTCGTCCAAGAAGGTGGAGAGACGCTGGCCGGCCTGGACGTCGTACGGCAATGACATATCAAACATTTTTGATACGTATTGCTTGGGAAGTTTGGGAATACCTAGTGGCGGCCGTTGCGCGGTAAGCAGGCGCATCGCCAAGTCGTGGTCTGGTGTCAGTAGGCGCTGTAGGGAAAACGAAGATACTGCGGCAAAATCATGAATGAATGCATCCGGGCCGACCGACAGAATTACGCCTACTGCGCGAACGTTCGGCTGGCGTTCGATGACCTCACATACGAGGGTTTCGATATCTCCCCAACGCGCTGCGGGTGATAAATTGCCGGCCGGTGTAGTGATGCAATCGCCCGGCAACGTATGGAGGTTCGAATACAGCACGCCTCGATGAATCGTGTCGTAGGTTTCGTTGGTGTTGAAAAACTTGCCAGTGCTGATTTGGAGCATTGTTTTATCCGTGGGCTAGTCCCTGCGCCACGAATTCTTGGTGCACTCGTGACTCTGGTTGTTGCACGTAACACACTAGCGTGTCTACATCATTTTCCCCATCGGAGTCAATGAAGGACGCCGGTCTGACCTGGGGCGTGAGATGAGAAACTCAACGGAGGTCGGCGGGCATGGTCCATGGGTAGCAGCGCGGACGTAGTCGTTGGGCTGGGGGAAGCATTGACCGCCTAGCTGCAGATGAGACGGATGCGATAATATCGGAGGCACGCCATCTTTCACTGGGAATCCATGTCTCTCGCTCCAGCGCTTACCACGAGTGTGCTTAAGACTGCGACGAGAGGCGAGTGGCTCGACCAGTTCAGTTCTTCTGACCGACCATTTGCGGAAAAGCTACTCAACGCGGTCCACGTCGTATCGCATGATGAGTTTTTCAATGTCATGTGTACGCTTATCATGGGTGCGTTCGACCGGAAAGAAGGCGCGGTAGGCCTGTATCCCGAGAGGGAGGTGCGAAAGCGGCTAGGTGTACCTCATCGACTGTTCAAGGAGCGCCTTTCCGCTCGTAAACGGCCGAGTCGGAAGAAAAAAAGAAGTGCGTTCGGAGAAGCGCCGGCTGTATTCGCTCGAATGAGAGGTGACCGAATAGAGGTCGGTAGTGAAGGCGTCGTCGCCTCTCTTATTGGTCAGCTTGCCAGACGCCAGCCCAATCGATATGTCTCTGTACCAGGCCCAGGATTAATCAGAAAGAAGCACATACGTCATTTTGCCGTGGTCACCGATTTTATCGGAAGCGGCGACCGAATTTGCGACTACTTGAATAGTGCATGGTCGGTACGCTCAGTACGGAGTTGGCATTCCTCTAAGTTGATTCGGTTTACGGTTTTTGCATACTCAGGTACTCGTCAAGGTGTAGCGAGAATAAAAAACCATCCGTCGTCGCCGACAATAGTGACGGCTCGGGAGGCGCCTACGATTCGCACTCAGTTTGACCGACCGGATTGGTCAGCCCTGAGAAACATATGTGTCAAGTACAACCGTGGTTTACCGTCGCGCGCTTTGGGTTATCAAAATGGCGAAGTCTTATTGTCATTTAAGCACGGCTGCCCAAACAACGTGCCTGCTATTTTTCACGATGACACAGATAAATGGAAGCCAATTTTCCTCAACCGAACATCTATCAGAACAAGTGACAGTCTTGGCTCAAAACTTAAAGAATTTGATTTCTTTGCTGCTTTTTCTGCACTTAAATTTCCAGAATACGCTCAAGGCAAAAAATTTCTGACGCTACCGCTGCAAAGCAAGAAGCTTGTGCTTTTTTTAGCCGCACTGAGAGCAGGTCTACGTTCTGCTGAGGCTCAGTGTGACCGACTTGGGCTAGGGTTGCATGAACTCGCTGCGCTGAAGATATTGGCAATGAAGCATCAACTGGTGACCAGCGAAAACCGGCTAACCGATTTGGGAATTGGAAGCCTGGATACATTGCTCTCAAACGCTCGGGACGGCAATTTGAGGGTGACATCGCCCCCATCCGTGTACTATTATCCTACGCAGCTGAGGGTTCCATAAGTATCTAGAGTGTCTCTGAAGGCTCGGGCTCGGCCCACGGTCGGATGAGGGTCCTTGCTTCGGCGAGGATGGGCTACCTGTCTGGTAGTCCACGTTGGAACTTGCGATTAGAGAAGCGATTGGCACCTCCCTCAAAAGACGCTGCGTGGCCTAAGCACGGGAGGCGCCAATAGCATCCATGGATGTCGAACGGATGGTAGATACGATGTCAATGTGGGACCCTCAGCTCTTCCAGTATGACGCCCCGTCCAACACGCCTCAAGACGTGCTCGACGCTGCAACGCAAACCGCCGCATTGTTGGCGCGTCCCGACCTTCCACCGCTATTTACTCTTAGGCACCTGGAACATAGGACAGGAGTACCCTATAAGTTTCTACGGGCAATCGTATCTCGGTCTCGCGGCGAATATCCGTATCGAGTCTTTCGGCTAAAGAAGCCTAGCGCTGGCGGAGAGGAACGCTATCGATGGATAGCCGCGCCTCATCCACTTTTGCTGCGTGTCCAGCGCTGGATTAATACGGAAATTCTTTCAAAATTGCAGCAGCATCCTGCGAGCTTTGCCTATCGCAGTGGTCGTTGCGCTTTTGACGCGGCTCAGAGGCATCAGCAAGCTCGGTGGCTGGTCAAAGCTGATGTCACTAACTTTTTCGAGTCAATTCTGGAACCAGATGTTTACTCAATTTTTCGGGCAGCTGGGTACCAGCCTTTGATAGCTTTTGAGCTCGCTCGCATCTGCACCCGAGTACGTACAGTGGACGAAACCAATGCAAAAGACTTGCGAAACTCACGGACAAAGAGTCGGGCGTATAAAATTCAGGCATACCGTAGCGGCTATATCGGGCACCTGCCGCAAGGGGCTGCCACGAGCCCGGTGCTGGCCAATCTCGTCGCCAATCCGCTAGACGTTACCCTCAGTCAAATCGCAATTCGCACCGGATTTCGTTATACGAGGTACGCTGATGACATTGCATTTTCATCTGCGTCACCTGACACCACCCGTGCAGACGCCGTTAAGGTAGCTGGTGCAATCCATAGTGCGCTCTATAAGCATGGCTTCTCACCGAATTTGGCTAAGTCGGTCATTCGGGGCCCAGGTCACCGACGGATAGTTCTCGGGCTGCTCGTGGACGGAGACAGGCCAAGGCTCACTTCGGAATTCAAGGACGCATTGACGCTACACCTAAGGCATCTCGAAATGAGTGGTCCAGTTGAGCACGCCAAAGCTCGTGGCTTTCACTCCATCGTCGGGTTGAAACACCATATTGACGGATTAATCGCTTATGCGAAGGGCGTTGATAGCGCGTTCGCGGCGAAGTGTGCACAAAAACTGGGACGTATAAGCTGGCCCGTATTGACTCCTTTTGACCTGGATGCCATTTTGCCGTAAATTTTGTGCTGGCCGGATTTGCTACCCCACTGCATTCTCGGCCAAAACTCGCAGAAGGCCGCAATGCCCATCTGGGGACCACGCTCCGCCGCCGAATTGCCGAGGATTTTGCTGTCTCGATGCTTCATTTTCGAGACGTCGGCTGAGAGCCGTGAGCGCACAAAACCCGTTGGTGATATGCGAGAGCATCTTGCTGATGCTCGCCTCTGCTGACGAGGTTACCGTCTGCGGGCTCATTCAGACGATGGCAATGTGCCCGCTCAGGCGCTACCCGCTCAATGTCGACCTTGAAGCTTCGGCCGCCGCATTGCCTGGGGTCGCCGATGATTGCTGCGCTTGCAATGAGTTTGAGTTCCGCATCTGCCGTCTCGAACACGCTGAGATTTCGTAACGCCAAAATTTGAACAGCGCCGAACTCTGAAGCAATTTAACCAACCCGCTTCGATTCGCGAATGAAGTGTGTGTCAGGGCGTGACGGGAGACTCGGTCTAGGGGCCTCCCCGCGGTTCCCAGCGTACGTAACTCAATGTATTGCAAAAGCGAGTGTTCGGACGTTGACGGTGGTCACGCAAACATACGTACGACTTGACGTCGTCGGGTCGGCCACGGAAGCCATTGATTTGCCGAGAGAGTTCGGGCGTAACCAAAACCAGCGGTGACGCGTAACCAGAATTAATGCGCCTCGGCAGGTGTGCTAAGTTGCATTAATTCCTGTTACGGGGCGCTCGATTTAGGTTTGGTTACGAGGGCCTTTTGTGCCGCTAAACCTTTCCTGACAAGGCGTAACTGAAACTGTTGTCAAAGGGGCGCCGGAGCTTTTTTCGGCGCCCCTTTTTTGCGATTGCCTTGCAGATTTCACAAATTGCACAGGAGCGACGCCCCATTGAGCGGACGTTCGCGGCCTCATTGTCGGCCTGAGCTGCCACCCTCCAGACCTTTCAGCCACCCAACGCCCGTCACCTACCAGTCAATGGACGACGACCTTTTGCTTCGGTTCCTTACTTGCCACTCGCTTGGACGACCTCACATTTCCGGATGCGCTAGCATTTCTCGAACAACGCGTTGAAAACGTACTCGAAAAGTTGCAGTCATTTCATGCTGAGGGCTACGAAACATTGCACTATCACGATACGTTGCATTCGACGCTTGTGCGTACGGCCGGGCGAAACACGAACTCCGGGTGCCTTACGGCCGCCGAACATGCGTTGGTCGAAGCTTAATCGCATTCACACAGGTTGCCGGCACTTCGACGCGGCACGTCTGGGCCGTGCTACGTACGAAGAATTCGGTTCGTGATTCTTTGAGCCACGTCAAGCCGTCGAAGCGGCGTCAGCATAGAGTGGTTTCACGGTTCAACCGGCTCTCAAGAACTATTCTCGTGAAGAACAAGATGGCATTCCCGCAAAAACTCGCAATCGCAATTGCGACGCTCGGCATGGTCAGTGCCGTTGCAATCGCTGGTACGCCGGCGGCCGCCGACAATGCAGCTCACGATGCCCATCATCCCAGTAAAGCGGCCGCAAAAGCGCCAAGCGAGGCGAACCGCGAAGCGGACGACCAAATGCAGAGCATGCGTGCAATGCACGAAAAGATGATGAACGCGAAGACGCCTCAGGAACGCGCTGCCCTGATGGACGAGCAGATGAAAGTCATGCAGAACGGTATGAGCATGATGGGAATGATGGGCGCCCATTCATCCGGCATGCCGATGTCGTCGCGACAGGAGAGTATGGAAAAGCGCATGGACATGATGCAAATGATGATGCAGGCAATGATGGACCGTCAGGCTGCGCAGGAGCATCCGGCCGAGAAGTAAGGCCGTTCGAGATGGGTGGCAGGCATGAATGACAGCTCACATGGCGCTCGGCCGTTCTGGAAATCGCGGTCAGCCATTGCATTTGTAGCGTTCGCTGCAATAGCACTATTCCTCTTGCTTTCCGAACACCGCGCCCACTTCCTCGGAGTATTGCCATATCTGCTGTTGCTCTCGTGCCCGCTGATGCATCTGTTTATGCACCACGGGCACGGGCACGATGGGACGAAATCGACCGAAGGGCGTTCTGATTCGGGAGACGGTCATGACCAGCATCGGTGACGGTTACGGGCTATGGAGCCTCGTAGCTATCAATTCTCTTGTCTTCATCATCTTCGCGTTCAGCTTCTTCAAGCCGGCGACAAAGCGGGACTGGCGGTCGTTCGGTGGATTCTCCGCCTTTATCGTCGCGCTATTCGCAGAAATGTATGGGTTTCCACTCACCATCTATTTGCTATCGGGCTGGTTGCAGACGAGGTCTCCGCAAACAAATTTTCTGTCGCACGATGCGGGACACCTCTGGTGGACTTTGACCGGCAGGCACGGCGACCCGCATGGCGGACTTCCGCATCTTCTCAGCTTCTTCTTGATATTGGGCGGTTTCTACTTGCTGTCCACGGCGTGGCACGTCCTGTATGAAGCTCAGCGTGCCAAGGAGTTGGCGACCACCGGACCCTACGCGAGAATCCGACACCCTCAGTACGTCGGGTTCGTCGTCATCATGCTGGGTTTTCTGCTCCAGTGGCCCACGCTCGTGACTCTGGCTATGTTCCCCATTCTAGTGTTCATGTACGTTCGACTAGCGATACAAGAGGAGCGCGATTCGGAGATACAGTTCGGCGCGGCGTGGCGTGAATACGCAGCACACACGCCGCGCTTTGTACCTAATTTGTTTGGGAAACGCCCGGCCCAAATACATTGAATTCAGGCGGCTCACCCATAGCCGACGCTGCTGCCGGACTCCATCGTAATCTTCCGGGATGAGGAGGCTGCAATGAAGCCCTTCAAGACTGGCGTGACACTTTCAGCCACGGTTGTGCTCTTCTATCTCCTATGCACACTTGTATGGATGGCACTTCCTGAACCGTTCATGAATTTCATGAACGCTCTTTTTCACGGACTCGATTTCCGGCGCCTTCAGACGGGCGAGCCAGTGTCCTGGTGGTTTGTTATCTATCCGGCCTTCGTGTTTGCGGTCTGGTTCTTTGCAGCCGGCGCCTTCTTCGCGTGGTTACACAACCGCCTCCATGGACAGAACTGACGCATTGCTCAACACATCGGGGCGTCGCCGATGGCGCCCTCTGATGATTTAGCAATATAGTCTCACTGTACGCAACTGACGTACCGGCTAGCCTCAGTAAAGGCGACGCGCGTGTTAGCACCGCCGTCACGGCAACACCGAATGAGCAGCGCTCAGGTGACGCTCGTCAAGGGCGACTTGCGCGGTATCGCGCGGGCGCGAGAACTGTCAGAAGCAACTGTCGCGAACATGAAGCAAAATCTTGGCTTCGCGTTCGTTTACAACGCGCTCGGGGTTCCGTTGGCGGCCGGGGTACTTTACCCGTTCACGGGGCTGCTGCTCTCGCCGATGATTGCGGCGCTTGCAATGAGTTCGAGTTCCGCATCTGTCATCTCGAACGCGCTGAGATTGCGTAACGCCAAAATTTGAGCGGCGCCGAACTCTGAAGCAACTTAAGCAACCCGCTTCGATTCGCGAATGAAGTGTGCGTCAAGGCGTAACGGGAGACTCGGTCTCGGGAGCCACCCACGCAGTTCCCAGCGTACGTAGCTCAAACTATTGCAAAAACGAGTGTTCGGGTGTTGACGGTGGACATGCAAACATACGTACGATTTGACGTCGTCGGACCGGCCACGCAAGCCATTGATTTTACGAGAGATTTATGGCGCAACCAAAACCAGCGGTGACGCGCAACCAGAATTGATGCACATCAGCAAATTGGCAACTTCGAATAGGTTCACTTAAGGAAACACTGATTTATCCGGCTCGGCGGTCATCGCTGACGTAGCCGAGGACGTTGTAGAAGACAGTTCACGGAACGAATCCACGACGATGAAACGGCAAATGAGCTTTGCGGAAGCGGAAAGCGCGGGCAAGAAGCGCGTGACCCGGCGCCAGCGTTTCCTGGACGAGATGGAGAAGCTGGTGCCGTGGTCGCGGTTGCTGATGGCAATCGAGCCGTACTACCCGAAGGGCGAGCGTGGCCGCCCGCCGATCGGTCTGGAGCGGATGCTGCGAATCTACTTCCTGCAGCAGTGGTACAGCCTGTCGGACGGAGGGCTGGAGGATGCGCTGTACGACAGCATCGCGATGCGGGCCTTCGCCGGGATAGATCTGGCCGTCGAGACCGTGCCGGATGCGACCACGCTGCTGAAGTTCCGGCGCCTGCTGCTTGAACATGACCTGACGCGCAAACTGTTCGACGAGATTGGCATCTCGCTGTGCGAACGCGGGCTGATGATGAAGGAAGGCACGCTGGTCGATGCGACGAT
>NZ_QTPO01000026.1 GCF_003853645.1 Burkholderia sp. Bp9143 | reverse complement strand
GTCGCTGGCGTACTACCATTGTGATCAGATCGGCACGCCGCAGGAGTTGACGGACGAGGCGGGGGAGGTTGCGTGGTCGGCACGCTACCGGGCGTGGGGTGAAGCCCAGGAGGTGATCGGCGAGGCGGGGTGCAAGGCCGGGATCGCGAATCCGCTGCGGTTTGCGGGGCAGTATTGGGATCGTGAGACGGGGCTGCATTACAACCGGTATCGGTATTACGATCCGAATAGTGGGCGGTTCATTAGCAAGGATCCGATCGGGTTGGCAGGTGGGCTGAATGCATGGCAGTACGCGCCGAATCCGGTTGGCTGGATTGATCCGTTGGGGCTAACGAGTACAACTCCACCAACGATAACGGCAGCAGATATTACGAATAAGACTCGTACCGAAATTCGTGCTCTCGCGAAGAGCAAGGATCTCGTTCTCGCCAAATCGGATGCGACGGGTGCGCCAATAAAATGGAAATGCCCGTGCACTGGGAAAGAGCGTTTGCGGTTGGACCGAGGTCACACTGATCCGTCAACTGGGCTACCGTATGATGATCCTAAAGCGGCAGTGGATCATGTGCATGCATATGATCCGACTGGCAAGGTCAAGGTGGTTTCGCCGAATGATGGAAACCCACACTTCCCTACTACAGGTGAATAGCAATGCAAGGTAAATATGAGAAAGATTATTTCGAAACAAGCGACGGAACTGTCCGAATATGGATTGAGCAGGGGACGTCTATCCATATCAAAGCAGCGACAGTTGAAAACGATCCTGTTGAGCTTTCGGAGTCGGAGGCTATGGAAATAGCAGCGATACTTAATCGGTTCGCAAGCCGAATTTAAACGCCTTTCAAACAAGGGTCGCGGCCCCTTGTTACCTGCAGCGCAGTGAGCTGCAGTACACGTACGATCCGATCGGCCGGCTCACGCGCGCGCAGTCGTCGGTGGATGTGGAGACGTTCGCGTTCGATCCGGCGAGCAACATCGTGACGGCGACGGAGCGCGACGAGCACGGCATCGGTGTGCTGGGCGGCAAAGAGGCGACGCCGCTGCTGGACAACCTGCTGAAGGAGTACGCGGGCACGCACTACATGTACGACGAGCGCGGGAACCTGACGGAGCGCAAGCGTAACGGCGAGCACATGACGTTCGGCTGGAACACGTTTGACCGGATGGTGACGGCGAGCGGCTCTCGCATGCAGGCGACGTATGTGTACGACACGCTGGGCCGGCGGATCGTCAAGCTGACCGAGCCGCAGGTGTCGCTTCTGGCGGCGGTGGGCGCGGGTAGCGGTTGGCTCGACGCGGAGCGCCAGCGGCTGAAGCAGGAGCACGGGTAAGGCTGACGCTGTACGGGTGGGACGGGGATACGCTGGCGTACGAGACGTCGTGGGACAAACGCGAGACGACGCACTACGTGTACGAACCGTGGAGCTTCACGCCGCTGTTGCGGGTGACGGGGCCGGCGGTGCTGGAGGATGGGGAGAACGAGGCACGGGATATTGGGTCGCTGGCGTACTACCATTGTGATCAGATCGGCACGCCGCAGGAGTTGACGGACGAGGCGGGGGAGGTTGCGTGGTCGGCACGCTACCGGGCGTGGGGTGAAGCGCGGGAGGTGATCGGCGAGGCGGGGCGCAAGGCCGGGATCGCGAATCCGCTGCGGTTTGCGGGGCAGTATTGGGATCGTGAGACGGGGCTGCATTACAACCGGTATCGGTATTACGATCCGAATAGTGGGCGGTTCATTAGCAAGGACCCGATCGGGTTGGCAGGTGGGCTGAATGCATGGCAGTACGCGCCGAATCCGGTTGGCTGGATTGATCCGTTGGGGCTGTCGAAGCATTGTGCGAAGTGCTTGCCAAGTTGCAATGACTATACGTCCCGTGGGCCGAAAAATGAGGAGGAGATGGCTCGTGAGCTTTCCGGGCAGATCAACCAAAATTCAGTGACATTCTCTACACCGACGACACAGGGCCACATCGATTTGCAAGGGGCATCACATTTCGACAAAGCTACTGGTGTCGATATTACGACCCCGCATGTCCAGACTCGGAAAATAAATGTCGGGCCAAATGGTCAGGTGACTACGTCGAAGAAGACAGAGGTTACAAGGGCGGCGACCAAGCAAGATGTTCGAGTGGCCAGGGAGCTGGCAAGGCGAAAAGGGCTGTGCAAATGAGCGATTTAATAGCTGCGTTGCAGCGCTGGTATACATCCCAATGCAATGACGTTTGGGAGCACTCTTATGGTGTGGAAATTGTCAATATCGACAACCCGGGCTGGAGGGTCAAGATAAATGGTGCTTCAGTCAGGAGACCGACTGATATCAACATTGAGCGTGACGACGAGGATTGGATCAGGATAAGCGCCACCGAAACGGAGTTCATCGGATACGGCGGTCCTGGTAATTTGCAGGAAATTCTGAAGCTTGCTATGGATTGGCTTCAGTAACTACAAGGGCCGCAGTTGCGGCCCTTGTAGTTAGCAAGGTTGGCGGCGATCCGGGGAGATGGTGATCTGCTCGGATTGCGTCCCTACGGGAGCGATCTGCGCAGCGGTAATGATGAGCTCGCCGTGTTCGACGTGAACGAGGAGCTTCTGTCCGGCGTGGAAGCCGACATCGTGTGTCAGCCAGCGGCCGGCGATCTTGAGCCAGAGGTGTAGCGGCTCGCAGCTCTCGTCATGGATGGCCCTCATTCCCTAACGACCGATGTCGCGCTTGCGCTGCATCGCGATGAAGCGTTCCGTGACGGGCGAACATGTTCTACCGTCGACGGCGTTTTCATCGCATACGCCAAAAACTGGACAGCGCGCTAGATTCCGTCACACCGTTTCCGGCCGCCGCACCGCCTTCGCGATATTCCGCGCCATTGCCCCATTCGCGACGAAGTAAGGCACATCGACACGTGCAAGCGGCTTGCGGCCACGGATCTTGTCCGCGATCTTCTCCGCGATCATGATCGTCGGCGCGTTCAGGTTGCCGGTCGTGATGATCGGCATGATCGACGCATCGACGACACGCAGCCCTTCCAGCCCGTGCACGCGACCTTCCTCGTCGACCACGGCCATGTCGTCATAGCCCATCTTGCACGAGCACGACGGATGGAACGCGGTTTCCGCGCGGGCCCGCACGAACGCGTCGAGTTCCTTGTCGCTCTTGCAGTCGGCGCCCGGGTTCAGCTCGCGGCCGCGATAGCGGTCGAGCGCGGGCTGCCGCATGATCTCGCGCGTCGCGCGGATTGCATCGCGGAACTCGCGCCAGTCGAGCGCTTCGGCCATGTAGTTGAACAGGATGCTCGGATGGTCGTTCGGGTCGCGCGAGCGCAACTTCACGCGGCCGCGGCTCGGCGAACGCATCGACCCGACGTGTGCCTGGAAGCCGTGCATCTCGATCGCGTTCGAGCCGTTGTAGTTGATCGCAACGGGCAGGAAGTGATACTGGATGTTCGGCCACAGATCGTCGTCGCGCGTGCGGATGAAGCCGCCCGCCTCGAAGTGGTTGGTCGCGCCGAGGCCGGTGCCGTTCAGCATCCATTCGAGGCCGATCTTCGGCTGGTTCCACCACTTGAGCGCCGGATACAGCGACACCGGCTCCTTGCACTCGTACTGGATGTACATCTCCAGGTGATCCTGCAGGTTCTGGCCGACGCCGGGCAGGTCGAGCACGACCGGGATGTCGAGTTCCTTCAGCCACGCGCCGGGGCCGACGCCCGAACGCTGCAGCAGTTGCGGCGAGGCGATCGCGCCGCTGCACACGAGCACTTCGCGGCGCGCATGCGCGGTCGAGCGCTCGCTGCCGCGCAGGTACGTGACGCCCGATGCGCGCTTGCCGTCGAACAGGATGCGGTCGGCGAGCGCGTGCGTGACGATCTCGAGGTTCGACCGCACCTTCGCCTGGTCGAGGTAGCCGCGCGCGGTGCTCGCGCGGCGGCCCTTCGGCGTGACGGTGCGGTCCATCGGGCCGAAGCCTTCCTGCTGATAGCCGTTCAGGTCGTCGGTGCGCGGATAGCCGGCCTGCACGCCCGCATCGACCATCGCCTCGAACAGCGGGTTCACGCCGGGCTTGCTGGTCGTGACCGACACGGGGCCGTCGCCGCCGTGGTAGTCGTTCGGGCCGACGTCGCGCGTTTCGGCTTTCTTGAAGTACGGCAGGCAGTCGAGATACGTCCAGTTCTCGAGCCCCTTGTGCGTCGACCAGTTGTCGTAGTCGAGCGCGTTGCCGCGGATGTAGCACATCCCGTTGATCAGCGACGAGCCGCCGAGCCCCTTGCCGCGGCCGCATTCCATCCGGCGGTTGTCCATGTGCGGCTCGGGGTCGGTCTCGTAGGCCCAGTTGTAGCGACGGCCCTGCAGCGGATAGGCGAGCGCCGCCGGCATCTGCGTACGGAAGTCGAAGCGGTAGTCGGGGCCGCCCGCTTCGAGCAGCAGCACCGTGACATTCGGATCTTCCGTCAGGCGCGTCGCGAGCACGTTGCCCGCGGAACCGGCGCCGCAGATGATGTAGTCGTATTCGCGTGTCGTCATGACGGGGTATCTCCTATCGTTCTCAAAACACCGGGTTGTAGCGGCCGAGCTCGACCTGTATCGACTTGATTCGAGTGTAGTGTTCCAGCGTCGTGATGCCGTTCTCGCGTCCGACACCGGATTGTTTGTATCCGCCAACCGGCATCTCGGCCGGCGATTCGCCCCACGTGTTGATCCAGCAGATGCCGGCTTCGAGGCGGTGGATCGTGCGGTGTGCGCGCGACAGGTTCTCGGTCACGACGCCGGCCGCGAGGCCATAGTGCGTGTCGTTCGCGCGGGCAATCACTTCGTCCTCCGATTCAAAATCTAGGATGCTCATCACCGGCCCGAAAATCTCCTCGCGGACGATCTTCATGTCGTCGCGGCAGTCGCCGAACACGGTCGGCGCGACGTACTGGCCGCTGCCGAAGTGACCGTCGGTCAGGCGCGTGCCGCCCGCGAGCAGCTTCGCGCCTTCGGCCTTGCCGCTGTCGATGAAGCCGAGCACCTTGTCGAGCTGCGCGGCCGACACGAGCGGACCGAAGTTGGTGTCGGCATCGGTCGGCTTGCCGACGCGAATCCGCTTCACGCGTTCGAGCACGCGCTGCGTGAACGCGTCCTTGACCGAGCGGTGCACGAACACGCGCGTGCCGTTGGTGCAGACCTGGCCGGAGCTGAAGAAGTTGGCGGTCACCGCGATGTCGGCGGCGCGGTCGAGGTCGGCATCCTCGAACACGATCAGCGGCGACTTGCCGCCGAGTTCCATCGTCACTTCCTTCAGCGACGATGCGCCGGCCAGCGACATCACCTTCTTGCCGGTTTCGACGCCGCCGGTGAACGACACCTTCGCGATGTCGGGGTGGCCCGTCAGCAGTGCGCCGACCGAGCCGTCGCCCTGCACGACGTTGAACACGCCTGCCGGCACGCCGGCTTCCGTATAGATTTCCGCGAGCTTCAGCGCGGTGAGCGGCGTGACTTCGCTCGGCTTGAACACCATCGCGTTGCCGGCCGCGAGTGCCGGTGCCGTCTTCCAGCATGCGATCTGGATCGGGTAGTTCCATGCGCCGATGCCCGCGCACACGCCGAGCGGCTCGCGGCGCGTATAGACGAACGACTCGGCGCGCAGCGGCACCTGCAGCCCTTCGATCGCGGTCGCGAGGCCCGCGTAGTACTCGATCACGTCCGCGCCGGTGACGATGTCGACCGCGAGCGTCTCGCCGATCGGCTTGCCGGTGTCGCGCGTTTCGATCGCCGCGAGGTCGTCGTTGCGTTCGCGCAGCAGGTCGACCGCGCGCCGGAGGATGCGCGAGCGTTGCATCGCGGTCATCGCGGCCCATTCGCGCTGGCCTTCCTGCGCCGATGCGATCGCGCGGTCGACGTCGGCCGCGCTCGCCTGCTGCACCTGCGCGAGCAGTTCGCCGGTGGCGGGATCGAAGGTGTCGAAAGTCTTGCCGCTGGTGGCGTCGACGTAACCGCCGCCGATGTAGAGGCGCTGCAAACCGTATACGGACATGAGTATCTCCTGGTTGGCGACTGCGTGACGCGTCAGTCGGACGCGAGCAGCAGGTCGATGTAATCGTGGGCGAGCTTCAGTGCAGCCCGGGTGTCGATCGGGCCACCGGCGAGTGCGCCGCGCAGCCACAGGCCGTCGATCAGCGCGGCGAGGCCGCTGGCGGCTTCCCGTGCTTTCGCGCGCGGCAGTGCCTTGGCGAATTCCGCGCACAGGTTCGAATGGAGGCGCCGCGTGTTGACGTGCTGCAGGCGCTTGAGCATCGGGTCGTGCATGCTCTGCGACCAGAACGCGAGCCAGGTCTTCATCACGGGCGCGCTGACCTGCGTGTCGTCGAAGTTCGCGGCGGCGATCGCGCGCAGCCTCGAGCGCGGGTCCTTGCGTGCGGCGACGCGGCGTTGTGTGGTGGCTGTCCACAGATCGCGCAGCACGTGCCGCATCGTGGCTTCGAGCAGGCCGTCCTTGTCGCCGAAGTAGTGGCTGACGATGCCCGTCGAGATGTTCGCGCGTTGCGCGACCGATGCGAGCGTCGTGCCGGGCAGGCCGGCTTCGTCGATCGAGCGCAGCGTCGCGTCGATCAACTGTGCGCGACGAATCTCCCGCATTCCGACTTTCGGCATCGCGAACTCCTTCGCCCGGACGGGCCGTTCCTGGAAGTCGAGAGCTTAGCGATTTTTTATTGATCGTTCAATCAATAAAAAATCGGGGTCCGACGGTGAATCGGTGCGCCGGAGGACGTTGGCGATGTTCCGCCGCGCGTGTGCAGATGCGGAAAAAAGAATCGAAAGGATGTTAAATAATTTGAAGTTTGTTTAAAACGGTTCCGGAAAAGATGATGCAATGATTGCGAAAGTTTCCGGATTCGATTTATTACACGTCGAAAGAATGTCGAGTTGTGTGAGAATTGCCGAAATATGAAAATCCGAATGCTCGGCACCGAGATGGGTAATTTATGGAAATCCGTTTCAATCGGGTGATTGAAATGTCTTATCTCATTGATTATAAATAAAATTACGCATGATTGTGCGTATTTGGCGGCTCGCTCGCAAACGATTGCGATGGCGTTGCATCCGATTCTGCATACCATAAAAATTACGAGAAAAATTTGAATCGGTCGTATTTCCGGGTGGAGTAGAGGGGATCGTTGGAATGACTTGAGTAAGTAATATTGCCCGTATTAGTATGGCGCCGCATTACGAGGAATGAATCGGCGCCGCGGATATTTGCCGCGGTGCGTCGGCAATGGGCGCGGCCACCGACCGCGACACGGCCGGCGCCAGCCATTGCGCACCTGCAGCATGCCGCGACGCCGAGACGCCGCATCCACCGGAGAACGACGATGCCGACCGAAAAACACGTGGTGCCGCTACCGAATGGTCTGAAGGTCTACGTCGAACGGAACGTGTTCGATCCGTCGTTCGACACGGCGATGCTCGTCAACGGCGCGCTCGCGACGACCGCCTCGTTCGGGCAGACGGTCCAGTATCTCGGCGAGCGGATGAACACGATCTGCTTCGACCTGCCGTATGCGGGGCAGTCGCGCCAGCACAATCCCGGCTGCTTCATCCTGACCAAGGACGACGAGGCCGCGATCCTCCAGCATCTGGTCGAGCGTTTCGCGCCGGCGTTTCTCGTGTCGGTGTCGTGGGGCGGCGTGGCGTCGCTGTTCGCGCTCGCGCGCGGCTGCCCGAGCGTGCGGCGCGCGGCGATCTGTTCGTTCTCGCCGTTCCTGAACGACGCGATGGTCGACTACGTGACGCGCGCCCGCGACCACATCGCGGCCGGCGAGAACCTGAAGGCCGCGCAGCTGCTGAACGATACGGTCGGCCGCTACCTGCCGCGCATCATGAAGCTGTACAACTACCGCTACCTGACGCGCCTGCCGCGCGACGAGCAGGACCAGGTCGCGTTCCACGTCGACCAGATCCTGTCGCTGCAGCCGGAGCGCTACCTGAGCGAGTTCTCGAACATCGGCTGCGAGCTGCTGTTTCTGAACGGCGAGCGCGATGAATACACGACGCCGGCCGACGTTCGCCAGCTGGGCGTGCACGTGCCGCGCGCACGCTTCGCGACGATCCCCGACGCCGGCCATTTCCTCGACATCGAAGGCCGCGCGCAGCGCGAGACCACGCGTGCGGCGCTGCTCGACTTCTTCTGCGACGCGCCGCCCGTTGCCGCGGGCATCGCGCTCGGCGCCGCACACGCGTGCGTGTCCGCGCCAATGCCGGCGATGTCGTCGTGACGCAGCACGTCGCGCACCGTGCACACCGGGCGCATCCGAATTCTTCTCCACCCGAGGCAGGCCAGCCGTGAATATCGTTCAGACCATCGCCATCGTCGTTCCTTGGGCCGCGTGGCTCGCCTACTGGATCGCGACGTCGCAGGCCGTGAAGACGACCGTGCGCAAGGAGGCGTCGCGCTCGCGCACGCTGCAGTCGATTCCGCTGATCGTCGGCGGCGCGCTGATCATCCTGCCCGATCCGTCGTGGCAGGCACTCGTGCCCGACTGGCAGCGCTTCGGCATGCAGGCCCAATGCGGGCTTGCGGTGCTCGTCGCGGGGCTGCTGTTCTCCGTGTGGGCGCGGCTGCATCTCGGCACGAACTGGAGCGTGTCCGTCACGCTGAAGGAGAACCACGAACTCGTTCGCACCGGCCCGTACGGTCTCGTGCGTCATCCGATCTACACCGGCTGCCTGATCGCGCTGGTCGGCGCCGCGCTGATCGGCGGCGAGTGGCGCGGTGCGCTTGGCGTCGCGCTCGTGTTCGCGTCGCTCGCGTACAAGGTGCGCGTCGAGGAGACCTGGTTGACCGGTTATTTCGGGCCTGCATACGCGCAGTACCGCCGCGAGGTCGCGGCGCTGATCCCCGGCTTCTACTGATCCCCGCGAGGCGCGCGATGGCGAAGGTGATCGTGACCGCGATCGGCTCGGCGGGCGACGTGCATCCGCTGCTCGGCGTCGCGCGCGTGCTCGCGATGCGCGGCCACGATGTCGTGTTCTGCACGCATCCGCCGTTCGAGGCGGCCGTGCGACGCTGCGGCTTCGCGTTCGTGCCGGTCGGCACCGCGGCCGAGTACGAGGCCGCGATGGCGAACCCGGCGCTGTGGGATCCGCGCACGTCGTTCCGCACGCTGTGGCAGGTGATCGCGCCCGTGCTGCGCCCGCACTACGACGCGCTGCGCGCGCTGACCGATCGCGATACCGTGCTGGTCGGCACGCTATGGGCGTTTTCCGCACGCTTCATGCAGGAGCTGCATGGCACGCCGTACGTGTCGGTGCAGGTGTCGCCGTCGACGCTGCTGTCCGCGCACGTGCCGCCGACGCACCCGCGCCTGACGATTCCGGCGCGCTGGCCGTTGCCGGTGAAGACTGCGCTGATGACGCTGATCGAGCGGCAGGTGCTCGACCGCGTCTGCGGGCCGGCGCTCAATGCGGTGCGACGCGACCTCGGGCTCGCGCCCGCGCGGCGCGTGCTGGGGCGCTGGCTGCATTCGACCGACGGCGTGCTGTGCCTGTTTCCGGACTGGTTCGCGCCGGCGCAGCGCGACTGGCCGGCCCGTCTTCTGCAAAGCGGCTTTCCGCTGTTCAACGATATCGCGGTGCCCGACGACGATCCCGCGCTCGACGCGTTTCTCGCGGCCGGTGAGCCGCCCGTGGTGTTCACGGCCGGGTCGACGCGCGTCGATCACGTCGCGTATGCGCGTGCGGTCGCGCACGCGCTGCGCGCCACCGGCGCGCGCGGCATCCTGCTGAGCCCGCACGATGCGGCACCGGACGGCGACCGGCTGCTGGTGCGCCGCTTCGTGCCGATGCGCGCGCTGCTGCCGCGTTGCCGCGCGCTCGTGCATCACGGTGGGATCGGCACCGCGGCGCTCGCGTTCGAGGCCGGGATCCCGCAGGTCGTGACGCCGTTCGCGCACGACCAGTTCGACAATGCGCAGCGCGTCGCGGCGAGCGGTGCGGGCGTACGCGTCGATGGTCCGGTGGACGGCGCGCGTCTCGGTGGGGCGCTCATGCGCGTATTGGGCGAACCCGAATTCGCCGTGTATGCGGAGCGCACGCGCGCACTGATCAAAGCTGCGTCGGACGGCTGCGAGGCGGCCGCCGATTTCATCGAGCGCCTTGCACCGAAACACGGCCGCGCGAGCTCGCCGGCCGACGTCGCGACGGCGGGTGCATGAGCACGGCATCGTCGCTTCAGGACACGCCCGCCGCCTTCGATGCGAGCGAACCCGCCCCCGCCGCGCCGCCGGTGCGCGGCGCCCGGCTCGCGCTCCTGACGTTCGCGCTGTCGCTCGCGACTTTCATCGAAGTGCTCGACTCGACGGTAACGAACGTCGCGGTGCCGGCGATCTCCGGCAGTCTCGGCGTGTCGAACAGCCAGGGCACGTGGGTGATCAGCTCGTATTCGGTCGCGGCCGCGATCGCGGTGCCGCTGACCGGCTGGCTCGCGCGACGCGTCGGCGAGCTGCGGCTGTTCGTCGGCGCGGTGCTGCTGTTCACGCTGACGTCGCTGCTGTGCGGGCTCGCACGCGACCTGCACGTGCTGGTGGTCTGCCGCGCGCTGCAGGGGCTGTGCTCGGGGCCGATGGTGCCGCTGTCGCAGACGATTCTGCTGCGCACGTTCCCACCGGACAAGCGCACCGTCGCGCTCGCGCTGTGGGCGATGACCGTGCTGCTCGCGCCGATCTTCGGGCCGGTGGTCGGCGGCTGGATCGTCGACAGCTTCTCGTGGCCATGGATCTTCCTGATCAACCTGCCGATCGGGCTGTTCTCATTCGCGGTCTGCACCGCGATGCTGCGCCCCGACGCGCAGCGCGGCTCGGCCGGCCCGATCGACGTGCCGGGCATCGTGCTGCTCGTGATCGGCGTTGGCTCGCTGCAGGCGATGCTCGATCTCGGTCACGACAAGGGCTGGTTCGATTCGCCGCTGATCGTCACGCTCGCGGTGGTCGCCGGGCTTGCGATCGTGTCGTTGCTGATCTGGGAGGCGGGCGAGGCGCATCCGGTCGTCGACCTGAGCCTGTTTCGCGACCGCACGTTCTCGTTCTGTGTACTGATCATCTCGCTCGGGATGATGAGCTTCTCGGTGGTGGGCGTCGTGTTTCCGCTGTGGATGCAGGCGGTGATGGGCTACAACGCGTTCCACGCGGGGCTTGCCACCGCGTCGCTCGGCGTGCTCGCGCTCGTGTTCTCGATTCTCGTCGGCCTGCATGCGCATCGCTTCGACGCACGCGTGCTCGCGACCTTCGGCTTTCTCGTGTTCGCGGCCGTGCTCGCTTGGGACGCGCATTTCACGCTGAAGATGACGTTCGCGCAGATCGCCGCGCCCGGGCTGATCCAGGGGATCGGGCTGCCGTGTTTCTTCATTCCGCTGACGGCCGCGACGCTGTCGCGCATCCCGGACGACCGGCTCGCGGCCGCGTCGAGCCT
Source organism: Burkholderia sp. Bp9143 (assembly GCF_003853645.1). Classification (GTDB taxonomy): domain Bacteria; phylum Pseudomonadota; class Gammaproteobacteria; order Burkholderiales; family Burkholderiaceae; genus Burkholderia. The sequence continues at coordinate 99,313 of NZ_QTPO01000026.1, read as the reverse complement.
GTCGAATTTCCTGCGCACGCTGTCCGCCGCATTCGGCACCGCGATGAGCGTGACGCTGTGGGACAACCGCGCGACCTATCACTACGATGTCGTGTCGCAATCGGTCACGCACGCGTCGGCGAACACGCATCGCTTCGTGCATACGCTGAACGCGATGGGCGTGGACGGCGTGCGCGAGCTCGCCACGCTGCACCAGGTCGTGATGCAGCAGGCATACATGATGGCGACGGGCGACATGTTCTGGATGGCGAGCATGACCTGCCTCGTGCTCGCCGCGATGATGTGGCTGACGCGGCCGAAGCGCGGCGCGGCGGCTTCGTTCGGACATTGAGGAGAGCGGCATGACGACACTCGGTGCACTCGTGATCCTGTATCACCCGACCGACGCGCAGCTCGCGGCGCTCGGTGCGTGGCGCCACGCGTGCGACGCGCTGCTCGTCGTCGACAACACGCCGCAGCCCGATGCGCGGGCGCATGAGCTGTGCGATCGCGAAGGCATCGCGCTGCTGCATCACGGCAATTGCGGCGGGATCGCGGGCGCGTACAACGCGGGGCTCGCGGCGCTGTTTCGTGACAACGTCGATGCCGTTGCGCTGTTCGATCAGGATTCGTCGGTGCCGGCCGCGTATTTCCCGGCGATGCGCGACGTCTGCGCGGGGCTCGCGGGGCGTGCATTCCTGGCCGGTCCGCGCATCTTCGATGAGAACGCGCGCAGCTTCCTGCCCGAGCTCGCGACCAACGGAATCGGGTTGCGCCGCCTGCGCATCGAGCCGGGCACGCCGCTGCAGCGCTGCGCATTCCTGATCTCGTCGGGCTGCGTCGTGTCGCGCGCCGCGTTCGACGTACTTGGCCGGTTCGACGAGACGCTGTTCATCGATCACGTCGACACCGAGTACAGTTTTCGCGCGCTTGCGCGCAACGTGCCGCTCTACGTCGTGCCGTCGCTGGTGCTGCCGCACCGGATCGGCACGAAGCAGCGGCACGCGATCGGTCCTTTCGAAATGACGTCGATGAATCACTCGTGGCAACGGCGCTATTACAGCGCGCGTAACGCGGTGCAGCTCGGGATGCAGTACGGGCTGCGCTTTCCGGTGGCGATCGTGCCGAACCTGCTGACCATGTGGCAGGTCGTGCAGATCGCGCTCGTCGAACGCGACAAGCGCGCGAAGCTCGCCGGCATCCTGCTCGGCATCGCGGACGGCCTGTTCGGCCGGCTCGGCCCGCTCGAACGCACGCGGCCGCGTTTGGCCGCGCGTGCGCAGCGCATTCAGCAGGGGTGAGGGCGCGATGCGGCGTGTGAAGAGAGCGGTGGGGATGGCGCGTGCCGTGAAGGGCGGATCGATGATCGGGGCGGCAGCCGTGCTGCTGGCGTTGGGTGGCTGCGTGCCGTCGGGCTTCCTGCCGTCGCTGTCGCTGCGCGCGCCGGCCGACGATGCGCTCGCGCACACGGCCGGCCCCGGCACGAACGGCGCGTGGCCCGCGCCCGACTGGGTCAAGCAAATGCAGGATCCGCAGCTCGATGCACTGGTGGCGGAGGCAGCGCAGAACAACCCCGACCTGCAGGTCGCGCAGGCGCGGCTGCGGATCGCGCAGGCGCAGCTTCAGCAGTTCGATTCGTTGACGGGACTGACCGGCACGGCCGGCGCGACGATCAGCCGGGCGCGGATGCCGAAGCCGGGCGACAACGTCGCGAACGTGTCGGCCGGCGGCTATCGCGTGCCGGTCGAGATCTTCGGCGATCCGAACACATCGCCGTCGTCAGTGTTCGTCGGGCTGAACTACCAGCTCGATCTGTGGGGCAGGAACCGCGCCGCGACGAAGAGCCTGATGTCGTTGCGCGAAGCGGCGCGCGTCGAGGCCGAGCAGGTGCGGCTCACGCTCGCGGTCGCGATCGTCACCGTGTATTGCCAGCTCGACGAGGCGTATGCGACGCAGGATCTGCTGCAGCAGAAACTGAAGGTCAGCCAGCGCGTGACGACCGTGCTGCGCGAGCGCACCGCGCGCGGGCTCGACAACGCGTACGACGCGAGCGACGCGTCGATCAAGCGCAGCAAGCTGCTCGCGCAGATCGCGATGAACGACGAACAGATCAAGCTCGCGCAACTGCAGCTCGGCGTGCTGTCGGGCCGTGGCCCCGAGCGCGGGCTCGCGCTGCAGCGGCCGCGCGTCGGCGCGTTCGCGGGCGGTGCCGTACCGGCGCGGCTGCCGGCCGACCTGCTCGGCCGCCGGCCCGACATCGTCGCCGCGCGGCTGCGCGTCGAAGCGGCATTCGCGAACGCCGATTCGACGCGCGCGCAGTTCTATCCGGACGTGAACCTCGTCGCGCTCGGCGGCGTGTTCGCGCTGACGCCCGCGTCGTTGTTCTCGCGCGACGCGCTCGCCGGCTCCGTCGGCCCCGCGATCTCGCTGCCGATCTTCGACCGCGGCAGGCTGAAGGCCAAGCTCGGCGCGGACGTCGCGCAGGCCGACGTCGCGATCGGGCTGTACAACAAGACCGTCGACGACGCGCTCGGGCAGGTCGCGCAGCTCGTCACGTCGCTGCAAACGTCGCGGACGCTCGTCGCGCAGCAGCAGGACGCGGTCGCGGCCGCGCAGAAGATCGTGCAGATCGCGGCCGACCGCCACCGGCGCGGCGTGTTGATGCAGAAGGACGTCGATGTCGCGGACCTCACGCTGATCGACGAGCGCGCGCAGATGATCGCATTGCTCGGCCGGCAGCGGACGCTGCGTGTCGGGCTGATTGGCGCGCTGGGTGGAGGGTTCGATGCGGGCGCAACGGTGGCGCAGGCGCCGGCTGCGCATCAGGCGCGCAGCGGGGCGGCACGGCGTGGGGCGGCGGTTGCGGCGGCCCCGGGGCGTGCGGCAGCGGGTGGGCCGACCGGGACGCGTCCGGCGAGCAGCGCAAGTCCGCAGGTCGACGGTACGCCGAATGCCGGTATCGCAACGCGTGACGACGCGGCGCGCCCGTCGACGATCGGCGCGACGTCTCGCGCCACCCCCGTTCTCGCGCGCACGGCATCGGCGAGCCCGTCGCCGGGCCCGTCGGCCATGCCGGCGATACCTGTCTTCCAGCACGATCGCCTGATCGTTACGCAAAGCGACTGATGCACCACGACAACCTTCATACCGCCGCGCAGCCGGCCGCCCTCGACGATCCGGCACTCGACGCGCGCCGCGCGACGCGCCGCAAGCGCTTCATGCTGTTCTTCGCGGTCGTGGTGTTCGCCGCGCTCGTCTGGATCGCGTTCTGGCTGTTGCGCGACCGCTATGACGAGGACACCGACGACGCGTACGTCGCGGGCACCATCGTGCAGGTCGCCGCACAGATCCCGGGCGCCGTGACCGACGTGCTGGTCGCCGATACACAGGCCGTGCGCGCCGGGCAGACGCTCGTGCGGCTCGACGATACCGAAGCGTCCGTCGCGTTCGCGCAGGCGAAGGCGCAGCTCGTGCAGGCCGTGCGGCAGGTCGCGAACGCGAAGATCTCGAACACGATGTACGTGGAAGCCGTGAATGCGCGCCAGGCCGACCTGTCGCTCGCGCAGCGCGCGCTCGCCGCGCGTTCGGGCGCATCGGTGGAGATCGTCGCGCCGGAGGAACTGGCACGCGCCCGCGCGGCGGTCGCCGGCGCACAGGCGAACCTCGCGGCCGCGCAGGCGCAGCTCGAAGCGGCGCGCGCGCTCGGCAGCAAGCTGCCGGTCGACGAGAGCCCGGCCGTCGTGCAGGCGACCGCGCAATTCAAGCTCGCGTACCGGAACCTGAAGCGCACGACGATCGTCGCGCCGGTCGACGGCACGGTCGGCCAGCGTTCGGTGCAGGTCGGCCAGCAGGTCGGGCCCGGCGTGCCGCTGATGTCGATCGTGCAGCTGAACCGGCTGTGGGTCGAGGCGAATTTCAAGGAAGGGCAGATCCGCCACATGCGCGTCGGCCAGCCGGTCGACGTGGTGTCGGACCTGTATGGGTCGCGCGTCGTCTATCGCGGCCGCGTGCAGGGCTTCTCGGCCGGCACCGGCAGCGCGTTCTCGATGCTGCCGTCGCAGAACGCGGCCGGCAACTGGATCAAGGTCGTGCAGCGCGTGCCGGTCGTGATCGCGATCGATCCCCGCGACCTGGCCGCGCATCCGCTCAGGGTCGGGCTGTCGATGCGCGCGACGGTGGATACGCGCAACCGCGATGGCCATGCGCTCGACAGCGAGCCGCCGACGCCGGCGGTCAGCACGCGCATGCACGACGGCGTCGCGCGCGACGCGGAAGCGGCCGCCGCTGCGATCGTCCGCGAGAATCAGGGCGGGTAAGGCGAGACCGACCGGCGTGCCCGACCGGCGTGCCCGACCGGCGGGGCGGGCCGATCGTGACGATCGGCCGGGCCCCTGGCCGTGCGTTCAGGTCTTCCGCGTTCCCGCCTTCCGGCCGTTTTCCTGACCCGACTTTCGCGTTTCCGCCATCGATGTCGGCACCGATCAAACGCATGTCGCGTTTGAGACATCGGCGCCCCCGCCTCCGGGACTACTCTCGAACAGCACGTTGCATGTGCGCCGCATCCGTCCGGCGCACAGCAGCGCCATCCAACGAGACATGGAGACAATACGATGAGCAGCAATCGAGGTGTCGTCTATCTTGGGCCGGGCAAGGTCGAAGTGCAGAAGATCGATTATCCGAAGATGGTCGATCCGACCGGCCGCGCGATCGGCCACGGCGTGATCCTGAAAGTGGTGAGCACGAACATCTGCGGCTCCGACCAGCACATGGTGCGCGGCCGCACGACCGCGCCGGTCGGCCTCGTGCTCGGTCACGAGATCACGGGCGAGGTGGTCGAAGCGGGCCCCGACGTCGAGACGCTGAAGATCGGCGATCTCGTGTCGGTGCCGTTCAACGTCGCGTGCGGCCGTTGCGCGATGTGCAAGGACACGCATACGGGCGTGTGCCTGAACGTCAACCCGGCGCGTGCCGGCGGTGCATATGGCTACGTCGACATGGGTGGCTGGATCGGCGGCCAGGCCGAATACGTGCTGGTGCCGTACGCCGACTTCAACCTGCTGAAATTCCCGGACCGCGATCAGGCGATGGCGAAGATCCGCGACCTGACTTGCCTGTCCGACATTCTGCCGACCGGTTATCACGGCGCGGTGACCGCGGGCGTGAAGCCCGGTTCGACGGTCTATATCGCGGGCGCGGGCCCGGTCGGGATGGCGGCGGCCGCATCGGCGCGCCTGCTCGGCGCGGCGGTGACGATCGTCGGCGACATGAACCCGGAACGCCTCGCGCATGCGCGGGCGATGGGCTTCGAGACGGTCGACCTGTCGCTGGACGCGTCGCTCGGCGAGCAGATCGAGCAGATCCTCGGCGTGCCGGAGATCGACTGCGCAGTCGACTGCGTGGGCTTCGAGGCGCACGGCCACGGTTCGTCGGGCCATTCCGAGGAAGCGCCCGCGACGGTGCTGAACTCGCTGATGGAAATCACGCGGCCGGCCGGTGCGATCGGCATCCCGGGCCTGTACGTGACGGACGATCCGGGCGCGAAAGACAAGGCCGCGCAGCACGGCAGCCTGAGCATCCGCTTCGGCCTCGGCTGGGCGAAGTCGCACTCGTTCTTCACGGGTCAGACGCCGGTGCTGAAGTACAACCGCAACCTGATGCAGGCGATCCTGTTCGACCGTCTTCCGATCGCGAAGATCGTCAACGTCGAGGTGATCTCGCTCGACCAGGCGCCGGAAGGCTACAAGAAGTTCGACGGCGGCGCGCCGCGCAAATTCGTGATCGATCCGCACGGTTTGCTGGCGGCCTGACGCACGAACGACGGGCATGAAGCGGGCGGCACCGGAGACGGTGCCGCCCGTTTTCGCTGTGGGCGGGCGAACCCATGCGCACGAACGGCAAGGACGCGCCCCGGATCGCGGTGGGCGTCGTGCGTTGCCGTGCATGCATCGACCGACTTCGTTTCGCGGCGCAAACGCCGATGTTGCGCATGCCGGTTTGGAGAAATCAGTGCCGCGCCCGGCGCTCAGTGTCCGCGATAGACCATCGCCAGTCTGGCATCGGTCGCCACGGCTCGGTGTCCATGGCGCATATGCTGGCTCACGCGGCGGATCGCGTGCGTGCGCCGCGCGGCGGCACCGCCTTTCCAGTCGGCGACGCGCATGCCGCCTCGCGCCTGGGGCGGCTCGTGCAGCGGCGGTGCTTGCCGCGCGACCATCGCCGTCGCTCGTCGGGTTGCGGGCGGGCTCGTGTCGGCGGCGGCGCGCGGCAGGTCGACGTCGTCCTGTGTGATGTCGGCCTGCTTGGCATCGGCGTGCTTGGCGCCGGCCTGCGTCGCGTCGGCCGGATGAAACGCATAGACGGGCGCGGGCACGACCGGCAACGTCGGCGCGTCAGCCGGCTGCAGACTGGCCTCGGCCGCCACCGGGCCCGGCGTACTCTCGCCTCGACAGACCGGATTGGCCTTGCACGTCCGATCGAACGTCACATAGCCACCGACCAGGAGCACGAGGGTCAGGATGCTCAGGATCGGCGCGCTCGATGCGCTCGGGCGCCGGACCGCCGCGCTGCGCACCGCGGCCGCGACGCGCGACGGCCACGTCGGAACGGGCGGCGCGTCGTGCGGAGGAGCGACCTGCGCGGCATGCGCATCGGCGCTCCGGTCGTTCCGTTCGCGCAGCGGCGCGAATGGCCAGTCCCCCAGTCCGCAGACGGGGCACTGTTCGACGGCGCGGAACGCCATGAAGCCGCATTGCCGGCAGCGCTGGCTGACGGCATCGCGCGGCTCGGCGCGCAGGTTCAATGCGCCGCGCAGCGTGTCGCGCGTGCGGACTTTCCGGGTGGGCAGGACTTGCATGGTCGTTGCTACCTCGTCTGTCGTTGCCGCCCCGCGAGTGTCCCGATGGTCTGCATCGCGTCCTCGACTGCAGGGGTCCACGGCCGGCCATAGTTTAGCCGGACATAGCGGTGGAAGGCGCCCGTCATGGAAAAGATCGGCCCGGGCGCGAGGCTGACGCCGTTCTCCATCGCGTCGCCGAACAACTGCATCGCATCCACGTGCGGCGGCAATTCGATCCACAGGAAATACCCGCCGCGCGGGACATGCACCGCCGTGTCGGGCGGAAAGTACGCGCGAACGGCCGCCAGCATCTGCGCCTGGTGGGCCGCCAGGTTGCGTCGGAGCCTGCGCAGGAAGCGGTCGTATGCACCGTTGCGCAGGTACCTGGAGACGGCCATCTGCGCGGGCACGTCGGCCGCCGGCGCGCTCGCATTCTTCACCTGCCTGATCTGCTTCACATAGCGTCCGGCCGCGACCCAGCCGACCCGGAAGCCGGGGGCGAGGCACTTCGAGAACGAACCGCAATGCAGCACCAGCCCGCTTTCGTCGTACAGCTTCGCAGGCCGCGTGGGCGTCGGGCCGAAGTGCAGTTCGCCGAACACGTCGTCCTCGATCAGCGGCACGCGGTGCGACGCGAGCAGGTCGATCAGCGCGCGCTTGCGCTCGTCGGGCAGCGTCGCGCCGGTCGGGTTGTGGAACGAGGTCATGAACCAGCATGCGCGCACCGGATGCGTGTCGAGCGCGTCGGCGAGCGCATCGAGATCGAGGCCGGTGCGGGGATCCACTGGAATCTCGATGGCCTTCAGGTGCAGCCGCTGCACGGTCTGCAGCACCGCGTGGTAGGCCGGACGCTCGATCGCGACGATGTCGCCGGGGCGCGTGAGCGCCTGCAGGCTCAGCGTCAGCGCTTCGGCCGCGCCGGTCGTGATGACGATCTCTTCCATCGGCAGCGATGCGCCCGCGTTCAGGTAGCGCAGTGCGATCTGGCGGCGCAGCGCTTCGTGGCCCGGCGGCAGTCCGGCCAGCAGTTTCGCGCGGTCCATGTTGCGGGCCGCGGCCGCCGCATACCGCCACAGGCTGCTCATCGGAAACAGCGAATAGCTGGCGAACGCGGAGCCCAGCGGCACGATGTCGTCGCACTTGAGCGAGTCGAGCAAGCGGAACAGCGTATCGTCGTCGCCGGTCTGCGCCGCGGCCGGTTTGCACGGTGTGTCGTGACCCGTGCGCACGCGTTTGTCATCGACGTTCGCAACGAAATATCCGGAACGCGCACGCGCGGTGATCAGGCCCTCGCTTTCGAGCGTGTAGTACGCACGAAACACGGTGGAAGGACTTACACGGTAAGCGCGGCACGCCGCGCGCACGGTCGGGATGCGCGCGCCGGCCCCGAGGTCGCCACGCCGGATCGCGTCGGCAATCGTCTGTGCGAGCGCCGCATATCGCTTCATGCCTGCCCTCCGGCCGATCGCGGCCGTCGCTGAGAAAAGAGTAGCACGGCATCCGCCGCGTTCAATCCCGCCCCCCAATTGCTGATCCGCATGTCGCTGATCCGCATGTTTTCGATCGACTCTGATCCTTTTCTTCAGACCTACGAACCGGCATTCTTCACAAGTTTTATTCCCCGATGCTCGATCGATACGGAATTCACACTGCCCGACGGCGGATCCGTGACCTCGCGCACCGTGCGCGGGGCCTTGTCTACAACGTCCTGACCTTTATCCGGAAGCAACGAGCGTGAAATCGAAGTTCCTTGCCGCGAGCCTCGTGGCCGGCATCGCCCTCAACCTGTTCGGCGGCGCCGCCGAAGCAGCCTGCATCAGCAATCCCCCGACTCAATCCAACGCGTCGTTTCCAGCCGCACTGACCGGCAAGCTCGTCTATCACAGCTACGTCAATTACGGCGACGGTACGAGCCAGCTGTTCCTGTACGATTTTTCCGCCCATACGCTCACGCAATTGAGCAAGAGCAGCTGGGGCATCACCGATCCGATGAACGGCGTGTTCAGCCCCGACGGCAAGTGGCTCGCGTTCATGGGCATCAGCAACGGCGCCTGGAACGTGTTCATGCTGCAGCTCGGTGCCGGTACGCCGCCGGTCAACCTGACGAACAGCACGGGTGCGACGCGCAACGAGGATCCGAAGTTCAGCGCGGACGGCAAGACGCTCGTGTTCAAGCAGAACGGCGACGTGAAGCAGGGCACGCTGTCGTACACGAGCGCGGGCCCGGTGTTCACGTCGGTCGTGAGCCTGACGAACGCCCCGGCCGGCGCTGAATACTCGATGCCGTTCCTCGCGCCGGACGCGAGCGCCGTCTACTACGCGACGGGCACCGGCTCGAACATGGGGCTGATGAAGCGCACGATCGCGACCGGTACGACCGTCACGTTCGATCATCCGGCCGGTCTGCAGACCTACTATCCGATCGTGCGCGGCGACGGCATGGTGTTCTATGCGCGCTGGAAGGACACGGGCGGCGCCGACCAGATCTATACGAAGACCGCGGACCCGGCGTCGACGCCGAACGCGCTGCCGATCAACGACTGCGTGAGCAACAACTCGGACCCTGCGCCGGTGAGCGGCACGAACTACGTGTTCTTCTCGTCGACGACGGCGGGCGGCTACCAGCTTTACGTGGGCGACGTGACGACCGGCCAGCGCTGGAGCCTGTCGCAGTTCGGCGTGAACGCGGACACGACCAAGGCGAAGCTCGGCTCGAGCTACTACGGCGGCCCGGCTGCCGCGCAGCCGACGCTGCTGTCGCAAGGGCGTCCGGCCGCGGCCTCGGCGAGCTACAACGCGTCGCTGACGCCGGACAAGGCGTTCGACGGCAACACGACCAGCACGCGCTGGGATTCACCGGAAGGCGCGGGCGTCGATCCGCAATGGATCTCCGTCGATCTCGGCGCGATCAAGAAGATCAGCAGCGTCGATCTCTACTGGGACGCGGGCGCGCTCGTCTACCAGATCCAGACGTCGAGCGACAATGCGAACTGGACAACGGTCTACTCGACGAACAACGGCGTGTCGTACGGTCACGTCACGCTGCCCAACCTGAACGCGCAGGGGCGCTACGTGCGGATGCTCGGCACGAAGCGCGCGACGCAGTGGGGTTACTCGCTCGACGAAATGCAGGTGTGGGGATCGTAAGCGCAAATGAAAAGCGGCCTTCAAGGCCGCTTTTTTCATCGTGCCGTGCGCGCGTCACGCATGAATCACGTGGGCGGGAAACGCCGACCCGGTAGCCGCCGCACCCTGCGAGAGCGGCGCGACCTGCTTGCGGCGTTCGCGCGTCGGCGCGACGCCGAATGCGTCGCGATAGCTCTTGCTGAAGTGGCACGCCGACTGGAAACCGCACGCCATCGTGATGTGCATGATCGACATGTCGGTCTGCAGCAGCAGCTCGCGCGCGCGGCGCAGCCGAAGCGTCAGGTAATAGTGCGTGGGTGTCATCCCGAGATGCTCGCGGAACAGGCGCTGCAGCTGGCGCTGCGACATGTTCGCGAGCCGCGCGAGCTCTTCGCGCGACAGCGGCTCCTCGATGTTGTTCTCCATCAGGGAGATCACTTCGAACAGCGACTTGTTCGCGGACCCGAGCCGTGCGACGAGCGGCATGCGCTGCTGCGCGCTCGTATCGCGCACGTGTTCGACGATGAACTGCTCGGCGATCTGCGTGACGCGCGCGGTGCCCACGCGCGCGGCGATCAGGTTCAGCATCATGTCGAGCGGCGCGACGCCGCCCGTGCACGTGATGCGGTCGCGATCGATCACGAACAGTTCCTTCAGGAAGCGCGTGTCCGGAAACTCTTCCTTCAGCGCCGACATGTTTTCCCAGTGGATCGCGCACGCGTAGCCCGCGAGCAGCCCCGACTTCGCGAGTGCATAGGTGCCCGTGCACAGGCTGCCGAGCGGCAGCCCCATGCGCGCGAATCGGCGCAGCGTCGACAGATGGTCGGGTGTGGTCGCGCGCTGCACGTCGACGCCGCCGCACACGAATACGATATCCGGCTGCCCCACGCATTCGGCCGGGCCCGTGTCGACCGTGAGACCGTTGCTCGCCGTGACCGGGCCGCCTTCCGGGCTGATGATCGACCAGCGGTAGAGCGGCTGGCCGCTCAGGTAGTTCGCCATCCGAAGCACCTCGATCGCATTCGTGAACGCGATCATCGTGAAGTTCGGCAAGGGCATGAACGCGAAGTGGGACAGCGACGCTGTGCGGTCGGGCGACATGGGGAGCGTTCCTTGAATCTCTAATAGCTTTTCGCCCGAGTGGCACGGATCGGGCTGCCGTATTGTGTGAGCGAGCGCAACAAGCGTGCCATACGGCTAAACCCTAGCACCACGCGTTGTATGGGCGTCAGGCGGATGCTGCACTGCACCGTAAGCGGGCTGCGCTGCACCCCGGACGCGCAGCGCGGGCACCGGCGAAGTGCCTGTCCATAGGTGAACCGCCTGCGCCGGCTTGCTTGGTCATCAAAAAAAGCACGACCGGTCACTTGTGCAAAACGGACGCGCATGGCGGAAAAGGCAAAGAACGCGTCTAAATTCATCAATCCGCCGAAAATCCGAACGACAAGAATAGAGCCGTCGGCAGCCTTGCACTGGATGCGCTGGAAACCCAGGTAGGGCGGGCCTCGAGCTTCGGTTTCACGCCCTTTATTCTTCGTCACGGACGCACTATGTCGAACACCCAGCCTTTCTTCTCGCAGCCCCTTGCCGAGCGCGACGCGCCGGTACGCAGCGCCATCCTGAAGGAACTCGAGCGCCAGCAGTCGCAGGTCGAGCTGATCGCGTCGGAAAACATCGTGTCGCGCGCCGTGCTGGAGGCCCAGGGTTCGGTGCTGACCAACAAGTATGCGGAAGGCTATCCGGGCAAGCGCTACTACGGCGGCTGCGAATTCGCGGACGAGGTGGAGGCGCTGGCGATCGAGCGCGTGAAGCAGATCTTCAACGCCGGCTATGCGAACGTGCAGCCGCACTCGGGCGCGCAGGCGAACGGCTCGGTGATGCTCGCGCTGGCGAAGCCGGGCGACACGGTGCTCGGCATGTCGCTGGACGCCGGCGGCCACCTGACGCACGGCGCGAAGCCGGCGCTGTCGGGCAAGTGGTTCAACGCGGTGCAGTACGGCGTGAACCGTGACACGATGCGGATCGACTACGACCAGGTCGAGGAACTGGCGCAGCAGCACAAGCCGAGCCTGATCATCGCCGGCTTTTCGGCCTACCCGCGCGCGCTGGACTTCGCTCGCTTCCGTGCGATCGCCGACGGCGTCGGCGCGAAGCTGATGGTCGACATGGCGCACATCGCGGGCGTGATCGCCGCCGGCCGCCATGCGAACCCGGTCGAGCATGCGCACGTCGTCACGTCGACCACGCACAAGACCCTGCGCGGCCCGCGCGGCGGCTTCGTGCTGACCAACGACGAAGAGATCGCGAAGAAGATCAACTCGGCGGTGTTCCCCGGCCTGCAGGGCGGCCCGCTGATGCACGTCATCGCCGGCAAGGCCGTCGCGTTCGGCGAAGTGCTGCACGCGGACTTCAAGACCTACATCGACAACGTGCTCGCGAACGCGCAGGCGCTCGGCGAAGTGCTGAAGGCGGGCGGCGTGGATCTCGTCACCGGCGGCACCGACAACCACCTGCTGCTGGTCGACCTGCGCCCGAAGGGCCTGAAGGGCGCGCCGGTCGAGCAGGCGCTGGAACGCGCGGGCATCACCTGCAACAAGAACGGCATTCCGTTCGACACCGAGAAGCCGACCGTCACGTCGGGCATCCGCCTCGGCACGCCGGCGGGCACGACGCGCGGCTTCGGCGTCGCGGAGTTCCGCGAGATCGGCCGCCTGATTCTCGAAGTGTTCGACGCGCTGCGCGCGAACCCCGAAGGCGATCACGCGACCGAACAGCGCGTGCGCCGCGAGATCTTCGCGCTTTGCGAACGCTTCCCGATTTATTGATCGACGACCCCCACAAAAAGCAGAGACTGGAGCGAGAGGCAGATATGAGCACGCTGCATCAGGACAGCATCATCATCGACGGACTGAACATCTCGAAGTTCGAGAAGCCGGTGTTCGAGGACATGCGCAAGGGCGGCATCACGGCCGCGAACTGCACGGTATCGGTGTGGGAGAACTTCACCAAGACCGTCGACAACATCGGCGTGATGAAGCAGAAGATCCGCGACAACGGCGAGCTGCTGACGCTGGTGCGCACGACGGACGACATCTTCCGCGCGAAGAAGGAAGGCAAGACGGGGATCATCCTCGGCTTCCAGAACGCGCACGCGTTCGAGGACAACCTCGGCTACATCGAGGCGTTCGCCGACATGGGCGTGCGCGTCGTGCAGCTTTGCTACAACACGCAGAACCTGGTCGGCACCGGCTGCTACGAGCGTGACGGCGGCCTGTCGGACTTCGGCCGCGAAGTGATCACCGAGATGAACCGCGTCGGCATCATGGTCGACCTGTCGCACGTGGGCGGCAACACGTCGTCGGAAGCGATCGCGTTCTCGAAGAAGCCGGTGTGCTACTCGCACTGCCTGCCGTCGGGCCTGAAGGAACATCCGCGCAACAAGAGCGACGCGCAGCTGAAGGAAATCGCCGATGCCGGCGGCTTCGTCGGCGTGACGATGTTCGCGCCGTTCCTGAAGCGCGGGATCGAGGCGAACATCGACGACTACATCGAGGCGATCGACTATGTCGTGAACCTGATCGGCGAGGACGCGGTCGGCATCGGCACGGACTTCACGCAGGATTTCGCGAAGGAATTCTTCGACATGCTGACGCATGACAAGGGCCGCTATCGCCAGCTGACGAACTTCGGCAAGGTGATCAACCCGGACGGCATCCGCACGATCGGCGAATTCCCGAACCTGACCGCGGCGATGGAACGTCACGGCTGGAAGGAGTCGCGCATCCGCAAGATCATGGGCGAGAACTGGGTGCGCGTGTTCAAGGACGTGTGGGGCGCGTAAGCGCCCGCCGAACCGAACCGCTACCCGCGATTCAACACTAGAAAAATCGGGACGTGCCCACGCAAGCCGCGCGGGCACGCGGACGATGTCGTGCCAGCGCCCGAACCGCGCGGCCAATTTTCCTCACGGAGTCACCACGATGCAACCGCAACTGCCGATCAACGTCGATCCCGATACCGGCGTCTGGACCACCGACGCGCTGCCGATGCTGTACGTGCCGCGCCACTTCTTCACGAACAACCACGTCGCCGTCGAGGAAGCGCTCGGCGTCGAAGCGTATGCCGAGATCCTCTACAAGGCCGGCTACAAGTCCGCATACCACTGGTGCGACAAGGAAGCGAAGCTGCACGGGCTGACCGGCATGGCCGTGTTCGAGCACTACCTGAAGCGCCTGTCGCAACGCGGCTGGGGCCTGTTCTCGATCATCGAGGCCGATCCGGCCAGCGCGCGCGCGAAGATCGAGCTGCGCCACTCGTCGTTCGTGCTCCAGCAGCCGGGCAAGGAAGGCAAGCTCTGCTACATGTTCGCGGGCTGGTTCGCCGGCGCGATGGACTGGGTCAACGATACGACGCCGGAAGGCAAGGGCGCGCCGCGCGCGCAGTCGAAGGAAGTGCAGTGTGCGGCCGAGCACCACGACCACTGCGTCTTCGAAGTGTCGCCGATCGCGCACTGATGTGCTGACGTAACGACACAGCAACACTACAACACCCGCAACACGAGACATTCGAACGCCAGAGGTCGCCTGCGATGCGTTATCCCCACCTGTTCAAACCCATGCAGCTGAACCAGCTGACGCTGCGCAACCGGATCGTCAGCACCGCGCACGCGGAGGTGTATGCCGAGCCGGGCGGCCTGCCGGGCGACCGCTACATCCGCTATTACGAAGAGAAGGCAAAGGGTGGCGTCGGCCTCGCGATCTGCGGCGGCTCGAGCCCCGTGTCGATCGACAGCCCGCAGGGCTGGTGGAAGTCGGTGAACCTGTCGAACGACAAGATCATCGACCCGCTCACGCGTCTCGCCGACACGATGCACAAGCACGGCGCGAAGATCATGATCCAGGCGACGCACATGGGCCGCCGCTCGTCGTTCCACGGCGAGCACTGGCCGCACCTGATGTCGCCGTCGGGCGTGCGCGAGCCGGTGCACCGCGGTAACGCGAAGATCATCGAGATCGAGGAAATCCGCCGCATCATCGGCGACTTCGCGGCCGCCGCGAAGCGCGTGAAGGCGGCCGGCATGGACGGCATCGAAATCTCCGCCGCGCACCAGCACCTGATCGACCAGTTCTGGAGCAAGCGTTCGAACCATCGCACCGACGAATGGGGCGGCAGCCTCGAGAACCGTCTGCGCTTCGGTATCGAGGTGCTGACGGCCGTGCGTGAAGCGGTGGGCAAGGACTTCTGCGTCGGCCTGCGGATGTGCGGCGACGAATTCCACGAAGACGGCCTCGATCACGAAGCGCTGAAGGAAATCGCGCAGGCGATGTCGGAGACGGGCCTGATCGACTACCTGAGCGTGGTCGGGTCGGGCGGCGACACGCACAACACGATCGCCAACTGCATGCCGCCGATGGCGCTGCCGCCGGAGCCGTTCGTGCACCTCGCGGCCGGCATCAAGTCGGTGGTGAAGATCCCCGTGATGCACGCGCAGAGCATCCGCGACGCGGGCCAGGCCGAGCGCCTGCTCGCGAACGGCATGATCGACCTGGTCGGCATGACGCGCGCGCAGATCGCCGATCCGCACATGGTGATCAAGATCCGTGACGGCCGCGAAGACGAAATCAAGCAGTGCGTCGGCGCGAACTACTGCATCGACCGCCAGTACAACGGCCTCGACGTGCTCTGTATCCAGAACGCCGCGACGTCGCGCGAAGCGACGATGCCGCACATCATCGAGAAATCGCGTGGCCCGAAGCGCAAGGTGGTGGTGGTCGGCGCGGGCCCTGCAGGGCTCGAGGCCGCACGCGTCGCGAAGCTGCGTGGTCACGACGTGGTGCTGTTCGAGAAGAACACCGAAGTGGGCGGCCAGGTGATGATCGCCGCGAAGGCGCCGCAGCGCGAACAGATGTCGGGGATCATCCGCTGGTTCGACATGGAAACCAAGCGCCTCGGCGTCGACCGCCGCCTCGGTGTCGCCGCCGACGAGAAGATGATCATGGCCGAGAAGCCGGACATCGTCGTGCTCGCGACCGGCGGTTCGAGCTTCACGTGGCAGGTGCCGGCCTGGGGCGTGGCCGAAGGCCTCGCCGTCAGCTCGTGGGACATCCTGACCGGCAAGGTCGAGCCGAAGCAGAACGTGCTGCTGTTCGACGGCGTGAGCACCCATGCGGGCGCGGGCGTCGCCGACTTCATGGCGAGCCGCGGCTCGAAGGTCGAGGTCGTCACGCCTGACGTGAAGGTGGCCGACGATTGCGGCGGCACGACGTTCCCGATCTTCTATCGCCGCCTGTATGCGCTCGGCGTGATCCCGACGCCGAACACGATGCTCGATCGCGTGTACGAAGAGGACGGCAAGAAGATCGCCGTGCTGCGCAACGAATACACGGAAGAACTGGAAGAGCGCGCGGTCGACCAGGTGGTGATCGAGAACGGTTCGTCGCCGAACGACGAACTGTACTGGAAGCTCAAGCCGGAGTCGGTGAACCGCGGCCAGATCGATCCGCACACGCTGTTCGCGGCCGAGCCGCAACCATGCCTGTCGGAAGAACTGGGCAACGGCCGCTTCCTGCTGTTCCGTGTCGGCGACTGCATCTCGATGCACAACGTCCACGGTGCGATCTACGACTCGCTGCGTCTCGTCAAGGATTTCTAAAGATGAATCCGGCCTTCCTCATTACCGCACTGCTGTGGCTGTCGGTGGCGGGGCTCGCGTTCGCGGTCGCGAAGCGCTCGTCCTACTGGCGTCTCGGGCGCGCGACGGCGCCCGGCTCGTTCGGCGTCGCGAACCTGTTCACGATCCCGAAGCGCTACTTCGTCGACCTGCACCATGTAGTCGCCCGCGATCCGTACATCGCGAAGACCCACGTCGCGACCGCCGGCGGCGCGATCGCCGCGCTCGCGCTGGTGTTCGTCAACTACGGCCTCGCGATCTACTCGCCGTGGCTCGACAAGCTGATCTTCCTCGCGGCGCTCGCGATGCTCGTCGGCGTGGTGTTCGTCTGGCGCCGCCGCGCGGCCAAGGACGTGCCGGCCCGCCTGTCGCGCGGCCCGTGGAATGCGATGCCCTGGCTGCTCGGCTCGTTCGCGCTCGGCCTCGTGCTGTTCATGGTCGTGCCGGCCGGCGCGATGTCGGGTGCGTTCGCGGTGCTCTGCGCGCTGCTGATCGGTGCCGGTGCATTCACGATGACCGTCGGCGCCGCGAAGGGCGGCCCGATGAAGCATGCGATCGCCGGCCTGCTGCACCTCGCGTTCCACCCGCGCCAGGAGCGTTTCGCGGCCACCCGCGATGCGTTCACGGGTAACGGCACGGCCACGCCGCCGACCGCGCTGAAGCTGCCGGACATCGAGCACGAGGAGTACGGCGTCGCGAAGCCGGTCGAGTTCCGCTGGAACCAGTTGCTGAGCTTCGACGCGTGCGTGCAGTGCGGCAAGTGCGAAGCCGCGTGCCCCGCGTTCGCATCGGGCCAGCCGCTGAACCCGAAGAAACTGATCCAGGATCTCGTCGTCGGGATGGCGGGCGGCACCGATGCCGCGTACGCCGGCAGCCCGACGCCGGGCCTCGCGGTCGGCCAGCATCGCGGCGAGCCGAACGGCCCGATCGTGGCCGGCCTGATCGAGGAGCAGACGCTGTGGTCGTGCACCACCTGCCGCGCGTGCGTGCAGGAGTGCCCGATGCTGATCGAGCACGTCGACGCGATCGTCGACATGCGCCGCAACCGCACGCTGGTGCACGGCTCGGTGCCGGGCAAGGGCCAGGAAGTGCTCGCGAACCTGCGCGAGACCGGAACGATGGGCGGCTACGACACGGCTGCGCGCTACGACTGGTCGGTCGACTTGAACGCACCCGTCGCGCAACCCGGCAAGCCGGTCGACGTGCTGTTCGTCGCGGGTGAAGGCGCATTCGACATGCGTTACCAGCGCACGCTGCGCGCGTTCGTGAAGGTGCTGAACAAGGCGGGCGTCGACTATGCGGTGCTCGGTGGAACCGAGACCGACACCGGCGACGTCGCACGCCGCCTCGGCGACGAAGCGACGTTCCAGCAGATGGCGAAGCGCCTGATCGGCACGCTCGGCTCGCTGTCGTACAAGCAGATCGTGACGGCCGACCCGCACGTGATGCACAGCCTGCGCAACGAATACCGCGCGCTCGGGCTGCGCGTGACGGTCAAACACCACACGACCTACCTGGCGGAGCTGGCCGATAGCGGCAAGATCGCACCGAAGGCCGTCGAAGCGCTGCGCGAGAAGCGCACCACGTATCACGACCCGTGCTACCTCGGCCGCTACAACGGCGAGACGGAATCGCCGCGCAAGCTGCTGAAGACGATCGGCATCCAGGTCGTCGAGATGGAGCGCAACGGCATGCGCGGCCGCTGCTGCGGCGGTGGCGGCGGTGCGCCGCTGACCGACATCCCGGGCAAGCAGCGTATTCCCGACATCCGCATCGCAGACGCGCGCGCGATCGGCGCGGACGTGGTCGCGGTCGGATGCCCGAACTGCACGGCGATGCTCGAAGGCGTCGTGGGCCCGCGCCCCGACGTGCTCGACGTGGCCGAACTCGTTGCCGCCTCGCTGGAGTGAATCGATGAACACGATCAAACGAATCGATCCGCGCCGGCCGTTCATCATCACGGCCGCGGGCCTGAAGCGCATCACGCTCGGCGAGGAAGGCAGCGCCGATGCGAGCGCCGCGCAATGGTCCGCGCACGGTCATGGCGCCGCGGCCACGAAGCCGCGCCGCGCGGTGCAGGACCCGAAGCACGTGATGCTGGTGGTGGCGCATACCGAGCGCGGCGCGCTCGACGACCATTCGCGGCAGGCGATTGCCGCCGCCGCGGTGCTGGCCGACGCGCAGACGGAAGTCGCACTGCTGGCATTCGGCGAACTGAAGGATGACGCCGCCGAACTCGGCGTCGACAAGCTGATCGAGCTGGCCGACTTCGACCGTCGCGCCTTCGCGCCCGAAAGCGAATTGCAAGCATTGCAGGCATGTGCCGCGGCGCTCGCGCCGAAGCACGTGTTCGTGCCCGACAACGCGACCGGCGACGGCGATCTCGGCCGGCGTTACGCGGCGGCCGCCGGCGCGAGCGTCGCGACCCACGTGGTCGAGATCGACGCGAAGCATGTCGGCGCGTATGCGCAGGCCGGCCGTGCGTTCGCGACGCGCGGCTTGCCCGACGTGATCCTGCTCGAGCAGAACGCGGTCGAGGCGAAACTGCCGTTCGTCGGTGCGGGCGAGCGCCTGGCCGCCGACTTCATCCGCCCGGCCGGCGACGCGGCGCAGCCGTACCGCGATCTCGGCCTCGAGGAAATCGATGCGGCGCAGGTCGCGCTGGAGGAAGCCGACTTCATCGTGTCGGCCGGCAACGGCGTGTCCGACATCGGCGCGTTCGAGCAGCTGGCCGGCGCATTCGGCGCGGCGATCGGCGCGAGCCGCGTCGCGGTCGACAACGGTCACTTCACGCGCGACAAGCAGGTGGGCGCGACCGGCAAGACGGTCGAGGCCAGCGTGTACATCGCGTTCGGCATCTCGGGCGCGGTGCAGCACCTGCAGGGGATCAAGGACTGCCGCCACGTGATCGCGGTGAACCTCGACGGCAGCGCGCCGATCGCGAAGCGGGCGAACCTGACGGTGGTGGGTGACGCGCAGGCGACGATCGCCGCGCTGATCGAACAGGTGCAGGCCGCGCGCGCGTCGCGCGGACAATCGTCGAGCGCGGTCGGCTCGCGTGAAACCGAAGGAGTCGCAGCATGAACGCCCCCCGCCAGTTGCAACGCATCGCGGTGCTCGTGTCCGTGGGCCGGCACCCCGTCAGCGGCACCGCGCGCTACAGCCGCAATGACGCGGCCGCGCTCGAGGTCGGCCGCCAGCTCGCGGAGCAGCATCGCGCGCAGCTCGACGTGATCCATGCGGGCGATCCCGCGAATGAAGCGCTTGCCGAATACCTCGCGCTCGGCGCACGGCAGGTCGAGGTGCTGGCCTGCCGAGACGACGACGATGCCGTGCGCGCACTCGCCGCGCGCGTCGAAGGCTACGACCTCGTGCTGACCGGCACCCGCGCCGAAGGCGCGTACGACACCGGCATGCTGCCGTATCGCGTCGCCGCGACGCTCGGCTATCCGCTCGTCGGCTCGGCCGTCGACGTGACGGTCGACGGCGGCCGCGCGGCGATCCGGCAATTCTTGCCGAAAGGGTTGCGGCGGCGCGTCGACGCGGCGCTGCCGGCCGTCGTCGCGGTCCATCCGCTCGCCAACGTGGCGCCGCGCTACGCGTACGCGCGGCTGCGGGCCGGTGCGATCCGCCCGGCGCTCACGTCGACCGGCGCGGACGCCGATGCAGCCGCCTGGAAGGTCGGCACGATCGAGCGTAAACCCGTAAAGCTGGTCGCTGCCGAGAAGCGCTCCGGGCATGCCCGGATGCTGTCCGCGACGACGACCGAAAGCCGCGGCGGCAACGTCGTAAATGAAGGGAGTTCAGTCGAAAAAGCACAAGTGATCCTCGCGTATTTGCGCGAGCATCAGCTCATCGACTACTGATTTTGATGCCTGTCGGCAACCACACTGGGACGCAAGGAATCCGGAGCAAACGATGAAAGTATCGGCAGACATTCGTGCACTGATCGAGCGACGCAAGGAAGGTTACAGCCTCGAGGCGCCGTTCTACACGAGCGAGGACATCTTCGCCCTCGACATGGAGGCGATTTTCCGCCAGCACTGGATCCAGGTCGGGATCGAACCGGACATTCCCGAGCCGGGCGACTACGTGACCGTGGAACTGGGCAGCGACTCGATCCTGATCGTGCGCGACGACGACATGGAAATTCGCGCGTTCCACAACGTGTGCCGTCACCGCGGCGCGCGCCTGTGCAACGAGGACAAGGGCTCGGTCGGCAACATCGTGTGCCCGTACCACAGCTGGACCTACAACCTGACGGGCCAGCTGATGTTCGCCGAGCACATGGGCGAGAAATTCGACCGCTGCAAGCACAGCCTGAAGTCGGTGCACGTGCAGAACCTCGCGGGCCTGATCTTCATCTGCCTCGCCGAGGAGCCGCCGGTCGATTTCGCGCAGCTGCGCGCCCAGATGGAGCCGTACCTGCTGCCGCACGATCTGCCGAACACGAAGATCGCCGCACAGATCGACATCATCGAGGAAGGCAACTGGAAGCTCACGATGGAGAACAACCGCGAGTGCTATCACTGCGTCGCGAACCATCCTGAGCTGACGATCTCGCTGTACGAATACGGCTTCGGCTACCAGCGCTCCGACGCGAACGCCGAAGGCATGGATGCATTCGCGGAAACCTGCGTGCGCCGCGGCAAGGAGTGGGCCGAGATGGGCCTGCCGTCCGCCGAAATCGAGAAGCTGCTCGACGTGACGGGTTTCCGCACGCAGCGCCTGCCGCTCGACCGCCACGGCGAATCGCAGACCCTCGACGCGAAGGTCGCATCGAAGAAGCTGCTCGGCCAGTTCGACCAGGCCGACCTCGGCGGCCTGTCGTTCTGGACGCAGCCGAACTCGTGGCACCACTTCATGAGCGATCACATCGTGACGTTCTCGGTGATTCCGCTGTCGGCCGGCAAGACGCTCGTGCGCACCAAGTGGCTCGTGCACAAGGACGCGAAGGAAGGCGTCGACTACGACGTGAAGAACCTGACGGCCGTGTGGAACGCGACCAACGACCAGGATCGCGCGCTCGTCGAGTTCTCGCAGCGCGGCGCGACCAGCAGCGCGTACGAGCCGGGCCCGTACTCGCCGTACACCGAAGGTCTCGTCGAAAAATTCTCGGCCTGGTACATCGGCCGGCTCGCCGAAAAAATCGGCGCGTAGTACTTAGCAGTGAACAAGCGGAGCAAGACATGATGCGAGATGCGGCCCATTTCGAGCCGGCGGACAGCCGGGTTACACACCCGGCGTTCTGGAGCGCGCTGCCGGAGCGCTGGACGAGCGACGTCGAGGAAACGCTGGTGTGCTGCCACGTTCGGCAGGAAACCCACGACGTGAAGAGTTTCTTCTTCCGTTCGCCGCAAGGCCGTGCGTTCTCGTTCGAGCCCGGGCAGTTCATCACGCTCGAGCTCGACATCGAAGGCGAGACGATCAACCGGTGCTACACGATCTCGTCGTCGCCGGCGCGGCCGCACACGATCTCGATCACGGTGAAGCGCGTACCGGGCGGCAAGGTGTCGAACTGGCTGCACGACAACCTGCAACCGGGCGCGTCGGTTCGCGTGCTCGGCCCGGCCGGCGAGTTCACGTGTGCGCGGCATCCCGCGCGCAAGTACCTGTTCCTGTCGGCCGGTTCGGGTGTCACGCCGCTGATGTCGATGAGCCGCGCGCACCATGATCTCGCCGAGGATCGCGACATCCTGTTCGTGCACAGCGCACGCACGCCGGACGACATCATCTTCGCGCGCGAGCTCGACCTGATCGCGTCGAACCATACGAACTTCCGCACGTCGTTCGTCGTCGAGCGCGTCGGTGCGCGCACCAACTGGCCGGGCGTCACCGGCTTCCTGACGCTGCCGCTGCTGAAGCTGATCGCACCGGACTTCATGGAGCGCGAGATCTTCACGTGCGGCCCCGCGCCGTACATGAAGGCCGTGCGCGACCTGCTCGACGAAGCCGGCTTCGACCGCAAGCAGTATCACGAGGAAAGCTTCTCGTTCGAAACGCTCGCGCAGACCGCGAGCGACGACGTGCTGGCCGAACTCGTGCCGGCGGCCAACGACGGTGACGTCGAGACGAAGCAGTACACGGTCAGCTTCGCAAAGAGCAACCGCGAGATCACGTGCGGCTCGGAGCAGCACGTGCTCGACGCGGCGCGCCAGTCGGGCGTGCGGCTGCCGGCGTCGTGCACGCAGGGCATGTGCGGCACCTGCAAGGTGAAGCTCGTGTCGGGGCAGGTGGAGATGAAGCACAACGGCGGTATCCGCCAGCGCGAGATCGATCAGGGGATGGTGCTGCTGTGCTGCAGCAAGCCGCTGTCGGATCTCGTGATCGACAAGTAGTCGGAAGTAGTCGAAAGCAGCCATCGGTTGTCCGGGCGCGTCGCGGCCGGACAAGCATCCGTCGGAAAACAACGATACCGCGGATTTGTGGTTGAAGAACCTAGAGAGGCAACGCGCACGGTGCGCATATCAAGGAGATCGACCATGAAGCTGTTCGGAAAACTGTTTTGGACCGGCGCACTGTCGGCAATGGTGGCACTGAGCGCATCGGCGCTTGCCGATACGAAGCCGACGCTGAAGATCGGCTACGTCGAAGGCTGGGACGACAGCGTCGCGACGTCGAACGTCGCGGCCCGCGTGATCGAGAAGAAACTCGGTTACCAGGTCCAGCTCGTACCGGTGGCCGCCGGGATCATGTGGCAAGGCGTGGCGCGCGGCGACCTCGACGCGACGCTGTCCGCCTGGCTGCCGGTCACGCACGGCTCCTATTGGGGCGAATACAAGGCGAAGGTCGTCGACCTCGGCGCGAACTTTCCCGACGCGAAGATCGGCCTGATCGTGCCCGACTTCGTG
The DNA here is from genome assembly GCF_003853645.1 of Burkholderia sp. Bp9143. Lineage (GTDB taxonomy): Bacteria > Pseudomonadota > Gammaproteobacteria > Burkholderiales > Burkholderiaceae > Burkholderia. Next base: position 75,852 of record NZ_QTPO01000026.1, on the reverse strand, counting down.
AAGGCGAAGAGCATCGATGATCTGAATGCCGAGAAGAGCAGCTTCGGCGGCCGGATCGTCGGCATCGACGCGGGCGCGGGCGTGATGCGCAAGACCGACGAAGCGATCAAGAGCTATGGCCTCAGCTACACGCTGATGCCGAGTTCGGGCAGCGCGATGACGGCCGAACTGTCGCGCTCCGTCGGTGCGAACAAGCCGGTGATCGTGACCGGCTGGGCGCCGCACTGGATGTTCGCGAAGTGGAAGCTGCGCTTCCTCGAGGATCCGAAGAAGGTGTTCGGCGGCGCGGAGCACGTCGACAGCGTCGTGAATCCGCAGCTCGAAACGAAGGCCAAGCCGGTCGTCGCGTTCCTGAAGAAATTCCAGTGGAAGCCGGGCGAGATCGACAGCGTGATGCTCGCGATCCAGAACGGCTCGAAGCCGGAAGCAGCGGCCGATGCATGGATTGCGGCGCATGCGGACCGCGTGAATTCGTGGACTGAAGGCGCACAGTAAGACTGCGGCGATTCACCGCAATAAATAGATGAAGAGACAGTCCGGGAAAGGTCGGTAGTAATGCGAAATAATCGCACTGCGACACAGCCTTCTCCCGGAATTATTTTTTTGATTCTGCAAAAAAGCCCGTAAGTTGTTACACTACGGCCCTTGTGCGGAGTCATCTGCTTTGCATCGGACCAGAGTAAGCGCTAAAGCGCTAACTCTGATCGAGAGGAGGAATTGGATGAGTCAGGCAGGACTGCGTGCGAACCGCACCAGTGATGTTGAGGCAACCATCTCACATGATTCGACGGGCCACACGCTGCACCGTGGCCTGACTTGGAAAGACGCATTCTGGGTAACGAGCGGCGTGCCGGCAGGCGTGCTGTTCACGATCGGCGGCGTATGCGCGACGATCGGCCAGCCCGCGTGGGCGATCTGGATCGCCGCGATCACGATGGGGCTGATTCAGAGCGCGACTTATGCGGAAATATCAGGGCTATTTCCCCATAAATCGGGCGGCGCGTCGGTGTATGGCGCGATCGGCTGGGTCCGTTACAGCAAGCTGATTGCCCCGGTTTCCGTGTGGTGCAACTGGCTCGCGTGGTCGCCGATGCTCGCGCTCGGCTGCGGCCTCGCGGCGAGCTATGCGCTCACGAGCCTCTTTCCCGCCGATGCGGCGGTGCTGCAGTGGCAGCTCAAGATCGCGGATCTCGGTTTCATCAAGCCAGGTCTGTCCCTGCGAATCAACGCGACATTCATCATCGCGACGATTCTGCTTCTCATCACGTTCAAGCTTCAGCACAGCGGCGCATCGAAGGCTGCGCGAACGCAGCGCATTCTCGGCATCGCATCGCTCACGCCGCTGCTGATCGTCGGGATCGTGCCGTTCATCACCGGCGACGTGCCGATGTCGAACCTGTTGCCGCTGCTGCCGCTCGGCCACGACGCGCACGGCAACCTCACGACCGCGACATTCGGCTCGTGGAACGGGCAGGGCGTGACGATGGCGCTCGGTGCGATGTTCATGGCCGGCTGGGCGTCGTACGGCTTCGAGACGGCCGTCTGCTACACGCGCGAATTCCGCGATCCGCGCCGCGACACGGCGAAGGCGATCTTCTGGTCGGGCGCGCTGTGCCTCGTCGTGATGACGCTCGTGCCGATGGCGTTCCAGGGCGCGCTCGGCACGCAGGCGATGCTCGATCCGGCGATCGGCGACGGCACCGGCGTCGCGGCCGCGATGGCGAAGATCGTCGGCGGCGGCGCGTGGGTCGCGAATGCGGTCGTCGTGATGCTGATGCTGTCGATCCTGCTGATCGTGATGACGTCGATGATGGGCTCGTCGCGCACGCTGTACCAGGCATCGGTCGACGGCTGGCTGCCGAAGTACCTGTCGCACGTGAACGAGCACGGCTCGCCCACGCGCGCGATGTGGACCGATCTCGGCTTCAACCTCGTGTTGCTGATGATGTCGGACTACATGACGGTGCTCTCGATCTCGAACGTCTGCTACATGCTGTTCGTATTCCTGAACCTTCAGTCGGGCTGGATCCACCGGATGGATCGCGGCAACTGGGACCGTCCGTTCCGCTGCCCGACCTGGCTGCTCGTCGCCGGTTCGATCTGCGGCTACGCGAACCTCGTCTATGTCGGCGCGGGCGCGAACCTGCAGGGCGAAGGTACGCTGCGCAACGGGCTGATCGCGATGCTGCTGATCGTGCCGGTGTTTCTCTATCGTCACTACTGGCAGGATCGTGGCCGTTTCCCCGCACAGATGCAGCGCGACATGGAACTCGAAGTGCCGAAGCGCGCGATGTGGCTGAACCTGATGCCGTATGCGGCGCTGGTCGGCGCAGCGCTCACGATCTGGCTGTCGTACTACTTCGCGTGGGTGAAGTAGGCGCCTGACCGCGGCACGCGCGACGCGCGACGAATCCGGACACCGCACCCGGGGCCGTCGCGCGAAGCGTCGAACGGCAAGCAAAAAAAACCGACCGGCATCTGCCGGTCGGTTTTTTGTTGGCTGCTCGCCGAACGTATGCGCTTACGGAAACACCACCGTCCGGTCGCCGTTCAGGAACACGCGGCGCTCGATGAACGCCTTGACCGCACGCGCGAGCGTGATGCACTCGACGTCGCGGCCGACCGCGAGCAGTTGCTCGGGACGCAGCGCATGATCGACGCGTTCGACCACCTGCTCGATGATCGGGCCTTCGTCGAGATCGTCGGTCACGAAGTGCGCGGTCGCGCCGATCAGCTTCACGCCGCGCGCATGCGCCTGGTGATACGGCTTCGCGCCCTTGAAGCCGGGCAGGAACGAGTGATGGATGTTGATCGCGCGGTGCGCGAGCTTCGCGCTGGTTTCCTGCGACAGCACCTGCATGTAGCGCGCGAGGATCACGAGTTCGGCGCCGCTCGACTCGAAGAAGTCGAGCCACTGCGCTTCCTGCTGCGCCTTGGTGTCGGCCGTGATCGGGAAGTGGCGGAACGGCAGCCCGTGCTGCGCGGCCAGCGGCTCGAAGTCCGGATGGTTCGACACGATGCCGACGATGTCCATCTTCAGCTCGCCCATCCGCCAGCGGAACAGCAGGTCCGCGAGGCAGTGCTCGAGCTTCGACACCATGATCAGCACCTTCGGGCGCGCGTTCACGTCGTGGATCGCCCATTGCGTGTCACCTTCACCGCCGCCGCCGAGCGCGGCCGCGATCGGCCCGAACTCCTCGCGCAGCGCATCGATCTGCAGCGTCTCATCCGTCGGATGAAACACGCAGCGCACAAAGAAGTGGTTGCTGAGATCGTCGTCGAACACGTTCAGCGCATCGACATAGCAGCGATGGCGTTCGAGAAAGCCGACGACGGCGGCGACCTGGCCGGCCGCGCTCGGGCACGACAGCGTCAGGACGAATTGATCAGGGCGTGAGTCGGCGGTCATGAGATTCCTCGGATGTCATGGGGCGCGAACCCGCGCGGCGGCGCACCGGGGCGCCAGGTTACGCGGGTAGCGTAAGGCTCAAGTAAATCAGGACGATTTTGGCGCGGATAGAACCAACCCGCCGTGTGGCTGGTATCGGCGCGCCAGCGCGGCCGGGCGGGGGCTGGGCGCCGGACGGCTGGCCCGAAGGACGTCGGGCGGCCAATCAGCCGGCATTCGGCGGCCCGTCAGGCCGCCCGCCAGGCGGCGTTCAGGCCGGTGCGCATGCGTCGAGCAGCCAGCGCCGGAACACGTGGGTCGCGTCCGGCTCGGGCCGCTGCGGCGGCCGCACGAGGAAGTAGCCGCGCGACGTGACGACGGGCGCATCGACGAGCTTCACGAGCTGCCCGGACGCGACCAGCTCGTCGACGAGCGGCGACCAGCCGAGCGCGACGCCCTCGCCGAGCAGCGCCGCATGGATCACCAGCGCATAGCTGTTGAAGGTCACGCCGCGTGCGTCGGCCGGCGCGTCGAGGCCGTGCGCGTCGAACCAGCCGGCCCACGACAGCCAGCGCTCGGGGCGCGTCGGCTGCACGTGCAGCAGCGGCAGCGTGTGCAGGTGCTCGGGCCGCGCGACTTGCGGGTGCGCGGCGCGGAACGCGGGCGAGCACACGGGCGTGACGGATTCCGGAAAGAGCCGCGCGGCCGTGCACGACGGCCAGTGGCCGTCGCCGAACAGGATCGCGATGTCGGCGTGGTCGCGCTGCGCGTCGTAATCCTGTGACGTGACGACCCGCACGTCGACGTCCGGCATCACGCGCTTCAGCCCCGCGAGGCGCGGCATCAGCCAGTAGGTCGCGAAACCGAAATCCGTGACGATCGTGAGCGCGCCGTGCTCGCGGCGCGCGCGCAGCGTCGCGGTGGCGCCGCGCAGCGTGTCGAGGCTCACCCGCACGGCTTCGTACAGGCACTGGCCGTCGCGCGTCAGCGTGACGCCGCGCGGGCTGCGCTCGAACAGCGGCACGCCGAGCTCCGCCTCGAGCTGGAACACCTGCTGGCTCACGGCCGGCTGCGTCGAGCCGAGCTCGCGCGCGGCGGCGGTGAAGCTCTGGAGACGGGCGGCCGATTCGAACGCGCGCAGCGCCTGCATCGACGGTAACGGTTCGGGTTTCGACATAAGTCTCTCTAATGGGCCCATAAGAGCCGGACGCCTTCCCGCGCGAATTCGGGCGGGGGATAGTGCTTCGGACGGCACGGCGCCGCGCCAGGCCTTCCGCGATTCTGCCAGTCGCGGCCGGTGCGTGCGGCACTTTCTGCAGGCCGCGTCCGTCACGCCGGCTGCGTCGCCGCACGAGCGCCGCGCCGTTCCGTTCGAACACCGATTTCCCCACGACCGCGATGACGAACCCGACTCCCAACATCCTGATCCTGATGGCCGACCAGCTGACGCCGTTCGCGTTGCCGGCCTACGGCAACCGCGTCGCCCGCACGCCGACGCTCGACCGCCTCGCCGCGCAAGGCGTGGTGTTCGATGCCGCGTATTGCGCGAGCCCGCTGTGCGCGCCGTCGCGTTTCTCGCTGCTGACCGGCAAGCTGCCGTCGGGTATCGGCGCCTACGATAACGCCGCCGAATTGCCGGCGCAAACGCTGACCTTCGCGCACTACCTGCGCGCGGGCGGCTACCGCACGATGCTGTCCGGCAAGATGCATTTCTGCGGCCCCGACCAGCTGCACGGCTTCGAGGAGCGGCTCACGACCGACATCTATCCGGCCGACTTCGGCTGGGTGCCCGACTGGGACGCCCCGACCGAGCGGCCGAGCTGGTATCACAACATGAGCTCGGTGCTCGAGGCCGGCCCGTGCGTGCGCACGAACCAGCTCGATTTCGACGACGAGGTCACGTTCGCGGCGAAGCAGAAGCTGTACGACGTCGCGCGCGAGCGGGCGGCCGGGCACGACGCGCGGCCGTTCTGCATGGTCGTGTCGCTCACGCATCCGCACGATCCGTACGCGATCACGCGCGATTACTGGGATCTGTACAGCGACGACGAGATCGACATGCCGGCCGTGCGGCTCGACGCGGACGAGAGCGATCCGCATTCGCGGCGGCTGCGCTTCGTCTGCGAAAACGACCGCACGCCGCCGACCGACGCGCAGATCCGCGCCGCGCGCCGCGCGTACTACGGCGCAACGTCCTACGTCGACGCGCAGTTCGGCAGCGTGCTCGCCGCGCTCGAGCAATGCGGGTTCGCCGACGACACGATCGTGATCGTCACGTCCGACCACGGCGACATGCTCGGCGAGCGAGGGCTCTGGTACAAGATGACGTTCTTCGAAGGCGGCTGCCGCGTGCCGCTGATCGTCCACGCGCCGGGCCGCTTCGACGCCGCGCGCGTGCGCGGGCCCGTGTCGCACGTCGACCTGCTGCCGACGCTCGTCGACCTGGCCGGCGCGGCGCCCGCCGGCGGCTGGCCCGACGCTGTCGACGGCGCGAGCCTCGTGCCGCATCTGCAAGGCGCACCCGCGCACGACGTCGCGCTGGGCGAGTACCTCGCGGAAGGGGCGGTCGCGCCGGTCGTGATGATCCGCCGCGGCGACTGGAAGTACGTGCATTGCCCGGCCGACCCCGACCAGCTCTACAACCTCGCCGACGATCCGCGCGAGCGCACGAACCTGGCCGGCCTGCCCGAAGCCGCCGACGTGCTCGCCGCTTTCCGCGCGGAAGCCGCGCGGCGCTGGAACCTGCCGGAACTCGACGTGCAGGTGCGCGCGAGCCAGCGGCGGCGCCGGTTTCATTACGCGGCGACGACGCAGGGCCGCATCCAGGCGTGGGACTGGCAACCGTTCACCGACGCGAGCCAGCGCTACATGCGCAATCACATCGAACTCGACACGCTCGAAGCGATGGCGCGCTTTCCGCGCGTCGGGCGCTGAACGGTCCGCATCGCGGTCATTGACGAACGACGGAGGAAGCAAACCATGAAACGGCAATCCCATGCAGCAATCCGGAGGCTCGGCACGGCGCTCGCCGCGGCCGCATGCGCGGCGGCGGTGCAGCCCGCGCACGCCGCCGACCCGCAGACGTGCCGCGACGTGAAGATGGCGGCGCCCGGCTGGACCGACATCGACGCGACGAACGCGATGGCCGGCGTCGTGCTGAAGGCGCTCGGCTACCGGCAGGAGGTCGCGAACCTGTCGGTGCCGATCACGTACCAGGGCTTGAAGAAAGGGCAGGTCGACGTGTTCCTCGGCAACTGGATGCCTGCGCAGGCGCCGCTCGTGAAGCCGTTCGTCGACGAGAAGTCGATCGACGTGCTGCACGCGAACCTGAGCGGCGCGAAGTTCACGCTGGCCGTGCCCGACTACGTCGCGGCGGCCGGCGTGCACACGTTCGCCGATCTTGCGCGCTACGCGGACCGCTTCGACGGCAAGATCTACGGGATCGAGCCCGGCGCACCCGCGAACCAGAACATCAAGCGGATGCTGTCCGACCATGCGCTGGGCGCGGCGAACTGGTCGCTCGTCGAATCGAGCGAGACGGGGATGCTCACGCAGGTCGAGCGCGCGGTGCGGGACAAGCGCTGGATCGTCTTTCTCGCGTGGGAGCCGCACCTGATGAACACCAAGTTCCACCTGACCTACCTGTCGGGCGGCGACGCGTATTTCGGCCCGAACTATGGCGGCGCGACGGTCAACACGGTGACGCGCCCGGGCTTTGCCGGCCAGTGCGCGAACCTGGCGCGGCTGTTCCGGCAGATGACGTTCTCCGTCGACGTCGAGAACCGGATGATCGCCGACATGCTCGACAACAAGACGTCGCCCGCGCTCGCGGCGCAGCACGTGCTGAAGGCCGACCCGGCGCTCGTCCAGGGCTGGCTGGACGGCGTGACGACCGCATCCGGCACGCCGGCCCTGCCGGCCGTGCGCGCGGCGCTCGACGCCCGCTGACCTGCCTCCGGGCGGCCGGTTTTTGCCCGGCCGCCCGTCTCCGTGTTTTCCCGAACAGTCGCATCGAGACCATTTGGTGTCGCCTTCAGACGGGTGGCCGGAAATATGGGTTTGTATTTTTCGCCAATGGCTGCGTTATTGCGAAAAACGAAATGCCGAAGCCAGTAGACGTAGCGAATTCGAATCAGCCGGCGTATTGCGGCACGCGCCAGGCCACGGTTCTTTCCATCGAACGGTTCAGGGAGGGTGGTCGACAATGAAGCAAAAGAAAGTTGCCGTAGCCGCCGCGCTGGTATGCGCGGCCTGTATTCCCGCCATCGGCCACGCGCAGAGCAGCGTGACGCTGTACGGGATCATCGACGCGGGCATCACGTACGTGAACAACACGGGCGGTTCGCACGTGGTCAAGTTCGACGACGGCATCGCGTACGGCAACCGCTTCGGCCTGAAGGGCACTGAAGATCTCGGCGGCGGCCTGAAGGCCGTGTTCACGCTCGAGAGCGGTTTCCACCTCGGCAACGGGCAGCTCGGCTTCGGCGGGGCGGAGTTCGGCCGCCAGGCTTATGTCGGTCTGCAGAACGACTGGGGCACGCTGTCGTTCGGTAACCAGCTGGACATCACCAACGAGCTCGTGTCGATCTACAACATCTCGGCATGGGGCAGCGGCTATGCGATCCACCAGGGCGACTTCGACCGCTTCAACGGCGACCGCCTGCCGAACTCGGTGAAGTTCCTGTCGAACGACCTGAACGGCTTCAAGTTCGGCGCGATGTATTCGTTCGGCAACGTCGCCGGCAACTTCCATCGCAACAGCGCATGGAGCGCGGGCGCGAGCTTCACGAAGGGCGACTTCTCGATCGGTGCGGCGTACACGCGCCTGAACAACCCGAACGGCATCTATGCGTTCGACCCGTACGCGATGATCGGCACGCATACGTTCCTCGGCCAGCAGACCGTCACCGTCGATCCGGCGACCGGCGCGCGCACCGACCTGTTCGCGAACACGGCGATGGACGTCGACAGCCAGGGCACGTTCGGCATCGGCACGAGCTACACGATCGGCAAGCTGTCGCTCGACGCGAACTTCTCGTACACGACGATCAAGGGCTTCGGCCAGTCGTCGCACATGCAGGTGTATGAAGGCGGCGGCCTGTACCAGTTCACGCCGGCGCTGAGCCTCATCGCGGGCTACCAGCACACGCGCTTCGAAGGCCACCACTGGAACCAGGGCACGGCCGGCCTGCACTACCTGCTGTCGAAGCGCACCGACGTGTACATCTCCGGCGATTACCTGCGTGCTTCGCAGGGCGTCGATGCGGTGATCGGCTACAGCTTCACGCCGTCGACCACGCAGACGCAGGCCGACGTGCGGATCGGGATGCGGCATTCTTTCTGAGCGGGGTGGGATAGATCTTTCGACGTCTTCAGCGAGGTCTCTCTTTGGCGCGAACCGTGGTTCGCGCTTTTTTTTTCCGATTCGCGGAATCGCGAAAGCACCGAAGGGTGCCCCCGCCGATCCGTCAACCGGATTCACGCATTGTCGAATGCATCGAGCGTGCGCGCGGAATATACGAGGGCGGCACCCGCATTCAGGTTGATCGCGACACTCAGCGCTTCGGCAAGCTCGTCCTTGGTCGCGCCCGCCTGCCTGGCCTCGCTCGCGTGAAACGCGATGCAGCCGTCGCAACGCGTGGTCACGGCGACCGCCAGGGAGATCAGTTCTCGCGTCTTCGCATCGAGATGATTCGTCTTCGCGCCAGCCTGCCCGAGCGCCACGACGCCCTTCATGGTCTCGGGCGACAGCTTGCCCATTTCACGGAATCGCAATGTGAGCTGCTCGCGATATTCGTTCCAGTCGTTCATGGTTTTCCTTTGTTGCAGGGTTGTATGACGGTCACGCCGGCTGATGGCTATCGCGGTAGCCGACGATCACGTCGCGGATCCTTTCCAGCGACCGCCGTACCTGCGTGCGCGGGCACGCGAGATTGAGCCGCACGCGGCAACCGCCGTTTTCGACGAACATTTCCCCGCCCTCGAGGATCACGCCCGCCTTTTCGAGGAAGAGCCGGGTGAGGTTGACCGGCTCGTCGAAATAGGCATGGAGGTCGATCCATGCCAGATAGGTTGCATCCGGAATTCGGAATACGGCCTTGGGCAAGTGTTCGTTCAGAAACTGGCCGGTCCATGCGAAGTTGCCGTCCAGATAGGCGCGCAACGCATCCAGCCACGGCGCGCCGTTCCGATATGCACCCGTGGCGGCGGCGAGGCTGAGGGGATTCACGAATGGGTAGTGCCGTCGCTTCCATTCCGCGCGCAGTGCCGGGTCGGGAATGATCACGGTCGCGATCATCATCCCCGCCAGGTTGAAGGTCTTGCTGACGGCCATGCAGGTGACGATGTTCCGGCTGCCCGGGAACAGTCTGGCCAGCGGCGTATGCCGGCCGCCGGTTCTGAGCAGATCGCAGTGGATCTCGTCGGAGACGATCCTGACGCCGTTTGCGAAGCAGAGCTCGCCCATGCGGCGGAGTTCGTCGTCCGTCCATACCCGGCCGGTCGGGTTGTGTGGATGGCAGAGGAAAAAGAGCTTCACCGCCGGATCGCTGACCTTCGCCTCGAAGTCGTCGAAGTCGATCGTGTAGCTGCCGTCGTCGCAGGCAAGCAGGCGCGACGTCACCAGTTCGCGATCGCGCAAGGTCGCCGCATGCTTGAAGTAGCCATAGGCCGGCGACAGCGTAAGCACCTTGTCGCCGGCGCCGCAGATGTATTCGACCAGCCCGAAGAGCGCCGGGATGACGCCAAGCGAGACCTGCATCTCCTCGCGCGCGAAGCGCCAGTCGTATCGCTCGGCGCACCACGCATGGAAAGCATCGTAGAGTTGATCGTCGAAGTTCATCGTATAGCCGAGGACCGGATGCTTCAGGCGCTCGGAGATCGCGTCGATGGCCGCATCGGGCGCAGCGAACTGCATGTCCGCCACCCACATCGAAATCAATTCCTCTCTCGGTACATCGAGCGCGGGTGCAGCCGCGTCGGCGCCGAACAGATAGTTTTCGAAGCCGTCCTCCGCGAGCGCATTGGTGCCGCGGCGGGAAATCAGGCGATCAAAGTCGTAACCCATGTGTGGTCCGTCATTCATTGAAAAGTCGGTCTGACCGATCTCCGGCGCGATGTCCGGGAATCAGTTGAGGAGCGAGCGCCGGCGCGCGTACGTGAAGTACACGACGAGCCCGATCGCGAGCCAGACCAGAAACGCGATCCAGGTCGTGGCTTGAAGGAACACGGTGAGCGTGATGCAGAACGCGATCGCGAGCAGTGGCAGCAGCGGCACGGCTGGGCATCGGAACGCACGCGGAAGATCGGGACGGGTTTTCCGCAGGATGATGACGGCGACCGAAATCAGGCTGAATGCCGCCAGCGTTCCGATGTTGATCAGTTCGGTCAGCACGTCGAGCGGAACCACGGCCGCGACCAGACCGAACAGGATCCCGACGATCCAGGTCGCGAAGAACGGCGTACCGAGACGCGCATGAACGCTCGACAGCTTCTTCGGCAAAAGTCCGTCGCGCGACATCGCGAAGACGATGCGTGTTTGCCCGTAGGTCATCACGAGAATGACGGTGGTCATGCCGAGAATCGCGCCGAGATCGACGAAGCCGGCGACCCAGTTCTCGCCCGCGTATTGCAGTGCGAGGGATACCGGGTGGTCGATGCCGAGGAACTTCCGGTACGGGACGATGCCGGTCATGATGGCCGACACCGCGACGTACAACACCGCACAGACGGCCAGCGATCCGATGATGCCGATCGGCAGGTCGCGCGCCGGCCGTTTCACCTCCTCGGCGGCGGACGTGACCGCATCGAAGCCGATGAACGCGAAGAACACGAGCGCGGCCGCGCTGAACACGCCGGAGTAGCCGAAGGGCGTGAACGGATGCCAGTTCTCCGGTTGAACGTGGCGCGCGCCGACCAGGATGAACAGCAGCACGACGCAGATCTTCAGTCCGACCATCACGTTGTTGAGTCGCGCCGATTCGCGCACGCCGAGAGACAACAGGGCGGTCAGCACCAGCATGACGAGGAATGCCGGGAGGTTGAACCACGTATGCACGCCCGGAATCGCGCCCGGCGCGGCCGACAGCACGGCTGGCAGGTGCAGGCCGAATCCGCCGATCAGCGACTGGAAGTAGCCCGACCAGCCCACCGATACGGCGGAGCTTGCCAGACCGTACTCGAGCATCAGGTCCCATCCGATCATCCATGCGACCAACTCGCCCAGCGTGGCATAGCTGTACGTATAGATCGAGCCGGCGACCGGCACCGACGAAGCGAATTCCGCATAGCACAGCGCTGCCAATCCGCACGCCAGCGCGGCAATGACGAACGATACGGTCAGCGCCGGTCCGGCAGTCAGCGCACCGGTACCGGTCAGCACGAAAATGCCGGTGCCGACGATCGCCCTGATCCCCATCAGGATGAGATCGAAGGGCCCAAGCACCTTCTTCAAGCCGTGCGGCGCGTGACTGGCGGCAAGCATCGCCGACAGGTCCTTTGTTCTGAACAGACTCATCCAGCTCCTCCATTTCTTGTATATGGGCTGGCGGCGCCTTTCGTGAACGCCGCCTTTCAGACATCGCAGGCGCGGATCGACCGCCTCGGCCGGCAACTCGATGCCGATCCGCCCGTCATTGTTTGGTTAATGATCGTCGATGATTCGGTTAAGAAGATTTCTTCCTGATAACAGTTGTGATGTATGTGACGAATATAATTAACCAAGGCGCGATGGCTGCGAATCAGTCGCAGGGTGACGCGTGTCGCGTCGCTTCGGTGCGCGAACGAGCGAATGCTTCGACGAAGCAGAACAACGGGGAGAGTGGACATGACGGAACTGGACGATACCGACCGAAAGATCCTGGAGTTGCTGCAGGTCGATGGGCGGCTGACCAACGCTGAAATCGCGGAGAGGATCGGCTTGTCGGCCCCCGCTTGCTGGAAGCGAGTGAAGCGGCTGGAGAAACAGGTCATTCAGGGCTATCACGCGGCCTTGAATCAGCAGGAACTGGGGCTGGGACTCTTCGCCTTCATCAACATCATGCTCGACAGCCACTCCGAGAAGGCCATGCACGCATTCGAGGCGGGCGTGATGGCGCTGCCGAATGTGGTGGCGTGCCACAACGTATCCGGCAAATACGATTACCTGCTTCAGGTAGTCGTTCGCGACATGGAGGCATTCCATTCGCTCGCGATGCACCGAATTCGGACGCTCGGCAACATCAAGGAAATGTATACGGGGTTTTCGCTGAAGGAAATCAAGCGTTCGACGAGCCTGCCGCTGTGAATCGCTGCGTGCCGCGGCAGCGTACGAACGCGCATACGCGTCAACATGAAACCGGCTGCTGACGCCACGTTGCCGGTGGCATCCGCGTAGTGCTGTCGTGCACGATTCGGGATTCGGGGCTGGCCGAATGAGCGTTGCGCGCCGTGCCGGGTGCCGGCGGTTGACGATATCATCGCGATCTGGCGCGCCCCGCACTCCGCCGATCGGCCGCCCCCGACGCCTTCCCGCCGATGACTACCCCGTTACCCGAATCCAGTTCGCCGTCGCCGTTACCCGCCAACCTGTTTCGCCACGCACCGTTCCAGCGCTTCTGGGGCACGCGCGTGATGTCGTCGCTCGCGTTCCAGATCCTGTCGGTCGCGATCGGCTGGTATGTCTATGCGCTCACGCACAGCGCGTTCGCGCTCGGTCTCGTCGGGCTCGCGCAGTTCGTGCCGATGTTCGCGCTGACGCTCGTCGTCGGGCAGGTGGCCGACCGCTACGACCGCCGGCGCATCGCGACGATCTGCCAGGGCGTCGAGGCGTTGGCCGCCGGCGTATTCCTGTTCGGCGCGGCGAAAGGCGGGCTCACCGCACCGGGCGTGTATGCGCTCGCGGCGATCGTCGGGACCGCGCGCGCGTTCGAATCGCCGTCGGTGTCGTCGCTGCTGCCGGCCGTCGTGCCGCGCAGCGACCTGCCGCGCGCGACCGCGCTGTCGACGTCCGCGAACCAGGCCGCGCAGATTCTCGGGCCCGCATTCGGCGGACTGCTGTATGGCATCGGTGCGCCCGCTGCGTTCGGCACGAGCGTGGTCGCGTTCGCGATCGCGGCGGTGCTGAGCGGCACGATTCCGCTGCGCAGCGCGCCGCCGGCACGCGAGCCGGTCACGCTGCGTTCGGTGTTCTCGGGCATCGCGTTCATCCGGCGCGAACCGTCGATCCTCGGTGCGTTGTCGCTCGACCTGTTCGCGGTGCTGTTCGGCGGCGCGACCGCGCTGCTGCCGATCTACGCACGCGACATCCTGCAGGTCGGGCCGTGGGGGCTCGGCGCATTGCGCGCGGCGCCGGCGGTCGGCGCGCTCGCGGGCACGCTGTGGCTCACGCGTTTTCCGTTGAAGGGGCGGCCGGGCCGCGCGATGTTCGGCGGCGTGATCGCGTTCGGCATCGCGACCATCGTGTTCGGGCTGTCGAGGAATTTTGCGCTGTCGCTCGTCGCGCTGGCGGCGTTAGGTGCGTCGGACGTGGTGAGCGTCGTCGTGCGCCTGTCGCTCGTACAGCTGCGCACGCCCGACGAGATGCTCGGGCGCGTGAGCGCGGTCAATTCGCTGTTCATCGGCACGTCGAACCAGCTCGGCGAATTCGAATCGGGCGTGACGGCCGCATGGTGGGGCGCGCCGGCGGCGATCGTGGTCGGCGGCGCGGCGACGATCGCCGTTGCGCTCACGTGGATGAAGCTGTTTCCTCAGCTGACCAGCATGAAGTCGCTCGAACGCGACGTGTGATGCGCGTCAGGCATCCTGCGTCACGCGCACGGCCGTGCCGTAGCAGATGACTTCCGTGACGCCCGACCCGATCTCGGTCGAGTCGTAGTGCATCGCGACGATCGCATTTGCGCCGAGCTTGCGCGCATCGGCGAGCATCTTGTCGAACGCCTGCTGGCGTGCCTTTTCGCACAGCGACGTATAGAGCGTGATGTTGCCGCCGAAGAGGGTCTGCAGCGCCGCGCCGAACGAGCCGACGATCGAGCGCGAACGCACGATGATGCCCTGTGCGACGCCGAGCGAGCGGACCGTCGTATGGCCGGCCAGGTCGAAGGCGGTCGTGACACGCTCGGGCGTGAGATCGCTGATTGAGCGGGAGAGTTCGGTCATGGCGGTGCACCGGGGTGCGGAAGTGATCGAGCGACGATTCTATCCGGAACCGGAAACGCGCTCGAACGGTATCGGGCGCGCATGACGCGCGCGCCCGGTGCGGCTCGAACCGGCCGAGGCCGGGTCAGTGCTTGACGGTCGCGCTGCCGTCGCCGCCGAGATCGACCGCATAGGCGAGCGCCAGTTTGCCGAACTTCAGCGCGTGGTTCGCCTGCCGATCCGAATTCTCCAGCGTGTCGTTCACGGTATGGATAGTCGGACTGTCGTTCTGATCGGCCTCGAACGGGAACGATGCCGGATAACCCTGCGCATTCCACGACGCGTGATCCGAGCACGCATACCCGCACTGCGACGTGCCGATCGCGAGTTCCGGCAGGTAGGTCGTCGCCAGGTTCGTCAGATAGGTGTTCTGCGCGGCGTTCGTGTAGTCGGTGATCAGGTAGATGTCTTTCGGATCGCCCTTGTAGTTCGTCATGTCGAGCTGCAGCACGCCGACCACGTTCGCATTCTGCGCGCGGAACTGCTTCGCGATCGCCTTCGAGCCGAGCAAGCCGGCTTCCTCGGCTGCGTAGCCGACGAACTTGATCGTCCGCTTCGGTCGATAGTCGTTCGCGAGCAGCACGCGCAGCGCTTCGGTCAGGCTCGCGATGCCGGACGCATCGTCGTCGGCGCCGGGCGAGCGCGTGTTTTCCGTCGTGCGGCCGACCGTCGAATCGAGGTGGCCGCCGAGCACGACCGTGCCCGCGGTCGGATCGCCGCCGCGGATCGTCAGGATCACGGATTTCTGCGGAAAGCCCGTATGCGTGAACTGCTCGACCGCGATGTCGGTGCGCGAGCCGGCGAGCTGCTTCCATTGCAGGGCAAGCCAGTCCGACGCGGCGACGCCGTGCGACGTCGTGTAGTAGCGGTTCGTGAAGCCGGACAGCGACGTGATCGTGCCGACGATGTTGCTGGCCTGAAGTTGCTGGATCCAGGTCTTGATCCGCGGCGCGTTCGACACCGTGTAGACCGGCGCGGCCGCCTGTTTCGCGACCGTCGCGGGTACGGGCTGCAACGCCTGGCGCGCGTCGTCGAACGACTCGTGCACGATGTAGCCGGGCCCGTGACCGCGCGCATGGTGCACCGCGCGGGCCAGCTCGCCGAGCCGGGAATCGTCGATCTCGACGACATGCACGGTCTCGCGGCGCACGGCGCCGTCGGCCGTCTTGCCGGCGTCGACTGTCGTGCTGTATTGCGCGGTTGTGCTTGCATCGATGCGTTGAAGCTGCTTGAACGCGGTATCGCCGAGCGTGATCCACACGGGTGTTGCCTGCGCGGCGGCGGTCAGCAGCATGCCGCCCAGCGCGGCGCTCAGGCGGGTCAATGTCAGAGTAGGCATGTTCGATCTCGTGAGGGTAGCGATGTCGAGGAAGCGGGCGCGCCGCAGGTCGTGCGACGCCCCTTCGCCTGCTGCGGAATCAGGACTTCTGTGGCACGGTCACGCCGTAGGTGCAGCTCTTGTTGTACGCATCGCCGATCGCCGTGAGCTGCGCGCTGCTGTAGCCGAGCGCGGCGGCGGCCGTCAGCACCGCTTGCGCGGCGGCCTTCTGGTTCGTCGAGCCGTTGGTCATCGACAGCCCCTTCAGGAATGCCTTGTCCATAGCCTGCGCGCCGATCGCGTCGCGTGCGACGAGGTTGCACGACGCCCAGTACTGGCCGGCGGTGTGGATCTCCGCGCCGCGTGCCTGCGCATACGTGCGCCCGACGTTCCAGTTCGTCACGCGGCCGCCCCAGTATTCGTTGTGGCCGTCCCAGTTGTAGACCCAGTGATACTGCGCGTCCGACGGGCTCCACTGGTTGAAGTCGCGGCTGTACGCGGCGGCGAGATAATCGCCCGTGCCTTCCGACAGGCCTTCCTGTTGCGACAGGCCGCCGTTGGTGACCCAGTCGTGGATGCCGTGACCGAGTTCGTGGATCACGACGTCGGCATCTTCCGCATCGTCGACGCCGCCCTGACCGAAGGTCAGCCGGCCGCTGCTCGACGAGTACGACGAGTTGTCGTCGCCCGATTCGCCGTGCGGGTCGTACTGCACGCCGCCCGTGTACTGGTACGGCAGCGCCTTGATGCCGAGCGTCTGGTTCACGTAACGGAGGAACGTGTCGATGTGGTAGTACACGTTCACCGCCTCGAAGTACAGATTGCCGCGCGCGAACTCGAACGCCGGCGTCGCCTGCAACGGGCATGCGTTGTCGCGCGGCGCATCGAAATCGACGCACGACGCATACGGTCCCGACAGCACGTAGCGCGAACCCGACTGCGCGAGCTCCTTCAGCGTCACGCGCACGCGCGCGGCCGAGAGCTGCGTGGAATCGGCGTCGTTGTTGTCCTTGTAGCCCGTGCTGCCGTAGCTGCTTTTCGTCGGCGACAGCGGATCCGGACGGAACACGAAGCCGGTGCCGTCGGTCGCATAGAACGCCTTGTCCTCGGCGCGCAGCACTTCGCCGCTGCCCGTGTCGATCAGCAGTTCCCAGTCGCCCTTCGGGCCGTCCTGCGGGCGGCCGCGCACCTTCCAGGCGGTATGCGTGCCGGCCTTGTCGACGAACGCGACGAGCTGTGCGCCGAGGTTCGTGAAGCCGCTGACGCCGAGATACGCGCGCGCGCGATCGAGTGCCTGTTGCTGGTCGACGGCCTGCGACTTGCGCGTGGTGGCGACCACGCCGTTGATCGTGTTGCTCGCGACGTACAGGATGCGACCGTCCTTCGCGACCGTCACCGCGATGTCGCTGCCGTACACGGGCAGCCCGGCCGCCTGCTGCTGGAAGCGCACGACGGTGAAGTCGGCGTCGTTGCGCTCCGACGTCACCGCGAGGCTCGCCAGCGCGGCCGGGTCGAGCCCGAGCTGCGTGGCCTGCGACGCGACGAAATCGCGCGCGGTGGCGGCGGGTGTGGCGGCCGCCTTCTTCGCGCGATACGCAGGGTTGTACAGCGTGACGGCGACGCCGTCGGCGCGGAATTGACCCGCGGCGGTATCGGCCTTGGCCGCGGCCGGTGCCACACCGCGCGTCAGGCTTTCGCGCAGGCTCGACGCCTGCGGGTTCGCGACCTTGGTATCGGCCGCGCTGCCGCCGACGATGCCGAAACCGAGCGCGAGACCCAGGGCGAGCGGCAATGCTTTGCGTGATGTCTGCATACGTGATCCTCATCTCAACGGTTGGACACGCCCGCGCGCTTGTGGCGAGCAGGCACGACACGGCCCGCGCGCCGGCTCGATGGAACCGGTGCGGCGAAGCGGTGCTGGGAGATTCGACTGACTGAGGACGACTAAGCGTCAGGTCGAAACGAATCGGAAAGGAAAGGCGGCGGGGAAGCGAACGGCAGGCAGGTGCGGCGACGGCGAAGCGAGCATCGTCATGTCATACCCCTCGGATCGGCATTGATATCGGTTGGCAGCCTGCGTGGCGCGACGTGCGTCGGGCCCGGGCTCTCATCTCCTTAGGGCTGCCTATCTAATTGCGAGGTATGTTACAGAACATTTTCGGAAACTTTGCAATTTATTTTCGACGGCCGCTTCGGTCCGTCGATCAATGGTCGTCATTGTTGAACGAATGGCGGGAAACGCTGCCGGAGCGCGCAATAGCGCGCCGGATTGTACGCAAAAGCGGCGCCGTTCAGTGCGTCGCGCGGCGGTCGCTGCGCGGGCTCACGCCGAAACGCGAGCGATACGTGCGCGAGAAATGCGACGGCGATTCGAAGCCGCACGCGACGCACACTGCCGTGATGCTCATGTCGGTCTGCTGCAGCAGCTCGCGTGCGCGATCGAGACGCAGGTTCAGGTAGAAGCGCGTCGGCGTGTCGTTCAGCGTCGCGCTGAACAGACGTTCGAGCTGACGCCGCGTGATCGATACCTCCTGCGCGAGTGCGTCGGAGCCGAGCGGGGTCTCCATGTGCCGCTGCATCGTGCCGATCACCTGGATCAGCTTGCGGTTGTGCACGCCGTAGCGCGCGGCGATCTCGAGCCGCTGGCTGTCCGAACGCTGCCGGATGCGGCTGACGACGAACTGCTCGGAGATCGCCGCCGCGAGATCGGCGCCGTGCCGCCGGCCGATCAGGTCGAGCATCATGTCGATCGATGCGGTGCCGCCCGCGCAGGTGATGCGCCGGTCATCGATCTCGAACAGTTCCTGCGTCGCGTTCAGGCCCGGGTAGCGTTCGCGGAACGCGGCGAGCGCTTCCCAGTGCAACGTGAGCGTTTGCGACGCGTCGAACAGCCCGGCTTCCGCGAGCACGAAGCTGCCTGTGTCGATGCCGCCGAGCGTCGCGCCGTGCCGGTTCTGGCGGCGAAGCCAGTCGCCGAGCGCGCGGTCGTAGCACACGAGCGGGTCGAAGCCGGCGACGACGAACACGGTCTCGACCTGCGCGACGTCCGCGCACGCGGCTTCGGCCGCGACCGGGATGCCGTTGCTCGCGGCGACGGGCGCGCCGTCCGCGCTGATCACGTGCCAGCGGTACAGCTCGGTGCGAAAGCGGTTCGCGACGCGCAACGGTTCGACCGCCGACATGAAGCCGAGTGCGGAGAAGCCGGGCAGCAACAGGAAGTGGAAATCCTCTGGCATCGGGGCGTGAGGTGGAATCGGGTGGTCGTCACGTACTGAGCGACGCGGCGCGGCGAGCGGGCCGGCACGCGCACACCGCGTCCGGCTCGCGGGAGCCGAACGTTCAACAACGGATTATGGCGGGTTTTGCCGGCGCTCAGCGCGTTTTTGCGCCGCGCACCGTCCGGCGCGCCGTCGTCGAAGGCAGTTCGCCGAACTGGGCCTTGTACGCGTTCGCGAAATGCCCGAGATGGATGAAGCCCCAGCGCGCGGCCGCCTCGCTGATCGGCAGGTCGGACTGCCGCGTGTCGAGCAGGAGGCGTCGCACCTGCGCGAGGCGCAGCGAGCGTGTGTAGTTCAGCGGACCGGTCTGCGCGACCGACTGGAAGCTGTTCTGCATCGTGCGCCGGCTCACGCGCAGCTGCGTGCACAGGCTCAGGATGTCGACGGGCGCCTCCGGGTGCTCGATCACGTAGTCGTGCACGCGCCGCACGATGTCGGCGTGGCACGCATGCGTGAGGCGGTTCGGCGGCTCGGGCATCCGGTAGGTGAGGAGATCGATGAGCACGTTGGCGACATCGCCGCGCAACTCGGACTGCGCACGCGCCGCGTCGAATCGGTCGGGTGCCGACAGCACGCGTTCGAGCAGTGTCGCGAACTGCAGGCTCGCGCGTTCGCGCGCGGCGACCGGCACATCGACGACGCCGCGCCGCAGCGCGCGCTCGTCGAGCCGGACGTCGGCGACATCCTCGATCTGCTGCATCAGCTCGGGATCGACGACCACGCCGATCAACGACATGTCGTCGGGTGAATGCAGTTCGAAAGGCGCGCCGCCGCGCGCCATCACGATCGTGCCGCGCTCGATGCGCGCATCGCCGAATGCGAAGGTGCCCGAGCCGGTGAGCGGCATCCCGAATATCGTATGGCCGGGCGGCAGGCGCCCGCGCTGGATGATGCGCACGTTCGCCGCTTCCTGGAATAGCTGCACGCCGTCGAGCTCCACGTGCTTGACCGCGCTGCGATACGAGCCGGAGCCGATCTGGTCGTAACGCTGATCCCAGCCGCGCAGCGCCTCGGCATGCCGGTCTGCGTCGTCGAACATCTGGTGAAACACGAGCACGGCGCCTCCGGCGGTCGTTCGGACCGCGCAAGATTAAACCGACCGAGCGGTCGGTGCAATACGGATGAGCGCTATTCCTCCGGGGGTTTTGGAGGGGTCGGATGGTGTGCGCCGCAAGTGCCTTTCAGGCGGTTTTCCAATATCCCGAATCGGCACGCACGCGTTGCCGGTCCGGGTGCTGATCGGATTTATTGTCGAACTACAGTCGCCCCACATAACGTGAATCCCAACTGGAGGCGACATGAGAACAAGGCGACGCACCGCGGTTTTCGCGGCGACGCTGGCGTTCGCGGCGGCGTGGGCCGGCAGCGCAGACGCGACGGAAAAGCCCGAGGAACTGGTCGTGCAGAAGATGCCGCCGTGGCATCCGCACGAGGTATACGTGGTCGATATCGCGATGCCGACGATGACCGACGGGCGCATCTTCGTGTACGACGCCGACGCGAAGAAGCTGCTCGGCCAGATCGACGGCGGCTTCGCGCCCGGCCTCGCGATTTCGCCCGACCACAAGACGAGCTTCATCGCGACGACCTATTTCGCGCGCGGCTCGCACGGCACGCGCACCGACGTCGTCGAGATGACCGACAACACGACGCTCGATCACACCGGCGAGATCGTGATTCCGGCGAAGCACGGGCAGCACGTGCCGTCGCCGTACAACACCGCGTTCAGCGCGGACGGCAAGCGGCTGTACGTCGCGAACATCACGCCGGCCGCGTCGGTGACGGTGATCGACGCGGTGTCGAAGAAGGTGCTGTCGGAGATCGACACCGCGGCATGCGTGCTCGCGTATCCGTCGGGGAGCGACCGCTTCACCGCGCTGTGCGAAAGCGGCAAGGCGCTGACTGTCACGCTCGACGCGAACGGCAAGGAGGTGAAGCGCACGATGTCCGATGCGTTCATCGACGTCGACAACGATCCGGCCTTCATCAACGCGTCGCGCTACGACGGCGGCTATCTGTTCACGACGTACCACGGCAACGTGCGCAGCGCCGATTTCAGCGGCGACAACCCGGTGTTCGGCAAGCCATGGTCGTTGCTGACCGCAACCGAGCGCGCCGAAGGCTGGCGCCCGGGCGGCATGCAGCAGACGGCCGTGCAGGTCAAGCAGCACCGCTACTACGTGCTGATGCACAAGGGCGGCGATGGCACGCACAAGGATCCGGGCACGCAGGTGTGGGTCTACGACCTGAAGACGAAACAGCGCGTCGCGCGCTGGGATCTCGTGCAGCAGAAGGTCGATCCGCTCGTGTCGATCCAGGTCAGCGAGGATGACAAGCCGCTGTTCTACGGGCTGACGGGCACGTCCGATCTCGTCGTGATGGACGCGCGCACCGGCAAGCCGCAGCACGTCGAGAAGCAGATCGGCAGCACGCCGACGCTGCTCGTGAACCCGTGAGGCCGCGATGACGCTCGATCCCGTACTCGCCACCAGCGCGCAGGCCGGCGCGGCCGTCGTCGTGCTGCTCGGCGCCTTCGCGAAGATGCGCCGGCCCGCGGCGTTCCGGCAGGCGCTTGCCGGCTATCGCCTGCTGCCCGATGCGCTCACCGCGCCTGTCGCGTTCGCGATTCCGCTCGCGGAAGCCGTCTGCGCCGCGGCGCTGTTGTTTCCCGATACGCGCATGACCGGCGCGCTCGGCCTGATCGCGTTGCTGCTCGTCTTCGCGGCCGGCATGACGATCAACATCCTGCGCGGCCATACCGATATCGACTGTGGCTGTTCCGGTTTTGCCGCCGCGCGCGCGGATGCGCCGCGCGGCATCGGCTGGCTGCATGTCGCCCGCGTGCTGCTGCTCGTCGTGCTGGCGGCGGCCGCGCTCGTCGAGCCGGGCAGCCGCGCGGTCGTGTGGTTCGACTATCTGACGCTGTTCTCTTTCGTGCTGCTGATCGTCTGCGCGCTGCTCACCGTCGACGTGCTGCTCGCCAACGTACCGCGCCTTTCCCATCTGAGGAATTCATGATGCAAACCGCTCTCACCGTTTCCACCGCCTTGCTGTGGGTCGCCGTTCTCGCGCTCGGCGCGATCTGCCTCGCGCTCGTGCGCCAGATCGGCATCCTGTACGAACGCATCATGCCGGCCGGCGCGCTGATGATCGACAAGGGCCCGGCGGTCGGCGCGATCGCGCCGACGTTTGAGCTGACCGACATTCGCGGCTCGCAGGTGAAGGTTGGCGGCGTCGATGCGTCGGGCAAGGCGACGCTGCTGTTCTTCCTGTCGCCGACGTGCCCGGTCTGCAAGAAGCTGCTGCCGTTGTTGCCGTCGCTGCAGGCGAGCGAATCGACGCCGGTGAACATCGTGCTCGCGAGCGACGGCGATCGCGACGAACACACGCGCTTCGCGCGGAAACACGACCTCGCGCGTTTCCCGTACGTGCTGTCGCAGGAGCTCGGCCTCGCGTACCAGATCGGCAAGCTGCCGTACGCGGTGCTGCTCGACGACACCGGTACGGTGCGCGCGAAGGGTCTCGTCAACACCCGCGAGCATCTCGAGAGCCTGTTCGAAGCGAAGGAGCGTGGCGTGGCATCGCTGCAGCAGTTCGTGCACGGCGATCACGACCACGGCGGCCACGAAAAGCACGCGCGGCACGCGTGATCGGCCGCCCCTCTTTCAACGTCAACGGAGAACAACGACATGGGCCTGTTTGATTCATGGTTCGAGCGGTCGGCGCGCGGCGTCGCGCAGCATAGTTCGCGGCGCAGTGCGATGGCGAAGCTCGGCAAGGTGCTGGTGGGGTCGGCGATGCTGCCGCTCCTGCCGGTCGACCGCACCGCGTATGCGGCGGATGCGGCGTCCGGCGCATCGGCGGCATCCGGTGCCGCCGCGTCGGGCGCGAGCGACGATCCGATGAGCTGCGATTACTGGAAATACTGCGCGATCGACGGCTGGCTGTGCAGCTGCTGCGGTGGCACGTCGAGCAGCTGCCCGCCGGGCACGACGCCGTCGCCGATCACGTGGATCGGTACCTGCCGCAACCCGCACGACGGTTCGGACTACATCGTGTCGTACAACGACTGCTGCGGCAAGACGTCGTGCGGCAAGTGCTTCTGCAACCGCAACGAGCGCGAGAAGCCGTTGTACAAGCTGTCGCTGAACAACGACATCAACTGGTGCATGGCGAACGGCAATTCGAATTACCACTGTTCGGTTTCGGTCCTGCTGGGAGCGGCAAAGCAATGAAAGTGAAGCAAGCTGGAAAGATCGTCGTCGCGTGGGTCGCGGTTGTCGCGGGTTTTGCGTTGCCGGGTTTTGCCGGCGCGCAGCAGGCCGCCCATTACCCGGCGGGCAAGAGCCTGTTCGACGCGCAGTGCGCGGTGTGCCACCAGGCGGGCGGCAAGGGACAGGACGGCCTTGCGCCGCCGCTGACCGAGTATCCGGGCAAGTACGCGACGGCCGACGCGGGCCGCGCGCAGCTCGTCGCGACGCTGTTGCACGGGATGTTCGGCGAGATCGAGGTGCACGACAAGCGCTACAACTTCAAGATGCCGTCGTTCGCGAGTGTGAGCGATGACGACATCGCGAACGTGCTCAACTATGTCGTGTTCGATCTCAACGACAAGCACGGCGACGCGAAGCCGTTCACGGCAGCCGACATCCGCGCGGTGCGTGCGAAGGAGATGGACGGCACGGCCGTTCACGCGCAACGTGCGGTCGTGACGAAGGGGCTGGGGCTGTGAATGCCGTGTGCGATCGGTGTCGTGGCGGCCAGCGTGCGGTGGCGTTGCGGATCGGGGCGTTCATGACACGCCGTCTGTCTTCCATGCTGGCGGTTGCTGCCGCGGCATGTGCGATGGCCGTACCCGCACATGCCGACGGCGTGAACGACGCCGCACTCGCGCGACAGCACTGGGTGCTCAACTGCATGGGCTGCCACACGGCGACGGGCGGCGGTATTCCGGGCAAGGTGCCGCCGCTCGCGAACTCGCTTGGCTATTTCACGCATCTGCCGGCGGGGCGCGAGTACGTGATGCGCGTGCCCGGCGCGTCGAATTCGGCGCTGTCGGACAAGGATCTCGCCGACGTGCTCAACTGGGTGCTCACGACGATGAACCGCGATGCGCTGCCGCGCGATTTCAAGCCTTATACCGCGGCCGAAGTCGCCGCGCATCGACGGCCGGCGTTTTCGGATGTCGCGACGGTACGTGCCGGGCTGGTTCGTGCGCTGCATGAGCGCGGGATCGAGGGGGTGTCGGATCGGTACTGATTGACGTCTTCAACGCAGCGTCGGTACGGGAAACGACAGGTGCCCGTTGTTCTGGGCGGCGCGGTATCCCGTGCCGTCGTCACGCGCGGATGAGCACGACGCCGAGGATCCGGCTGGCCGCACCGGAAATGCGCATCACGCTGACAGGGTGCCGCGGCGTGCCGAACAGGCCGAACTGGTCGAGGGGCGGTGCGTAGCGGCTTCCCGATCGAGAATACCGAATTGGCAGCGCGCCATTTCCGCGTTACGCTCGTTTTCGTTAGCCGACAGCGGCGTCGAATGGATCGTGGGAGGCTCAAATGGCGATCGAATACTTTGCAGAGCGCAATCCGGTCACTCGAAACCTGCCCCGATCGTTGGCGACCCAAGCTGGCGATCTGGTGTTCGTATCTGGTCAGGTGGCGAGAAACGAAGATGGGAGCCTCGTCGCAGGCGGGATCGAGGCGCAGACGCGTCAGACATTGAAGAACGTGGCCCACGTACTCTCGCTGGCGGGATGCACACTCGCCGACGTGGTGAAAACCACCGTCTGGCTCGAGGACACGCGCGACTTCGCGGAATTCAATCGTGTCTATGCGGAGTTCTTCCCGGGCAACAAGCCGTCACGATCGACCTTGCAGGCGACGAACATGGTCGGTACCAGGATCGAGATCGAGGCGATTGCCTGCAGGTCTTGAGCGCCGACAGCGTGTTGAGGCCGGCCGGCTTTACCCGAGGAGTTCGACCATCACGACATCCGTGTCGTCGCGCGCGGTTGCCCGCATCGTCTTCATACGTGATGGCGCCTGAGCGCACCCATGTCACGATCTCGACGTCCCGGTGAGCGTGCATGCCGAACCGCGAGCGCGGCGACGAATGCATCGTCGCTCCACACGTGAAGTGCGCCGGGCGGCGCGTGGTCGGCGTGTCCGAACTCGCCAAAACGGAACTGCAGCCGCGTGTCGAGCCACTCGCGTCTGACCACCCCGAACGACAGGAAGGCACGATGTTCGATCATGGTGTGCGTCCGGGCGAGCGCGCGGGGGCAGCGGGCGCCGAAACGATCGTCGAAGACCGCCTCCGCGCCCGGTGCGTTCGCGCTCCGTTCAGATCTGCTGCTGGCCGCCGTCGACGAACAGTTCGATGCCGTTCACGAAGCTCGCGTCGTCCGACGCGAGGAACAATGCCGCACCCGCGATCTCGTCCGGCTCGCCCAGGCGTCCCATCGGAATCTGCGCAGCCAGGTAGTCGGCGAGGCCTTGTCGCTGCGCGGCGTCCTGGCCGGCGAGGTCGAGCAGGCCCGGCGTGCGGGTCGCGCCCGGGCTGATCGTGTTCACGCGGATGCGGCGCTCCTTGAGATCGAGAATCCAGCTGCGTGCGAATGCACGCACCGCGGCCTTCGAAGCCGAATACACGCTGAATGCGGCGGTGCCGGCGCTGCCTGCCGTCGAACCGGTGAGTATCACGGATGCACCCTCGGCGAGCAGCGGCAACGCCTTTTGCACCGTGAACAGCACGCCCTTCACGTTGCGATCGAACGTGTCATCGAAGTGTTCTTCCGTGATGCTGCCGAACGGCAGCATCGAACCGCCGCCCGCATTCGCGAACAGCACATCGAGGTGCCCGTGTTCCTCGTTGATTTGCGCATACAGCGCGTCGAGTTCGTCGAGTTTCGTGGAGTCGACGCGTACGCCTGTCGCGCTGCCGCCGTTTTCGCGGATCGCCTCGACCGCGGCATCGAGTTCGGCCTGGCGCCGGCCGGTGACGTAGACGTGCGCGCCTTCAACTGCGAAGCGCCGGGCGGCGGCGAGGCCGATGCCGCTGGTTGCGCCGGTAACGAGTGCGATCTTGTTGTCGAGTTTGCGTGCCATGGTGTTTCTCCTTTCGTTCGATACGTGGATGACTGCGTTCGGTGCTGCGTGCTGCGATGTAAGGAGAATATCGACGCCCCTTTCGTTTCGAAATAGAATTGATTGCAAGTTAACGTTGCATAAATGAAAAGATGAGGCGAAATGGCCAGGCTGCCTGATTTCGAAGGGCTCGCGATGTTTGCAAAGGTCGCGGAGGAGGGGTCGTTCGCGGCCGCGGCGCGCGCGATGGGGGTGTCCGTCGCGACAGTCTCGCGCGGCGTGGCCCGCTTGGAAGACCGCCTGGGAGGGCGGCTGTTCAACCGTACCTCGCGCCAGCTGGCGCTCACCGAGTTCGGCCGGACGATCTGCGAAAAGGCCGGCGAGGTGTATCGCCACGCCGAAGAGGCGGAGAGCGCCGCGCGCGAGATGGCCGTGCAGCCGCGCGGGCTCGTGCGGCTGGCCGTGCCGATGTCGTTCGGGTTGCGCTGGGTCGCGCCGCTGCTACCCGGCTTCTTTCGAGCGTATCCGGAAGTGTCGGTCGACCTGCATCTGTCGGATGCGACAGTCGACCTGATCGCCGACGGATTCGACGCTGCGTTACGTATTGCGGCGCTGCCGGATTCGTCACTGGTGGCGCGACGGTTGTGTGCGGTAACGCAATACGTGGTGGCGTCGCCGGCGTATCTGAAGCGCGAAGGGCGGCCCGCGCATCCCCGCGAGCTGATGGAGCGGCCGTGCCTGTCGTACGCGTATCGGGCACATAGCGATGTGTGGCGCTTCTCGAACGCCGCGGGCGAGGAAGAGCCCGTCATGCCGAACGGTCCGCTGCGCGTGACGAATGCCGATGCGTTGCTGCCGACGCTGCTCGCGGGTCTGGCGATCGCGGAACTGCCCGAGTTCATCGCCGGCGAATACCTCGCCGACGGCCGCCTTGAAGCGATCCTGACCGACTGGTCGCTGACGAAGGGCGGCCTCTATTTCGTCACGCCGTCGGCGCGCGCGCGTCCGGCGAAGGTCGCCGCATTGTCCGACTACTTCGCCGAACACCTGTCCGAACCGTCGTGGCGATGGTCGCGGTGAACGGTTGACCGACCGAATCGGCGAGTCGGAAGGGGGCATTCCTCGACATTCGTACGGCGTCGGGTTGCCACGCGCGCTAGTCGCTCACCCGATTGCCAACTGCGCTGAACGCGGCACGGACTTCGTTTGCCGTCTGGTCGGGCGCCTGCAGATGCGGAAAGTGGCCGAGTCCAGGGAGAATCGAAAGCGCCACACCATTACGGTTCGCGTACTCGATGCCCATTTCCTTCTTGATATAGATATCCTGCTCGCCCCACACCACCTTCACCGGGACTTTCAGCGTTGCCATATTGGCTTCGAAGTAGTCCTGATCTCGCGTGAAGCACGAGTAGTAGTGGAAGAATGCGTCCGCCGCCGTGAGTTCGCCGTCCCACCCTTTCGCTATGTCATCCGTGAATTCCTTGGGCAACGCGTAGCGCGCCCGGTCCGACATGCCGCGGAAAAACGTGTTTGCGAGGATTTCATCGCGATTATTATTCATTGCCGCATGCACGAGGTTGGACGAAGGCTGCGACTTCAGCGCCTGCAGGCTTTCGTACATATATTGCGGCCGGTTGAATGGGGCAAAGTCGCCAACGATGATTTGCCTCGCAATATCCGGTTGCTCCAAGGCTGCCAGCAGTGCAGGCAGCGCGCCGATATCCGTCGCATAAATCACCAGATTCGAACGATCGAGGCCGGACGCGTGGATATAGTCTTCCAGCACGCGGGCATAGTCCTTCGGCGCGTAGGAAAAGCGATCGGCGCGTGGGCGCGACGACTGCCCGTAGCCCGGCCAGTCGAACGCATGCACCTCGTAGTCGCTGGACAAGGCTTCGGCAATCGGCTTCCACGCATACATTGTCTCCGGGAAGCCGTGCAGGAACAGGACGGTACCCTTCGGATGAGCGGGACGGTAGACCATATGGCGCAGCGTGATGTCGGCATTGACCTGCAACTCGCCAACAGCAACCTTTGGCGCCGATGCCGAAGACGCGGGCACGATCGAGCATGCAGCAGTACCCGCAGCGCCTGCGGGGAAGAGAATCGCTTTCGTGACGGGTTTGAACATGATCGTGGCTCTCCTTCAGTGTGACATTGCGGCAGGCAAATTGCGCGTTGCCGCTTCGGAATTCCATGGGGCGCAAAAAGCAGTACACCGCATTTCTCTCTGTGGCTTTGATCGAATCGGGTGACGCATCAGCCCGATGCGTTCCAGTGCTGTCTATCGAGGGGAAGGGGGATTCAAAAGCTTGCTCAACGGCTTCAGTGGGCCGATCGGAAGCAGCGTGAACGTCATCAAGTGTGCCTTGCCCAACGGGAGTTCCTCCAGCATTTGATGCGCTTGACCGACGTCGGTCACGTTCAGGATGAACGCCACGCCAGCCTGGTCTTGCAGTGAATACCACTGGTCGATCTTGCCATCGAGGTAGAGCTGCGCCGTCTCGCGAACTTCGGTCGGAAGAATGGTTTGGACGTGTTGCATGTCCGTGCCCGGCGGGAAGGTGCCAATCGCCAATATCTTCGTGGTGGGCGTGGTTGGCATCGGAGCGGGTTGTGCCATGGGAACTCCAGAAAAAGCGAGCAGCAGGAACGCTGTCGTCAGGTCAATAAGAAGGCGTTTCATCATGTGTCCGAGGGCACTGCGGTGACATGGATGCCGCATTCAGCGCGACTGCGTCCGGTGCAGACAGATAGTTCGCTCGGAAGCGCTCGTCGACGCGCTCGCTCATCAGCTGCGAGAACAGGAGCGCGGCATCGAGCGAGCGATGATTGATGACCACGGCGTCCGTTTCGCCGTGTTCGTTCACATGTGCGACGACGACGGTCTCGATCGGCACGCCGTGAACCCGTGATTGATAGGATTCCAGATACAGACCGTCGCCAACCATGCCCTTGTAGGTGTGCTGCTGGAATTCGTAGAGCGAGACCGCATGTTTGATCACGGAGAGAATATTGGCTCGTCCCTCGATCGGGCGTTTCAGGACGGTGGCTTCCAGCGTCGCGTTTTCGGCGAGGCTTGCCAGCCACAGCGGCGGACCCCCGGCGGGTGTCATCACGGGGGCCGTGTCGTTGAATTTCATGTCGATTGCTCCGTTGATCGGGTGTCGCCATGGTCGCTGTTTACTCATGCGCCCGGAAGTGGCAAAATCGCCACTATTCGAGGAAATTCGGACATTCAATGGCGATGATCCGCATCTGGGTCTATGACGGAATTCTCGCGTCCGGCGTCGCGGGGCCTGTCGACGTCTTCAGCGCTGCGAACCAGTTCCATGCGCGCAGGGCAGCGCCGGGTACGAGATCCGCACCGTCGTTCGTATGGCGTGTGGAGTCGCTCGACGGACACCCCGTCACGGCGGCGTCGGGCCAGATCATCCCCGTCGACGGCAGAATCGACCCGCGCAAACGGGCGGACGCCATTCTGCTGACCGCCCCGTTTTTCTCGCGCATCGACGAGTTCATCGGGCGCCGCGAGCAGTTGAACGAACTGTCTTCCGCGCTGAGGCGCCAACGCAAGGCGGGCGCCATGCTGGCGGCATATTGCACGGCCAATTACCTGCTCGCCGAGGCGGGCCTGCTGGATGGCCGCGCCGCAACGACGCACTGGGCGAGAGCAAGGGATTTCGCGCGTCGCTATCCGCGTGTCGAGGTTCGCGCGAATGAGTTGCTGCTCGAGCAGGACGGCATCCTCTCAGGCGGCTCCGTGACGTCCTATCTCAATCTGGCCGTGCGCCTCGTGGAAGCGTTCGCCGGCAAAGAACTCGCCGCAATGACCGCGAAGGCGCTGTTGATCGACATGAGTCGCACGTCGCAGGCTTCCTTTGCCACACTGCTCGATGAGCACGGGCATACCGATCAGCTCGTCGCGCGCGCGCAGCAGCGGATGGAGGCCACGTTGCAGCAAGGGTTCCTGCTGAGCGATCTGGCCGCATCGCTCGCCGTCAGCGAACGCACGCTCAATCGCCGTTTCAAGGAAGCCCTCGGGCTCGCGCCGTTGACGTATCTGCAGAACCTGCGCGTCGAGGTGGCGAAACGTCTGCTGGAAACGCGGCCGATCGGGCTCGAGGCCGTGAGCCAGCGCGTCGGGTATGGCGATGTCAGCACGTTTCGGCAGCTGTTCAAGCGCAAGACCGGATTGTCGCCAAGCGAATATCAGATGCAGTTTTCGCGTGCGGCGGCGACGCGCGAGGAAACTGACCCAGGCAACCAGGGCGGTTGAGGCCGCGCGACGTCACGCGGCCGCTCGTGTCATTGCTCCGGCCGCGCCGCACTTCATTTCGTATCCCGATGTACGGGAAACGGCCGGGGATACGTCCGCATGCACATAGCCGACTTTCGGACACGAGCGGGATACGTTCGCCTGTTTCAATTCGCCAGGCACGCGGCGGAGCGCTCGCCCATTGCACTGTACCGGGTGTTCATGCTCGCCGGGGGCGTGTCCGATATTCCCCGACAGATGGCAAGATCGCAACTTTCGGCCAGTGTGCCGATACCCGATGATCGGGCGAACTTCCGTTACTGGAGCTCGAACATGGCGTCCAATGTCTATTTCGCGACAGACCTGCTGCTCGCCTATGCAGCCTTTTTCGTCGGTACCGCGAGCCCGGGCCGAGCAATCTCGCAATCATGTCCAAAGCGGCCATTCACGGCCGAAAGGCGGCGTTGATGTTCTCGCTCGGTGTTTTCTCGGGCTCGATGTTCTGGGCAACGATGGCAATGCTGGGCGTATCGGCAGCGCTGATCGGCTACTCCCGGTTCATCATTGCAATCAGGATTTTCGGCAGTTTGTATCTGTGGTGGCTGGCCTTTAAATCGGGACACAATGCGCTCGCGACGGCCCTCCCGGTCGTATCGGACCGGCGCGCTCCCCAACATCGAAGAGCCTCTACTCGCGTGGCGCGATGCTCCATCTCACCAATCCGAAGGCCATTCTCGTATGGGTTTCGATCGTTGCGCTGTCGTCGAACAGTGCCAGTTCGCCCCACGGTGCGTTGATTGCGGGCTGTCCGACGATCGGACGTGTGGTGTTCGGCAGTTGTGCGTTGTTGTTCTCGACGGAGTCGGTTCGACGGATCGACGGGCGGACCCGCCGCACGCTGGAAGGGGGCCTGGCCGTCGTGTTCGGGATCGCCGGCATCGAGCTTCTGGCGTCGCGCCGATGCGGCGGCCGACGCCGGGCATCGCCCGGCAGCCGCGCGGATTCGCGGTGCATCATGCAATCACCGAAATTCCCAACCGGTAGACAGCTTTAGTTAGAATCGGTCGTCATCTAGGCAAAATGCAGCCTTGCCTCGGTGCAGCGGTATCCACTCGCGAATACCGCTCGCGCCCATCCCATGCTTCATCCTTTACCGGAGGCGAACGTGCCAGGATTACTTCCCGATGTCGACCGCGACGGGCTCCTCGAATATTCGGTGGTGTACACCGACCGGTCGATCAATCACATGTCGCAGCGCTTTCAGGGCGTCATGCGCGATATTTCCGCGGCGCTGAAGCAGGTCTACAACGCGAAGGCGGCCGTCATCGTCCCGGGCAGCGGGACCTTCGGCATGGAAGCCGTGGCCCGGCAGTTCGCGACGAACAAGAAGTGTCTGGTCATCCGCAACGGCTGGTTCAGCTTCCGCTGGTCGCAGATTTTCGACATGGGGAGCATTCCGTCCGAGTCGATCGTGTTGAAGGCGCGCCCGGTCGAATCAGGCCGGCAGGCGGCGTTTGCGCCGGCCCCGATCGAGGAAGTCGTCGCCGCGATTCAGGAGCACAAGCCGGATCTGGTCTTCGCTCCGCACGTCGAAACCGCATCCGGGATGATGTTGCCCGATACGTATCTGCGCGCGGTGGCCGACGCCGTGCATGCGGTCGGCGGCATGTTCGTGCTGGATTGCATCGCATCCGGCACGATCTGGGTCGATATGGAGAAGAGCGGTGTCGACGTGCTGATCAGCGCGCCGCAAAAGGGCTGGAGTGCGTCGCCGGGTTGTGCGCTGGTGATGCTCAGCCCGCTCGCGCGCGAGCGAATCGACGCGACGACCAGCACCAGTTTTGCCTGCGATCTGCGCAAGTGGCTGCAGATCATGGAAGCGTATGAGAACGGCGGGTTCGCGTACCACGCGACGATGCCCACGGACAGCCTCGCGACGCTGCGCGACGTCATCAAGGAAACGGAAGCGTACGGCTTCGACAAGGTGAGGGCGGAACAGCTCGAACTCGGCACGCGGATTCGCGCGTTGTTGGCCGAGAAGGGGTTCAGGAGCGTTGCCGCGGAAGGCTTTGAGGCGCCGGGCGTCGTGGTCAGCTACACCGACGATGACGACATCCGGTCCGGCAAGAAATTCGCCGATGTCGGCATGCAGATCGCGGCCGGCGTGCCGCTGCAATGCGACGAGCCGGCGGATTTCAAGACCTTCCGCATCGGCTTGTTCGGTCTCGACAAGCTGCATGACGTTGACGCGGCGGTCGCGCGATTTGCGAGCGCGCTGGAGCGCGTTCTGTAGAGCGTCGATTCGGTGTAACGGTACATGGCGGCGCATGAAGCGAAGACGTCGATGCCAACGACTCGATCAAATGCGCCGCCTGAACTTCCGAATCTGGCTCCGGTGCGCTTGCAGCGCACGTCAACCATCGGCTTTTGCGGCAATTCATTCAGAGCGATTGCAGCCGTTCGACAACGTACTGGCTGACGATGAGATCCAGGTGCGCACCTCCCGCATTTTTATAAACCGTGCGCTCTTCTGCCGAACGATGAAACGCCGATATCCGGCACAGATCGAATAGGTCTCCTTCGATATCATTCTCTTGTATCGCTTGCGTCTGCATCGGAATCTGGATATCACCGGATTGCGCGGCATTCTCGCGGTCATCCACGAAGATGCGCGCACCCTTGAGCACATCGCAATCGGCCTCCTGCATATCCGACCGATACCCGCCCACCAGATCGACATGGGTACCGGGGCGCACGAACTCGCCTCGAATCACCGGCTTGGACGTGCTGGTGGCTGCGGTAATGATGTCTGCGCGGGCCACGGCGGCATCCACGTCTTCGACGACGCAGACCTCGATGTTTCGCGCCTCGAGTTCCGAGCGCACGGCATCGAGCCTGGACGGCGTGCGATTCCACAACAACACTTGACGGATGGACGGACGGATGTGGAGATAGGCATCCGTCAACGATCTTGCGACCGGCCCCGCACCCAGGACGAGAAGGACCTCGCTGTTCTCGCGACTCAGTTTCCTTGCCGCCAGCGCGGAATCGGCCGCTGTCTTCCATCGCGTGATTTCCGGGCCGTCGAGCATGGCGACGATGCCTTTGGTCCGCTCGTCCAGAACCAGAAACGCAGCCTGCTCCGTCGGCAAGGGCGGACTCGCCAGGCTATTGGCGGGAAAGAGGGAGGCAATTTTGAACCCGGCGCCCTTGCCCGGCAGAATGACGCCGCGGCTGAACAAGCCAAGGCTCGCATCCCCGATGAAATAACTGTCACCGATGGGCCGTGAACCGGCATGCCCGTCCTGCAGCGCGTCGAGAACGCCGTCCCAATCCAGTACCGACCTGATCTGCTCCGCCGAAATGGTTTGCATGGTCAACGCTCCTGCTGTTGCGGCCAGATGTCTCCCAGGGTGTAGCCCTCGGGGAACGGGTCGTCGTGATCGAGCACGATGGTGCTGATCCCATGGATCCAGCTGGTGCCGGCCAGGGTGGGAACCACGGCGGCCTTGTCGCCGATGCGGGTTTCCTCCACCAGGCTGCCGGTGAAGACGGTACCCAGGATGCCCTGGTGCCGGAAATCCTGGTGCAGCGGCAATTCGCCCTTGGCGTGCAGCACGGCCATCTTTGCGCAGGTGCCGGTGCCGCAGGGGCAGCGGTCGATCGCGCCGGTCCAGGTCGAGGGGTCATCCCAGGAGAGCGGCCCGGTCGGCATGGTGACCACGTTCTTCCAGTCTGCCCCGGGGGCGTCTGGCGGGCCGGACAGTTGCGAGATGGTGATGCCCACGCCCGGATAGTCCGGGTGCGCGACCGGCAGTTGCTCGATGGCCGCCTGCCGGATCAGCGCGGAAACCCGCGTGATCTCCTTCCCGTGTTCGGGCTTGAGCTCGAGCCCCGGGAACTGGCGCACGTCGGCAATCGCGTAGAACATGCCGCCCCAGCCGACGTCCACCCGCACCTTGCCCAGATGCGGCACGTCGATGACGGCATCCAGGTGCGCGGCAAAGGCCGGTACGTTCCTGAACTTCACACGCTTGACCTTGCCGTCCTTGCACTCCGCGGTGATGCGGATCAACCCGGCCGGCGCTTCCAGCGTCAGTTCCGTCACGGGCTCCTGCATCGGCAGCATGCCCATTTCCAGCAACACGGTGGCGACGGAAATGGTGTTGCCGCCGGACATCATCGGATACTCGACCTGTTCCAGGATGATGTAGCCCGCGTCCGCATCCGGGTGGCAGGGCGGCACGATGATGTTGCAGCAGTGCGCCGGGTAACCGCGTGGCTCGCGCAACAGCAGCTTTCTCAAACCGTCGTCATTGGCCTCCAGCCATTTCATCCTGGCGTGGACGGTGTCGCCGGGAATGTGCGGAATGCCACCGGTGACCACGCGCATCGGAATCCCCGAATGCGTCTCCACCGCGTGAATCGTTCTCTTGAATCCCATGTGCCGGTTTCCTCTTCGTCGCCGCCGACCGAGTGCGGCGTGAAGGGAAATTTATGCCCGTTTCGCGGATAACTTAAGCGACATTTCCTCCGGCATTCCTTCAACTTTTGGTTGAAGATGCCGCCGCCTGTGCCGGGCAGCGCCGGCTCGGTACGGACGCTCAGCGTTCCGGTGTGCCGCGGGCGGGGCCCGTTTCATCGGCAGCGGGATGCAGCGCGAGTTGCTGCCTGACCCACTGGCAGAACTGCTTGCACACGGCGGCGTCCGCCTTGTCCTTTCGGACCGACAGGTAGTGGCCGCGATTCTTCATCACCGTCTTGTGCGGCAGCGGACGCACGAAGTGGCCACTTTGAACCAGGTCGCCCACGAGGTGATGCCAGCCCAGGACGACGCCCTGGTGAGCCAGGGCCAACTGCACGATGCCCGGATAGTCGTTGCTGGTGAATAGCTGGCGCGGAATGTCCGCGCGCCAGCTGGTGTCGACGTCATGCAGGGCCAGCCAGACTTTCCAGTCGATATGCTCGGAGATCTGCGAACGACCATAGGCGCTGATATCCAGCAACGACATGTCCAGCAGCCGTTCCGGCGTCTCGACAGGGCCATGATCCCGCAAATACCGCGGTGTGCAGACGGGATAGACCTCGTCGTCGAACAGGTGCTCGCTGTCGTATCCGTCGCGCATGCTGGCGAGCTTGGCGATGTAGACGTCCGGCTGCACGCCGGCTTCCATCGAGATGAAATTTTGCGTGGCCAGGACCGTGAGTTCGATATCCGGATTGGCCTGAATGAATTCGGGCAGCCGCTTGTGCAGCCAGAGTGCCGAAAACGCCGGTGAGCAGCAGACGATGAGCGTCCGCCTGGCGGGCACCTTCTTCCGCAGGCGTTCGGCGGCCTGATGGATATTGATCAACGAAAGCTGGGCTGCATCCTTGAACATCTCGCCGTCGGCAGTCAGGGTGACGGCCCTGCCCGAACGGACGAACAGCTCCGTACCCAGGTAGTCCTCCAGTTCCCGCACCTGCTTGCTCACCGCCGCGGGCGTCACGCTCAATGCGTTGGCCGCTCCGGTAAAGCTGTTGAATTTCGCGGCCGCAAGAAATGATTTGATGGCGCGCAGAGACAGCGCGCCGACCAATGTTTCGCTCATTTCAAACCGAGACGCCATGGCGATTTCTACAGACGTTAGGGGATGGGACACAGTCCGGAGCACGGACTCGCGTTGGATTGCAGGAAGCGAATGGCCGCTCGGCGACGAGCCGGCCTAATGCACGCCGAAGTCGGATCGAAGTTTTCTCAGCTTGAATGGCGTGACGTTGTATTCGCGTTTGAACCAATGTATCAGATGCGAGCTGTCCGTGAAGCCGCACTCGTATGCAATCTGGGTAACGGACCGATCGCTGTTGATGACCATCCATTTCGCGGCTTTCAGGCGCATGCTCCGCCAGTACTGCAGCGGCGCCACGCGCAGGTGCTTCTGGAAGAGTCGCGTCAGTTCCCGCTCGGTCGTGCCGATTGACTGGGCGATGCCGGCGATCGAACCCGGTTCGAACGTGCGTTGCCTCATCAAGCCCACCGCGTTGACGACGCGCCGATCGGGGCAGTGCAGGCCGATCTCGTCGTCCTGCTTCATCGCCTGTATTTCCTCGAAGCCTCGATCGGCCATCAAGTAATGAAGCGCCTTGTGCGATCGCGTCTTGCCGCAGTGGGTCGTCACCAGGTGCATGGCGAGATTGATCGCGGCAAGACCGCCGGGGCATGTGATGAACTCGCCGTCCACCACGACCGGGGCATCCGTGACGGCGATGATGTCCGGAAAATTGCGCTGCATCGCTTGCGCGAGCGAGAAGTGAACGGCGCATCGCCTTCCTGCCAGATAGCCCAGTTCGGCAAGAATGAACTGGCCCGTGCATAGCCCGACAACGGGAACATGTGCCTCGACGCAGGATTGTATGAATCGGTAAAGCTCGTCGGGGATCGGCTCCGTGCTGTGCAGCAGGCCGCCGTGCACCACGACGTAGTCGTATTCGGACGGATCGCCGAAGAGCCGGGTCGGCACCATCGGAAAGCCGCAGCTTGATCGAATCGGCGAAAGATCGTGGGACAGCAGGTCCCACGAGCAGTAGATCTGCCTGCTGAAGTCCGCCTCGTCGGCCGACAGGCGCAGAAACTCGACGAAGCACGAGAGCGACATCAGCGTGAAATCGGGCGTCGGTGCGATGCCGATTCTGAGGGGCGCATCGACCTCGGGGGCGGACTTGCCCGGCCGGAGAAATGAATAGTCGCCTCGCATCCGATGTCTCCGCCCGTCGTGCCATTGATTGTCCGAAACGTACAATTTTTTCGATTGACGGGCAATTATAGTTTTCCGCATCAACAACCGAACGGCGCGGAGGCCCCCTTGAAGATCTCGAAAATTTCCCTGTACCAGGTCGATTTGCCGCTGAAGGAGGGCGCCTACAGCTGGTCGACGTTCTCGTTCGCATCGTTCGACTCGACCGTCGTCATCGTCGAAACGGACGCCGGGCTGGTCGGCGTCGGCGAAATTTGCCCGCTCGGACCGTCGTATCTGCCGGCTTATGCCGAAGGCGCTCGCACCGGCCTCGTGAAGATCGCGGAGGGGCTGATCGGGGAAGACCCTTGCCAGATCGGCCGGATCAATGTCCGCATGGACGAGCTTCTCAAAGGTCACCCGTACGTCAAGTCAGCGCTGGATATGGCGTGCTGGGACATTCTCGGCAAGGCGACGAGCCAGCCGGTGTACAACCTGCTCGGCGGGCGCCTGCAGGATCAGGTCAGGCTCTTCAAGGTCGTCACGCGGCAAGATCCGGATGCGATGGCGACGAAGATCCGCGAGTATCAGGACCAGGGCTTCAGGCAGTTTCAAATGAAGGTGGGTGCGGGTGCGGACGCCGATATCGAGCGGATCCTGAAAGTGTCGGCGGAACTGCGCTCGGGCAATGTCCTGGCGGCCGATGCGAATACCGGTTGGCGGCAGCACGAGGCGCTGCGCGTGGTCAAGGCGATTCGCGACGTCGACATCTACATCGAGCAGCCGTGCCCGAGCTACGAGGAGTGCCTCGCGGTCCGGCAGCATACCGATCATCCGATGATTCTCGACGAGTGCATGGAAGACATTCGCGTGCTGATACGCGGCTGTCAGGATCGTGCGATGGATGTCGTCAATCTGAAGGTGAGCCGCGTCGGCGGGCTGACGAAGGCCCGGCAATTCCGCGATCTGGCCGTGACCCTGGGCATTTCACTCACCATTGAAGACACGTGGGGCGGGGAGATCGCGACGGCGGCGCTTTGCCACCTCGCGCATTCGACGCCGTCGGGTTTTCACTTCCAGTCGTCGGCGTTCCATGAGTATCACGGTCTCACGATCGCGTCGGGCGGGCCGGCACTGAAGGACGGCTATATGTCGGTATCGGATCAGCCGGGGCTTGGCGTGAAGCCGAAGATGGAGGTGCTCGGCGATCCGGTCGCGGTGGTCGGTCGGGCGGATTGAGCGGGGCTGCACGGGAGCACGCGTTTATCCGGTGGAATCGCGTGCCGGTTTTCGGGCGACCGTGTTCAAGAACGCAGGTGGTGCGCACCTGAAGAACGCAGGCGATGCGCACCCGGACCTGCCGGTAGCGTTGGTGACGGCGAAAGCCGTGCGCGATCACGTCGCCACCACGCTACCGACTACCGACGCACAATCACGCAGCCGTGTTGCGATTCGCCTCGATCACCGTCAACGCCGTCATGTTCACGATCCGCCGCACGGTCGCGCTGGACGTGAGAATGTTCACCGGCCCATTGACGCCCAACAGGAACGGCCCCACCGCCACGTTGCTGCCGGCCTCGGTCTTGAGCAGGTTATAGGCAATATTCCCCGCATCGACGTTCGGACACACGAGCAGGTTCGCCGCGCCCTTCAGCGGCGACATCGGCAGCAGCCGCGCCCGCAGCGCTTCATCGAGTGCACAGTCGCCGTGCATCTCGCCATCCGCCTCGATATCCGGCGCCTGCGCGCGAATGATCTCGAGCGCCCGGCGCATCTTCACGCCCGAAGCCGCGCTCCCCGACCCGAAGTTCGACCGCGACAGCAGCGCAGCCTTCGGCGTGAGGTTCAGCCATTCCATCTGCCGGGCGGCCGCGATCGTGAATTCCGCGATCTGCTCCGCATCGGGGTTGTCGTTGACGTGCGTGTCCACCAGCGCGACCGTCCGCTGATTGAGCAGCAGGATATTCATCGCCGCGTAGGTCGACGCATCGGGCTTCTTGCCGATCACTTCGTCCACGAACCGCAGGTGATTGTGATACTCGCCGACCGTTCCGCAGATCATCCCGTCCGCATCGCCGAGCCGCACCATCATCGCGCCGATCAGCGTCAGACGACGTCGCATTTCGACGCGCGCCATTTCCTTCGAGATGCCGTCGCGGCAGCGCAGTTCCCAATACGTCGTCCAGTATTGCGGGAAGCGCTCGTCGTATTCGGGGTTGGTCACCTCGACGTCCTGGCCGAGGCGAAGGCGCAGGCCGAACCGCTCGATACGCGCCAGCAGCACCTCCGGACGGCCGACCAGGATCGGACGCGCGAGCTTCTCGTCGACGATGACCTGCACCGCACGGAGCACGCGCTCGTCTTCGCCTTCGGTGAACACGATGCGTGCCTTGCCGCCGTCACGCACGAGCTGACGCGCGGTCGCGAACAGCGGCTTCATGAACGCGCCCGAGTGGTAGACGAACTGCTGCAGCTGCTCGACATATGCATCGAGATCCGCGAGCGGGCGCGTCGCCACGCCGCCTTCGATCGCCGCCTTGGCCACGGCCGGTGCGATACGCACGATCAGGCGCGGATCGAACGGCTTCGGAATCAGGTATTGCGGACCGAAGGACACTTCGTCGCCGCCATAGGCCGCCGCGACGATGTCGTTCTGCTCTTCTTGCGCGAGGCCGGCGATCGCGTGAACCGCGGCGATTTCCATTTCGCGGGTGATCGTCGTCGCACCGACATCAAGCGCGCCGCGGAAGATGTACGGGAAGCACAGGACGTTGTTGACCTGGTTCGGGAAGTCCGAGCGGCCCGTCGCGATCACGACGTCGTCGCGCGTCGCGTGCGCCAGTTCCGGGAAGATCTCCGGCGTCGGATTGGCGAGCGCGAGAATCAGCGGACGCGCGGCCATCGCCTTCAGCATTTCGGGCTTCAGAATGCCGCCGACCGACAGCCCCAGGAACACGTCGGCGCCGCCGATCACGTCGGACAGCGTGCGCGCGTCGGTTTCCTGCGCGAAGCGTTCCTTCGCCGGATCCATCAGCGTGGTGCGGCCGCGATAGACGACGCCTTCGATATCGGTCGCCCACACATTCTCGATCGGCAGCCCGAGGTCGACGAGCAGGTCCAGGCAGGCCAGCGCCGCGGCGCCGGCACCCGACGTCACGACCTTCACTTCCGAAATCGACTTCCCGACCACCTTCAGCCCGTTGATGAACGCGGCGGCGACGGTGATGGCGGTGCCGTGCTGGTCGTCGTGGAAGACGGGAATCTTCATGCGCTCGCGCAGCTTGCGCTCGACCGTGAAGCACTCCGGCGCCTTGATGTCCTCGAGGTTGATCCCGCCGAAGGTGGGTTCGAGGCCGGCGATGATGTCGACGAGCTTGTCCGGATCGGTCTCGTTGATCTCGATGTCGAACACGTCGATCCCGGCGAACTTCTTGAACAGCACGGCCTTGCCTTCCATGACCGGCTTCGACGCGAGCGCGCCGATGTTGCCCAGACCCAGCACGGCGGTGCCGTTGGTGATCACGCCCACCAGATTCCCGCGGCTCGTGAAGCGGTGCGCGTTCAGCGGCTCGGCGGCGATCGACTCGCACACGCTGGCGACGCCGGGCGTGTAGGCGAGCGCGAGATCGCGCTGCGTCACGAGCGGCTTGCTGGCGACGACGGAGATCTTCCCCGGGGTCGGAAACTCGTGATAGTCGTACGCCGCCTGCTGCTGGGTCTCTGTCTGTTTCATGTTTTTGGGTCCGGGCATGCGCGCCAGGCCAGTCCCGACGCGATCCATGGAGGGGATTCTAGGGATCGGCCATAAGGAGATGATTCTGTTTTAATATCGGTCCATCACTTTTTCATGATGGTGTGGCGGTCCGGCAATGACATTCGACGCGAACGACGTGGTCAGGCGGCTTGGCGCGCGCCTGAAGATGCGGCACCTGATGCTGTTGCTGCAGATCCAGCAGCACGGGTCGCTGACGCGCGTCGCGGAGCACATGGCCAGCAGCCAGCCCGCCGTGACGAACGCGCTGTCCGAACTGGAGAGCATGTTCGGCACGCCGCTGTTCGAGCGCACGTCGCGCGGGATGCGGCCGACCGCGCTCGGTTCGGTCGTGCTCGAGCGGGCCAGGGCAATGCTGAAGGATCTCGACCATCTCGCTCGCGAGATGGAGGCGGTCGCGGCCGGCCATGCGGCGCATCTGCATATCGGCGTGATTCCGTTTATTTCGGGCCAGATGCTATCGGGGGCGCTCAAGCGCCTGCAATCCCGGATGGAGCGGCGCCTGACCGTGACGATCCACGAAGGCACCAGCGACCAGTTGCTGCTGCAGCTCAAGGACCACACCGTCGACCTCGTGATCGGGCGGGCGTCGTCGGCGGTCGATCTGGGGCAGGTCTCCTTTGAAGTGCTGTACCAGCAGCAGCCGCGGATGATCGCGAGCCGGCGCCTCGCCGCGAAACTGGCGCGCACGAAGCTCGACTGGGAGAAGCTGCACGCGCTGGACTGGATTCTCGGCGCGCCGCATACGCCGATGCGGGAGCAGGTGACCGACCTGTTCCTGTCGGCGGGCATCGCGCCGCCCGTGCCGATCGTCGAAAGCTACTCGTCGAAGCTGATCGGCGAGATGATCGCGTCGAGCGACGACGCGGTGTCGATCGTGCCGGCCGATATCGCGGAAGAAATGGTGCGCATCGCCGGCGTCGCGATCGTGCCTTACTCGCTGGTCTGGACGCTGCCGCCGATCGCGCTGTTTACCCGCTTTGCGGATGCGCATGCGCCGACGCGGGATTTGCTGGTTCAGGCGCTGCGCGAGATTTGCAGGGAAACCTACGTCGAAGTGCCGCGGTAACGCTTCGGGAGCCGGTCGATGCCCGCGGGGTGGAAACCGCATCGCGCCCGCTCCAGCGTCGCCGCCGAAGCACGCCCCGTCGACATCCATCACGCCGCATCCGGACAAACCCCTCTCCGCCAGAATTTACCCAAAACCCCCGCCACACAAGCCACTGCCCACGCATAGTGGTTTCCACTCATAGTCGCAAATAGTCAAGAACAGGTCGCCGCCGGTCGTCTTGCGACCAATATGGCTCGTTACTTTTACACCCACGATGCAGGCCGGGACGCACTCCGCGAACCCGTCGGACATCGGTCCAACCGGGAGAAACCATGAAGTCGACAAAGATCGCCGCGTTCGTCGCGGCCGTGCTGGCGACCGGCGCATTCGCGACCGCGGCGCAGGCCGAAACGGATGCCGCGACCTGCCGCAACGTACGTTTCGCGGATATCGGCTGGACCGACATCACGTCCACCACGGCGCTCGCGTCGACGGTGTTCGAAGGGCTCGGCTACAAGCCCACGACGACGATCGCATCGGTGCCGATCTCGTTCGCCGGCCTGAAGAGCAAGCAGCTCGACATCTCGCTCGGCTACTGGTGGCCGGTGCAGCAGAAGCAGCTCCAGCCGTTCCTCGACAGCAAGTCGATCAACGTGGTCGAGCCGCCGAACCTGTCGGGCGCGAAGGCGACGCTCGCGGTGCCGAGCTACGAATACCAGGCCGGCCTGAAGACCTTCGAGGACATCGCGAAGCACCGCGCGGAGCTCGACGGCAAGATCTACGGGATCGAGCCGGGCAGCAGCGCGAACGCGACGATCCAGAAGATGATCGACACGAACCAGTACGGCCTCGGCGGCTTCAAGCTGGTCGAATCGAGCGAGGCGGGGATGCTCGTCACGGTCGAGCGCGCGATCCGCGAGAAGAAGTGGGTCGTGTTCCTCGGCTGGGAACCGCATCCGATGAACATCCAGATCAGCATGAACTACCTGTCCGGCGGCGATGCGTCGTTCGGCCCGAACTACGGCGAAGCGCGCGTGTACACGCTGACGGCGCCCGATTTCATCTCGCGCTGCCCGAACGCGGGCAAGCTCGTCGAGAACCTGCGCTTCACGACGCAGCTGGAGAACCAGCTGATGCAGTCGGTGATGAACAAGACGAAGCCGGCCGACGCCGCGAAGGCGTACCTGAAGAAGAATCCGCAGGTGCTCGATGCCTGGCTCGCCGGCGTCAAGACGTTCGACGGCAAGGACGGCCTGCCTGCCGTGAAGGCCTATCTCGGCCTGTAACGGCCCGTGCGCGCCGTACGCGTGCGGCGCGCAGCCACGAATCATCTGCAGTACGACAGAAATCGAGCGGCACGAATCAAATCAAGCGAGGGCATTCAGCATGAACCACGAA
The DNA here is from genome assembly GCF_003853645.1 of Burkholderia sp. Bp9143. Lineage (GTDB taxonomy): Bacteria > Pseudomonadota > Gammaproteobacteria > Burkholderiales > Burkholderiaceae > Burkholderia. The sequence continues at coordinate 32,416 of NZ_QTPO01000026.1, read as the reverse complement.
GTCATCATCACCTGCGCGGTCACCGGCGCGGGCGATACGGTCGGCAAGCATCCGGCGATTCCGGTCACGCCGAAGGAAATCGCGGCCGCGGCGATCGAAGCCGCGAAGGCCGGCGCGACGGTTGCGCATTGCCATGTCCGCGATCCGCAGACGGGCCGCGGCAGCCGCGACCCGAACCTGTACCGCGAAGTGGTCGACCGGATCCGCTCGGCGGACGTCGACGTGATCATCAACCTGACGGCCGGCATGGGCGGCGATCTGGAGATCGGCCCGGGCGAAGACCCGATGCGCTTCGGCAAGGGCACCGATCTCGTCGGCGGCCTCACGCGCCTCGCGCACGTGGAGGAACTGCTGCCGGAAATCTGCACGCTCGACTGCGGCACGCTGAATTTCGGCGACGGCGACTACATCTACGTGTCGACGCCCGCGCAACTGCGCGCTGGCGCCAAGCGCATCCAGGAACTCGGCGTGAAGCCGGAGCTGGAAATCTTCGATACGGGCCATCTGTGGTTCGCGAAGCAATTGCTGAAGGAAGGGCTGCTCGACGATCCGCCGCTGTTCCAGCTGTGCCTCGGCATTCCGTGGGGCGCGCCGGCCGACACCGGCACGATGAAGGCGATGGTCGACAACCTGCCGCCGGGCGCGCACTGGGCCGGCTTCGGGATCGGCCGCATGCAGATGCCGATGGTCGCGCAGGCGATGCTGCTCGGCGGTCACGTGCGGGTCGGCCTCGAAGACAACATCTGGCTCGATCGCGGCGTGCACGCGACCAACGGCACGCTCGTCGAGCGCGCGCGGGAAATCATCGAACGCCTCGGCGGACGCGTGCTGACGCCGGCCGAAGGGCGTCGCAAGCTCGGCCTGCCGGCGCGCGGCGAACGTCTGCTCGAACGTCGCGCGGTGGCCGAGTTCGCGTGAGTTTTCAAGGCTGATTCCGATTCAATGCGGCGGCGCGCACGAACGCGGCCGCCGTCCGATTCCCTAGATTTGAAGGATGCGTTGACATGGCAGTGAAGACCGACATCAAGACGTTCGCCGCGATCGGCACCGGCGTGATCGGCAGCGGGTGGATTTGCCGTGCGCTCGCGCACGGTCTCGACGTGGTCGTGTGGGACCCCGCGCCGGGCGCGGAAGAACGGCTGCGCGCGAACGTCGCGAATGCCTGGCCCGCGCTCGAACGCGTCGGCCTCGCGCCGGGCGCCGATCCCGCGCGGCTGCGCTTCGAATCGACGATCGAGGCCTGCGTCGCCGACGCGGACTTCATCCAGGAAAGCGCACCCGAGCGCGAGGCGCTTAAGCTCGAACTGCACGAACAGATCAGCCGCGCGGCGAAGCCCGACGCGATCATCGCATCGTCGACGTCGGGGCTGCTGCCGACCGACTTCTATGCACGCGCGACGCATCCGGAGCGCTGCGTGGTCGGCCATCCGTTCAATCCGGTCTACCTGCTGCCGCTCGTCGAGGTGCTCGGCGGCGCGCGCACGTCGCCGGAGGCGGTCGAGGCGGCGATGGAGATCTATCGCACGCTCGGCATGCGGCCGCTGCACGTGCGCAAGGAAGTGCCGGGCTTCATCGCGGACCGGTTGCTCGAAGCGTTGTGGCGCGAGGCGCTGCATCTCGTCAACGAAGGCGTCGCGACGACCGGCGAGATCGACGATGCGATCCGCTTCGGCGCGGGCATCCGCTGGTCGTTCATGGGCACGTTCCTGACCTACACGCTGGCCGGCGGCGACGCGGGCATGCGACACTTCATGCAGCAGTTCGGCCCCGCGCTCGAACTGCCATGGACGAAGCTGGTCGCGCCGAAGCTGACCGACGCACTGATCGACAGCGTCGTCGAAGGCACGAGCGAGCAGCAGGGCACGCGCAGCATCAAGGAACTCGAACGCTATCGCGACGAGTGCATCACCGAGGTGCTGAAGGCGATCGCCGCGGTGAAGGCGCGGCACGGGATGCGTTTCGAGGACTGAATGAACATGACCGGCGATACCCCGCTGACGATATGCCACGACGTTGTGCGGCCCGAGTGGGTCGACTACAACGGCCATCTGCGCGACGCGTTCTATCTGCTGATCTTCAGCTTCGCGACCGATGCGCTGCTGGACCGCATCGGTCTCGACGACGCCGCGCGTCGCGAGCGGGGCCGCTCGGTCTATACGCTCGAAGCGCACGTGAACTATCTGCAGGAGATCAAGGAAGGCACGCGCGTGCGCGTCGATGCGCGGGTGTTCGCGCACGACGCGAAGCGGCTGCACCTGTATCTCGAACTGTTCGCGGACGGGCACGACGGCGCGGTGTCGGCGAGCGAGCAGATGCTGCTGCACGTCGACACGCGCGGCGGCGCGAAATCGGCGCCGTTCGACGATGACGTCGCCGCGCGCGTGGCCGAGTTGCACGCGTTGCAGCGCGATTGCGCGGCGCCTGCGTATGCGGGCCGCGTGATCGGACTGCCGCCGCGCCGCTAGCGTCGACGTTCAACCTTGGACCGCGGAGCGCACATGATGCTCGAACCGGAAATCGCTGCGTTCGTTGCCGCCGTCGACGCGTGGTATCCGGCCGACGCAGCGGCGCGCTCGCCCGACGCGCAACGTCGCGTCTACGATCGCTTCGCGGCCGCATGGACACCCGCCGAACTGCCGGCCGGCATCGTGCAGCACGACGCCGTGTGGCACGCCCCGGACGGACACGCGATCGCGCTGCGGCGCTACGCACCCGCGCAGGGTGAGCCGCGCGGCACCGTGTTGTTCTTTCATGGCGGCGGCTTCGTCGTCGGCTCGCTCGACAGTCACGCGCTGATCACCGCGCGACTGGCGGCCGACACGGGGCTGGCCGTGATCGCGGTCGACTACCGGCTCGCGCCCGAGCATCGCGCGCCGGCCGCGCTCGAGGATTGCCTGGCCGTCACGCGTGCCGCGCGCGACGCAGCGCGCTGGCCGTTCGACTCATGCGCCCGACCGCTGACGCTCGCGGGCGACAGTGCCGGCGGCAACCTCGCGGCCGCCGTCGCGACCGCGCTGCGCGATGCTGGCGAAGGCGGCATCGACGGGATCGCACTCGTTTATCCGATGCTCGGTTTCGAACCGCAATCGCCGGCGCGCGAAACGGAAGCGCACGCACCGATGCTGACGCTCGACGACGTTCATCGCTATCGCGCGCTGTACTGGGGCGATGCGGATGAAACCGTATTCGACGACGCGCCGCTGCTGCGCGCGTCGGTGCCGCTCGCGGCGTCGCGTTTCGACGGACTGCCGCCCGTGCTCGCGATCGGCGCGGAACACGATCCGCTGCGCGATGATGCGCGCGTCTATGTCGAACGCATTCTCGCGGCAGGCGGCGCCGCGCGTTACTGGAGGGGAGAGGGGCTGGTGCACGGCTGCTGGCGCGCGCTCGGAACGAGCCCGCAGGCAGCGCGGATGCACAGGATGATCGGCGGGTTTCTGCTCGCACCACACGCGTAGCGGGCGTTTCCGGGAGGCAACGATGCAGGCAGCGCAACACCGTATCGAGGACTGGCGGACCTTTTCCGCCGACGCGGCCATTGCGGCGGCGACGATCGGCGATGGGGCGGTGGACGTCGAGTGGAGCGACACGCGACGATCGCCGTTTCACTTCGACTGGTTGCGCGACAACTGCGCGTGCTCCGCATGCGTGCATGCGGTCACGCGCGAACAGGTGTTCGAGATCGCCGACGCGCGCGAGGATCTGTCGGCGCGCGTCGTGCATGTCGAAGCCGACGGCGCGCTGCACGTCGAGTGGAACGACGGGCATCGCAGCACATGGTCGCCGGGATGGTTGCGCGCGCATGCCTACGACGATGCGTCGCGCGCGGAGCGCCACGCCGCGCACGGGCGGCACGTGTGGACCGGCGACGACGCGACCGCGATCGGCGTGTTCGCGTGGCGTGACGTGATGGAGGACGACGGCGCGTTGCTCGCATGGCTCGCCGCGTTGCAGCGCACGGGGCTGACGCTCGTCGAGGGCGTGCCGGCCGAACCCGGCCGCGTCGACCAGATCGCGCGTCGCATCGGCCTGATCCGCGAAAGCAATTTCGGCGTGCTGTTCGACGTCGAATCGAAGCCGCGACCGGACAGCAATGCGTATACGTCGCTCAACCTGCCGCCGCACACCGACCTGCCGACACGTGAATTGCAGCCGGGCGTGCAGTTCCTGCATTGCCTCGCGAACGACGCAACGGGCGGAGACAGCGTCTTCCTCGACGGCTTCGCGCTCGCGGATGCGCTGCGGCGCGAATATCCGGCCGATTTCGAGCACCTCGCCGCGACACCGTTCGAGTTCTGGAACAAGAGTGCGAACAGCGACTACCGCTGTTCGGCGCCGGTGATCGGGCTCGATGCGCGCGGCAACGTGACCGAGGTGCGCGTCGCGAACTTCCTGCGCGGGCCGCTCGATGCGCCGGCCGATGCGGTGGCGGCTGTCTATCGTGCATACCGGCGTTTTCTCGCGCTGGCGCGCGAGCCGCGCTTTCGCGTGCAGCGCCGGCTGCGGGCCGGCGACATGTGGGCGTTCGACAACCGTCGTGTGATGCATGCACGCACCGAGTTCGATCCGTCGACGGGCCGCCGGCATCTGCAGGGCTGCTACGTCGATCGCGACGAGCTGTTGTCGCGCTGGCGTGTGCTGTCGCGTGCGGTGCCTGCGGCAACTGCGCGCTGATCGACGCACTCGGCGTCGTTACGCATACCTCGCCAGGGAAAAAGCGCCCGGACGCAACGCGCCCGGGCGAAGCCACCCGCTGCCGGGCGGCGGAGGTATGCGTTTCACAAAAAAGACGAGCCCGCATGGCGGGCTCGTCCGGATACAGCTTCATCGCGCGATGCGCGGTGCGCCCGCCGGGGGCGCGTCGGCTTACTGGCCGAAGAAGACCGAGTCGCGAGCGTTCGACGACGTTGCGGCAGCCGGGGCGCCCGAGTGGACGACCGGAGCCGGTTGCGCGCCGTAGCCGCTGGCGTCGGCACCATGAACACGCGCTTCCGCCGACTGGATGTCGTTCGGGTAGTACGGGCTCGCCAGGCCCGGCTTGTAGCCGGCTTGTTCGAGCTGGACCAGTTCGTTGCGGACTTGTGCGCGGGTCACGGTGCTTTGTGCGAAAGCGCCGAACGAAGCGGACAGGGCGACAGCGGCAACAACTGCGGAAACGAGCGATTTCATGATGACCTCCGGTGTTTTATTGAGTTCGCTTTCGACACCATGTCTGCAGCGATTGACTAAATCTTAGTCACCGGGCGGTTCAGGGTAAACGCTGATTTTGACGAAAGATTGTTTCCAAGTTGGTAACAGTAGGCCGTCGAATCAAGCTTTCATCGCGCTTTCGTTTCTGTCAGTGTAATAAGTATGAAGAATATTGAGACGACGAGCGTGTCATTCAGCGCACCTCGGCCGCCGTGTCGAACGGCTCGGCGGGCGGTCGACCGGCAGGCACGCTCGAACTCAGGAAACGCACGCCCGTCGCGGCTTCGGAGGCCTCCCACAGCAGCGCGGCCATGGCTACGTCGCGTGCCGCGCGCGGCACGCTCGCGGGTGCCGGCAGGCCGCGCGACTCGAACCAGCCGGACGGTCCGATGTACGAGCCGCCGGTGAGATCGGGCGACGTCGCCGCATGAATGGCAGGCAACGCACCCTGGTCGGCCGGTTGCGCGAGATAACGGTTCGCGGCGCGCATCAGCGCGGCGCGCATGGGCGAGCTGTCCATCGCGGGACCCGCGAACTGCAGGTTGGTCGCCGCGTAGCCGGGATGCGCGGCGACGCTGATCCCCGCGAACGCCGCGCGCTGGAAGCGGCGCTGCAGTTCGATCGCGAACACGAGGTTCGCGAGCTTGCTGTCGCAGTAGGCGAGATAGCGGTTGTAGCGGTGCTCGGCGCGCAGGTCGTCGACGCGGATCCGGCCGCCGCGGTTGAGGCCGCTCGACATCGTCACGACGCGCGCCCGACGCGCGGCGCGCAGCGCGGGCAGCAGATGGCCGGTCAGCGCGAAATGGCCGAGGTGGTTGGTGCCGAATTGCATCTCGAAGCCGTCGTGCGTGTGCCGCAGCGGCAGGAACATCACGCCGGCGTTGTTGCAGAGGATGTCGACACGGCCGTGGCGGTCGGAGACGTCGGCGGCGAAGCGCTGGATCGACGCGAGATCGGCGAGGTCGAGCGGATCGACTTCGACCCGTGCGGCCGGATGGAGCCGGCGGATCGCATCGGCGGCCTGCGCCGCGCGCGCGGCATCGCGGCAGCCCATCACGACGGTCGCGCCCTTGGCGGCCAGCGTTTCCGCGATCTGCCAGCCGAGGCCGCTGTTGGCGCCGGTCACGACCGCGACCTTGCCGCCTTGCGCCGGGACGTGGCGCGCGCTCCATGCATGCATGTCTGCCTCCATCGGCGTCGCCGGTGCACCACGACGCGTAATCGTTACATTGAGTGGTGTAACGATAGTCCGCGCAGGCGGGACAGACAAGCGGGGGAATTAGACCGGCGGTTCTAGGGCGGGCTTGCGCATCACGCTGCGGGCCCCGGCACACGGTGGTCGGCGGGCGTTACCGGCTGCCGGCCAGCGCGAGCACTTCGGCGGCGGAGATCATCGCGGCAGCGTTCGCGGGTGCCGGGCGCTCGGCCGGGCGGAAGACTTCGTCGCCGCGCTGGATGACCTGGCGCGACAGCGCGCAGGTCCCGGTGCGCTGCGCGAAGCGGCGGCGCCAGCGCTGTTCGCCGTAATGACAGCGGCCGGGTTCGACCCAGCGGACGACGAGCAGCGTATCGGAACGTTCGAGAATTTCGACGTGGACGTCGGCGGGATCGAGCGCAGGCAGGGATTGGGAGGCCTTCATTTTGCCGTTTCCTAAAGCTCGTGCGGTTCGGCCGTGGCAGTGGATGTCACTACCCAAGGACGAATCCGTAGCGGTTTCCATGAGTGGTGCGCTAAATGTAAGCGTCTGTGACCGGAAAAAACATCCTGTCTGGCTCAAATTACCTTTTGCCGATTTAGAAACAATCGACGCAAATTCTCTTGAGAAACCAGCGACAAAAGCGCCCCGGACGTGAAACGCCCGGGGCGGAAAATCGGCCCGCGCCCCCGTGTCTGCTCGCTCAGTCACGTGGACACCGCGGGGGACGGAGACGCCCGTCAGGGATCGGCGACGGGCGGGGTGCGGTGTGCCGGGAAGCGCGGTCCGGCAACGCCATGATCGCGTGCGCCCCCGGTTGAGACCCTGACGGGAACATGACTTTCTTGTCAGTTTCGCCGCGCGGGCACCTCGACTCAGGTGCCTGGGGATGGCGCAAACGCCCGCCGATATTGGCTTTGCGCGACAGGCGGCCGATCGGCGGAACCTGAAAAAAACGGTAATCGAAGCCCGCGGCACCGCTTCCGGCCCGATTCACCTGCTCGGGAAAATACTGAATCCCGCGTTCGTGACAAATCCGGAATCTGTTCCTATCATTGGTTGGACCTTTAGTCCTTTGTGCCAATCGGTCGGCTCGGCCGACATCTACAGGAGCAGTGCTCATGAGATTGCAGGGCAAACGCGCGCTGGTGACGGCGGCCGGGCAGGGCATCGGCCGTGCGACCGCGCTGCGGTTCGCAAGCGAGGGCGCCGACGTGCTGGCGACCGACATCAACGAAGCGGCGCTCGCGCAACTCGCGGCCGACGCCGAACGCGCGGGCGGCCGGCTGGCCACGCGGCGGCTCGACGTGACCGATGCGGGCGACGTCGCGGCACTCGCCGCGCAGGAGCGCGCGTTCGACGTGCTGTTCAACTGCGCGGGCTTCGTGCACCACGGCTCGATCCTCGACTGCGACGATGACGCGTGGGCGTTCTCGCTGAATCTGAACGTCACGTCGATGTACCGGCTGATCCGCGCGCTGCTGCCGGCGATGCTGGCAGCGGGCGGCGCGTCGATCATCAACATGGCGTCGGCCGCGTCGAGCGTGAAGGGCGTGCCGAACCGCTTCGTCTACGGTACGACCAAGGCGGCCGTGATCGGCCTGACCAAGGCCGTGGCCGCCGATTTCGTCGAGCAGCGCATCCGCTGCAACGCGATCTGCCCGGGCACGATCGAGTCGCCGTCGCTGGAGCAGCGGATCGCCGAGCAGGCGCGCACGCGCCAGGTGTCGACCGACACCGTGCGCCAGGCGTTCGTCGCGCGCCAGCCGATGGGCCGCATCGGCACCGCGGACGAAGTGGCCGCGCTCGCGCTATATCTTGCGTCCGACGAAGCGTCGTTCACCACCGGCGCGATTCACCTGATCGATGGCGGCTGGTCAAACTGACCGCGTCTAGCCGACCGCGTCTTCCCATTCACTTTCCGTTTCCGCTTGGACGACATGAAACTGCTGAGATTTGGCGACAAACACCATGAAAAACCGGGCCTGCTCGATGCGCAGGGCAAGATCCGCGACCTGTCGGGCGTGATCGACGACATCGCCGGCGACGCGCTGACGCCCGCATCGCTCGCGCGGCTGCGCGACATTGACCCGTCGTCGCTGCCGCTCGTCGAAGGCACGCCGCGGCTCGGCGCATGCGTCGGCCGCGTCGGCAAGTTCATCTGCATCGGGCTCAACTATTCCGACCACGCGGCCGAATCGGGCATGGAAGTCCCGAAGGAGCCGGTCGTGTTCGGCAAATGGACGAGCGCGATCTCGGGGCCGAACGACGACGTCGAGATTCCGCGCGGCTCGGAGAAGACCGACTGGGAAGTCGAGCTTGGCGTCGTGATCGGCCAGGGCGGCCGCTATATCGACGAAGCCGATGCGCTGTCGCACGTCGCCGGCTACTGCGTGGTGAACGACGTGTCGGAGCGCGAATACCAGCTCGAACGCGGCGGCACGTGGGACAAGGGCAAGGGCAACGACACGTTCGGCCCGCTCGGCCCGTGGCTCGTGACCGCCGACGAAGTGCCCGATCCGCACGCGCTGCGGCTGTGGCTGGAAGTGGACGGCCACCGCTACCAGAACGGCACGACCGCGACGATGGTGTTCCGCGTGCCGCACCTGATCAGCTACCTGAGCCGCTTCATGAGCCTGCAGCCGGGCGACGTGATTTCGACCGGCACGCCGCCGGGCGTCGGCCTTGGCCAGAAGCCGCCGGTCTATCTGCGTGCCGGGCAGGTGATCACGCTCGGCATCGACGGGCTCGGCGAGCAGCGTCAGCGCACCGTGCAGGCCTGATTTCCTTTAACGGACCGTTCGCCATGCCTATCATTCGATCGATGCGCGTCCTCGACGTGCGCTTCCCGACCTCGCGCCAGCTCGACGGTTCCGATGCGATGAATCCGGACCCCGATTATTCGGCCGCGTACGTCGTGCTCGAAACCGACCACGACGGGCTCGAAGGCCACGGGCTCACGTTCACCATCGGGCGCGGCAATGAAATCTGCTGCGCGGCGATCGACGCGATGCGTCACCTCGTCGTCGGCCTCGACCTCGACTGGATCCGCGAGGACATGGGCCGCTTCTGGCGGCACGTGACGTCGGACAGCCAGTTGCGCTGGATCGGCCCGGACAAGGGCGCGATCCACCTGGCGACGGGCGCCGTCGTCAACGCGGTGTGGGATCTGTGGGCGAAGGCAGTCGGCAAACCGCTGTGGCGCCTCATTGCCGACATGAGCCCCGAGGAAATCGTGCAGGCGATCGATTTCCGCTACCTGACCGACTGCCTGACGCAGGACGAGGCGCTCGACCTGCTGCGCCGGCAGGCGCCGGGCAAGGCCGCGCGGATCGCGACGCTCGAGCGCGAAGGCTACCCGTGCTACACGACGTCGGCGGGCTGGCTCGGCTACAGCGACGACAAGCTGCGCCGGCTGTGCCGCGAGGCGGTGGACGCCGGGTTCGACTACGTGAAGCTGAAGGTCGGCGCGAACCTGGAAGACGACATCCGCCGCGTGACGATCGCGCGCGAGGTGATCGGCCCTGACCGCAAGCTGATGATCGACGCGAACCAGGTATGGGAAGTCGACGAGGCGATCGACTGGGTGCGCGAGCTGGCGTTCGCGAAACCGTGGTTCATCGAGGAGCCGACGAGCCCCGACGACGTCGAAGGACATCGCAAGATCCGCGAGGCGATCGCGCCCGTGCAGGTCGCGACCGGCGAGATGTGCCAGAACCGCGTGCTGTTCAAGCAGTTCATCGCGCGCGGCGCGATCGACGTCGTGCAGATCGACGCGTGCCGGCTCGGCGGCGTGAACGAGATTCTCGCGGTGATGCTGCTGGCCGCGAAGTACGGGCTGCCGGTGTGCCCGCACGCGGGCGGCGTCGGGCTGTGCGAATACGTGCAGCATCTGTCGATGATCGACTACGTATGCATTTCCGGCACGAAGGAAGGGCGCGTGACCGAATACGTCGATCACCTGCACGAGCATTTCGTCGAGCCGTGCGTCGTGCGCGGCGCGGCGTACATGCCGCCGACGGCGCCCGGTTTCTCGATCGAGATGAAGCCGGAATCGCTCGAGCAGTATCGGTTCCGCGGCTGAAGCAAGCGGCACCCCGCGCACGGCCTGCACAGCCACAACATGAACGACGGAGACGCGAAGTGGATTTGAATCTGCAAGACAAGGTCGTGATCGTGACCGGCGGCGCGTCGGGCATCGGCGCCGCGATCTCGATGCGGCTTGCCGGCGAAGGCGCGATTCCGGTGGTGTTCGCGCGCCACACGCCGGACGACGGTTTCTGGCGCGCACTCGCGCAGAAGCAGCCGCGCGCCGCGTGCGTGTCCGTCGAGCTGCAGGACGACGCGCAGTGCCGCGACGCGGTCGCGCAGACCGTCACGCGTTTCGGCCGCATCGACGGCCTCGTCAACAACGCGGGCATCAACGACAGCGTCGGGCTCGATGCCGGGCGCGACGCGTTCGTCGCATCGCTCGAACGCAACCTGATCCACTACTACGTGATGGCGCATTACTGCGTGCCGCACCTGAAGGCGACGCGCGGCGCGATCGTCAACATCTCGTCGAAGACGGCCGTCACCGGGCAGGGAAACACGAGCGGCTATTGCGCGTCGAAGGGCGCGCAACTCGCGCTGACGCGCGAATGGGCCGTCGCACTGCGCAACGACGGCGTGCGCGTGAACGCGGTGATTCCGGCCGAGGTGATGACGCCGCTCTACCAGAACTGGATCGCCGGTTTCGACGACCCCGAGGCGAAGGTTGCGGAAATCGCCGGCAAGGTGCCGCTCGGCAAGCGCTTCACGACCGCCGACGAGATCGCCGACACGGCCGTGTTCCTGCTGTCGGAGCGCGCATCGCACACGACGGGCCAATGGCTGTTCGTCGATGGCGGCTATACGCATCTCGATCGCGCGATCGGCTGAGGACGGCGATCCATGCAACCCGATCTGAACCCGACCGCCGCCCCCGCCGCGCTGATTGCGTTGACCGGCGTCAGCAAGCGCTTTCCGGGTGTGCAGGCGCTCGACGATTGCCGCTTCGATCTGCGCGCCGGCGAAGTGCATGCGCTGATGGGCGAGAACGGCGCCGGCAAGTCGACGCTGATGAAGATTCTCGCCGGCGTGTATCAGAAGGACGAAGGCGAGATCCGGATGGACGGCCGCGCGGTGGAGATCGACGATCCGCGTGCCGCGCAGGCGCTCGGGATCGGCATCATCCATCAGGAACTGAACCTGATGAACCACCTGAGCGTCGCGCAGAACATCTTCATCGGCCGCGAGCCGCGCGGCCGCTTCGGCGTGTTCGTCGACGAGGACAAGCTGAACCGCGACGCGGCCGCGATCTTCGCGCGGATGCGGCTCGATCTCGATCCGCGCACGCCGGTCGGCCGGCTGACGGTCGCGAAGCAGCAGATGGTCGAGATCGCGAAGGCGCTGTCGTTCGACTCGCGCGTGCTGATCATGGACGAGCCGACCGCCGCGCTGAACAACGCGGAGATCGCCGAGCTGTTCCGCATCATCGGCGACCTGCGCGCACACGGCGTCGGCATCGTCTACATCTCGCACAAGATGGACGAGCTGCGCCAGATCGCCGATCGCGTGACGGTCATGCGCGACGGCAAGTACGTCGCGACCGTGCCGATGGCCGGCACGTCGATGGACGCGATCATCGCGATGATGGTCGGCCGCCAGCTCGATACGACGTTCCGCACGCCGCCCGATACGTCGGCTAACGAGGTCGCGCTCGAAGTGCGCGGGCTGTCGCGCGGCCGCGCGATCCGCGACGTCGGCTTCACGCTGCGGCGCGGCGAGATCCTCGGCTTCGCGGGGCTGATGGGCGCGGGCCGCACCGAAGTCGCGCGCGCGGTGTTCGGCGCGGACCCGGTCGACGCGGGCGAGATTCGCGTGCACGGCAAGACCGTGACGATCCGCACGCCGGCCGACGCGGTCAGGCACGGGATCGGTTATCTGTCGGAGGACCGCAAGCACTTCGGGCTCGCGGTCGGGATGGACGTGCAGAACAACATCGCGCTGTCGAGCATGCGGCGCTTCGTGCGCCGCGGCGCGTTCCTCGATGCGCGCAAGATGCGCGACACCGCGCAGTCGTACGTGCGGCAGCTCGCGATCCGTACGCCGTCGGTCGCGCAGCCGGCGCGCCTCCTGTCGGGCGGCAACCAGCAGAAGATCGTGATCGCGAAGTGGCTGCTGCGCGACTGCGACATCCTGTTCTTCGACGAACCGACGCGCGGCATCGACGTCGGCGCGAAAAGCGAAATCTACAAGCTGCTCGACGCGCTCGCCGCCGACGGCAAGGCGATCGTGATGATCTCGTCGGAGTTGCCCGAGGTGCTGCGCATGAGCCACCGGATTCTCGTGATGTGCGAAGGGCGCGTGACCGGCGAATTGCGCGCGGCCGACGCCACGCAGGAAAAGATCATGCAGCTCGCGACGCAGCGCGAGTCGACCGTATTGTCCTGAATCAGACGCTCAGACGCTTACCCGATCATGTCCAACGATACGCATCCCGTTCCGCCCCTTGCGTCCGGCGACACGCCGGCCGCCGCATCGAGCCTGAAGTCGCGCTTCTTCAACCCGGCCGCGCGGCAGAAGCTGCTCGCGTTCGCGAGCCTCGTGCTGCTGATCGTGTTCTTCAGCTTCGCGTCGCCGAACTTCCTCGAAGTCGACAACCTGGTGGCGATCCTGCAGGCCACCGCCGTGAACGGCGTGCTGGCCGTCGCGTGCACCTACGTGATCATCACGTCCGGCATCGACCTGTCGGTCGGCACGCTGATGACGTTCTGCGCGGTGATGGCGGGCGTCGTGCTGACGAACTGGGGGATGCCGCTGCCGCTCGGGATCCTGGCCGCGCTGTGCTTCGGTGCGCTATCGGGCAGCGTGTCGGGCTTCGTGATCGCGAAGATGAAGGTGCCACCGTTCATCGCGACGCTCGGCATGATGATGCTGCTCAAGGGGCTGTCGCTCGTGATCTCGGGCACGCGGCCAATCTACTTCAACGACACGCCGGGCTTCACGTCGATCGCGCAGGATTCGCTGATCGGCAACCTGATTCCCGCGCTGCCGATCCCGAACGCGGTGCTGATCCTGTTCCTCGTCGCGATCGGCGCGTCGATCGTGCTGAACCGCACCCTCTTCGGCCGCTATACGTTCGCGCTCGGCAGCAACGAGGAAGCGCTGCGGCTGTCCGGCGTGAACGTCGATGCGTGGAAGATCGCGGTCTACACGTTCAGCGGCGCGGTGTGCGGGATCGCCGGGCTCCTGATCGCGTCGCGACTGAATTCCGCGCAGCCGGCGCTCGGGCAGGGCTACGAGCTCGATGCGATCGCGGCCGTCGTGATCGGCGGCACGTCGCTGTCGGGCGGCGCGGGCAGCATCGTCGGCACGATCATCGGCGCGTTCATCATGAGCGTGCTGACCAACGGCCTGCGCATCATGTCGGTCGCGCAGGAATGGCAGACGGTCGTGACGGGCGTGATCATCATCCTCGCGGTCTACCTGGACATCCTGCGCCGGCGTCGCCGCTGACGCATGAGCGCACGAACACGAACACATGTGCTTCATCGCCGGCCAGGCCGGCATTTCAGTCGATACCAACCAAGGAGACGCGAAGTGATCAGGAGCAAGGTGTTGAACGCGATCGTCGGGCTGACGTTCGCCATCGGCGTGACGGCCGGCGCGCAGGCGCAGGAAACCTACATCCCGCTGGTCTCGAAGGGCTTCCAGCATCAGTTCTGGCAGGCCGTGAAAGCGGGCGCGATGCAGGCCTCGAAGGACTACAAGGTGAAGGTGACGTTCGAGGGCCCCGAAACCGAGGCGATGGTCGACAAGCAGATCGACATGCTGTCCGCCGCGATCGCGAAGAAGCCGGCCGCGCTCGGCTTCGCGGCGCTCGACAGCAAGGCCGCGCTGCCGCTCCTGAAGAAGGCGCGGGCCGAGAAGATTCCGGTGATCGCGTTCGACTCGGGCGTCGACAGCGACATCCCGGTCACGACCGCCGCGACCAACAACAAGGCCGCCGCGGCGCTCGCCGCCGACAAGCTCGCCGCGCTGATCGGCGACGAAGGTGAGGTCGCCGTGGTCGCGCACGACCAGACGAGCCGCACCGGCATCGATCGCCGCGACGGCTTTCTCGAGCGGATGAAGTCGGCACACCCCAAGGTCAAGGTCGTGACCGTGCAGTACGGCGAGGGCGACCAACTGAAGTCGACCGAAGTGACGAAGTCGATGCTGCAGGCGTATCCGAAGCTCAAGGGCCTGTTCGGCACCAACGAAGGCTCGGCGATCGGCGTGGTGAACGGCGTGCGCGAGATGAAGCGCAAGGTCGTGATCGTCGGTTACGATTCCGGCAAGCAGCAGAAGGACGCGATCCGCAGCGGGCTGATGGCCGGCGCGATCACGCAGAACCCGGTCGGGATCGGCTACAAGACCGTCGAGGCGGCCGTGAAGGCGATCAAGGGCGAGAAGCTGCCGAAGGTCATCGATACCGGTTTCTACTGGTATGACAAGACCAATATCGACGACCCGAAGATCACGGCGGTGTTGTACGACTGAGCGTGACGTGATGTGATGCCGCGGGTGAGGGCGAACGACGAGGACACCATGGGCGCAGTGCGTATCGATTCCCATCAGCACTTCTGGCGTTACCGCGCGGCCGACTATCCGTGGATCGGCCCCGGGATGGACGTGCTCGCCCGCGACTACCTGCCCGACGCGCTGTGGCCGCGGATGCATGCGCAGGCGCTCGGCGCGTCGATCGCGGTGCAGGCGCGCGCCGGTCGCGACGAGACGGCGTTCCTGCTCGATCTCGCCCGCGACGACGCGCGCATCGCGGCGGTGGTCGGCTGGGAGGATCTCGGTGCGCCGGAACTCGCCGAACGCATCGCCGAATGGCGCAGCCCGAAGCTGCGCGGCTTTCGTCACCAGGTGCAGGACGAAGCCGACGTCGGCGCGTTCGTCGCGGATCCGGCGTTCAATCGCGGCATCGCCTGGCTGCAGGCGAACGGCTATGTATACGACGTGCTCGTGTTCGAACGTCAGTTGCCGGACGTGCACGCGTTCTGCGCGCGGCACGATGCCCACTGGCTCGTGCTCGATCATGCCGGCAAGCCAGCGCTCGCCGAGTTCGACCGCGACGACACCGCACTCGCACGCTGGCGTGCCGGGTTGCGCGAGCTGGGCGCGCTGCCGCATGTCGTGTGCAAGCTGTCGGGGCTCGTGACCGAGACGGACTGGCGGCGCGGCCTGCGCGGGCGGGACATCCGGCACATCGAGCAATGCCTCGACGCGGCGCTCGACGCGTTCGGCCCGCAGCGGCTGATGTTCGGCTCGGACTGGCCCGTGTGCCTGCTCGCCGCGTCGTATGACGAAGTGGCGTCGCTGGTCGAGCGCTGGGCCGAAACGCGGTTGTCGGCGGCCGAGCGCAACGCATTGTGGGGCGGTACGGCCGCGCGTTGCTATGCGGTTCCCGGCGACCCGAAGCCAGGCATATAAAATAGGCGCGAACGGCCTGACGCGCCATGCGTCGGATCGTCCGCAATGCAATCGCTTACCTGTATCAACGTATGTCCATCCAGCCGATTCAGAACCGCCGCCTTTACCAGCAGATCGCCGACAAGCTCAGCGCGATGATCGAGTCCGGCGATTTCCCGCCGGGCAGCTATCTGCCGCCGGAGCGCGAACTGGCCGAGCAGTTCGGCGTGTCGCGCACGTCGGTGCGCGAGGCGCTGATCGCGCTCGAAGTCAGCGGGCTCGTCAGCGTGCGTGTCGGCGACGGCGTGAAGGTGCGGCAACCCGAGGCGGCTGCCGCACCGGAACCGCCGCCCGATACGAAGGTTGCACCGTTCTCGATCGTCGAGATCGATCCCGAGCTCGGCATCGCGCTCGATCTCGATACCGAAATCCCGCCGTTCGCGCTGCTGCAGGCGCGCCGGCTGATCGAGCCGGAAGCCGCGTCGCTCGCCGCGAAGCACGGGTCGGACGCGCAGATCGAAGGGATTCACGAGGCGTTCCTGCGCAACCAGGAAGACAACCGCAGCGGCTCGCTCACGCATCCGGGCGACCGGCTGTTCCATATCCGTATCGCGGAAGCGAGCGACAACCCGGCGTATGCGCTGATGATCAAGCAGCTGCTCGCGCACAAGTACGACCTGATGTTCCAGCGGCTGCAGTCGCTGTACATGCCGAACGACATGCCGCACCGGTCGGAGCTGGAACACCGCGCGATCCTCGACGCGATCCGCACGCGTGACCCGGAGGCCGCGCGCCGCGCGATGGCCGAGCATCTCGACGAAGTGATCCGGATCTTCGGCCGCGCGCTCGACTGAGCGCGGGCATTCGGAATCAGAAGCGGTCGGCGCGGTAGGGCGTCGGGTCGGTGAACGGCGTTTCGCCCGTCATCATCTCGGCCAGCAGGCGGCCGGAGACGGGGCCGAGCGTGAGCCCGTGATGGTTGTGCCCGAACGCGAACCACAGCCCGCGATGCGCGGGCGCGGGGCCGATCACCGGCCGCATGTCGGGCGTGCACGGCCGGAAGCCGAGCCACGGCTGCGGGTCGAGCCGTTCCCCGAAGCCGAACACCGGACGCGCGACGCGTTCCGCGCGATCGAGCTGCACGCCCGTCGGCGGCAGGCCGCGCCGTGCGATCTCGACGCCGGTGGTCAGCCGCAATCCGCGCCGCATCGGCGCGATCACGTAGCCGTATTCGCGATCGACGATCGGCGCCGACGGCGCGCCGCGTGCTGACGGTGCGTAGTGCATGTGATAGCCGCGCTTCTCGCGCAGCGGAATCTTGTAGCCGAACTTGCCGAACACCGTGTCGGACCACGGGCCGAGCGCGACGACCACGGCCGGCGCGGCGATCTTGCCGTCGTCCGTCGTGACCTGCCAGCCCGGCGACAGCGCGTCGAGGCTCGCGGCATCGCCGGTGAGCAGCGTGCCGCCACCTTGCACGAAGAGTTGCGCGTAGGTTTTGACGAGCGCGGACGGATCGACGACGCTTTTCGGATCGAGCCAGTGCAGCGCGCCGCAGAAGCCGGGCGCGAGGCTCGGTTCCTGCGCGCGAAGTGCCGCGGCATCGAGCGGCGTGATGCCGAGCCCGTGACGGCGCGCGGTGAGTCCCGCATCGGCGACCGCGCGTTCGAACGCGGCCGGCGTGCGGAACGCTTCCATCCAGCCGCTCGCGCGGATCAGCTCGGTGGCGCCGGCGCGCGCGATCAGCGCGTCGTGTTCGACGATGCAGCGCTCGATCAGCGGCAGCATGTCGCGCGAAGCCGCCGCGTGACGCAGCGGTGCCGATTCCCACCAGAACCGCGCGAGCCACGGCGCGAACGCGGGCAGCGACGTGCTGTGCCAGTAGAGATCGGTGGAGCGGTTCAGCGCGTAGCGCATCAGCGTGAACGGGCTGCGCGGGAACGGATACGGTTCGATCGACGAGCGCTCGATCAGCCCGGCGTTGCCGAAGCTCGTGCCTTCGCCGGGCGCACCGCGGTCGACGAGGGCGACCTTGCGGCCGCGATCCTGCAGGTGCAGCGCGGCGGAGACGCCGACGATGCCCGCGCCCAGAACGATTACGTCGAAGTCCATCGTGTAAGTGGCCGTTGGCGGGGCGCGTGGCCGCGTTGCGGTGTGCGCGCACGGGTTGGAGATCGTATGAACTGAAAGCATACCCGCAGCGGCGCGACGCACCAAGAGGGCGTGCGCTGCCGACGCAGTGTGGGTGGGTGGCCCGTGCGCGACCGTTTGCGGTCGCGCGACGTGCCGCGCGGCTGTTCTCGCGCGTCGTCGTGCGTGGCATCGCGCATCGTTTCCGCGTACCGTATGACGTAACTTGCGGGTGTATCCCACTGGTTTGGGATGCGAATTTTTACCTAAGATGGAAGCAATCGTGCGCGTGATACGGTGCCTGCACGCGCATGGCGGTAGGAGGCAGCGCAGGGAACGATTGCAGCAGATGTTTCCATCATGGATGCGAGTGTGTGCGCGACGGTCGCGAATCATGCGGCCGCATCGACGCCAGGTGGCGCGGCGGCAATCGCCGCGCGGACGGCGTCCGGCCGGTCGGGCCGAGTCGCCTCGTTATGCCACGCGTTCATCGCAATCGTTTGCGTTCTGAGCGTTGCACCTTCCGTCCTCGCCGGATCCCCTGCCGATGAGGACAATCCGGTCGACACGCTGCAACTCGCCGCCGCCACGACCCCCGCCAATCCTGCTGGTCCCGCCTTTTCGTCACACGACTCCGCCGTACGCCAGGTCGTGCTCGGCATCGTCAGTTTCACGCGCTGGCCGACGACGCCCGTTCACCTGCATCTGTGCGTGACGGGTCGGCCCGACTACGCGGGCGCCTTGACCGACACGATGCAGGCCGGCTCGACCGTGCTCGACGTGCAGCGTGTCCGCTTCGACGATCCCGCGCTCGCCATTGCGTGTGACGTCGTGTATCTCGGCAAGCTGGGCGACGACGAGCGAACGCGGGTGAGAGCCGCGGTGGCCGGCCATCCGGTGCTGACCGTCGCCGAACACGATCCGTCCTGCACCGCGGGCAGCATGTTCTGCCTCACGGTCGAAGGTGAAAGCGTCACGTTCGACATCAATCTCGACGCCGTCGCGCGCAGTGGCGTGCGCGTGCATCCGAACGTGCTCAACCTCGCGCGGCGGCCGCTGACGCCATGACACGTTCCGCGCCCCCCATTTCATCATCACGCGTGCCGCGCCCGACGCTGCAAAGCGTGTTGCGCCGTGCGCATTTGCGCCTTGCGTTCGTCGCGGTTGCGATGGCCGCCGTGTCGTTGGTCGTCGTTGCCGTGATCGCGTTGCGCGCGTATGCCGGCAACAACCTGAATCTGCTGGCCCGCTCGCTCGGTTATACGGTCGAGGCGGCCCTCGTGTTCGGCGACCGCGTCGCGGCGAACGAGGCGATCGCCACGATCGCCACCGATGAGGACGTCGCGCAGGTGGTGGTGACCGATGGCAAGGGCGAGTTGTTCGCGGCCTGGCAGTTGCCCGCAGGCGGCCGGATCGCGCGGCTCGAGCGCGGCGTCGCCGATTTCGCGTTGCCCGGGCCGGCGACCGTCCCCGTGATGCACGACGGCGTCGTCGTCGGTCACGTGATCGTGCGCGGCCGCGGGCACCAGTTCTTCGGTTTCCTGCTGGGCGGGATCGGCGGCATTCTCGGCTGTCTAGTCGTCAGCGTGTTCGGCGCGTATGTCAGCTCGAAGCGGCTGTTGCGCAATATCGTCGCGCCGCTGCGCGCGCTCGCCGGCGTCGCGCATGCCGTGCGGCGCGAGCGTGCGTTCGCGCGTCGCGTCGAGCCCGCGGCGATCGCCGAACTGAACCAGCTCGGCGACGACTTCAATGCGCTGCTCGACGAATTCGAAGACTGGCAGAACACGCTGCGCGACGAGAACGCGTCGCTCGAACACAAGGCGACGCACGATGCGCTCACGGGCTTGCCCAACCGCGTGCAGTTCGAGTCGCGTCTGTCGCTGGCACTCTGCGACGCCGTGGTGACGGGGCAGCGGGTCGCCGTCCTGTATCTCGACTGCGACCGCTTCAAGGAAATCAACGACTGCCTTGGCCACGATGCCGGCGACGCGGTGTTGATTGGCGTCGCGGCGCGGTTGCGCGCGCAGGTGCGCGACACCGATCTCGTCGCTCGCCTGGGCGGCGATGAATTCGCGGTGATGCTGACGGGCGTGCGCGAAACGGACAGCGTGTGCCGAATCGCCGACGAGATCTTGTCCGGCATGGTGCCGTCGATCGAGCTGCCCGACGGACGCATGGTGGCCACCATGCTGAGTGCCGGCGTTGCGCTGTATCCCGATCATGCGCCGGTCGCGAGCGGCTTGCTGCGCGCGGCGGATGCCGCGATGTACCGCGCCAAGCGTGCGCGGCCGGGGTCGTGGCAATTGGCGGAAGGCGTTGCCGGCCCGGTTTGAGGTCTATCGTTTCGCGCCGCGGGCGAGGCCGCGGCGGCGGGATAACAAGCGCACGCGACGCGGGCGCATATGAAGGGGTGGATGATGGAAAACTCGTTGCCTGTGAGCATGGGGAGGATGTGCGTCGCGAGCGCAGTGCTGCTATGCCTGCTGCTTGGCGGGTGCAAGACGCCGCCGCTTCATCGGGGGCTCACGCAGACGCAGGTCACGGCGCTGAAGTCGGCCGGGTTCCAGGAGACCGAACAGGGGTTCGAGTTCGGGTCGACGGGGCCGATTTTGTTCGACTTCGATCGATACAACCTCAAACCGGATGTGAGGCGGATTGTCGAGCGGATCGGAAGGACGTTGAGGTCGGCGGGGATCAATGGCGTGCGGGTTTACGGGTACTCGGACGAGGAGGGGGAGGCTGCCTACGATCTCGAGTTGTCGAGGCGGCGGGCGGAGGTGGTGGAGATCGAGCTGGTGGACGTGGGGTTGGATCGGAAGCAGATTGCGGTTGTCGGGAAGGGGAAGCGCGATCCTGTCGGGGACAACCGGACCGTAGCCGGGCGGGCGCAGAATCGGCGTGCGGCGATCGTGGTTTCGCCGCGGTGAAGGGGCGCATCGCACATTCGTGCGCAGCGATTGCGAGTCATCGCCTGCCGACCCGCAATCCGGCCGGTCTGCTGCTGAATCCACGGACATTGGAACGTCTCGATGCGTTCGGCTGTAACGGTTTGCCACCATTGCCACGCAGATGCCGGAGTGTCCGATCACGCGTGGCGGACCTTGATGTTCATGGCATCCGGGACGGAAAGGTGTCGTGAAACCGTCATGCGTGACCGGAAGCTGCCCGATAAATTCGAAACGAGGTTTGCAATTGCCTGAATAGAATCGTTCCGCATTTTTTGAACGCTGCATGGCCAATCGGCGAGCGCAGCGGCCACCGGAACGTGTATGGCCCTCGAACCCAACGATCTGCTTCCGCACTTCGAACGCGAGATCGCGCTGCTGCGCCGTTCGATGCAGACCTTCGCGCAGCGTTACCCCAAAATCGCGGCGCGCCTGGCGATCACCGGCGAGCGCTCGGACGACCCGCATGTCGAGCGTCTGCTGCAGTCGTTCGCGTTGATGGCGGCGGCTCATGACATCCGCCTCGACGATGATGTGCCGACGTTTACGCACGCCCTTCTCGAATCGCTGCACGGTGCGTTCCTGCGCCGGTTTCCCTCCTGCGCGATCGCGCAATTTCATGGCGACCGGACCGACAAGCAGACCGCACCTCGCGTCATCTGTCGCGGTGATCGATTGATCGCACCCGCCGGCCGGGAAGTATTTCGTACGTCGGATGACGTCACGATCGAGCCGCTGACCGTTGCGGCGGTGCGTTACGCGACGTCGGCGATCGCGCCGCGAGACGCGGCGTTGCCCCCGGAAACGACCGGGTTGCTGACCGTCACGTTCGAGTTGACATCGACGGAAGCGACCTTCGCGATCGTGCCGGACCGGCTGCGTTTGCACTTTACCGGCGCGCGGGAGATCGTCGCGGCACTCATGGATGCCACCTTGCTTCTTGCCGCACGCGGTTTCGCCGAGCCTGCCGAAACCGGGCGATGGAAGCGTTTGCCGAACGGCATGTTGACGGCCGTCGGCCTCGAACCGATCGACGCACTGCTCGACATGCCGCCTGATGACGCCCTCGGGCCGTTTCACCTGCTGATGGAGTACTGCGCTGTTCCGGAGCGTTTCGACTTTGTCGACGTCGACATGCGACCGCTCAAGCGCGCCGCTGGCGACAGTCGTCGCGTCGCGCTGCATCTCGCGATCGCCGGCGTGCATCCCGACTCGCATCGCGCCCAGCGTCTGGCCGCCGCGACGGCCGACCATGTGCGCTTGTTCTGCACGCCGGTGATCAACCTGTTCCCGGACGATGCCGCACCGATCGAGACGCACGCCGGTTGCGCGTATTACCCGGTGAAGGCGCTTGCACAAGCAGGTACGTCGCAGACGGACATCTGGTCGATCGACGCCGTTCGTCAGATTTCCAACGCGGGTACCTCGACTCTCGCGCCATTCCATTCGCTACGGCACGGCATGGACGGCCGTCCGGGGTTGTTCTGGACGGTATTGCGCGACGAGGCCAGGCGGGCACCGAAGCAGAAGCCTGTCGATTCCGACGCCAAACAGGCGGACAAGGTGCCGACGCCGGCTCCGGACGAGCCGCCGGAACCGCGCCACGGCGTTGAACTCCAGCTGACCGACCGGGACGGCCGACCTGCCGATCCCGGCAAGCGCAAACTGGCGATCCGGCTGTCCTGTACCCAGGGCGACCTGTCCGGGATGCAGGCGCGCGAGCTGGCGTTGGCGGCAGGCGACCCCGTGGGAACGATCACGTTGCTGAACCGGCCGACCCGGAGCCGGTTGCCGGCTTTCCGCTACGGGGAGCTGTGGGATCTGCTGTCGCTCCTCGTGCCGCAGGCGATCCGGCTGGACAAGGGCGGCCTGACCCAGCTCAGGCGGCTTTGCGCGCGCTGGGCGGAAGACTCCGTCGACGCCGGGCGGCGCTTCGATGCGCTCGTGTCGTTGTCGACCGCGCGCGTGCGGTGCTGGCTGCCCGGCAAGCCGGCATCCGCGTTCGTGCAGGGGCTGGAAGTGCGATTGGTCGTGGACGAGCAGCGTTTCGCCGGGTTCGGTCTGGGCGGGTTCGCGCACGTGATGGACCGGTTTTTCGCGCCGTACGTGCCGGTCACCAGCTTCGTGCAGGTCGTGCTGTTTTCGGCTCAGACCGGTGCGCTGCTTCGGCGCGGACAACCGCGTCCCGGCGTCCAGCCGCTGGTCTAGCTTTTGATTATCGGGGCGCGAACGAAAACGTTTGCGCGACGTCTTTCGCACGGTGGGGATTTGACCTACATTATCGAGGCCTCGGACCGGGAAGCCGGCCGATAGAACCTGAGAACATAAGCAAGGAACAAGAATGAGTTTCGCTCCGAACGGGGGTATTCCCAACGGTTTGGGCGGCAGTGCGCTCGGCTCCCTGAGCGCGCTCGGCGGCCTTGCCGCGCCGATCGCGTCGAGCGTGGCCGGAAGCCTCGGGCCGCTTGCCGGCCTGGCCGGGCATGTCGACACCGTCCAGCGCGCGATGCAGCTCGCGCAAACCGGTTTCTCGCTGATGGACAAGACGCCCGGCGCGATTGCCGAGGCGATCAACGGCGCCGCCAACCCCGCGCGCCTGACCCAGCTCAATCGATACGTGACGCTCGATACGCCGCTTGGCCCGGACGTGCTGCTGGTCAGCGCGGCCGTCGTCGACGAGTACGTGAACCGGTTGCCGGAAATCCACCTCGACCTGCTGTCGCACCGCCACGACCTGTGCCCGGACGACCTGATCGGCCAGCAGGTCAAGATCCGGTTCGACCAGCAGGCGCGCTTGTCGACGCTCGAGCGCGTCGTTGCATCCGGCACCGGCGACAACGACCGTTACTTCGACGGCTACGTTGCGTCGTTCGACCGGGCCGGCAATCCCGGGAACGTCACGCAGTATCACCTGACGGCCGTGCCGTGGTTCTGGTTCCTGACGCGCTCGACCGACTGCCGGATCTTCCAGAACAAGACCGCGCAGGACATCCTCACCGAGATTTTCCAGGAGCATGGGTTTTCCGACTTCGTGTTCGATATCCGGACGAGCCAGAAGCCGCTCGAGTACGTCGTGATGTACCAGGAGACTTACTTCAACTTCTGCGCGCGGTTGATGGAGCAGGAGGGGCTGGTCTGGACGCATCGCTACGAGAAGGACAAGCACTTTCTCGTGATCGGCGACACGAACCTGCTGTTCCGTCCGATCGACGGGCTGGCCACCGTGCCGTTCGCCGCGACCGAGGCGAGCGAAGACAGCGGCATTGATCAGTTGCACGAAGGACGACGTTTCGGTGTCGGCAAGGTCACGTTTCGCGACTTCAATTATCAGAACCCGTCGTCGCCGCTGATGCTGGTGGAGGCCGAGCCGCAGAACCTCAAGCACGCGCGGCTCGATGCGACCGAACGGTTCGAGCACCAGTCGCTGTACGACCATGGCGACGACGGCAACCGCTACGCGCGTTTCGCGATGGAGGCCGAAGAGGCACAGGCCCATCGCTATACCGGCGGCGGCTACGCATGGCGCATGACGACGGCTGGCGCCGTGACCGTGGCGAATCACCCGGTGCTCGAGAACAACCAGGAATACGTGATCCTGCACGTGCGTCACGAGGCCGTGAACGACTACACGCAGCACAGCGCAAAGCTGCCGTACCGCAACAGCTTCGCGTTGTTGCCGAAGAAGATTCCGTACCGTGCGCCGCGTGCGACGCCGAAACCGGTGATTCACGGCACGCAGTCGGCGATCGTCGTCGGTCCGAAGGGCGAGGAAATCTATACGAACGGGAGCGCCGTGAAGGTGAACTTTCCGTGGGATCGGCGCGGCAAGAAGGATGGGTCCGACTCGATGTGGGTGCGCGTGTCGCAACCGTGGGCGGGTGATGGCTGGGGTGCGGCCGCGATTCCGCGGATCAAGCAGGAAGTGCTCGTCGCGTTCAATCAGGGTGATCCGGACAACCCTGTGATCGTCGGCCGCGTGTTCAACGGCGAGCAAGGCAACCCGTATCACGGTGCGGCAGGCCAGACGATGGGGATCAAGAGCCAGACGCACAAGGGGCAGGGGTCGAACGAAATCCGCATGACCGACACGAACGGCATGCAGGAGTTCTTCATGCATGCGCAGAAGGACATGAACACCGTCGTCGAGAACAGCGAGACGCACAAGGTGCTGGGGCCGATGCGTACTGTCCTCGTGGCGACCGGCAGCGAAGAGAAGCAGATTCCGCAGGGCAACCTGACCGAGACGATCGCCGAGAAGCGCGCCACGACCGCGACCACTGTCGAGGTGACGACGCCGGCCAAGGATGGCGGCGGCGGGACGCAAGCCTACGTGGCCGAGCGCGGCATCCTGCTGAAGGTGCAGGACAGCTCGATCTCGCTCGCGCCGGAAGGCATCCGCCTGGAGCACAAGGGTTCCGTGATCCTGATGACCGACGACGGCGTGATGGTCAACGGCAAGCGCATCGATCTCAACAAATAATACGAACGACACCAGCCATGCACTACGCAATCCACGAAGGCACCTTCGAACTGCCGGACGCCGCGCTCGACCGCACCGTCAACATCCTGATGATGAACGTCGGCCCCGGTGGCCTCAATCTCGTGATCGCCCGCGGGCGGTTCCGCGACGGGGAGAATCTCGACGCGTTCGTCGCGCGCGAATGGGAAGTGGCGTCGCGCGATGCCAGGATGCTCACCGAGAAGGCGCGCCGACCAGTGACGGTCGCCGGGCGTGCGGGCATCCAGATCGATTCGACGCACGAGCGCGACGGCCGGCTGTGGCATCAAATGCAGACCATGTTCCCGTCGGACGATGCCGGCCGCGTGCTGGTGATGACGCTGACCAGCGCGGCACCGCTGACCGACGAACAGCAGGCGATCGCCGACCGCATGCTCGCCAGTTTCCAGCCGCGCGGCGCCAGACCGACCCTGCTCGGGGCGGGTGACGCGTCGTGAGCGCGGAACACTTCGCGGCCGCGCGCTTCGAAGACCCGATCCAGCATACGTCGTTCTGGGGTGAGCTGGTCGGCACGGTCGGGTCGGTGATCGGCGGTGCCGTCGTCGGCGCGTTGGTGGCGGAGGCGATGGAGGGGCTGGTGTTCGTCGGCCTCGCCGCGCTCGAAATCGGCACGGCCGGGTTGGCGACGCCGCTCGTGATCGCGATCGGTGTCGGCGTGGCGGTCGGCTCGGGCGCGCTGATGGAAGCGAGCGGCATGAACGAAGCCATCGACGACGGCGCGAAGGCGCTGGCCGACGCGATCGCGCCGCCCGAGATCAAAGGCAAGATCGCGAGCGGCTCGGGGGACGTCTACGTCAACGACAAGCCGGCCGCGCGGGCGGCACAGCCGGGGGATCTCGATACCGTCGCGTGCACGGACCATCCCGGGCCGCAGATGATTGCCGACGGTTCCGGGAGCGTTTACATCAACGATCAGCCGGCGGCCCGGGTTGGCGACAAGACGACTTGCGACGGGACGATCGCCGAAGGTTCCGACAACGTCTTCATCGGCGGTGGTACGCAGCGAGTGCGGGATGTGAAGTCGGCCACGCGGCTCGGGTGGCTGGGAGCTGCGCTTGGTATTGCGCTGGCGGTCTGCGGTCGCGGCAAGATGAGCTGGGGGCAGTTTCTGAAGAGCAAGGTGCCGTGTCTTGCGATTAATTTTGCGGCCGGTGCTTTCGGTACGTGGCTCGGTAGTCTGGCGAGGCCTTCAGCCGGCCACCCGGTCAACGTCATTACCGGCGGCAAGATTCTCGACGGCACGGACGACACCGACTTCGCATTGCCCGGGCCGCTGCCGATCGTGTGGCGGCGTTTTTACAGCAGCCATGATGATCGTGCGGACAGCCTGTTCGGGCCGGGGTGGAGCGTGCCGATCAGCGTTGAGCTTCGGCTCGCGCGTGAGCGTGGCGAGGTCACGTCGATCACGTATTGGGATGAGCATTGGCGCGATATCGTGTTCCCGGCCGTGCCACCGGGTGAGAGTCATTTCAGCGTGCCGGAAGGGATCTACCTGATCTGCACCGAAGGCGGCCACTACGTGGTTGAAACGGTCGATGGGGTGTATCGCGATTTCGGCCGCGCGCGTAGCGATGCGGACAGCGAGACGCTCAAGCTGTGGCGGATCGAGGATCGCAACGGTAACTGGATCGAGGTCGAGCAGGAAACGGCCGATGGGGTCGTGCGGCCCGCGCGGCTGCATGACAGCGCCGGACGCATGCTGACGCTGGTCTATGAAAGATCGCATTCCCGACGCATTGCCGCGATCGAGTTGAGCCGCGGCGTCGACGGTGAACGGCCCGACACGCTAGTGCGTTACGCATACAACGATGCAGGCGAGTTGGTGGCCGTCACCGATCGCAGCGGCCACACCGCGCGTCACTTCG
The DNA here is from genome assembly GCF_003853645.1 of Burkholderia sp. Bp9143. GTDB lineage: Bacteria > Pseudomonadota > Gammaproteobacteria > Burkholderiales > Burkholderiaceae > Burkholderia. Next base: position 5,088 of record NZ_QTPO01000026.1, on the reverse strand, counting down.
CATACGAGCGTGGACTGATGGTCCAGCATACGTTGCGCGGTGGCTTGAAGTGTTTTTATGCGTGGCAGGGAGTCGGTCGCGATGCGCGTGTCGTGCGCCACTGGACCGACGACGGCGAAGCGTACACGTTCGATGCGGACCTCGCGCACCGTACGGTGACGATCACCGACCAGATCGGTCGCGTTACGCAGTGGACGTGGAACGAGGACCAGCAGCCGACGAGTCACACGGATGCCGAAGGCCATGTGTGGCGACTCGAGTGGAATGCGATGCGGCAGTTGGTCAGCACGACCGACCCGGCCGGCAACACGACCCGTTTCGAATACGACGAGCGCGGGCGGCAGACGCAGCGTATCGATGCGCTTGGCCAAGTCGAGCGCACGGAGTGGAACGGGCACTACGATCTGCCCGTTGCTGAAACCGATCCGGCCAATGCACGTTGGATCTACCGCTACGACGATCGCGGCAACCTGACGATGACGCGCGATCCGGCGGGCTTCGCGACCGAGTACTACCGAGACGATCGCGGGCTCGTGCATACGATTCGCGATGCGCGTGGCGGGTACAAGTTCCTCGAATGGAATCGTCGGGCTCAGTTGACCTCGTATACCGATTGTTCCGGCAAGGTCACGCGGTTTGCGTATGACGCACGCGGTGCGCTTGCGCGGGTGACGGATGCCGCCGGCCACGCCACCGTGTACGAAACGGATGCGATGGGGCGGGTCACGGGGATCGGGACGGCTGATGGTGCGCGTCAGACGTTTCGGTACGATTCGGCGGGGCGTCTCGTCGAGGTCGTTGATGCGAATCAGCGCAGCACGCGTTACGAACTCGATGCGCGGGGATTGTTGTTGTCGCGTACGGATGCGGCTGATCGTGTCGTGCGGTTCGGCTATGACGATGCGTTCAGGCTCGCGAGTTTGACCAACGAAAACCGTGAGACGTATCGCTTTCAGTATGACCGTCGCGATCTGGTTTCCACGCAGATCGGCCTCGATGGCCACACGCGTACGTACGAGTACGACGTGTGCGGTCAAGGCACGATCGTACGCGATGGGCAGATCGAGACGCGATACGAACGCGACGCGATCGGGCAACTGACGGCGAAGCAAGCCTCGCATGAGCGTTGCGAATACCTGTATGACAAGGCAGGCCGAATCACATCGGCCGAGTTGTACGCGCTTGCCGCGCGTGGGCCGTCGCTGAAGAATCGGGTCAGCCTGAAATACGACGCGCGTGGTGAGGTCGTCGAGGAGTACACGCCGACTGGCTGGCTCGCACATACCTACGACGAGCTTGGGAATCGCGTCAGCACGACGATTTCCGGCGAGCGCACGATCGATTGGCTGCATTACGGTTCGGGGCACGTGCACCAGATTCGTTTCGATGGTGCCGCAGTTGCGGACATCGAACGGGATGATCTGCATCGCGAGGTGCTACGCACGCAGGGCAAGCTGACGAGTCATTTCGGGTATGACGCGGTGGGGCGTCGTGCGCGGCACGCTGCGCAGCGAGGCAAGGCGGGCGGCGAGTTGCTTGCGAAGCGGTGGCAATACGATGCAGCAGGCGACGTGATCCAGAAGCGTGATCTGCGTTATGGCACGACGAGCTATCGGTATGACCCAACGGGGCGTATCGAACAGGCGGCGGGGCCGGGATTGCCGTCGGAAGTGTTTCGCTGGGATGCGGCGGCCAACCTGGTGTCGAGTGATCACCCGGGCGGATTCGTTGAGCACAACCGGCTCAAGGTGTTCGAGGACAAGCGTTTTGAGTACGACGCGTATGGGCGGCTGGTTCGCAAGCTGAGTGGGCATGGGCCTGCTAAAGAGCTGGTTCTTGAGTATGACGATTGGAACCAGTTGAAGTCGGTTGTGACGAAGGACCGGCTTGGCATCGGGACGACGCATTTCGAATACGACGCGTTTGGCCGGCGGATCCGGAAGCTCAATGGGAGTTACGCGAGTACGGATTTCCTGTGGGACGGCATGCGGTTGGTGCAGGAGACGTATCACGACCGGAGTGGCGAAGAGGCGCTGACCTATCTGTACGAGCCGGACAGCTATGTGCCGCTGGCGCGGATCGACCAGGGCGTGCCGGCTGCCAACGACACCAAAGTGCGTGACACTGTCTATTATTTCCATAACGACGTGTCGGGGCTGCCGGAGGAATTGAGCGACGCCGACGGCGAACTGGTCTGGCAGGCACGCTACAAGGTGTGGGGCAACGCGGTGCAGGAGGAATGGATCGCGCGCGCACCTCAGCGGGCGACACCGTCTTGGGACGAAGTGTCCGCGGCCGCACCAGCGCAGACTCGTGCGCCGCGGTCACAGAACCTGCGGTTCCAGGGACAGTATCTGGATCGCGAGACGGGGCTGCACTACAACACTTTCCGGTTCTACGATCCCGACATCGGGCGGTTCATCAACCCGGATCCGATCGGATTGATGGGGGGAGTGAACCTCTATCAGTATGCGCCGAACTCGGTCACGTGGATTGATCCTCTAGGGTTATCTTGTGATCTAACCGAGCACAGAAAGGATCATATTTTGAATCGCCATAGATATGGTGCCGGAAAGCCCGGGAAGACGGAGTTTCCATCTCATTGGAGTGATAGTGATATTTTGCAGCATGTGTCGGATGTTGCTACGGACCCGCATTCAGTAGCGGGTATTGGAAAATGGAATTCGCCCTATGTTGTCGGTGTTCGAGACGGAATTGAGATCAGGGTTGATTTTTATCCGCCCACGCATCCAACTTACGCCGGAAAAATATCGACGGCATATCCGATCAATGTTACGCCTAATCCTCCGTAATGTAGGTAAGTGTATGAATGAAAATGAAATAGATTATGGATTTGTTAAAGATCAACTGTTGCTGTTACTTGAGGCATATGGAGGAAAATTAGGCCAGGAAACAGTAGATGCAGTCCGGCACTTCATTGGCCATGATGAATATGAGATGGCCTATGAGGGATTGTTTATTGATCTGATGGATATAGGATTTGATCCGAATGAGATTAATGTTGATATTTATCGGAAAATTGGTGAGGATTTGAATTTGAATGAAGAAAGCGTGTTTGATGAGGGATTTTGGGAGAAATTCGAAGGTTACTTAAATAAATGGAAGGTGAGGTGAAAGGCTGAATTCGCTGCTATACCGGACGCGGAAGCGCTAACGAAGGAAGGGAGCCGTTGTCGAGAAATCACGCCGACTGGCTGGCTCGCACATGCCTACGACGAGCTTGGGAATCGCGCCAGCACGACGATTTCCGGTTCGACGATCCGGACATCGGGCACTTTATCAATCTGGATCCGATTGCTACGAAAAACAAGGCATTGGATATAGCTGTTAGAGATGGATTGACGCTAGTGGTTGGTAAAAATGGAAACTGGATTTGTGACGTTCCATATCCAGAAGCAGGCTTACAGGGAGGGCGGGGAATACTGCACGTAATCCAATACTGAATACCGAGAGGATAGTGACAGGTCCCGGTGCAAATCAAGTTGTTACGTCGTTTCCGAAGTGAGGATATGTCGAGGTGAAATATTATGTTGTTGCTGCCTATGATGCCGGGTTTGGTCACGGGGATGAGCTTCACCTTATTAAACTTAGTGATGGTAGGGTAATAGGTTATTCATCAGAGTTCGATATTTGTACTGCGGATATTGCTGATGCATGTGTTGCGGAAAACGCCGATCGCGCTAAATGGTTTGCCTGGGATGAAGGCTGGGAATGGCATGCTGCAAATCTGGAAGAAATAAAAAATTTTTGTCTGAGTAAATATCTTGTTGGCTCAAAAAAGGATATGAGAGTCAGTACGAAGATTGATCCACTGTAAGAGATGCGCATTCCGAACCGAACTTCCATTCGGATTGATGGGAGGAGTGAACCTCTATCAGTATGCGCCGAACTCGATCTCGTGGATTGATCCGTGGGGACTGGCATGTGGTTCGACAAAGGAAGAACGTACAACGCGGGTTCGGCACTACACAAATCGAAAGGGACCTAATGCAATACGCGAAAGCGGTGTAATTAAGGCGCATGACAACAATCGCGTCTACGTTGAGCCTGCTAAAAAAACCGCTGAGCCAGCTTGATGCTGAAGTCAAGTACCAAATCAAGCGAGGCCGAGGGCGAGATTATGTTGAAGTTGATGTTCCCAATAGTAAGCTTGAGTGGGTTAAGAATCCGCGCTACGGCACGGAAGAGCTTAGGGTAAAGGGAGATATCCTACTCTCAAATCCAGAGATCGTGCAGCGGAGATGATTATGTTGGAAAGTAACGAAAAAATTGAATTATCAGGGGTTGAAGCCCTTTCGATTCTTTGTGAGCTTAAGTATTTGTTGATTTCTCTGAGAAATATCGGGGCATATTATCACGAGCCTAGCAGGGTCTTCGGTAATGGAAATTTGGAATACTGCGCGGAAACAACGCGGTTTATTGATGAGAATAAAGTAACTCAAAAGCTCGCCAAATTGAGGGAAATAATATCGGCGAAATTTGACTCCTCATTAGGTGGTGGCGATATGGATGACATTGAGAGGGCGGTGGAGGGTATTAAGGTTTGGGAAAGGCCTGGAGATTAGTGTTAATGTAATATTTGAATGGGAGGTCTTGTATTTGTCCGGATTGGGTGATTCGTGATGCTGGATAAGTCTGGAATTTATGTGGTCGATTCGATCGAGGCGAAGCGCATTGCGGAAGAATGCAGTCGCGGCGGTTGGTTGGTTATTTTCGTGCCCGAAGGAGTCGCATCTAAGAATCAGTTTTACGATGCGATTTGCAGCAATTGTCCGCTAGATCCGCCATTGCATGGTAATCGAAGCTGGGACGCGTTGGCTGACTTGAACCGCACCGGATTTTGTGGAGGCTCGTATTCTTGAGAGAATCGAGTCATGAACAAGAAGGCAAGCAAATTTTCCCCGGAAGTGCGGGAGCGCGCAGTGCGTCTGGTACGCGAACAGCGTAGCGAACACCCGTCGATGTGGGCAGCGGTCGAATCGATTGCGCCGATGATCGGCTGTACGCCGCAGACGCTGCTGGATTGGGTCAAACGCGACGAGGTCGACCGCGGGGAGCGCGATGGCG
>NZ_QTPO01000025.1 GCF_003853645.1 Burkholderia sp. Bp9143 | reverse complement strand
ATGGCGGCGGCAATGGCGGCGGCAATGGCGGCGGCAACGGCGGCGGTCATGGCGGCGGCAACGGCGGCGGCAACGGCGGCAGCGGCGGCAACGGTGGCAACGGTGGCAACGGCGGCAACGGTGGCAGCGGTGGCAGCGGTGGCAGCGGTGGCAGCGGCGGCAGCGGCGGCAGCGGCGGCAGCGGCGGCCACGGAACCGGCGGCAATGGCGGCGGCAATGGCAATGGCGGCGGCAGTGCCGGCGGTAACGGCGGATCGGCCGGCGGTCATGGAACCGGTGGCCACGGCAATGGCGGCGGCAACGGTAATGGCAACGGCAGTGGCGGCACCGGCAACGGCGGTGCCAACGGTGTCGGCAATGGCAATGGCAGTGCCGGCGGCAACGGCGGATCTGCCGGTGGCCATGGCCACTGACCGAAGCGTCGCCTGACCCGGTGCTGTCAGAGCATTTCGAGCGCGCGCTTGCTGCGCGGCGGACGGAAGTAGCCGTCGAGTTGCGCGCGCTCGTCATCGCTCAACACGAGATCGAGCGCCATGCGATTGTCGCGGACGTGCTCGATCCGCGACGCCTTCGGGATCGCGAACACACCCGGCTGTGCAAGCACCCAGGCGAGCGCGACGCGCGTCACCGACACGCCGCGCTGCCGCGCGATCTCGTCGAGCGGCGAGCGCTTCGGCAACCGCCCGTGATCGACCGGGCTATAGGCCATCGCCGGCATCCGGTGATTGGCGAGCCACGGCAGCAGGTCGAACTCCGGGCCGCGCCGCGCGACGTTGTAGAGGATCTGGTTGGTCGTGCACGCACCGCCGCCCGCCTCGTCGACGAGTTCGGCCATGTCGGCCGTGTCGAAATTGCTGACGCCCCAGTGGCGGATCTTGCCCGCACGCCGCAGTGCCTCGAAGCCTTCGACCGTCTCCTCGAGCGGCACCGATCCGCGCCAGTGCAGCAGGTACAGGTCGAGGCGATCGGTGCGCAGGCGCTTGAGGCTCGCGTCGCACGCGGCGACGACGCCGCGCCGGCTCGCATGATGCGGGTACACCTTGCTGACCAGGAACACGTTGTCACGCAGGCCGGCCAGCGCCTCGCCGACGAGTGCCTCGGTCGCGCCTTCGCCGTACATCTCGGCGGTGTCGACCAGCGTCATGCCGAGCGCGATGCCCTCGCGCAAGGCGGCGATCTCGTCCGCGCGCCGCGCGGCCCGCTCGCCCATTTCCCAGGTACCCAGGCCAAGCTTCGGGATCGTCTCGCCGTCTGGCAGGACGACCGTGGCGATCGTATCTGTCATGCGCTCCTCGCTGCGGATAGGTGGCCGCACACCGCGGCCGAAGCATCGGCCAGTGTAGTCAATCGGCGCCCTGCCCGCGTGTTACACGGCAAAAACCGGCTATAACGGCGCCGCATGATGACTTAGAATGGCCGGCAACCTGATCGATACCCATTCCATGAAGGCACCCACGGACGACCGCTGGCAGGACCTGCGCCCCGACCCCGACAACGACACGCCGCTCTACCTGCAACTCGCCCGCAAGCTCGGCGACGCGATCCACGACAATCGCTGGGCGGCCGGCGAGGCGCTGCCGTCCGAACGCGTGCTGTCCGAAGCACTCGGCGTGTCGCGCATCACCGCGCGCAAGGCGATCGCCCTGCTCGTCGAGCAGGGCTTGATCCGCCGCACGCAGGGCGCCGGCAACTTCATCCAGCCGCGCTACGAGGATCCGCTGTCGCGGCTGTCGAGCTTCAGCGAGATGCTCGAGCGCCGCGGCTTCAAGCCGAGTTCGCAATGGCTCGAGCGCGAGATCCAGCCGGCGAACCGCGACGAAGTGATCCAGCTCGGCCTGTCGCCGGCTGCATCGGTGACACGGCTGAAACGCCTCCGCCTCGCCGACGGCATCGTGATGGCCGTCGAGAATTCGACGTTCCCCGCCACGCTGATCCCCGATCCGCAGGCGATCGGCGGTTCGCTGTACAGCTATCTCGAAGCACGCGGCACGCCGATCGTGCGCGCGCTGCAGCATTTCCGCGCGGTCAACGCGACCGACGAGATCGCGCAGCAGATGGGCATCGCGCCGCACGACGCGCTGCTGCTGATCACGCGAATCGGTTATACGGCCGACCAGCGCGCAATCGAGCTCACCGATACTTACTGCCGCAACGACTACTACGACTTCGTCGTCGAGCTGCGCAAGTAACGCGCACGTCGCCGTCGGCGCTCACAGCCAGCGCGCCTCGTCCGTGCCGAGCGGCACGGGCGGCCGCGTGAATCGCGGCGGCGTCGCCGACAGGCGTTCGGCGGGACGCACGGCGTCGATCGTGCCGAACGGCGACGCGCACTGGTCGATCCGGTCGCGCACGTCGTCGAACGTGAAATCCGGTGCATGCAGGCCGTCCGGCACCACGCCGAACGATTGCAGCCAGCGCCCCGTCTGCGCGAGCGACAGCCGCACGTGCCAGCTCCCCCCTTCCGTCGCACGGCGCGCGAGCGCGATCATCGCGCCGAACGCCGCGAGATAACCCGTCGCATGATCGAGCGCCTGGCACGGCAGATGGCGCGGGCCGTCCGCGCGCGCGGCGTGCTGCTCGTGCCAGGCGATGCCGCTCGCCGACTGCACGAGGCTGTCGAAGCCGCGCCGCATCGACCACGGCCCCGCATGCCCGTACGCGGACACCGACACGCAGACGATGCCGGGCCGCATCTCCGCCAGCGCCTGCGGCGAGAACCCGCGCGCCGCGAGGGCGCCGGGGCGATAGGCCTGAAGGAATACGTCGGCGTCGCGTGCGAGCTCGCGCAGCGCGGCGACACCGGCCGCCTCGCGCAGGTCGATCCACGTCGAGCGCTTGCCGCGCCCGTTGTCTATCACGAGCGACGCGATGTTCGGCAGGTGCGGGCCGTTGACGAGCAGCGTCCGGGCACCGTGCGATGCCAGCGTGCGGCCCGCGACCGGCCCGGCGATGATGCGAGTGAGATCGAGTACGCGCACGCCCGCGAGCGGTTGATCGGGCTCGCCGCGTCCGATCGCCTCGACGGGCGCGTCGCCGACCCGCTCGATCTCGAACAACGGCAGCGACGCTAGCGCGCGTGCCTGGTCGTGCGCCGCCCATTCGTCAGGGGTTCTTATCAATGCCGCGCATAAACCGGCCTCGGCCAGCGCGGTATCGAGTGCCGCGCCGTCCCACGTTCGGATCGCCGCGGCAACGTCGTCGCGCTGCGGGCCGCAGCCGAGCACGTCGAGAATCCCGTGCAGGTGATGCGGAAAGTTCGCGTGCAGCTGGATCCAGCGTCCGTCGCGCGTGTCGTAGAAACCCGTCACCGGATGACGCAACTCGGGCGGCGGCCCGTCGTCCACGCGCAGGTAGCGTTCGCTGCGGAACGCGACGAGCGCGTCGCGTATCGACACGCCGACGCGCTGCGCGACGCCCGTGCGCAGCCTGTGGCATTCGGCCGCCGCGAGCCCGGCTGCCGCGATCGTCGCCGCGGCGAGCGTGCCGACGTGGAACGTCGACGGCAGCGTCGGGTCCTGCCCCGTCACGGCCGCGCGAGCCAGTGCGCCGGGCTCGCCGTGCGCGAGTTGCCACAAACGGGTCAATGCGAGTTCGGGTGTCATGGTGGAAGCGAGCCGTAGGAGAGACCGATTCGAGTCTAGAATTCGCGACAGGCACGATCAATCTTGATTGCGCGAATCAATGCATAACGAATAGTTGTAGCCGGGCCGCGCTTCATGCGTCCCGACAGGAGCGATCGGCATGACGTCCCTCAGCGCGCCGGAAGCCGCCGGCATCCTCGGTGTCAGCGTGAGCACCCTTTATGCATATGTGAGCCGCGGCCTGCTGCGCTCGCTGCCCGACGGCGCGAGCAAGCGCCGCCGCTACGACGCGGACGAGGTGCGCCTGCTCGCGCGCCGCCGTGCCGATGCAAAACGCGCGGGCGGCGTCGTCGAACGCTCGCTCGACTGGGGCGTGCCCGTGCTCGAATCGCGGATCACGCAAATCGCCGACGGCCGCCTGCACTACCGTGGCGCCGATGCGATCGCGCTCGCGAACGACGCGACGCTCGAGGAAACGGCCGCACGGCTGTGGGATTGTCCGCCTGCGCGGCTCGCAGCGGCATCGCTTGCATCGACCGGCTTCGACGCCGCGCAGTGGGACGACTGGGCTCGCCGCTGGGCATATCTCGCGCCGCTCGAGCGCACGCTGGTGCTGCTTCCCGCCGCGGCCGCCTCGCTGCCGCGCCTGTGGGCGCAGGGGCGCGACGCACAGCTCGACGCGGCCACGCTGCTGCTGCGCGTGACGACGGCCGCGCTGGCCGGCATCGCGCCGGACGACGCGCCCGTGCATCGGCAGCTCGCGGCCGCGTGGCGCATCCGGCGGCCGGACGAAGCCAACCTGCTGCGCCGCGCACTCGTGCTGTGCGCCGATCATGAACTGAACCCGTCGACCTTTGCGGTGCGCTGCATCGCGTCGACCGGCACCCACCTGTTCGGTGCGATCGCGGGCGGGCTCGCAGCGCTGTCGGGCCCGCGCCACGGCGGCGAGACGTTCCGCGCGGGCGCCCTGCTCGACGAAGCGGCGCGTGCCGCCGACCTCGACCGCTACCTCGCGCTGCGCGTCGCGCACGACGAACGGGCGGACGGCGCACGCACGGCGCTGACCGGTTTCGCGCACCCGCTCTATCCCGACGGCGATCCGCGCGCACGCGCGTTGCTCGACGCACTGCACGCGACGCTGCCCGACCGGGCGCCGCTGCGCGTGGCCCGTGCGCTCGCCGCGCGAGTCGAGGCAGCGACCGGCCTGCGGCCGGCGATCGATTTCGCGCTCGCGGTGCTGGAGCGCACGCTTGCGCTGCCCGACGGCGCAGCGTTCACGCTGTTCGCGGCCGGCCGCACCGCGGGCTGGATCGCGCACGCGCTCGAACAGGTTGCGGACGGCAAGCTGATCCGGCCCCGCGCGCGCTACGTCGGCAGCGACGCAGCTGCCTGAGCGCGACCGCCGCGCCATGCAGCGAGCCGTCGCCACGCGATCGGCGCAGCCTGCACGGCCGGCGCCGTCTGCGGGCCGAACGCGAATACCGCGCCGCCCCCCGCCGCGCTGATCCAGACGCGCATGCCGGGCAGCAGCGCCAGCGTCTCGCCGGCGCGCAGCCAGTGATCGTCGAGCCGGCCCTCGATCGTCACCCACAGATCGCCGTCCGCGACCTGCAGCACGGTGCGATCGACGATCCGCCACCGCCCGGCCGGTTCGTTGCCGTCCATCTCGTAGAGTCGCAGTTCGCGCATGGCCGCCTCCGGGTCGCGTGGGTTCGATGACACCAGTATTTCGGACAGCGGCAACACGCGGACAGATACGCCTGCAGACACTTTCGACTGAACTGTACTGGTCCGCCGGCGGACGGGCGTCCGGCGCACCCGGACCGATCCTGCGTGGCACGGCGGCTTTGCCTACAATGGCGGCTGTCCCGCGCCACCGGTCCGTCCCCATGTTCCAACGCCCGCCCGCCGCCGCCCCCGGCGAAAAGAACCTCACCGTGATGCTCTGGCTCGTTGCGACGGGCTTCTTCATGCAGACGCTCGATGCGACGATCGTCAACACGGCGCTGCCGTCGATGGCGGTGAGTCTCGGCGAATCGCCGCTCCGGATGCAGTCGGTCGTGATCGCGTATTCGCTGACGATGGCGGTGATGATTCCCGTCTCGGGCTGGCTCGCGGACACGTTCGGCACGCGGCGCGTGTTCTTCAGCGCGATCCTGGTGTTCTCGCTCGGTTCGCTGCTGTGCGCGAACGCGCATACGCTGTCGCAGCTCGTCGTGTTCCGTGTCGTGCAGGGGGTGGGCGGCGCGATGCTGTTGCCGGTCGGGCGGCTCGCCGTGCTGCGCACGTTCCCGGCCGAACGCTACCTGCCCGCGCTGTCGTTCGTCGCGATTCCCGGGCTGATCGGTCCGCTGATCGGGCCGACGCTCGGCGGCTGGCTCGTGAAGATCGCGTCGTGGCACTGGATCTTCCTGATCAACGTGCCGGTCGGCGTCGCCGGCTGCGTCGCGACCTTCTACTCGATGCCCGACTCGCGCAACCCGGCCGTCGGCCGCTTCGACCTGAAGGGCTATCTGCTGCTGACGATCGGGATGGTCGCGATCTCGCTGTCGCTCGACGGCCTCGCCGATCTCGGAATGCAGCACGCGGCCGTGCTCGTGCTGCTGATCCTGAGCCTCGCGTGCTTCGTCGCGTACGGCCTGTACGCGGTACGCGCGCCGCAGCCGATCTTCTCGCTCGAACTGTTCAAGATCCATACGTTCAGCGTCGGCCTGCTCGGCAACCTGTTCGCGCGGATCGGCAGCGGCGCGATGCCGTACCTGATCCCGCTGCTGCTGCAGGTGAGCCTCGGCTATTCGGCGTTCGAGGCCGGGCTGATGATGCTGCCGGTCGCGGCGGCCGGGATGTTCTCGAAGCGGATCATCACGCGCCTGATCACGCAGCACGGCTACCGCAAGGTACTGCTCGCGAACACGATCATGGTCGGCGTGATGATGGCGAGCTTCGCGCTGATGCGCGACACGGTGCCCGTGTGGGTGAAGGTCGTTCATCTCGCGCTGTTCGGCGGTTTCAACTCGATGCAGTTCACCGCGATGAACACGCTGACGCTGAAGGATCTGGGCACGGGCGGCGCGAGCAGCGGCAACAGCCTGTTCTCGCTCGTGCAGATGCTGTCGATGAGCCTCGGCGTCACGGTCGCGGGCACGCTGCTGGCCACCTTCACGGGGATGCTGCGCACGGTGACGCCGAGCAACACGCTGCCGGCGTTCCATGCGACCTTCATCTGCGTCGGGATCATCACGGCCGCGTCCGCATGGATCTTCGCGCAGCTCGCACCCGAGATCCGCGGCCGCGCGCAGCACAAGACGGATCCATCCGAACGCGCGTGACACACGGCGCGCGCCACCACAATCGCCACGACGGCGCGCCGCGCACCATGTCGGTGCAGAACGTCCGCACCGCGCGGCAGCCGCCGGCCGCGACCGGCCGTCGCACGGGGCGCGATGTCGTGCATGCTTCTTGCTCGCCTATTCTGTAGGTAAACTGGCAGTCTTCCTTCGGCCGACATCATGAGCATGATCGACATCGATCCACCCGGCTTTCAGCCGCCCCGCCCCGTCGCCGGCGACGACGGAAAGCGGCGCACCGTGCTGTACGGTGCGTACACCGTGTTCAGCGTGTTTCAGCCCGTTTTCTCGGTGTCGCACCGCCGGGCGATCGGCTATCACGCGTCGCTGCGCGCGCACGACGAGGAAAGCCGCCAGGTCGCGTCGCACGAGGTGTTCACGCAGGCGGCGCGGCGCGGCGACCTGCTCGAGCTCGGCCGGCTCGCCGAATCGCTGCATCTCGGCAACTTCCACGCGTTCGACAGTCACGACGAATGGCTCTTCCTGAGCCTGCATCCGGCCGCGCTGATGGACACCATCTACGGCGACGCGCTGCTCGCGAACCTGAAGGCGCTCGGCCTGCCGCCGCATCGCGTGGTGCTCGAGGTGCCCGAGCAGGCAGGCGGCGAGACGCCGCGCTATGCGGCGATCGTCGACGGTCTGCGCAAGGCCGGCTTCCTGATCGCGCTCGGCGGCTTCGGCGCGAAGCATTCGAACATCGACCGCGTGTGGCACCTGCACCCCGACATCGTCACGCTCGACCGCGGGATCCTCGCGCAGGCGAGCGAACACTCACATCTCGAGCGTGTGCTGCCGGGGCTCGTGTCGCTGCTGCACGAATCCGGACAGCTCGTGCTGATGGGCGGGCTCTCGACCGAGCGCGATGCGCTGATCGCGCTCGAATGCGACGTCGATTTCGTGCAAGGGCAGTACTTCGCGGGGCCGAGCGTCGACCCCGTACAACCGCAGGCCGCCGCCGGCTGCATGGATACGCTGTCGGCCGCGTTGCGGCTGCGCGTCGCGCAACGCGAGCACACGCAGGCCGAACGCCTCGCGCCGTATGTCGCGGCGCTGGAGGAAGCGAGCCAGAAGCTCGTCGCGGGCGAATCGCTGATCGACGCCGCCGGCGCCGTGCTCGGGTTGCCGGAAACCGCGCGCTGCTTCCTGCTCGATGCATCGGGCCGCCAGATCGGCGACAACGTGCTCGCGCGCGGCAGCGTATCGCAGCGGGCGAAGCGCTTCCGGCCGCTGCTGCATTCGGAAGGCGCGAGCTGGGAGCGCCGCCCCTACTTCATCCACGCGATGCGCGCGCCGGGCCGCGTGCAGCTGACGCCTCCGTACCTGTCGATCAACGAAGCGCACCTGTGCGTGACCGCATCGATCGCCGCGCCGGCCGCGACCGGCATGCAGGTGCTGTGCGTCGACATCAACTGGGAAGCGGCGCTTAACCGCGAATGAGTTCGCGCGCCGCGCTCATGCTGCGCCCTCGACGTCGCCGGCCCGACGCGCGATCAGCCGGTGCACGCGCTTGCCGGACGACGCACTGACCACCTCGTGCTCGTCGATCACGTGCATGCCGGCGCCGAGCGCCGCATGCATCCGCGCCGAATCGAGCGGCGTGTACAAGCGACCGCGCTCGTCGCGCAACGCGCCGTTGCCGGCCACCCGCCAGCTCAGGTACAACGTGCCGCCGGACATCAGCAGCGCGGCCAGCCGCGCGGCCGCCGCCGCGGCATCCGCCTGTTCGAGATGCATGACGACCGTCTCGCACAACACGTTTCGAAACGCGCCGGACGGCACGCCGGCGAGCGCCGGCAGCGCAGCCAGCTCGAACGTCAGCGACGGGTGGCGCAGGCGCGCCTCGGCGAGCAGCGCGGCGCTCGCATCGTAGCCGCGCACGTCGAATCCCCGTGAAGCGAGCCACGCGGTATCGCGCCCCGCGCCGCAGCCGACGTCGGCCGTCGGCCCCGGCGAGAAATACTGCTCGAGCAGCGCATACATGTCGTCGGGGGCGGCCTGGTCGAGCCAGTCCTGCGCGTATTGCGCGGCATGGGCTTCGTAGGCATCGAGAGTCGGGCGATCCACCATGTCGATAGCTCCGCGTACGCGTCCTGTCGTGCGACGCACCCCGCATCTTAGCCGTTGCGCATCGCGCGTGGTGTGGTGGGCGACGCGCGGTACCTGCGCGGCCGACGTGTCAGACATGCGAGTGCGCGCCGCCATGGACAGGGCCCGAGCGCCGCTCGACCTCGCGGCGCACGTCGCCGCGCAGGCCCATGAAGAACGCGACTTCCGCGACGACGAACAGCGGCCCGACCATCAGCCCGACCAGGTCGTCGACGAACGCGGGCTTGCGCCCCTCGAACCAGTGCCCGACAAACTGCACGATCCAGCCGACCACGAACGCGCCGATGCCGATCCCGAGCCATCGCGCGGTCGGCAGCAGCGCGAGCGTCTGCGCGGCCCACAGGCCGAGTGCGAACAGCGCGGTCATCACCACCCCGAAGCGCAGGTCGAGGCGCAGGTAGAACGCCGCGAACGCCACCGCGAGCAGCAGCGCCGGTGACAGAGCGATACCGGCCAGCGTGCCGAGCGCCGGCCGCGACAGCAGCACCTCGACCGCGAACACGATCATCGGGATGCCGACCAGATGCGTCGCGATGTTGCGCGCGTCGCGATGGTAGGCCGCATACTGGGAAAGGTGGTCTTCGAGCGTCTTCATGGTGTCTCCTGAACGATCATTGAGCGCTATGATGCGCGTCACGCCCGAGAACCTCTGTCAGCTACCCGACATCGCGTGCCCATGCCCTCGCCGCTCGCCCCCTACCTGCCGCAGATCGCAGCGCACCCGTGGTTCGCCGCGCTGCCGCCCGCGTTGCGCGACGACCTGCTCGCCCGCGCCGCGTTGCGGCGCCTGCCGGCCGGCCACGCGCTGTTTCGCCGCGGCGACCCGCCGTGCGGGCTGTATGCGGTGCTGGCCGGTTCCCTCACCATAGGCGCGGTCGATCCGCAGGGCAAGGAAGCGCTGCTGATGGTCGCCGAACCCGTCACATGGTTCGGCGAGATCGCGCTGTTCGACGGCCAGCCGCGCACGCACGACGCGATCGCACTCGACGACACGCTGCTGCTGCACGTCCCGCAGGCCGCGCTGCTCGCGACGCTCGACACGACGCCGCAATACTGGCGGCAGTTCGCGCTGTTGATGGCGCAAAAGCTCCGGCTGAGCTTCCTGACCGTCGAATCGATGAGCGTGATGCCGGCCGCGCAGCGGCTGGCCGCACGGCTGCTGATGATCGCCGACGGCTACGGCGGGATCAGCGCCGGCCGCACGCGCATCCGGCTATCGCAGGAAAAACTCGCGGCGATGCTGTCGCTGACGCGGCAGACCACCAACCAGCTGCTGAAGGCGCTGCAGGCCGACGGCGTCGTGCGGCTGCATGTCGGCGAGATCGAACTCGTCGACGTCGACGCGCTGCGCCGCGCGAGCGGGCTGCCCGACCACACGTACTGACCATGTCCCGACACCGCCGCCGCGCAATCGCCGCAACGCCGCATTCCCGCCGGCATCGCATCGCGCTATCGTGGCGGCTCGTTCACCCTCCCCGCATCCACGCTTGAACACGTCCACCGTCACTACTCCTTCCCGCCACGCGTGGCCCGTATTCGTCGCGTTCCTGCGACTCGGCCTCACGTCGTTCGGCGGGCCCGTCGCGCATCTCGGCTACTTCCGCGACGCGTTCGTCACGCGGCGCGGCTGGCTGACCGAACGCACGTATGCGGATCTCGTCGGCCTGTGCCAGTTCCTCCCGGGGCCGGCGAGCAGCCAGGTCGGGATGGCGATCGGCCTGTCTCGCGCGGGCTATGCGGGGATGTTCGCCGCGTGGCTCGGCTTCACGCTGCCGTCGGCGCTGCTGATGATGCTGTTCGCGCTCGGCGTGAACGCGACGGGCATGCCGGTCGCGGCGGGCGCGCTGCACGGGCTGCGCATCGTGTCGGTCGCGGTGATCGCGCAGGCGGTGTGGGGCATGGCGCGCACGCTGTGCCCGGATGCGCGCCGCGTCACGCTGATGGTGATCGCGGCCTGCATCGCGCTGCTCGTGCCGGCCGCATGGCTACAGGTGGCCGTGATCGTCGCGGCGGGCGCAGCCGGTCTCGTGCTGTTGCCCCAGCCCGACCGCGGCGCCCACGATCCATTGCCGCTGCACGTGTCGAACCGCGCGGGCGTGCTGTGGCTTGTCCTGTTCGCCGCGCTGATCGTCGTCTTGCCGGTCGCGGCCGGTGCGTTTCATTCGAGCACGCTCGCAGTGATCGACGCCTTCTTCCGCACCGGCGCGCTCGTGTTCGGCGGCGGGCACGTGGTGCTGCCGCTGCTGCAGGCCGCCGTCGTCGCGCCGGGCTGGATCGGCGATTCCGCGTTCCTGGCCGGCTACGGCATCGCGCAGGCCGTGCCGGGGCCGCTCTTCACGTTCTCGGCCTTCCTCGGGGCATCGCTGCGCGACGCGCCGAACGGCTGGCTCGGCGGAACGATCGCGCTCGTGTCGATCTTCGCGCCGTCGTTCCTGCTCGTCGCGGGCACCGCGCCGTTCTGGGAACGCCTGCGCCGCAGCACGCGCATGCAGGCCGCGCTCGCGGGCGTGAACGCGGCCGTCGTCGGGCTGCTGCTGGCCGCGCTCTATCACCCGGTGTGGAGCGACACGATCGTGTCGCCGCGCGACTTCGCGGCCGCGCTCGTCGCGTTCGTCGCGCTCGTGTTCTGGCGCGTGCCGCCGTGGGCCGTCGTGATCGCCAGTGCGGCGCTCGGCTGGTTGTCGGGGATGATCGTCTGATCCGGCGAATGCCGCGCGTCGATTCACGCCCGACAAAAACAACAAAGCCCTCGTGACGAGGGCTTTTCTTGGGGTGCCGCGCGCCGCAAAGGCGCGCGGGACGCCTGGACTTACGCGAAGTTCTTCGCCGCGAAGTCCCAGTTCACGATGTTCCAGAACGCTTCGACGAACTTCGGACGTGCGTTGCGGTAGTCGATGTAGTACGCGTGTTCCCACACGTCGATCGTCAGCAGCGGCTTGTCGGCCGTCGTCAGCGGCGTGGCGGCGTTGCTCGTCGACACGATGTCGAGCGAACCGTCGGCCTTCTTCACGAGCCATGCCCAGCCCGAACCGAACGTGCCGACCGCGGCCTTCGTGAACGCTTCCTTGAACGCGTCGTACGAACCCCACTTCGCGTTGATCGCGTCGCCCAGCGCGCCCGACGGTGCGCCGCCGCCGTTCGGCGACAGGCTGTTCCAGAAGAACGTGTGGTTCCAGATTTGCGCGGCGTTGTTGAAGATGCCGCCCGACGACTTCTTCACGATCTCTTCCAGCGACAGGCTTTCGAACTCCGTGCCCGGGATCAGATTGTTCAGGTTCGTCACATAAGCCTGATGGTGCTTGCCGTAGTGGTACTCGATCGTCTCTTTCGAGATGGTCGGCGCGAGTGCGTCTTCAGCGTACGGGAGCGGCGGGAGCGTATGAGCCATGGCGATTCCTTCGTTGAGTATGTAGGGAGGCTGTGTTGAATGCTGCCGAGCGTCCGATTGTAGGCGAGTCCGAATATCCCCGCAAACTCACGGGCATTTATCCGCGGTATGCAGAAAATCGGCGCTGACGCTTCATCCGGCAGGACGAGACGACGATGCGCAGCCTCCGTTCCCGCGTCCGGCACGCCCGGTGCATCCGGACCGCCGGGTGCGTGACCTTCGTTTCGCTTACGCCGCCGCCACCGCCGTCGTCAGATCGCATCGGTCAGCCGCGGCTGCACGTCGGCGAGCGATACGTCGGCCGAGCCCTCGGCGAGATGCACGGTCAGGCGGCGCTGCGGTTTCAGCGCATTCGGCGCGCGCACCGCGCGGCCGGTCTGCGTGTCGATCAGCGCCGCGTAGCCGCGCTCGAGCGTGCGCTGCGGGCTCAGCACCTCTAGCCGCGCCGCGCAGGCCGACACGCGCGCGGTATCGCGCTCGTGACGGCGCTGCAGCGCCACCGTGAGACGTTGCGACAGCCCTGCGAGCGCATGGCGCGCCTGCGCCGGGTCGGGCCGCGCGCGCTGCCAGCGCAATTGCGCGAGCGCGAAACGCGCACGCGCGTCGCGCACCGGCCGCGACGCCGCCGACGCGAGCCGCACCGCCAGCTGTTCGACATGGACGCGCTGCCGCTGCAGCCGTTCGGCCGGGCTGACGAGCCGGCGCGCGAGCCAGTCGAGCTGCTGCGCACGCTGCTCGAGCCCGCGTTCCAGGCTGCGTGCAAGCACGCGCTGCCGGTCGGCAACCTCGCGCAACAGCAACGCGCGCTGCGGACTCGCGAGCTCGGCCGCGCCGGTCGGCGTCGGCGCGCGCAGGTCGGCCGCGAAGTCCGCGATCGTGAAATCGGTTTCGTGGCCGACGCCGCTGACGACCGGCAGTTCGCTCGCCGCGATCGCACGCGCGAGCGCTTCGTCGTTGAACGACCACAGATCCTCGATCGACCCGCCGCCGCGACAGACCAGCAGCACGTCGACCTCGCGCCGCGCGTTCGCGGTCTGCACGGCCGCGACGAGCTTCTCGGCCGAGCCCGCGCCCTGCACGGGCGCCGGATAGACGATCACCGGGATGTGCGGCGCGCGGCGCGCGAGCGTGGTCAGCACGTCACGCAGCGCGGCGGCCTGCAGCGACGTGACGATGCCGATCGCGCGCGGGTGCGCCGGCAGCGGCCGCTTGCGCTCGGGCGCGAACAGGCCTTCGGCCTCGAGCTGCGCCTTCAGCCTCAGGAACGCCTCGTACAGGCGCCCTTGGCCGGTGCGCCGCACGGCCTCGACGTTGAGCTGCACTTCGCCGCGCGGCTCGTACATCGTGACGACCGCGCGCACCTCGATCCGGTCGCCTTCGCGCGGCGTGAATTCCGCGTACTGCGCGCGACCGCGAAACATCACGCAGCGCATCTGCGCCTGCTGGTCCTTGATCGAGAAATACCAGTGGCCGCTCGCGGCGCGCGTGAAATTCGACACTTCGCCCGAGATCCACAGCAGCGGAAACGAGCGCTCGAGCATCGTCGAAATCGCGCGATTGAGCGCCGAAACGGGAATCACTTCGTCGCCGCCGCGAGTGGCGCCGGGAGCGGAAAAAGGAGAGTCGGAAAGCATGGGCGGTCGAATGAATGCTGGCGGCGACACGATAGTCCGACGCGCGCGCGGCGTCCAGCGCCGGCCGCCCGCGCTGCAACACGCGGAAGGTGTCCACACTCTGGCAATCGTCCATCAAAAACGCTTGAAAACCGCGGAAAAAACCAGACGATTCCACACAACACATTGATTTTTATAGTTTTTTAAACCTTACGGTTTGATTTGCCATCGATTCGATGTCCACCTGGCGGGCGTTTGACGCGAACAGGCAGGGAGTTTTTCACAGAGTTATCCACAGCCCGCCCCGATCCGGCCCCATCGAGGGCGTCGCCCGGCCGCGCTTGCCGCGCCCGCGTGCGGCGCGCTAGAGTGCCGCCTTCCGAAGACCTTGCGGCATGCGCCGCCCAACGGAGAATCCGTCTTGACGAATCCGTCCCACGCCGCGGCGCACGACGCGCCGCGCCCGGCCCGATGAGCGCGCCCGGCAGCCCGCTCGCGCGGCTCGAAGCGCGCCTCACGCGCGAATGGCAGCGGCGCGGCGCCCTCGCGTGGGCGCTCACGCCGTTCGCGTGCGTGTTCGGCCTGTGCGCGGCGCTGCGCCGCACGGCCTACGCGCAGGGCTGGAAGCAGCCGGTCGACGTCGGCGTGCCCGTCGTCGTGGTCGGCAACGTGACCGTCGGCGGCACCGGCAAGACGCCGACCGTGATCGCGCTCGTCGACGCGCTGCGCGCGGCCGGTTTCACGCCGGGCGTCGTGTCGCGCGGCTACGGCGCGAACGTGAAGGCGCCCACCGCGGTCACGCCCGCGTCGCGCGCGAGCGCGGCCGGCGACGAACCGCTGTTGATCGCGCGCCGCACCGGTGCGCCCGTCTGGGTCTGCCCCGACCGCGTCGCGGCCGCGCAGGCGCTGCGCGCCGCGCATCCTGACGTCGACGTGATCGTCAGCGACGACGGCCTCCAGCACTACCGCCTCGCGCGCACGGTCGAGCTCGTCGTGTTCGACCACCGGCTCGGCGGCAACGGCTTCCTGCTGCCGGCCGGCCCGCTGCGCGAGCCGCTGTCGCGCCATCGCGACGCGACGCTCGTCAACGATCCGTACAGCGGCGCGCTGCCGCCGTGGCCCGATACCTATGCGCTCGCGCTGACACCGGGCGCCGCCTGGCACCTCGACCAGCCGGCGCTGCGCCGCCCGCTGTCGCAATTCGCGAACGAGCGCGTGCTCGCCGCGGCCGGCATCGGCGCGCCGGAACGCTTCTTCGCGACGCTGCGCGCGGCCGGCCTCGCGCCGGCGACGCGCGCGCTGCCCGACCATTACGCGTTCGCCGACAATCCGTTCGTCGACGACGCGGTCGATGCGATCCTGATCACCGAGAAGGATGCAGTAAAATTGGGCGCTTCCTGGCGCGACGCTCGGCTGTGGGTCGTCCCCGTCGAAGCCGCGCTCGATCCTCGCCTCATTGCCCTCGTTGTGGAGAAACTCCGTGGACGCTCGCCTGCTTGAAATCCTTGTGTGCCCTATCTGCAAAGGCCCGCTCCACTATGACCGCGCCGCGCAGGAGCTGATCTGCAACGCCGACAAGCTCGCCTACCCGATCCGCGACGGCATCCCCGTGATGCTCGTCGACGAAGCACGCCAGACCGTCGAAGGCACGCCGGTCGACCCCGCCGGCCCGGCGGGCAGCTAAACGCCGCACCGCTGTACCGGCGCCCGGCCGCAGTTCGCCCGCGGCCGCGTGCCGGACCCTGCCGAGCGGCCTGCCTTCGACGCGCCGCCCGCCCCGCTCTTCTCACCGACCCGCCCCGATGACTCATCCGCAGCCCTTCATCGCCGTCATTCCTGCCCGGCTCGCGTCGACGCGCCTGCCGAACAAGCCGCTCGCCGATCTCGGCGGCAAGCCGATGGTCGTCCGTGTCGCCGAACGTGCGCGCGAAGCGGGTGCGCAGCAGGTGCTCGTCGCGTCCGACGCGCAGAGCGTGCTCGACGCGGCCCGCGAGCACGGTTTCGAAGCGGTGCTGACGCGCGCCGACCATCCGTCCGGCACCGACCGGCTCGCGGAAGTCGCCGCGACGTTCGGGTGGCGCGACGACACCGTCGTCGTCAACGTGCAGGGTGACGAGCCGCTGATCGACCCCGCGCTTGTGCGCGACGTAGCGTCGCACCTCGCCGCGCATCCGGACTGCGCGATCGCGACCGCCGCGCACCCGATCCACGACGCGGCCGACGTGTTCAACCCGAACATCGTGAAGGTCGCGCTCGACGCGCGCAACGTCGCGATGTACTTCTCACGCGCGCCGATTCCGTGGAGCCGCGATGCGTACCAGCCGCACTGGCCCGACGTCGCGGCCATGCCGGCGCCGGCCTTTCCGGTCTTCCGCCACATCGGCCTCTACGCGTATCGCGCGCGTTTCCTGCGCACCTATCCGTCGCTCGCGCAGGCGCCGATCGAGCAGGCCGAGCAGCTCGAACAGCTGCGTGCGATGTGGCACGGCGAGCGCATCGCCGTGCTGATCACCGAGCATGCGCCCGAAGCCGGAATCGACACGCCGGCCGATCTCGCGCGCGTGCAGGCCCTTTTTCGGCCGGGTTCAAAATAACCCGTGGCATAATCAGGCGATTGTGCGAGCCGTCCGCGACCCGCGCGCCTCGCTTGCCCCCGCCACGGCCCGTCCCGGCAGCCGCACGTCGCTTTTCGCCGACGCGCCGCATCAGACCGGTCCGCCGCGCGCAAGGCAAGCCCCGCGCATGCTGTCGCCGACGCTTTTGCGTCTCGCCACACGAATCTACATACCGGAGATATCACCATGCGTTTGATCCTGTTGGGTGCGCCCGGCGCGGGCAAGGGTACCCAGGCAAATTTCATCAAGGAAAAGTTCGGCATCCCGCAGATCTCGACGGGCGACATGCTGCGCGCGGCCGTCAAGGCCGGCTCGCCGCTCGGCGTCGAGGCGAAGGGCTACATGGACGCCGGCAAGCTCGTGCCGGACGCCCTGATCATCGGCCTCGTGAAGGAGCGCCTGAAGGAATCCGACTGCGCGAACGGCTACCTGTTCGACGGCTTCCCGCGCACGATCGCGCAGGCTGACGCGATGAAGGAAGCCGGCGTCGCGATCGACTACGTGCTCGAAATCGACGTCCCGTTCTCGGAGATCGTCGAGCGCATGAGCGGCCGCCGCACGCACCCGGCATCGGGCCGCACGTACCACGTGAAGTTCAACCCGCCGAAGGTCGAGGGCAAGGACGACGTGACGGGCGAACCGCTGATCCAGCGCGACGACGACAAGGAAGAAACCGTCAAGAAGCGTCTCGAAGTGTACGAAGCGCAGACCAAGCCGCTGATCACGTACTACGGCGACTGGGCGCAGCGCGGCGAGGAAAACGGCCTGAAGGCCCCGCAGTATCGCAAGATCTCGGGCCTCGGCAGCGTCGATGAAATCCGAGAGCGTGCGTTCGACGCACTGAAGTGAGCATCGCGTCGTGCACCGCAAGCCGCCCTTTCCGGGCGGTTTTTTTTCGTCCGTTTCGTCTGCGTTGTCGATTCGGTCCGTTTCCTCCGACCTGGATTCGCACGACCGTGCCGGTCTCGCCGACGCCCGGCGGCGCCCCGTACAATCGATCGAATGTGTGCGTCGCGTGAACCGGCCCGGCGGCCTATCCTCCGATCGACCGGCATCGGACCCAACCAAGGAGACAGTGATGGAGATTCGCGGCAACGTCTTTCTGATCACGGGCGGCGCATCGGGCCTCGGCGCCGGAACGGCCCGCATGCTTGCGCAGGCCGGCGGCAAGGTCGTGCTCGCCGACCTGAACGAGGCGGCCGGCACGGCGCTCGCGAGCGAGCTGGGCGGCCTGTTCGTGCGCTGCGACGTGTCGAGCGAGACCGACGCGCAGGCGACCGTCGACGCCGCGACGCGCGCGGGCACGCTGCGCGGCCTCGTGAACTGCGCGGGCATCGCGCCCGCCGCGAAAACCGTCGGCAAGGACGGCGCGCATCCGCTCGACGTGTTCGCGAAGACGATCAACGTGAACCTGATCGGCACCTTCAACATGATCCGGCTCGCGGCGGCCGCGATGGCCGCGACCGCGCCGAACGACGGTGGCGAACGCGGCGTGATCGTCAGCACCGCATCGGTCGCCGCCTACGACGGGCAGATCGGCCAGGCCGCGTATGCGGCGTCGAAGGCCGGCGTCGCAGGCATGACGCTGCCGATCGCACGCGACCTGTCGCGCAGCGGCATCCGCGTGATGACGATCGCGCCCGGGCTGTTCGAGACACCGATGCTGCTCGGTATGCCGAAGGACGTGCAGGACGCGCTCGGCGCGATGGTGCCGTTCCCGCCGCGGCTCGGCAAACCGGACGAATACGCGATGCTGGTGCGCCAGATCGTCGAGAACCCGATGCTCAACGGCGAAGTGATCCGCCTCGACGGCGCGATCCGGATGCAGCCGAAATAAATGCGAACAGCTGCAAACGAAAAACGCCCGCGATGCGGGCGTTTTGACGTTCCGGGTTCCAGCGATACGGCGAGGGCTCAGTCCTCGCCGTCGCGCTGCATCCGCTGCCGCAACTCGGTCACCTGCGATTCGACGACGGTCGCGTCGTCCGCCTCGGGCCGCTCACCCAGATACTGCTCGAGATCCTCGAGCGCGGGGCGCAGATAGTCGAGCCGCGCATACGCGAAGCCGCGATCGCGCACCTCGTCGAGGTGTTCGGGCAACAGGATCACGAGCCGCTGCTGCACCGCGAGCAGCCGCTGCCACCGTTCCGTCTGCAGATAGATCGTCTTCAGGTTGCGCAGCATCCGCGCGATGATCTCGCGGCTCGTGGCCGGCTGCAGCAACGCGCGCAACGCGCTGTCGACCGCGCCCGCCGCACGCGCGACGTACGGCTCGAGCATCTCGACCATCTCGGCTTCGGACAGCGAATGGCCGTTGGTCGGATCGATGATCAGGTCGCCGTCCGGCAGCGTCACACGCAGCAGGAAGTGGCCGGGGAACGACACGCCGCGCGCCGGCACGCCAATCTGCTCGGCGAGCTCCAGGTACAGCACCGACAGCGAGATCGGAATCCCGCGCCGCCGCTTCAGCACCGCGTTCAGGTGGCTGTTATCGGGGTCGTAGTAATCGTTGTGATTGCATGCGAAGCCGAGTTCGCGGAAGAAGAATTCGTTCAGCGCGGCGACGCGGTCCTTCAGGTCCGCATCGTCGGCGAGCCGGCGGCTCAGCCGCGCGGCCAGCATGTCGATTTCGGCCAGCGTACCCTGCAGGTCGAGGTCGGGATACGCGTCCTGCGCGAGCGACAGCGCGGTTTCCGTGACGGGCAGACTGTCGTCGTCCGCCACGAGCGTGCTGAAGTAGTCGAGGACGCGGGTCATTGCGGTCGTCACTTGGCGCGCCTTCTGAAGTAAGCGTATTTGAAGCCCATCACCCACAACATACCGAAATATAGTGCAGCGAACAGCACGAGGCACGCGGCCATCAGCGCAATGCGATCGAGCGGCTGCGCACGCATGCCGGTCCAGTCGAAGCTGATCGCGCACCAGTGCATCAGGCCCGCGAGCACGAGCGCCGCGCCGATCAACTGCACGAAGAAGCGCAGCCAGCCCGGCGACGGCTGGTAGATGCCGCGCTTGCGCAGCCCGAGGAACAGCAGCAGCGAGTTCAGGCATGCACCGACGCCGATGCTCAACGTGAGGCCCGCATGGCCGATCAGCGGCACGAACACGTAGTTCGAGATCTGCGTGACGATCAGCACGCCGATCGCGATCTTCACGGGCGTCTTGATGTCCTGCTTAGCGTAGAAGCCCGGCGCGAGAATCTTGATCAGGATGATGCCGACGAGACCGATCCCGTAGGTCGCGAGCGCGCGCGCGACCATCGTGACCGTATGCCCATCGAACTTGCCGTAGTTGAACAACGTCGCGGTGAGCGGCGTCGCGAAGAAAAACAGCGCGAGCGCGCTCGGCGCCGCGAGCAGGAACGTGACGCGCAGCCCCCAGTCGAGCAACGCCGAATATTCATGCGAATCGGCATCGACGTGCGCCTTCGACAGGCTCGGCAGCAGGATCGTGCCGAGCGCGACACCGAGCAGCGCGGTCGGGAATTCCATCAACCGGTCGGCGTAGTTGATCCACGACACCGCGCCCTGCCCGAGCCGCGACGCGATGTTGGTGTTGATGATCAGCGACAGTTGCGCGACCGACACCGCGAACGTCGCGGGCACCATCTTGGCGAGCACGCGCTTCACGCCGGGATGACGCAGCGCGCGCGCCGGGTTGAGGCCGATCAGCGGCACCATGTCGATCTTCTTCAGCCCCGGCAGCTGCACGAGGAACTGCAGCACGCCGCCCACGATGACGGCCCATGCGAGCGCGTAGACCGGCACCTTCAGATGCGGCGCGACGAACACGGCCGCGGCGATGAACGCGACGTTGAGCAGCACCGGCGCGAACGCCGGCAGCGAGAAACTCTTGTAGGTGTTCAGCACGCCGGAGGCGAGCGTCGTCAGCGAGATGAACACGATGTACGGGAACATGATCCGCGTCATCGTGACCGCGAGCGGGAACGCCTGCCCGTCGGTGTGCAGGCCGGACGCGACCGCGAACACGACCCACGACGCGCCGGCGATCCCGAGGACCGACAGCACGGCGAGCGCCCAGGCGAGCACGGTCGACATCGCGTCGACGAGCGCCTTGGTCGCGTCGTGCCCCTGCTGGTTCTTGAACTCGGCCAGGATCGGCACGAACGCCTGCGAGAACGCGCCTTCGGCGGACAGGCGGCGCAGCAGGTTCGGAATGCGGAAAGCGACGTAGAACGCGTCGGTGTATTGACTGGCGCCGAACGCACGGGCGATCAGCGTCTCGCGGGCCAGTCCGGTCACGCGCGACAGCAGCGTGAAGCCGCTGACCGTCAGCAGGGCTCGGAATAGATTCATGGGGCGCTTATTATACGGACGTTGCGTGTCCCGGCACGGACGGATGCCGAAAAGGGCGCACGTCGCCGGCGCCCCCGTCCGGCCGACGTCACGTTGACCTTGCCACACGCTTGATTTTGTTGCTATAATCGCCGGTTTCTGAGCCTGTTACATGCACGGCGCCTGTCGTTTTCATGTCTCGGCCTCGGTTAAAATCACCGTTTTTTATGCGCCCCTGGGCAATCGCTCTCAGGGGACGGATCGAAAAGCAGCGCTTGGCCGTCAGGCTCCAAGCTCTGGAAACAGGACAGGATAAGGAACCGTCATGGCTAACTCCGCACAAGCACGCAAGCGCGCCCGCCAAGCCGCGAAGGCAAATTCGCACAACTCGGCGCTGCGCTCGAAATTCCGTACCGCGATCAAGTCGGTTCGCAAGGCTGTTGAAGCCGGCGACCAGGCAAAGGCTGCCGAGCTGTTCAAGGCTGCCGTGAAGACGATCGACACGATCGCCGACAAGAAGATCGTTCACAAGAACAAGGCCGCTCGCAGCAAGAGCCGCCTCGCCGCAGCCGTCAAGGGTCTGCAGGCAGCAGCGTAAATCCGGCGTGCCCGCTTCGGCGGGCGCTCCTGTTTCCTGCGATCGCAAAAAAGCCCGCCTAGGCGGGCTTTTTTGTTGCGCGTCGTCCGTGCATCGCGCCGGGCGACTGCCGGACGCGGGCGCGGCATGCGCCCTCGCCCGTCGAATTCACTTCTTTTCGTTGTAGTCCGGCAGTTCGCACGCCTCGGTGACGACGAGGTTGTTGTCCTTCGCGAAGTTCAGCACGAAATCGAACGCCATCGGCTCGATGTCGCGCAGCCGGGAATCGAGGATCACGCATTTCAGGTCGCCGAGCATCGTCGGGCGCACGTACAGCGAATATTTCAGGCGCGCGTTCGGCCCGCTCGCACCCGGCCCGAAGCAGGCCATGACGCCGGCCAGACGCTCCGACCAGTCGCTCGGGCGAAATTTTTTCCCGTCTTTCGTGATGCCCTGGATGAAGAATTCGGTCGGAGGGGTTTCAGCCATGTGGTTACCCAAGTGACGGCCCGGCAATGTCCAGGCGACGGCGCCTGGACACGCGAACACAAGGCTGGGGGGACGGCGGCACACGCGCTTCGATATCCCGAAAAACAGGCCGTCGATGCGTGCCGCCGGCGCGCCGCACCGGATTTGTGCAGCGCACGGCTTGTGTCCGGCAGAACGCGAAAAGCCTTGCCTGCCGGGCTGGAGAAAACTTTTGAATTATACCGCAGCGCGCCATCGCGCGTCGTGCCGCCCCCCCTCTTCCGACACCCTCCGTCGCCCGCCCCGATCGCTCCCCGCTTTTCTTCGTGGCTCGTCAAAGCACAGAAAATCCTTTATGCTGCTTTGAGTTATCCACACCCGACGGCGGCGCCGTCCGGCCCCGCTGCCGGGTGAGACCCGCCGTATTTCGCTTCATGACCGCCAAAACCATTCGTCACTACCTGCAGTTCAAGGATTTCTCGCTGGAAGACTACGAGTACGTGCTCGAACGCACGGGTATCCTGAAGCGCAAGTTCAAGAACTACGAGACCTATCACCCGCTGCACGACCGCACGCTCGCGATGATCTTCGAGAAGAGCTCGACGCGCACGCGGCTGTCGTTCGAAGCCGGCATCTTCCAGCTCGGCGGCCACGCGGTGTTCATGAGCACGCGCGACACGCAGCTCGGCCGCGGCGAGCCGGTCGAGGATTCCGCGCAGGTCATCTCGCGGATGGTCGACATCATCATGATCCGCACGTTCGAGCAGGACGTGATCACGCGCTTCGCGGAGAACTCCCGCGTGCCGGTGATCAACGGCCTGACCAACGAATACCACCCGTGCCAGGTGCTCGCCGACATCTTCACGTACTACGAGCACCGCGGCCCGATCGCCGGCAAGACGGTCGCGTGGGTCGGCGATGCGAACAACATGCTGTACACGTGGATCGAAGCCGCGCAGATCCTCGGCTTCAAGCTGCGCCTGTCGACGCCGCCGGGCTATGCGCTCGACATGAAGCTCGTGTCGCCGGACAGCGCGCCGTTCTACGAGGTGTTCGACGATCCGAACGAAGCGTGCAAGGGCGCCGATCTCGTGACGACCGACGTGTGGACGAGCATGGGCTTCGAAGCCGAGAACGAAGCGCGCAAGCAGGCGTTTGCCGACTGGTGCGTCGACGAGGAAATGATGGGCCACGCGAACCCCGACGCGCTCTTCATGCACTGCCTGCCCGCGCACCGCGGCGAGGAAGTGACGGCCGGCGTGATCGACGGCCCGCAGAGCGTCGTGTGGGACGAGGCGGAAAACCGCCTGCACGTGCAGAAGGCGCTGATGGAGTTCCTGCTGCTCGGCCGCCTCAAGCACTGACCGCAGCACTCGCGCGCCGCCGGAACCCGGCGGAATATGAACAAAAAGCACCGATCGACGATCGGCGCTTTTTGTTTGTACGGGGCGAAGCGAATGAAACGCGCGGGACGAAAACCGACGTTAAAGGCACACCGGCTCGGGTTCGAGCTCGACGCCGAACCGCTCGCGCACGTCGTCCTGGATCGCCCGCGCCAGCGCGAGCACGTCGGCGCCCGTCGCGCCACCGCGATTCACCAGCACGAGCGCCTGCCGCTCGTGCACGGCCGCCGCGCCGAGCGCGCGCCCTTTCCAGCCGCAGCGGTCGATCAGCCAGCCGGCCGCTAGCTTCACCTGCCCGTCCGGCTGCGGATACGACACGACGTCCGGCGCGCGCGCGCGCAGCGCGTCGAACTGCGCGTCGTCGATCACCGGATTCTTGAAGAAACTGCCCGCGTTGCCGAGCACCAGCGGATCGGGCAGCTTCGCGCGGCGGATCGCGACGACCGCGTCGAACACGTCGAACACGTCGAGCGGCGTCGCCGCGTCCGGCGCGATGCCACGCGCGTCGAGTTCGCGCGTGACGTCCGCATAGCCGAGTCGCGGCGTCCAGCTTTTGGGCAGCCGGAACGTCACCGCGACGATCGCGAAACGGCCGCGCCCTTCCCGCTTGAAGAAGCTGTCGCGATAGCCGAACGCGCAGCGCGCGGCGTCGAAGCGCTCGCTGCGCCCCGTCGCGAGTTCGACGGCGACCAGCGAGTCGAAATACGTCTTCATCTCGAGGCCGTACGCGCCGATGTTCTGGATCGGCGCGGCGCCGACGGTGCCCGGAATCAGCGCAAGGTTCTCGAGGCCCGGCATCCCGTGCTCGAGCGTCCACGCGACGAACGTATGCCAGCTCTCGCCGCCGCCGGCCTCGACGTACCATGCATCGTCGTCCTCGCGCACAACGCGGCGGCCGGCGATCTCGTCGAGCAGCACGACGCCGTCGAAATCGCGCGTGAACACGACGTTGCTGCCGCCGCCGAGCACGAGTTGCGGCAGCGACGCGACGCGCGGGTCGCGGTGCAGCGCCTCGAACTGCGCGGCGTGCGTGATGCGCGCGGCAAAGCGCGCCTTCGCGGCGATGCCGAACGTGTTGTGCGCGGCGAGCGGATGGTCGGGGAGCAGCGACAGGGCGGAATCGTCAGAAGGCATCGGTATTCGCGGTCACGTCCGCCGGGCGGGCGCACGGCCGGCCTTGGGCAAACGGAGGGGCATCGGTAAAATGGCAAACAGTCCGCAATTATAGCGAGTGCCCGCGCGCAAGCCGGGCGCCCGCATCTCAAGGGAGAATGCCATGCCATCGTTCGACGTCGTTTCCGAAGCGAACATGATCGAAGTGAAGAACGCCATCGAGCAGTCGAACAAGGAAATTTCGACGCGCTTCGACTTCAAGGGCTCCGACGCGCGCGTCGAGCAGAAGGAGCGCGAGCTGACGCTGTTCGCCGACGACGATTTCAAGCTCGGCCAGGTCAAGGACGTGCTGATCAACAAGCTCGCGAAGCGCAACGTCGACGTGCGCTTCCTCGACTACGGCAAGGTCGAGAAGATCGGCGGCGACAAGGTCAAGCAGATCGTCACCGTGAAGAAGGGCGTGACGGGCGACCTCGCGAAGAAGATCGTCAGGCTCGTGAAAGACAGCAAGATCAAGGTGCAGGCGAGCATCCAGGGCGACGCGGTGCGCGTGGCCAGCACGAAGCGCGACGACCTGCAGAGCGTGATCGCGATGCTGCGCAAGGACGTGACCGACACTCCGCTCGACTTCAACAACTTCCGCGACTGATCGACGCCGCCAATCCCGACGTCAGCCGCGCAGTCAACCGCGCCGTCAGCCGATCACGCCGCGCCGCCGGGCCCCGCACACGGGGCGCCCCGGCGGGCCGCAGCAATCCCCTTCCTCAGACCTTCCCGCCGTCCTGCGCACCGCCGTCGGAGGCTGCCTTCTTCTTGTCGCCGATCCGGCTTTCCTGCCCGGCCAGCAGCTTCGAGATGTTGCCGCGGTGACGCCACACGAGCAGCACGCTCATCGCCAGCACGGCCCATGCGACGGGGTTGTGGCCGGTGCCGAACAGGAACACGTCGAACACCGGTGCGAACACGGCCGCCACCAGCGCCGCGAGCGACGAATAGCGGAAGAAGAACGCGACGATCAGCCAGGTCAGCGCGGTCGCGAGGCCGAGCACCGGGTGCACGGCGAGCAGCACGCCGGCTGCGGTCGCGACGCCCTTGCCGCCCTGGAAGCGGAAGAACACCGGATACAGGTGGCCGACGAACACGGCGATCGCGACCCACGCGACGGCGACGTCGGACAGCCCGAAGTGCCGCGCGAGCCAGACGGCGAGCCAGCCCTTGAATGCGTCGCCGACGAGCGTCAGGATCGCGGCCTTCTTGTTGCCGCTGCGCAGCACGTT
Source organism: Burkholderia sp. Bp9143 (assembly GCF_003853645.1). Classification (GTDB taxonomy): domain Bacteria; phylum Pseudomonadota; class Gammaproteobacteria; order Burkholderiales; family Burkholderiaceae; genus Burkholderia. The sequence continues at coordinate 92,160 of NZ_QTPO01000025.1, read as the reverse complement.
GGTCGCGCCGGGATTCTTCGACCCGTACGAACGGGGATCGGCCAGGCCCATCGCGGCGCTGACGACAACGGCGAACGACACCGAACCGATCAGGTAGGCAACAAGTGCGGCGAGCAGGATCTGCATGCGGAGAACTCTTCTTTCAACGTATCGGTAAAGGGACGGCCGGGCGCGGCATGCCGGCCGGTTGCGGCGGGTGCCGTCGCGGCGAACCGCTGGCAGGCCGTGGCGGCCGGCCGTGCGGGCCGAGCGGGCCGAGCGGCCGAAACGGCGCTCATTCTACCGAACGAGCACGGCCTGCCACGAAGGTGAAACCCTCAGTCGACACTCGCGCACTGCACGGGTGTCGCACCGAGCAGCGTCGTGAGCACCGCCGGCGCGAGGCTGACGAGGTAGCCGCGACGGCCGCCGTTCAGGTAGATCGTCGGCAATTCGAGGATGGTCGACTCGACGTACACGGGCATCGTCTTGCGCGTGCCGAACGGCGACGTGCCGCCGACCAGATAGCCGGAATGGCGGTTCGCGACGTCGGGCTTGCACGGCTCGACGCGCTTCGCGCCGATCTGCCGAGCGAGGTTCTTGGTCGACACCGTGCGGTCGCCGTGCATCAGCACGATCAGCGGCTTCGCGTGCTCGTCCTCCATCACGAGCGTCTTCACGACGCTATGCTCGTCGACGCCGAGCTGGCGCGCCGACTCGCCGGTGCCGCCGTGCTCGACGTAGTCGTACGGATGCTCGTCGAATGCGACGCCGTGGCGGCGCAGCAGCTGGGTCGCGGGTGTCTCGGACACGTGTCTGGATTTGCTCATGGCGGCATTTTAATGGCGAACGACCGGCGGGCGGTCGTCATCGCGCGATCGCACCCTCTCGTGATCGCGGCAGCGTGCCGCGCACCGGCGGTATACTCGCGGCCCTTTTGTCCCGGGGTCCCGGGCGAGCGCGCCTGTCGCCGCGGCGCCCCCTCCGTCATCATTGCGGACATCGCGAAGTGCTATTGCCCGATTGACCGATTGTGGCGCACCCGCCGTCATGGCACGATCGTTCGCAAAACTCGCCGCGCCGCCGCCCGGCCCTTCTTCTGGAGACGCCATGTCCTCGCCTGCCCGCCCATCCGCGCCGCTCGACGTCGCGGCACTGCTCGCCGCGCTGCCCGGCCGCATCGCCGACGTGCCCGCCCGCTGGGCCGCGCATGCGCCCCCGCATCCGGCGCTGATCGAGGACGCGCGTCGCCTGTCGTACGCCGAGCTGTCGCAGGCCGTCGATGCGGCCGCCGAGCGGCTCGCGCGCCTTGGCGTGCGCGGCGGCGATCGCGTGATGATCGTCGCGGAAAACAGCGTCGCGCAGATCGTGCTGCTGTTCGCGGTCGCGCGCGTCGACGCATGGGCGCTCGTGTCGAACGCGCGGCTGTCGGCCGGCGAACTCGATGCGATCGCCGCGCACGCACGGCCGAAGCTGATCGCGTTCGCGACGGAAGCATCGCCCGATGCGCGCACACACGCGGCGCGCTACGACGCGACGCCCGCCGACGCGCTGCCGGTCGACATCGGCGCCTGGTCGTACCGCGTCGACACGAACGCGCCCGGCGAGCCGGTGGCGACCGACGGAGCCGCGCAGTGCGCGGCGCTGATCTACACGACCGGCACGACGGGTACGCCGAAAGGCGTGATGCTGTCGCACCGCAACCTGCTGTTCATCGCGGCGACGTCGAGCGCGCTGCGCGGCGTGTCGCCCGACGACCTCGTCTATACGGTGCTGCCGGTATCGCACGTGTACGGGCTCGCGTCGGTCTGCCTCGGCAGCCTGTACGCGGGCGCAACGCTGCGGCTCGCGCCGCGCTTCTCGCCGGAGGCCGTGCGTGTCGCGCTCGCCGACGAAGGCGTGACGATCTTCCAGGGCGTGCCCGCGATGCACGCGAAGCTGCTCGAGCACCTGCACACGCACGCGCACGCATGGCGCGCGCCGCGGCTGCGCTTCGCGTATTCGGGCGGCTCGCCGCTCGACGCCGACCTGAAGGCGCGCGTCGAGCGCGTATACGGCGTGCCCCTGCACAACGGCTACGGGATGACCGAGAGCAGCCCGACGATCACGCAGACGCCGCTCGACGCGCCGCGTACCGACTGCTCGGTCGGCGTGCCCATCCCGGGCGTCGAGATGCGGATCGTCGGACCGGACGGCGCCGACGTGCCGCCAGGCGAAGTGGGCGAAATCCGTGTGCGCGGGCCGAACGTGATGCTCGGCTACTACCGCAACGCGGATGCGACGCGCGCGGCCGTGTCGCCCGACGGCTGGCTCAGCACTGGCGATCTCGCGCGCCGGGAAGCGGACGGCTCCGTGACGATCGCGGGCCGCAGCAAGGAGCTGATCATCCACTCGGGCTTCAACGTGTATCCGGTCGAGGTCGAACAGGTGCTGAACGCGCACCCGGACGTCGTGCAGGCGGCCGTCGTCGGCCGCGCGGTCGAGGGCAACGAGGAAGTGCTCGCGTTCGTCGAGCTGGTGCCGGGCGCGACCGCGACCGAGGCCGCGCTGCAGGCATGGTGCGCGGAACGGCTCGCGCCCTACAAGCGCCCCGCGCGCATCCGCGTGCTCGATGCGCTGCCCGCCGCGTCGACGGGCAAGGTGCTGAAGCACAAGCTGCGCGATCTCGCGTGATGCGCGGCGCCAGCCGCATCCCGCGCGTGGGCCGGCGCGCGCCGCGCTAGCCGCGCGGGTGATGTTGCGCGTGCAGCGTCTTCAGCCGCTCGCGCGCGACGTGCGTGTAGATCTGCGTGGTCGAGATGTCGCTGTGGCCGAGCAGCAGCTGCACGACGCGCAGGTCGGCGCCGTGGTTCAGCAGGTGCGTCGCGAACGCGTGCCGCAGCGTATGCGGCGACAGGTGCGCGCGCACGTCGGCGTGCTGCGCGTGGCGCTTGATGATGTTCCAGAACTGCTGGCGCGTCATCCCGTCGCCGCGCGCGGTCACGAACAGCGCGTCGGCCGCGCGCGCGCCGAGCAGCGCCGGCCGCGCGTCGCGCAGGTAGCGCTCGATCCAGCCATGCGCGACTTCGCCGAACGGCACGAGCCGCTCCTTCGAACCCTTGCCCATCACGCGCACGACGCCCTCGTTGAGCCCGACCTCGACGGTCTTCAGCGTGACGAGCTCGCTCACGCGCAGCCCGCTCGCGTACATCAGCTCCAGCATCGTGCGATCGCGCAGGCCGAGCGGCGTGCCGATGTCGGGCGCGCCGAGCAGCGCCTCGACCTGCGCCTCGGACAGCGTCGACGGAAACCGCGCGGCCTGCTTCGCCGACGTGATCCGCAGCGTCGGGTCCGCGCTCGCGCGATGCTCGCGCACGGCCCAGCCGTAATAGCGACGGAACACCGATAGCCGCCGGTTCGACGACGTCGCCTTGCCGTCGCTGCGCGCGCCGATGTAGCCGGTCACCATCGTCTCGTCGGCCGAGTCGAGCGACGTATCGTGCGTCGCGGCCAGCCATTGCGAAAACAGCATCAGATCGCGCCGGTACGCATCGAGCGTGTTGCGCGCGAGCCCGTGCTCGAGCCACAGCGCGTCGCAGAACACGTCGATCGACGCGCGGCTCGCGAGCAGCGCGGGCGATGCCGCGGCCTCGTCGCCGGTGGCGTCGGACGCGGAGTCGGGGGAAAGCAACGGTTCACTCATCGGTACGGCACGCCTTCGTGCGCCAGCAGCCAGCGCTTCACTTTCTGGTAATAGCCATTGTCATCGTGGTTCGCGAAGCCGCCGAGGCCACCTGCCGCGACGACGCGATGGCACGGGATCACGAGCGGGAAATAGTTCGCGCCGCACGCCTGGCCGACCGCGCGCGGCGCGCTGCCGATCCGCTTCGCGACCTGTCCGTAGGTCAGCACCGTGCCGGGCGGAATATCGCTGATCACGTTCCACACACGATGCTGGAAGGCACTGCCGACGTCGGCGAGCGGCAGGTCGAAGCGTGCCGACGCGCGCTCGAAATAACGTTCGATCTGCTTGACCGCGCGCTTCGCGAGCAGTGAATCCGGATCGACCGACTTGACCGACTCGGGCAGATAGACGATCTCGCGCACCACCGCGGCATCGGTGCGGATGCCGACCTTGCCGAACGGTGCGTCGATGACTGCGTTGAACATGAGCTTCTCCTCACCGGTGAAACGCGCGGCGCCGCCGCGCGCCGACGACACTTTACGCCGCCTTCATGCGGCACGCAGCGCCCATTCGACATGCTCGCGCACGACCGGCGACGGATCGTCGGCCCGCGCGCGCAACGCGGCGACGATCGCGTCGCGCGCATCGGGCGCGAGCCGATCGGCCGGCGCGCGCAACGCATTGCCGAGCCCGACCGCGAGATTGCGCAGCCAGCTTTCGTAACCGATGCGCCGGATCGCGCTGCCCTGCATCCGCGTATCGAATGTGTCAGCGTCCCAGCCGAACAGCTCGACGAGCGTCGCGCGGTCGAGCCCGTGCCGCACGTCGAAATCGGCGACGGGCGCGGCCTGCGCGAACTTGTTCCACGGACACACGAGCTGGCAGTCGTCGCAGCCGTACACGCGGTTGCCGATCATCGGCCGCAGCGGCTCCGGAATGCTGCCTTTCAGTTCGATCGTCAGGTACGAGATGCAGCGGCGCGCGTCGACGCGATACGGTTCGACGATCGCACCGGTCGGACATGCGCCGATGCAGCGCGTGCAGCTGCCGCAGTGCGCGCCGGGCGTCTCGGGCGCGCTGTCGGGCGCCGTTTGCGCGTCGGTCGGCAGCGGCACGTCGACGTAGATCTCGCCGAGGAAGAACAGCGAACCCGCGTCGCGCTGCAGCAACAGCGTATGCTTGCCGCGCCAGCCGACCCCGGCCTTCTGCGCGAGCTCGACCTCGAGCACCGGCGCCGAATCGGTGAACACGCGGTAGCCGAATGCGCCGATCTCGCGCTCGATGCGCTCCGCGAGCGTCTGCAGGCGGTTGCGCAGCACCTTGTGATAGTCGCGGCCGCGTGCGTAGATCGACACGACGGCCGCCTGAGGATCGTCGAGACGCGCGCGCTCGCGTGCGCGCCAGTCATGCGGCACGAGCGCGCCGGCGGATGCAGCAGGACCGTCGGCGGCAAGTGTCTGGGCCGGCAGATAGGCGAGCCGCGCGGAGATCACGCGTCGCGTACCGGCCACAAGTTCGGCCGGCCGCGCGCGTTTCATCCCGTGTTTCGCCATATAATCCATTTCGCCGTGGTACCCGGCTTCCAGCCAGGCGGCGAGGCCTGCTTCGGCATCCGAGAGATCGGTATCGCTGATGCCGATCGCCCCGAAACCCAATTCGCGCCCCCACGCCCTGATGCGAGCGGCGAGCGCAGTCAACGTCGCATCATCGAGCGCGCACGGCGCCACGCCTTCGGCACGAGTCGAAGGCCTGTCGGATGCGGCGAGTTCCGGTAATCGGTTCATCGCACTATTTTACGAGAATGCCAGCCACGTCCCATACGCCTCATGCCGACACGCTGCCTGCCCCGCTCGCGGAGCGCGTGATCGCACTCGCCGACGAAGCGGCGACCGAGGCCTTCGGCACCCGCTTCGCGCACGCGCTCGACGCGGCACGCGGCGAACTCGCCCATGCACACGCGTTCGACGGACTGCAGATCCAGCTGATCGGCGACCTCGGCGCGGGCAAGACGACCCTCGTGCGCGCGATCCTGCGCGGCCTCGGCCACCCGGGACGCGTGCGCAGCCCGACCTACACGCTCGTCGAACCGTACGCATTCGCACGCGACGACGGGGAACTTGAGGTCTATCACTTCGATCTGTATCGATTCAACGATCCGGCCGAGTGGTCCGACGCAGGCTTTCGCGAATATTTCAATTCCAGCGCGATCTGCCTCGTCGAATGGCCGCAACAGGCAGGCACCCTGCTCGGCGTGCCCGATCTGGTTTTCTCGCTCGACATTGATGGCGACGGCCGCGCCCTCACCGTCCGGGCGTACAGCGCTTCAGGAAAGGCATGTCTCGAAAGATGTTGATCAAACCGTTCCGCTCGATCGAATCGGCGGCCACAGCGACGCACAACTGGCGGCGCCGCCAGATCTTGTGCGCGGGCGCGTCGACGCTGGTGCTCGGTCTCGTCGCACCGCGGCTCGCGCACGCGTCGTCGGTGCTCGGCGTGCGCGTATGGCCCGCGCGCGATTACACGCGCGTCACGATCGAATCCGACCAGCCGCTGCAGAATAGCCAACAGCTGCTGCAGGGGCCCGACCGGCTCGTCGTCGACCTGAACGGGCTCGATCTCGACCAGGCGCTGCGCGACCTCGTGTCGAAGATCGCGCCGAACGATCCGCAGATCCAGTCGGTGCGCGTCGGCCAGTATCAGCCGCACGTCGTGCGGATGGTGTTCGACCTGAAAGGCTCGGTGAAGCCGCAGGTATTCACGCTGCCGCCGGTGGGCACCTACAAGTACCGGCTCGTGTTCGACCTGTATCCGGCCGTCGCACCCGATCCGCTGACCGACCTGATCGCGCAGACGGAACGCAAGGAACAGGCGCTCAACGACACCGCGCGCGCGCAGCAGATGCAGCCGCCGACCACGCTCGCGGGCCCGGCCGCGCCGCCGCCCGCCACGGGCGACAACAGCGACGCGTTCTTCCAGCGCTTCGCGCAGAACACGCCGGCGACGCCGCGCACGCCGCCGGCCGCCGCCACGCCTTCCGCACCCGCGAAGCCGGCCGTCAAGCCGCCACCCGTCATCGCGCGCCGCGACGACAGCGACGACGACGGCGATACCTACAAGTTCACCGCGCCGAAATCCGGCAAGGGCGGCACCGTGCGCCTGCTGACGGTCGCGATCGATCCGGGCCACGGCGGCGAGGATCCGGGCGCGATCGGCGGCGGCGGCACGTACGAGAAGCACATCGCACTCGACATCGCGAAGAAGCTGCGCGCAAAGATCGACGGCGCGCCGAACATGCGCGCGATGATGACGCGCGACGCCGACTTCTTCGTCCCGCTGAACGTACGCGTGCAGAAGGCGCGCCGCGTCGGCGCGGATCTCTTCGTGTCGATCCACGCCGATGCGTTCACGACGCCGTCCGCGCGGGGCTCGTCGGTGTTCGCGCTGTCCGACCACGGTGCGTCGAGCGCCGCGGCGCGCTGGCTCGCGAACAAGGAGAACTCGTCCGACCTGATCGGCGGCATCAACATCAAGACGCAGGACGCGGCCGTCAGCCGTGCGCTGTTCGACATGTCGACGACCGCGCAGATCCGCGATTCGCTGCGCTACGGCAACTACGTGCTGAAGGAAGTCGGCGGCATCAACAAGCTGCACAAGGGCTCGGTCGAGCAGGCCGGGTTCGCGGTGTTGAAGGCGCCCGACATTCCGTCGATCCTCGTCGAGACCGCGTTCATCAGCAACCCGGAAGAGGAGAGCAGGCTGAACGACGACAGCTATCGCGACCAGATGGCCGACGCGATCTTCCGCGGCATCAAGCGTTACTTCGCCGCGAATCCGCCGCTCGCGAAGAGCCGGATGGCCTGACGGGCCACCCTCCCCCGCCGCCGGCACGCGCTGCGTGCCGGCGCGTCACGACGCCGCGAAACGGCGCACCAGCTTCCCGCCGAACACGTTCACCGCGAGCCCGCCCATCACGAGCGCGGCGCCGATCAACTGCACGTCCGTCAGATGCTCGTCGAGCAGCAGCGCCGACGACGCGAGCCCGACGATCGGCACCAGCAGCGAGAACTGCGCGACCTGTGCGGCCGGATAGCGCGACATCAGACGGCTCCACAAGCCGTAGCCGACGAGCGTCGCGACGAACGCGAGATAGACGACCGCGAAGATCGACTCGCCGTTCAGACCGAGCAGCGCGGCCTCGATCCGCTGCGGCCCCTCGAACCACAGCGACAGCAGGAAGAACGGCACGGGCGGCACGAGACTCGCCCACACGACGAGCGACACCAGGTTCGCCTTGCCCACCTTCTTCGTGACGATGTTGCCGAACGCCCACATCGCGGCCGAGCAGATCGTCAGCAGGAAGCCCGCGAACGTCATCGCGCGGCCGCCCTGCGCCGCGATCAGGGCGAGCCCGGCCGCGGCGATCGCGAGCCCGACCAGGTTCTGCACGCGCAGCCGCTCGCCGAGGAACAGCATCGCGAACACCAGCGTGAAGAATGCCTGCGACTGCAGCACGAGCGACGCGAGGCCGGCCGGCATGCCGACGTACATGCCGGTGAACAGGAACACGAACTGGCCGAGCTGGATCGTCGCGCCGTACAGGATCAGCATGCGCCACGGAATCTGCGGTCGGCGCACGAAGAACACCGCAGGCACCGCCGCAAGCGTGAAGCGCAGCGCGCCGAGCAGCATCGGCGGCATGCCGTGCAGGCCGACCTTGATCACGACGAAGTTCACGCCCCACGCCAGGATCACGACCAGCGCGAGCAGCAAGTCCTTCGGGGCCATCATCGGCGTCTCCTCAATTGTCAGATGGTTTCCGAGGCCGATCAGTCTACCGAATTTCGCCGTGCGGCCCGATACCCGCGCGGCGCGCATGGAATCGGCAACATGCGGCGACGAAGCGGCAGCGGGAAGGCCGCATCGCGCGTGCCCGCTTGCGCCGGCGCCGCCGGCCGGTGCTTGCGCCCCGCGATGCGCGCGTCGCCGCCGTGCCACCGTGCCACCGTGCCGCCGTGCCGCCGTGCCGCCGTGCCGCCGTGCCGCCGTGCCGCCGTGCCGCCAGTACAATGACCGGCATTCCAGCTGTTCCCCACGAGGCCCGCCATGACCGATCCGATCAAAGCCCTGCTGAAGCCGCACATTCGCGACATCGGCAACCTGCAGGTGCGCCGCACGCTGCCCGCGCTCGCCGCGCGCCTCGTCGGCCCGTTCATCTTCTTCGATCACATGGGCCCCGCGACGCTGCCGGCCGGCACCGGGCTCGACGTGCGCCCGCATCCGCACATCGGACTCGCCACCGTCACCTACCTGTTCGACGGCGCGATCCTGCACCGCGACAGCCTCGGCTCGCTGCAGGAAATCGTGCCGGGAGACGTGAACTGGATGACGGCCGGCCGCGGCATCGTGCACTCGGAGCGCACGCCCGACGCGCAGCGCGCGAGCGGCCATACCGTGCACGGGATCCAGACCTGGGTCGCGCTGCCCGTCGCACACGAAACCACCGAGCCGTCGTTCGAACACCATGCGGCCGACGCGCTGCCGAAGCGCGACGAGAACGGCGTGTCGCTGACGGTGATCGCCGGCGACGCGTTCGGCCTGCGCTCGCCCGTCACGACGTTCTCGCGCACGCTGTATGTCGCCGCGGAATTCGCGGCCGGCGGCAGCCTCGAACTCGACGCGTCGCACGAGGAGCGCGCGGTCTACGTGGTCGGCGGCGACCTCTCGATCGACGGCACGCCGGTGCCGGCCGAGCAGATGGCCGTGCTCGCGCCCGGCGCCACCGTCACGCTCGTGAGCGGCAACGGCGCGCGCGCGATGCTGCTGGGCGGCGACAAGATCGACGGCGAACGCTTCATCGAATGGAACTTCGTCGCCAGCAGCCGCGACGCGATCGAGCGCGCGAAACGGGCGTGGACGAACCAGGAAATGGGCAAGGTCCCCGGCGAAACCGAGTGGATTCCGCTGCCCGAAGCGAAGCCGCGTTGAAAAAGGGGCGCGCCGCCCCCATCCTGACGACATTCGAACGGAAGAGAACGACATGGACACCACGCTTGCCACTTTCGAAAAAGACGTCATCGAGGCGTCGCTGGACACGCCCGTGCTGGTCGACTTCTGGGCGCCGTGGTGCGGCCCCTGCAAGACGCTCGGCCCGCTGCTCGAAAAGCTCGAAGCCGATTACGACGGCCGCTGGAAACTCGTGAAGGTGAACGTCGACGAGAACCAGGAGCTCGCCGCGCACTTCCAGACGCGCAGCATCCCGCACGTGATCGCGTTCGCCGACGGGCGCCCGGTCGACCAGTTCATCGGCGTGCTGCCGGAAGGCCAGTTGCGCGCGTTCCTCGACCGGCTGCTGCCGGCGCCCGACGAAGCCGAACGCCGCGCCGCGCAATACGCGATCGCCGAGTCGCGCTACGACGATGCGCTCACCCACCTCGAAGCGGCGCTCGCGCTGAACCCCGGTTTCGACGACGCACGGCTCGACCTGATCGAACTGCTGCTCGCGAACAACGAGGTGGACACCGCGCGCGCGGAGGCCGAGCGCCTGTCGCCGACCGTGCAGGCTGCGGATCCGCGCTACCAGGCCATCAAGACCCGTTTCGATGCGCTCGACGCGACGGCCGACCTGCCGCCGACCGATGCGCTCGAAGCACGCATCGAAGCGAACCCCGCCGATCTCGAAGCACGCTTCGACCTCGCGCAGAGCCTGATCGCGCGACGCGCGTACGAAGGGGCGCTCGAGCAGTTGCTGGAAATCGTGTTGCGCGACCGCGCGTATGGCGACGACCTCGGCCGCCGCACGATGATCTCGGTATTCGAGCTGGCGGGCGATCGCCCCGAACTCGTGGCCGCATGGCGGCGCAAGCTGAGCATGGCGCTCAACTGACGAGCGACCGGCCGGGCCACGATGGCCCGGCCGAATCGCCTTGTCGCGGGCGGCGCGCGGCGGGCCTGCCGCGCCGCAACATTCCCCGGCGCGTCGATCGACTCCCCGATCAGCCCGCGGCCCGCGCCGCGATCGCCCGCAGCGCATGCGCGGCGGCCGCGAAGCCGAAGCTCGCGGTCACGCACACGCTCGAACCGAACCCCGCGCAGTTGAGCCCCGCGACATGCGCGGCGGCGGACGGCTCCGCACCGTCCTCGATATCGCAAGCGGCCGCTTCCGGATAGATCAGCGGCTCGTCCGAATACACGGCGCTGACCTTGAAGCGCGCCTTCGGCCCGCGCGGAAAGCCGTACTGCTTGCGCAGCTGCGCGCGCACCTTCGACAGCAGCGGATCCTGGATCGTCAGCGCGAGATCGTCGATGCGGATGCGCGTCGGGTCGAGCTGCCCGCCCGCGCCGCCGACCGTGACGAGCGGCTGCCCTTTCGCGACGCACCACGCGATCAGCGCGACCTTCGTGCGCACACTGTCGATCGCGTCGATCACGTAGTCGAAGCCGCCGCCGAGCAGCGCGTCGAAGTTGTCGGGTTCCGCGAAATCCTCGATCCGGTTCACGCGGCACGCGGGATCGATCAGCGCGATCCGCTCGGCCATCGCGTCGACCTTCGGCTTGCCGTAATTGCCGTCGAGCGCATGGATCTGCCGATTCGTATTGCTTTCGGCGACGTTGTCGAGATCGATCAGCGTCAGCGTGCCGATCGCGCTGCGCGCGAGCGCCTCGGCCGTCCACGATCCGACGCCGCCGATGCCGATCACGGCAACGTGCGCCCCCTCGAACGCGGCGAGCGCGGGGGCGCCGTACAGCCGCGCGATGCCGCCAAAGCGGCGTTCGCGATCCACGTCAAGCTTGATTGTCGGGGTCGGGGTAAGATCAGAAGAACTGGGCGGGGCAGTGTCGGCAGCGGACATGGCAGCAAGGAAAACGTAAGTCGAGCAGCCCTCTATTTTGCCTGAACTCCCCGTCGACACGCGCCACTGTGCACGCACGATTCTCGCGCGTTCGCTATACTGGCCCCAGATTGAAGCGTTTGCATAACATGACGACTCTCGCCGATCTCCGCATCAATTATTCGCGTGCTTCGCTCGACGAAGCCGATGCCGCCCCCGACCCCTTCGCCCAGTTCGATCGCTGGTTCAAGGAGGCGCTCGCCGCCAAGCTCCCCGAGCCCAATACGATGACGCTCGCCACCGTCGGCGATAACGGCCGGCCGTCGGCCCGAATCGTGCTCATCAAGGGCGTCGACGAACGCGGGTTCGTCTTCTTTACCAATTACGAAAGCCGCAAGGGCCGCGATCTCGCCGCCCATCCGCACGCGGCGCTGCTGTTCTACTGGATCGAGCTCGAGCGCCAGGTGCGCATCGAAGGCCGGATCGAGAAGACCAGCGCCGACGAAAGCGACCGCTATTTCGCGTCGCGCCCGCTCGGCTCGCGCATCGGTGCGTGGGCGTCGGAGCAGAGCGCCGTGATCGACAGCCGCGCGACGCTCGAAGCGCGCGAGAAGGATGTCGCGGAACGCTACGGCGAGAACCCGCCACGGCCGGCGCACTGGGGCGGCTATCGCGTCGTGCCCGATGCGATCGAGTTCTGGCAGGGCCGCCCGTCGCGGCTGCACGACCGCCTGCTCTATACGCGCGACGCCGCGGCGGCGTCTGGCTGGACGATCTCGCGCCTGTCGCCGTAAGCCGAACCGCGGCCGCGGTGCCGGCGCTCGCCGGTCGTGTCTCGTGTTGCATTCGGGCGCCCGCCTCGCGAGAGGCGGGCGCCGGTCAAGATACTTGGCTGTATTCGATTCAACGAACAAACGGAGATTCCAAATGTTCTGGGAAAAGAAGCTGGCACAGTGGGCGGACGAAGTACGGGCGAAGGCGAACATACCGGCGCGCCTCGTGCTGTGGAACGGCGATCAACTCGATTTCGGCACCTTCAGCGCGCCGCAGGTCACGCTGAAGGTCAACAGCGCGTCCGCGTTGCCGCTCCTGCTCGAACCGAGCCTCGACAATCTCGGCGAGGCATACGTGAAGGGCAAGATCGACATCGAGGGCCGGCTGTCGGACATCATCAACATCAGCTACTCGCTCGCGCGCAACACGGTCACCAGCGCCGGCAAGCTCGCGCGCGTGAGGCGCTACTTCAATCACACGAAGAGCACCGACCGGAAGGCGATCCAGTATCACTACGACGTCTCGAACGCGTTCTACCAGCTGTGGCTCGACGAGAACATGGTGTACTCGTGCGCGTACTTCGAGAACGGCGACGAGGATCTCGCGACCGCGCAGATCAAGAAGATCGACCACATCCTGACCAAGATCCAGCTCGAGCCCGGCCAGTGCCTGCTCGACATCGGCTGCGGCTGGGGCGCGCTCGTGCTGCGCGCCGCGCAGAAGTTCGGCGCGACGTGCCTGGGCGTGACGCTGTCGCAGAACCAGTTCGATCTCGCGACCGCACGCGTGAAGGCCGCCGGGCTCGAGGACAAGATCGAGATCCGCCTGCAGGACTACCGCGAGATCGAGGGCCAGTTCGACCGCATCACGAGCGTCGGGATGTTCGAGCACGTCGGCCGCAAGAACCTGCCGCTCTATTTCTCGCGCGTGCACGACCTGCTGACCGACGACGGCATCGCGATGAACCACGGGATCACGTCGACCGACGCGGAAAGCGGCGAAACGGCGCTCGGCGGCGGCGAATTCATTGACCGCTACGTGTTCCCGGACGGCGAGCTGCCGCACATCAGCCTCGCGCTCGAAGCGGCGCAGCGCGGCGGGCTCGAGGCGATTGACGTCGAAAGCCTGCGGCGGCACTATGCGCGCACGCTCGAGATCTGGACCGAGAACTTCGAGGCGAAGGCGGAACAGGCGCGCGCGCTCGTCGACGACGAAAAATTCCGCATCTGGCGCGTGTACCTCGCCGGTTGCGCGTATGCGTTCGAGCACGACGACGTGTCGATCTTCCAGATCGTGTGCCGCAAGGCCGGACGCAGCGCAAAAACGCTGCCGTGGTCGCGGCGCTACATGTACGAAAAACCGCTGCCGCGCTAGGCGGCACTTCACGCTGGGCAGGCATGGGTGACGGCAGGACGCGGGGCAACACGCCGCCGCAACGACAGCAGCGCGACGAACCGGACGGGTCGCACGCCGACGGGCAGTTCGACCTGTTCGGCGCGTCGCCCGACGACACGCGCGCGGCTGCGCCCGCGGAAGACGACCACCCTGCAGGCGCCGGCGAACGCGTGACGCCGGACGAGCGCGATGCCGCGCAACCTGCAAAGTCGCCTGCGCGCGCCGGACGCGCATCACCCCGCCCTTCCGCCAATCAGGAACCGGAACCGCCCCCCGCCTCCGGCCTGCTGTGGGACGAGCCGTCCCCGCCGGCCGCGCCGCAAAAGAAAGGCCGGCGCCGGCGCGGCGTGCCGCCCGCACCGGTTTCCGCGGAAGTCGCCGACGCGGCGGCCGCGCTGCCGCCGAATGTTCGGCTCGGCACGTCGTCGTGGTATTTCCCCGGCTGGGACGGCATCGTCTACGACGGCGACTTCGCGCAAACGAAGCTGTCGCGCGAAGGGCTCGAGGCGTACGGAGCGCATCCGCTGCTGAAGAGCGTGAGCCTCGACCGGTCGTTCTACGGGCCGCTGTCGGTGGCCGACTACCTGCGCTACGCGCAACAGGTACCGGACGACTTCCGCTTCGTCGTGAAGGCGCCGGCGTCCGTCACCGACGCGGTCGTGCGCGGCCGGCGCGGCGAGCCGTCGGGCCCGAACCCGACCTTCCTCGATGCACCGCTCGCCACCCGGGAATTCGTGCAGCCGTGCCTCGAAGGGCTCGGCAGGAAGGCCGGGGTGCTGGTGTTCCAGTTCTCGCCGATTCCCGATCAACTGCTCGCCGAGCCGGCCGCGCTGATCGACCGGCTGTCGGCGTTCTTCGCGGCACTGCCGCCGTTGCCGCCGGACGCCGACGGCACGCGCTACGCGATCGAGATCCGCGACGCGAGCCTGCTCACGCCGCGCTTCATCCGCGCGCTCGCGGCGCTCGGCGTGCGCTACTGCGTCGGCCTGCACGCGCGGATGCCCGACCCGCTGCGCCAGGCGGCCGCGCTCGCGCTGCTCGATGGCGATGCGCCGGGCCCGCTGATCGTGCGCTGGAGCCTGCACGGCGGGTTCAAGTACGAACAGGCAAAAGCGAAGTACGAGCCGTTCGACAAGCTCGTCGACGAGGATCCGGCCACGCGCTCGGCGCTCGCCGAGCTGGCCGCGCGCTATGCGCTGGCCGGACAGCCGGTGATCATCACGATCAACAACAAGGCGGAAGGCTCCGCGCCGCTGTCGTGCCTCGCGCTCGCGCGTGAGATCGCCGCCGCGTGCGCGCACTGGCGCAGCGAGGCGGCGTAGGGGTCGCGGCGCGGGTGCCCGTGCCGCTTGCGGACGGATGCGCCGATTACGCGCCGCGCAGCGACTTCAGCCGGTGCGAGAACTTCTGGCGGAATTTCGCGAGCTTCGGCCCGATCACGACCGAGCAGTAGCCCTGCCCCGGATTGCGCGCGTAATAGTTCTGGTGATAGTCCTCGGCCGGCCAGTAGTTGTCGTCGAGCGGCACGACCTGCGTGACGATCGGTTGCCCGAACACCTGCTCGCGCTCCAGTTCGCGGATCACGTCGAGCGCGACGTCGCGCTGCGCGTCCGAATGCGTGAACACGACCGAACGGTATTGCGTGCCGATGTCGTTGCCCTGGCGGTTCAGCTGGGTCGGATCGTGCGTCGCGAAGAAAATCTCGAGGATCTCGCGATAACCGATGCGCGCCGGATCGAACGTCACGTTCACGACCTCCGCGTGACCGGTGTCGCCGTCGCATACGTCACGATAGCCGGGATTGCGCGTATGGCCGCCCGCATAGCCCGACTGGACGGCCGTCACGCCGTCGACGTCGAGAAACACGGCCTCCGTGCACCAGAAGCACCCGCCGCCCACAGTCGCGGTTTCAAGCATCTCGTTCACCATGAATTCATTACCTCGTTGATGACGGCGGCCGGCACGCGGGCGCGCACCGGCGCCGCCGGTCCGTATCGCCGCTGCCCGGTTGCCCGGCGCGAAACGGCAGCGTCCAAGTATCTCACTCGCGCGCGAATCCGGCAGGACCGCACGCGCGCCGCGCACCACCGGCCGCGCGTTTCTCGACTACACTTAGGCACGCTTCGCCGCGACGGCACACCGTCCGGCTGCACGCAGCGTCCGATGCATGCCCGCCCTGATGCCAACATCATCTGCCGGAACATCGATATGCGCGCCTCAGCAGAAATCGTCCGCATTGCGGGCCAGACCGCCGGTGCCCCGCGCGCCGTCGCTTTCACCGCACCCTCGCGTCGCCCGGCGCCCGTTGCGCCGCATGCGCGGCGACCCGGTGCACCGCGTTTCCCCGCTTTCCCGATCTGATGCACCGCACCGCACGCCCTGCAAATGCGTGCGGCCGCCGGCGCATTCGCATCACACGACTTGTTCGACCCGCACGTCCGCACTGAACGGCCGTGCGCCCGTGATCCGATACCACCGAGAGAGGCACTACGATGAGCATGCGGCCTGACCCGACATTTCACGCATCGCCGGAACTGGCGATGCAGGCGCCGGCGGAGGAATTTGCCTATACGTTGTTGCTGAGCCCCGATTTTTCCAGACCCGACGCGCTCGCCGTGATCGACGTGAAACCCGGCTCGGCGACCTACGGCAAGATCGTGCACACGGTGACGATGCCGAACACCGGCGACGAGTTTCACCACTTCGGCTGGAATGCGTGCTCGTCGTCGCTGTCGCCGCTGACCGGTCACGCGTTCCTCGAGCGCCGCTTCCTGATCATCCCCGGCCTGCGCTCGTCGCGGATCTACGTGATCGACACGAAACCGCACCCGACGCAGGCACGCATCCACAAGATCATCGAGCCCGACGAGGTGTTCGCGAAGACCGGCTATTCGCGGCCGCATACGGTTCATTGCGGCCCCGAGGGTATCTACGTGAGTACGCTCGGCGGCGCGGGCAAGGACGGCACCGACGGCGCACCCGGCATCTTCATCATGGACTGCGAGACCTTCGACGTGCTCGGCCGCTGGGAAATCGATCGCGGCCCGCAGGACAAGCATTACGACTTCTGGTGGAACCTGCCGCGCGACTACATGGTGTCGAGCGAATGGGCGCTGCCGCCGCAATTCGAGAACGGCATCGTGCCGGAAGACCTGCTCGCGAACCGGTACGGCCACCGGCTGCATTTCTGGGACCTGCGCGCACGACGCAATGTGCAGACGATCGATCTCGGCGCGCACCACCAGATGGCGCTGGAGGTGCGACCCGCGCACGATCCGGTGCGCGAATACGGGTTCGTCGGCGTCGTGGTCGACACGACCAATCTCGAAGGGTCGATCTGGACCTGGTGGCGCGAGGACGGCCAGTTCCATGTGAAGAAGACCGCGACGATTCCGCCCGAGCCGGCCGCCGCCGACGAGTTGCCGCCGCTGCTCAGGGGATTCGGCGCGGTGCCGCCGCTCGTGACCGACATCGACCTGTCGCTCGACGACCGCTTCCTGTACGTGTCGTGCTGGGGGACCGGCGAGATGCGCCAGTACGACGTGTCGGATCCGCATCACCCGGTGCTCGCGGGGTCGGTACGCATCGGCGGGATCGTGCACCGCGCGCCGCACACGAACGGCCGCGCGTTCGCGGGTGGCCCGCAGATGGTCGAGATCAGCCGCGACGGCCGGCGCGTGTACTGGACCAACTCGCTGTACTCGACGTGGGACGACCAGTTCTATCCGGACGGCGTGCCGGCCGCGCAGGTGCTCGCGCATGCGGGGCCGGACGGCGGGCTGACGCTCGCCGACGACTACTGGGTCGACTTCCCCGACGGCTATCGCGCGCACCAGATCCGGCTCGAAGGCGGCGACTGCTCGACCGACTCGTTCTGCTATCCGTCGGTCAAGCGTTGAGCACCGGCCTCTCCGCGCCGCTCGCGCTGTGGGCGGCCGTGCTCGCGAGCGGCGTCTATCACGGGCTCAATCCGGCGATGGGCTGGCCGCTCGCGGTCTCGAACGCGCTGATGACGCGCCGCGTCGGCGCGCTCGTCGCGGCGCTCGGCTATCTCGCGCTCGGTCATGCGCTCGCGGTATTCATGGTGATGTTGCCGTTCGGGCTGCTCGCCGCGCTGCTCGCATGGCAGTCGGCGATCCGGATCGGTGCGAGCGCGCTCGTGATCGGCTTCGGCGCGGCGCTGCTGATCCGGCGGCGGCATCCGCGCGCGCTCGCGCGGATTCCGCCCGCGCGGCTCGGCCTGTGGTCGTTCGCGGTCGCGCTCGCGCATGGCGCGGGGCTGATGCTGGTGCCGATCTATCTGGGGCTTTGCGGGCTCGACACGGACGCCGGCCATCGCGCGGCGGCCACGCTCGTCGACGCGCATCTCGGGATGGCGCTCGTCGTCGCGGCCGTGCACGCGGCCGCGATGATCGGCGCGGGCGGCGTGCTCGCGTGGCTGGTATACCGCTATCTCGGGCTGAAGTTCGTCGCGCGGAGCTGGTTCAATCTCGATGCGGTGTGGGCGTCGAGCCTGATCCTGACGGGGGCTCTGTCGCTCGGGCTGGCGGCGGCGCAGTAGCGCAGAGCGGCGACTGCCGCGGAGCTCACGCGTGATTCATGATGTGGCCGATGGCGTGCCCCATGGACGGGTCACTGCCATCGCGCAATGAAACGCGACAGAAACGCCGCCGCGGACACGATTGCAGCGCCGCGCGCCAGTGTTCGCTACCTCACACTGGCCCCGCAATCCACCGTCCGCACGGGCCCGGCGGTCGCGATTCCGCTAAAATCGCGCCATGCGCACCACTTCCCGACCGACCGCCCTGGCCTTGCTGCCTTTCGTCCGCCGCGCCCCCCGCACCCGCCGCGCGCCGCGCCTGTCCGTTTCGATCCGGATGGCCGCCCGATGAAGCACGCCACCCCACCCGATTTCGATTCGGCCGCCTTTCGCCAGGCGCTCGGCCAGTTCGCGACCGGCGTCACCGTCATCACGACGCGTGCGCCGTCCGGGCAGCTGATCGGCATCACCGCGAGCTCGTTCAACTCGGTGTCGCTCGATCCGCCGCTCGTGCTGTGGAGCCTCGCGCACAAATCGGCGTCGACGCCGGTGTTCCGCAGCAACAGCCATTACGTGGTGAACGTGCTCGCGGCGTCGCAGCTCGACCTGTGCAAGCGCTTCTCGACCTACAAGGGCGACCGCTTCGAAGGGATCGCGCACGCGGCCGGCAACTCGGGGATGCCGGTGCTCGACGGTGCGCTCGCGTGGTTCGAATGCCACAACCGCAGCCGCTACGACGAAGGCGACCATGTGATCTTTGTCGGCGAAGTGGAACGCTGCGGCGTGCGTGCCGTGTCGGATGCCGCACCGCCGCTCGTGTTCCACGGCGGCGGCTTCCACGCCCTCACACCGCTTTGATCGCCCCCATGCGCGCCAGCCCGACCGGCGCGCCCGCTTCGTCCTTCAGCGTCTGCAGCACGATGTTCGACCGGATGTCCATCACGCCCGGCGCCTTGTAGAGCCGGTTCAGCACGAAATCCGAATAGTGCTTGAGGTTGTGCGCGAGCACGCGCAGCAGATAGTGGCTCTCGCCCGTCACGACGAACGCGCCGACCACCTCCGGCCATTCGCGCAGCGCTTCCGCGAAGCGCTCGTGCCATTGATTCTCTTCGTTGCGCATCGACACCTGCACGAACGCCTCGAGCTCGAAACCGAGCTTCTCGCGGCTCAGGCACGCGCGATAGTGCTCGATCACGCCCTGCTCCTCGAGCAGGCGCATCCGGCGCAAACAGGCGGACGGCGAAAGCGAGATCCGTTCCGCCAGGTCGAGATTGCTGATTCTGCCCTCCTCCTGCAGTACCGCCAGAATCCGGCAGTCGGTGGCATCGAGCGTGATCGCGTGCATTTTTGGTCCCCGTTTTCCCTCTGATTCGAATTATCTGCCAATCGGGCGGATTGTCCATGTTTATTTCGCAAGCACTTTCTGCGAGCGTCCACCTATCATTCGAAGCATCGATTCACCGATTCATCATGCCATGGACACACTCTGGGACATCTCGCCGCCCGTCAGCCCCGCCACCCCCGTGTGGCCGGGCGACACGCCGGTTTCCGTCGAACGCGTATGGCGGATGGAGGCCGGCTCGCCGGTCAACGTCGCGCGCCTGACGCTGTCGCCGCACACGGGCGCGCACTGCGATGCGCCGCTCCACTACGACGCCGACGGCGCGCCGATCGGCGCGGTGCCGCTCGATACCTATCTCGGCCCGTGCCGCGTGATCCACTGCATCGGCGCGTCGCCGGTCGTGCGACCGGCCGACCTCGAGGCCGCGCTCGACGGCGTGCCGCCGCGCGTGCTGCTGCGCACCTATGCGCGCGCCAGCGTCGAGCAATGGGACAGTGGCTTCTGCGCGGTCGCGCCCGAGACCATCGATCTGCTCGCCGCGCGCGGCGTCAAGCTGATCGGCATCGACACACCGTCGCTCGACCCGCAGGAATCGAAGACCATGGACGCGCATCACCGCGTGCGCGCGCACCGGATGGCGATCCTCGAAGGGATCGTGCTCGACGACGTGCCGCCCGGCGACTACGAACTGATCGCGCTGCCGCTGAAGTTCGCGACGCTCGACGCGAGCCCCGTGCGCGCGGTGCTGCGCGCGCTGCCCGGCCGAACCTCCTGATTAACCGAACCACTGACCCGACATCATGATCAAGACCCGTGAAGACGCGCTCGCCCTCGACCGTGACGACCCGCTCGCCGCGCTGCGCAACCAGTTCGCGCTGCCCGACGGCGTGATCTATCTCGACGGCAACTCGCTCGGCGCGCAGCCGCGCGCATCGGCCGCCCGCGCGCAAGAAGTGATCGGCGCCGAATGGGGCGAAGGCCTGATCCGCAGCTGGAACACCGCCGGCTGGTTCGCACTGCCGCGCCGCCTCGGCGACAAGCTCGCGACGCTGATCGGCGGCGCGCCCGGCGAGACCGTCGTGACCGACACCATCTCGATCAACCTGTTCAAGCTGCTGTCGGCGATGCTGCGCCACCAGGCCGAGCGCGCGCCGGAGCGCCGCGTGATCGTGTCGGAGCGCTCGAACTTCCCGACCGACCTGTACATCGCGCAAGGGCTGATCGAACAGCTCGGCGGCGACTATGAGTTGCGCCTGATCGACGATCCGGCGGACCTGCCCGACGCGCTCGGCGCGGATACGGCCGTCGCGATGATCACGCACGTGAACTACCGCACCGGCTACATGCACGACATGCCGGCCGTCACGCAGCTGGTGCACGACGCGGGCGCGCTGATGCTGTGGGATCTCGCGCACTCGGCCGGCGCGGTGCCGGTCGACCTGAACGGCGCGCATGCGGACGGCGCGGTCGGCTGCACGTACAAGTACCTGAACGGCGGCCCCGGTTCGCCGGCGTTCGTGTGGGTGCCGCACCGCCATCACGCACACTTCTCGCAGCCGCTGTCGGGCTGGTGGGGCCACCGCGCACCGTTCGCGATGCAGCCGGGCTTCGCGCCCGATCCGGGCATCGCGCGCTTCCTGTGCGGCACGCAGCCGATCGTGTCGATGTCGATGGTCGAATGCGGGCTCGACGTGTTCCTGCAGACCGACATGCACGCGATCCGCCGCAAGTCGCTCGCGCTCACCGACGCGTTCATCGCGCTCGTCGAAGCGCGCTGCGCGGGACTGTCGCTGAAGCTCGTCACGCCGCGCGCGCATCACCAGCGCGGCTCGCAGGCGAGCTTCGAGCATCCGCACGGCTACGAGGTGATGCAGGCGCTGATCGCGCGCGGCGTGATCGGCGACTACCGCGAGCCGTACGTGCTGCGCTTCGGCTTCACGCCGCTCTATACGCGCTTCGTCGACGTGTGGGATGCCGTCGAGACGCTGCGCGACATCCTGGCCACCGATGCGTGGAAGGCGCCGGAGTTCGCCGAGCGCGGCGCGGTGACCTGATCGGCATCGCCCGGCGCGCGCGGGTCGCGCGCCGCGCCCCCGTCATTCAAATCTGGAGAGAGTCGTGAATTCTGGTCATATGCAGCTGCCCGGCGACGATGCGCCGACGGGCTGCCCGTTCTCGGGCGCACGCGCGGCCCACCCCGCTCATGAAGCCCCGCACGTGCCGGGCGATGCCGCCGCGCAAGCCGGCTGGCACGACGCGCAGCTCGATTTCTCGAAGTCGATGAGCTACGGCGACTACCTGTCGCTGAATTCGATCCTCGACGCACAGCATCCGCTGTCGCCCGATCACAACGAGATGCTGTTCATCATCCAGCATCAGACGAGCGAGCTGTGGATGAAGCTCGCGCTGTTCGAGCTGCGCGGCGCGCTCGACGCGGTGCGCGGCGACGCGCTGCCGCCCGCGTTCAAGATGCTCGCGCGCGTGTCGCGGATCCTCGAGCAGCTCGTGCAGGCGTGGAACGTGCTGTCGACGATGACGCCGTCCGAGTATTCGGCGATGCGGCCGTATCTCGGCCAGTCGTCGGGCTTCCAGTCGTACCAGTACCGGCAGCTCGAATTCCTGCTCGGCAACAAGAACGTGCAGATGCTGCAGCCGCATGCGCACCGGCCCGACATCCTCGAACAGGTGCGCGCGACGCTCGAGGCGCCGTCGTTCTACGACGAGGTCGTGCGCCTGCTCGCACGGCGCGGCTTCCCGATCGCGCCCGAGCGGCTCGAGCGCGACTGGACACAGCCGATGCGTCACGACGAAACCGTCGAGGCCGCGTGGCTCGAGGTCTATCGTCACCCGCAGCAGCACTGGGAGCTGTACGAGATGGCCGAGGAACTCGTCGATCTCGAGGATGCGTTCCGCCAGTGGCGTTTCCGCCACGTGACGACCGTCGAGCGCATCATCGGCTTCAAGCAGGGCACCGGCGGCACGAGCGGCGCGCCGTATCTGCGCAAGATGCTCGACGTCGTGCTGTTCCCCGAGCTCTGGCACGTGCGCACCACGCTGTAACGCACGCCGTGCGCCCGCGCGTCATGACGACGTGCGGGCCAGCTCCTCCCCTTCGCGCGGCGACGCACGTTCGTGCGCCAGCCGCGGAATGTGCCGCCGCATCGCGAGCAGCGCGATGCACACCACGCCCATCGCGGCGGCCAGCATCGTCAGGTACGCGGTCGCGCCGCCCGTGGTGATCACGAGCGCGCCCGCGAACGCGCTGAGGATCGCGCCGAGCCTGCCGAATGCGAGCGCGCTCGCGGTGCCGGTCGCCCGCACCGCCGTCGGGTAGATGTACGCGCAGAGCGCATACATCGTCGACTGCACCGCGTTCACGAACAGTCCGTGCAGGCCAAGCCCGACGATCAGCCAGCCCGTGTGGCGTCCCGCATCCACCCCCATCAGCCACACCGCGCTCACGGCGCCGCCGATGCTGCACAGCGCAAGCGGCCAGCGCGAACCGGCATGCGCGATCGCCCATGCACACAGCAGCGCGCCGATCACGCCGCCGAGGTTGTACGCGGTGAGTCCCGAGCCCGCGACCGACACGCTCAGCCCGCTCGCGGCCAGCATCGTCGGCAGCCAGCTGAATGCCGCATACACCGCGAGCAGGCACATGAAGAACGCGCACCACAACGCGATCGTGTCGCGCGCTTGCCCGCCGGCGAACAGCGCACCGAACCCGCCTCGTGCGCCGGGCGCGCGTGCATCGCGCAGATCGGTAAACGCGGTGCCGGGTGCGACGGGCCGCTGCATGCGCGCGAGCAGCGCGCCGAGTTCCGGCCAGCGTGCGGGGCGACGCGCCAGGTAGCGCGGCGATTCGGGCAGCGCGCGTACCAGCACGAAGCCGAGCACGAGCGGCAGCGCGCCGCCCGCGAAGAACAGCCCGCGCCAGCCGTAGCGCGGCAGCACCTCGTGCGCGAACAACCCGGCCAGCATGCCGCCGAGCGGCACGCAGACGATCGTCGCCGTCACCATCATCGTGCGGCGCCGCGCGGGCGTGTATTCGGCCGTCATCGTCGTGGCCGTCGGCAGCGCGCCGCCGATCCCGAGCCCCGCGCAGAAACGCAGCATCGCGATCGCCGCGACATCCGGCGCGAAGCCGATCGCGCAGGTCGCGATGCCGAACAGGAACACGCTGCCGATCACGGCCTGGCGGCGGCCGAAGCGGTCCGCGACGAGCCCCGCGCATGCGCTGCCGATACCCATCCCGACCAGCCCGGCGGCCACCGCCGGCGCGAACGCGCCGCGCGTGATCCCCCATTCGCGGATCAGCACCGGAATCGCGAAGCCGATCAACTGGCCGTCGAAGCCGTCGAGCACGATCGCGAGCGCGGCGAGCAGCACCACGCAACGCTGCATCGGCGTGAACGGGCCATCGTCGAGCGTCGCGTCGATGTCGACCGGCGGCGGCTGCAATCCGTCGCGCGTGCTCATGCGACCTCCCGGGTGCCACGCATCGGTGGCATCGGTGGCAACGTGCGCGAACGGCGCGCGGCAAGACAACGGCATTCGATGGCTTTCATGGCGTCTCCAGTGGCCCGGGCTGGCGCGCTGTCGCGTGCCCGGATCTCGTGTGCTGCACGGTCGGTGTCAACGCGCCCGCGCTGGCTCCGGTGTGCTGTCCAATCCGTCTCGAGCGAACGCCGTCGCCCATGCGCGGCGCGCGCTTCTCGTCGTGCGGCGCTAGCCGGCCGCCGGCCTGATGCTCAATTCATCCGTGCGTCGATCAGCCGGACGAGTGCAAGCAGCGTGTCGGTGTGCGGCACCGCGACGCCCGTCTCGCGCGCCGCCTCCACGACCTGTCCGTTGATCGCATCGATCTCGGTACGGCGGCCCGCGAGCACGTCCTGCAGCATCGACGGCCGATGGCCGCGATGCGCGTGGATCGCATGCTCGAGGTTGCGCGCGATGCGTTCGCCGTCCACGGCGATGCCTTTCGCACGCGCGACGGCAGCCGTCTCCGCCGCGATCGCGAGCGCAAGCCGCGGGCCGCCAGGTTCGCGGCCGAGCTGGTCGACCGTGCAGCCCGTCGCCGCGCACAGCGCGTTGAGCGCCGCGTTGAACGCAACCTTTTCCCAGATCGCGGCCCACACGTCCGCATCGAGCGAACACGCGAGCCCGGCACGCGACAGCGCGTCGGCCACGGCCGCCGCGAACGGGCGCGCCGCGCCGTCGGTCGTCATCATGCGGATCGTGCCCGCACCGTGCGAACGCACGTGCCCCGCCGCGGCGAAGTCGGCCGGCCACGTGGTGACGCCGACCAGAATGCGCTCGAGCGGCACGAACGCGTTCAGCGTCTCGACGTTGCCGAGGCCGTTCTGCAGCGTCAGCACGTATGTACGCGGCGTCAGCAATGCGCGTACGCCTTCGAGCGCCGCACGTGTGTGCAGCGATTTCGTGAAAACGATCAGCAGGTCGAATGGTGTGTCGGGCGATGCGCTTGCCGCCGCATTCGCCGCTTCCGGCCGCACGGCCTGCAACGCGTGGATGCGGCGTTCGCCGCGATCGTCGTCGATACGCAGCCCGTCGCGACGGATCGCATCGAGATGCGCGTCGTTCACGTCGATCAGCGTGACGGCCTCGCCGCGTTCGGCCAGCAACCCGCCGAACAGCGAGCCCATCGCACCGGCACCGAGAATCGCGATCTTCATCGTCGGCAGCCTCTCAGAACGGATAGTGGCGCGGCGCGGTCTGCACGGTGATCCAGCGCAGGTCCGTGAACGCGGCGATGCCGGCCTTGCCGCCGAAATGGCCGAAACCGCTGTCCTTCACGCCGCCGAACGGCATCTGCGCCTCGTCGTGCACGGTCGGCCCGTTCACGTGGCAGATGCCCGATTCGATGCGCGCCGCGACGCGCATCGCGCGCGCGACATCGCGGCTGAACACGGCCGACGCCAGCCCGAACGCGTTGTCGTTCGCGCAGCGGATCGCGGCCGCCTCGCCGTCGACCCGCACGATGCCCTTCACCGGCCCGAACGATTCCTCCGCGTAGATCCGCATCGCGGGCGTCACGTGATCCAGCAGCGTTGCCGGGAACAGCGTGCTGTCCGACTTGCCGCCGCAGCGCAGCGTCGCGCCGTGCGCGAGCGCATCGTCGATCAGCGCGTTGCAGCGCTCGACGGCGTTCATGTCGATCAGCGAACCGAGCACGACGGGCCCGCGACGCGGATCGCCGAGCGGCAGCGACGCGGCCTTGGCCGCGAGCTTCGCGACGAACGCGTCGGCAATCGATGCGTCGACGACGATCCGCTCGGTCGACATGCAGATCTGTCCGGAATTCGCGAACGCGCCGAATGCGGCCGCCGCGACCGCCGCGTCGAGATCCGCATCGTCGAGCACGACGAACGGCGCCTTGCCGCCGAGTTCGAGCACCGACGGTTTCAGATGACGCGCGCACGCTTCGGCGACGATCCGCCCGACGCGCGTCGATCCGGTGAAATTCACGCGGCGCACGGCCGGATGGGCGATCAGGGCGTCGACGACGGCGCCCGCATCCTCGGGCGCGTTCGTCACGAAGTTCACGACGCCCGGCGGCAGCCCGGCCTCCTGCAGCGCCTCGACGATCAGCCCGTGCGTGACGGGGCACAGTTCGGAGCCCTTCAGCACGACCGTGTTCCCGCAGGCGAGCGGCAGCGCGAGCGCGCGCGTCGCGAGGATCACCGGCGCGTTCCACGGCGCGATGCCGAGCACGACGCCCGCGGGTTGCCGCACGCCCATCGCGAGCGAACCGGGCACGTCGGACGGGATCAGCTCGCCGCCGATCTGCGTGGTCAGCGACGCGGCCTCGACGAGCCCGCTCGCGGCAAGGTGCACATTGAAGCCGGCCCAAAGCGCCGACGCGCCCGTTTCGGCCGCCATCGCGGCGACGAACTGCTCGTGCTTCGCTTCGAGCGCGGCGGCCGCCTTCAACAGCAGCGCGCGGCGCGCGCCGGGGCCGAGCGCCGCCCATCCGGGAAACGCACGGGCGGCCGCGTCGGCCGCCGCGCGGGCATCGTCGACCGTGGCCGCAGGCGCGGCCGACGCGACTCCGCCGTCGAGCGGGTTGCGGCGCACGAAGGTCGCGCCGCTGGACGAATGGCGGCGTTCGCCGCCGATCAGCATCGATACGGTTTGCATGGATTCTCCGGAACGACGCGCCACGCGCGTCAGGCAACTTCGACGTCGACGACGACGGGCGTATCGGCCCGCAGCGCATCCGTCAGCGTGTCGTGCAGGCGCGCGGCATCGGCGACGTGGATGCCGCGGCACCCCATCCCTTGCGCGAGCGCGACGAAATCCAGGTCGGGCAGATCGGTGCCCTGCACCGGATCGTCGGGACCGAAGCCGAACACGGGCGCGAAGTCCTGCAGCGCAGCGTAGCGCCGATTGTTCAGGATCACGAACGTGATCGGCAGCTTCAACTGCGCGGCACTCCACAATGCCTGAATCGAATAGAGGCTCGACCCGTCGCCGATCAGCCCGATCACGCGCCGCCCCGGCTGCGCGAGCGCGACGCCGACCGCGGCCGGCATCCCGTAGCCGAGCCCGCCGCTGTCCATCGTGTAGAACGTGCCGCTGCGCGTGAACGGCAGGTGCGCCTGCATCACCGGCCGCGCGCTCGGCGCTTCCTCGACGACGATGTCGTGCGCGTCGCGCACGTCGGCGAGCGTCTGCAGCGCGAATGCCACCGACATCCGTTCGCCGGCGGCCGGCGCGTCGGCGCGCGGACGCGCCGGCCGCGGCGCGGGCATCGGCCGCTCGGCCGGCGCCGGCCGGGCCAGCAGGTCGCGCGCCGCGAGCCGCAGGTTGCCGACGACCGCATCGCCCGACGGCGTCCACGCGGCGATGCCTGGATCGTCGACGAGCTGAACGAGCGTGGCGCCCGGCGGCACGTGCGGGCCGAAGCCCTCGATGTGATAGGTGAACGCGGGCGCGCCGAACGCGAACACGAGGTCGTGCCCGTCGAGCCGCGCGACGATCTTCTCGCGGATCGCGGGCAGGAAGCCGGCGAACAGCGGATGGTCCTCGGGAAAGCTGCAGCGCCCCGACATCGGCGCGACGTACACGCTGGCCCGGTGCCGCTCGGCGAGCCGCACGACGTCGTCCCACGCACCGGCCCGATCGACGGCGGCGCCGACCACCAGCGCGGGACGCCGCGCGGCATCGAGCGCATCGCCGAGCCGTGAGAGCGCATCGGGGTCGGGCCGCACGACGCTGCTCACGTCGCGGCGCGGCAGCAACTCGGCCGGCTGGTCCCAGTCGTCGACCGGGATCGACACGAACACCGGTCCGCACGGCTCCTGCATCGCGATCCGGTACGCACGCGCGATCGCGGCCGGCACGTCCTGCGCACGCGCGGGCTCGATGCTCCATTTCACGTACGGCTTCGGCAGCTCGGCGGCCTGCGTCGCGCCGAGGAACGGATCGAACGGCAGGATCGCGCGCGCCTGCTGGCCGGCGGTGACGATCAGCGGCGTGCGGTTCCTGAACGCGGTGAACAGGTTGCCCATCGCGTTGCCGACGCCGGCCGCCGAATGCAGGTTGACGACCGCCGCATTGCCGGTGGCCTGCGCATGACCGTCCGCCATGCCGACCACGACGGCCTCCTGCAGGCCGAGCACGTAGCGGAAATCGGCGGGGAAATCGCGGAACATCGGCAGCTCGGTCGAGCCGGGATTGCCGAACACGCGATCGATGCCGAACTGGCGGAACAAGTCGATGACGGCGTCGCGGACGGTGATCGGGGCGGCGGATTGGGACGGGGTGCCGGACATGCTCGGGCGTCTCCTCGGTGGCTTGGCGGTTTCCACAGTATCGAAGCTCGAGTCATTCTCGGATACTGTATTTTCTGCGAAAAGCCATTACGGTTCGGCATGACTTTCGATCTCCGACAATTGCGTGCGTTCACGACCATCGTCGCGTGCGGCAGCCTCGGCCGCGCGGCCGACGCGCTGCACGTGACCCAGCCGGCGCTGAGCCGGATCCTGAAGCGGCTCGAGGACCAGGTCGGCGCGCCGCTGTTCGAGCGCCATTCGAAAGGCGTGCAGCTGACCGCGTTCGGCGAGGCGCTGCTGCCGCACGCGACGCTGCTGCAGCACGAGGCCCAGCACGCGCGCGAGGAACTCGACGCGATGCGCGGCTTCGCGAAGGGCACGATCAAGGTCGGCACGGTGGGCAGCATCGCGAGCCTCGTGCTGCCGGTCGCGGTCGGCCGCGTGCTCGACCGCTGGCCGAACCTGCGCGTCGAGATTCTCGAAGGCGTGTGGGACCGGCTCGCGGAAGGGCTCCACACGCACGAGATCGATCTCGCGCTGTCCGCGCACGGGCCCGACACCGACGAGATCGTCGCGATTCCGGAGTGCCGCTGGAAAGATCGCAGCCATATCGTTGCGGCGCCGCAGCATCCGCTGCGCGCACTCGGCCGCGCGCCGACGCTCGCCGACACGCTGCACGCGCGCTGGGCGATTCCGCCACGCGGCACCGCGCCGTTCGACCACATGCGCGCGACCTTCGACGCGCACGGGCTCGCGCTGCCCGACATCGCGGTCGAGACGCGCTCGGTCACGACGCTGAAGAGCCTCGTCGCGCACGCGGGCTTCCTGAGCTGGATGGCCGAACCGATGTACGGCGCCGAACAGCGCGCCGGCACAATCGATACGCTGCCGGTGCGCGAGGTCGTCGCGGTGCGCACGCTCACCGCGTTCCGCCGCCGCCACGGCATCCTGCCGGGGCCGGCCGGCAAGCTGCTCGACGAACTCGTCGCATTGACGCGCGACGGCCGCTGACGCCCGTCCCCGCCGTCGACAAGCGGCGCAAGCGACGCGCGCGCCGCCGCGGCGCACCATCGAAATGCCGTGTCCCCGCCTTGACTTTCGTTCGCCCGAATACGATCATTCGTTCACACAAAGAGCAATTGATCGAATTCGACAGGAAAGACTGGCACGAACAGGAGACACCGGATGAGCGAATCGTCCTCCGCCCACGCGCCCGTGCTGCTGCACATCGGCGCAGGCTCGTTTCACCGCGCGCACCAGGCGTGGTATCTGCATCGCGCGAACGCGGCCGTGCCGGCCGACGAACGCTGGTCGCTGACCGTCGGCAACATCCGCGACGACATGCGCGCGACGATGGACGCGCTCGCCGCCCAGCACGGCGCGTACACGCTCGAAACCGTCACGCCGCAAGGCGAGCGCGCCTACGAAACGATCCGCGCGATCTCGCGCGTGCTGCCGTGGTCGATCGACCTCGCCGCGCTGATCGATGCCGGCGCCGATCCGGCGTGCCGGATCGTGTCGTTCACCGTCACCGAAGGCGGTTACTACCTCGACGAACACAACCGGCTCGACCTCGCGAACGCCGATCTCGCGGCCGACCTGCAGGGCGCGCGCACGACGCTGTACGGCGCGCTCACGGCGCTGCTCGCCGAGCGCGTGACACGCGGCGCGGGCCCGCTCACGCTGCAGAGCTGCGACAACCTGCGCAACAACGGCGCGCGCTTTCGCGCGGGCATGCGCGAATTCCTCGAACGGCGCGGCGAGGCCGGCCTGCTCGCCTGGTTCGATGCGAACGTCGCGACGCCGAGCGCGATGGTCGATCGCATCACGCCGCGCCCGACCGCCGACGTGCGCGAACGCGTGCGCGCGGCAACCGGCGTCGACGACGCGTGTCCGGTGATGGGCGAATCGTTCATCCAGTGGGTGATCGAGGACCGCTTCGCGGCGGGCCGGCCGCGCTGGGAGCTGGCCGGCGCGGAACTGGTCGACGACGTGCATCCGTACGAGGAAGCAAAGATCCGCATCCTCAACGCGACGCACAGCTGCATCGCGTGGGCAGGCACGCTCGCGGGCCACACGTATATCCACGAAGGCACGCACGACGCGGCGATCCGCCGCTTCGCGCACGACTACGTGACGCAGGACGTGATCCCGTGTCTCAGCCCGAGCCCGCTCGACCTCGAACGCTACCGCGACGTCGTGCTCGAACGTTTCGGTAATCCGTACGTGCTCGACACGAACCAGCGCGTCGCGGCCGACGGTTTCTCGAAGATTCCCGGCTTCATCGCGCCGACGCTCGTCGAATCGTTCGCACGCGGCGCGGCGCCGGTCGCCACCGCGGTGTTGCCGGCGCTGTTCCTGCGCTTTCTCGAACGCTGGGCGCGCGGCTTGCTGCCATATGCGTACCAGGACGGCGTGATGGACGACGGCGCCGCGCGGGCGATCGTCGAGGCCGACGACCCGGTCGTCGCATTGTGCGCGAGCCGCGCACTGTGGGGCGCGCTCGCCGGCAACGCGGCGCTGTTCGAAGCGCTGCGCGCCGGGCTCGCGCGCGTCGACGCATGGCTCGCGCAGCGCTGAGGCGCGGCGGACCACGGCCAGGCAACCGGCCGCCCTCGAGCGGCCCCGCATCCGGGCGAACCTGCGTTGGCAGGCGCGCGCGCGTGCGGCTAAAGTAGCGGCTCCTCACTGACGGAACGGATCGCTCATGTATCTCGGCATCGACCTCGGCACCTCGGAAGTGAAGGTGCTGCTGCTTGCCCCGGACGGCACCGTGGTCGGCACCGCGGGCACGCCGTTCAGCGTGTCGCGGCCGCACCCGCGCTGGGCGGAACAGCATCCGGACGACTGGTGGCAAGGCACGCTCGCCGCGCTCGCGGCGCTGCGCGCGCGGCATCCGCAGGCCTTCGCGCAGGTGCGCGGGATCGGCCTGTCCGGGCAGATGCACGGCGCGGTGCTGCTCGGGCGCGACGATCGCGTGCTGCGCCCAGCGATCCTGTGGAACGACATGCGCAGCGCCGACGAATGCGCACTGCTCACCGAACGCGCACCCGATCTGCACGCGCTGGCCGGCAACCTCGCGATGCCCGGCTTCACCGCGCCGAAACTGCTGTGGGTCGCGAATCACGAACCGGACGTGTTCGCCGCGACCGCGTGCGTGCTGATGCCGAAGGACTACCTGCGCTTCCGGCTCACCGGTGCGAAGGTGTCCGATCCGTCCGACGCGGCCGGCACGCTGTGGCTCGACGTCGCACGCCGCGACTGGTCCGACGCACTGCTCGCCGCGTGCGACATGACGCGCGACCAGATGCCGCGCATCGTCGAAGGCAACGCGCCGTCCGGCACGCTGCGCGCGGACGTCGCGCGCGAACTCGGGCTGTCGGAGGCCGTCGTGGTGGCGGGCGGCGGCGGCGACAACGCGACGAGCGCGCTCGGCATCGGCGCGATCCACGCGGGCGACGGCTTCGTGTCGCTCGGCACGTCGGGCGTGCTGAGCGTGGTCGGCGACCGCTTCATGCCGAATCCCGCATCGGCCGTGCATGCGTTCTGTCATGCGATCCCCGATCGTTGGCAACTGATGAGCGTCGTGCTGTCGGCCGCGAGCTGCCTGCGCTGGGTCTGCAAGCTGACGGGCACCGACGAGCCGGCGCTGCTCGCCGAAATCGAGGCGCTCGACGCGGACGCGCTCGCGACGGCGCCGCTGTTCCTGCCCTACCTGTCCGGCGAACGCACGCCGCACAACGATCCGTATGCGCAGGGCGTGTTCTTCGGGATGACGCACGCGACCGAACGCGCGCATCTCGGCTACGCGGTGCTGGAAGGCGTGACGCTCGGCCTCGCGGACGGCCTCGATGCGCTGCACACGGCCGGCGTCGAAACCGACCGGCTGTCGCTGATCGGCGGCGGTGCGCGCAGCGCGTTCTGGGCGCAGCTGATCGCCGACGCGCTGAACGTGCGCACGCGCCAGCACGGCGGCGGCGAAACCGGTGCGGCGCTCGGCGCGGCGCGGCTGGGCTGGCTCGCCGTCGGCGGCGATCCGCATGTCGTGCTGACCAAGCCGCCGGTGCGCGCCGAATACGCGCCCGACGCCGCCCGTCATGCGCTGCTGCGCGAGCGCCTCGACGCATTCCGCGCGCTGTATCGCCACGTGCGCCCGCTTTACGAACCGTCGCGCGCGCGGCTCGCGTAAGCGCCGCCGCAGCGACGCGCCGTGGCCGTCGGCCGCGCCCGGCATGCGTTACAGTGGATGCCGTTGCGCCGCCCGACGGCCGGCCCGCGGGGCGGCCCCCAGATCCAAACCGAACCGCTATCGTGTCCAAGTCCTCAGAAAAACTCGATCTCGCCACGCGTGCCGCGTGGCTCTACTACGTCGCGGGCGACACGCAGAACGAAATCGCCGAGAAGCTGCAGGTGTCGCGCCCGGTCGCGCAGCGCCTCGTCGCGTTCGCGGTCGAGAAGAACCTGATCCGCGTGCGCGTCGATCACCAGCTCGCCGACTGTCTCGACCTCGGCGCGCAACTGTCGAAACGCTACGGGCTCGCGATGTGCGAAGTCGTGCCCGTCGATGCCGATGCACCCGAAGCGATCGACCGCAAGCTCGCGGTCGCCGGTGCGCAGGTGATGGAGCGCTACCTGAACGAAACGCGGCCGATGGTGATCGCCGTCAGCAGCGGCCGGACGCTGAAGGCCGCGGTCGCGCAGATCGCGCAGATCGAGCGGCCGCAGCACCGGCTCGTGTCGATGGTCGGCGCGATCGCGGCCGACGGCTCGTCGAACCGCTACGACGTCGCGCAGTACATCTCCGAGAAGACCGGCGGCAAGCACTTCCTGCTGCCCGCGCCGCTGTTCGCCGACAGCGACGCCGAGCGCGCGCAGTGGTGCAATCACCGGCTGTACCGGATCGTCGACGCGCTGTCGGCCGAGGCCGACGTCGCGTTCGTCGGGATCGGCAACATCGGCCCGCACTGCCCGCTCTACGAGGACGGCTTCATCACCGAACAGGAACGCGACGAGATGACCGCGCTCGGCGCGGTGGCCGAACTGCTCGGCGTGCCGATCGATGCGCAGGGCAGGCTGATCGACGTGTCGACGAGCGCGCGCGTGACGAGCGTCGCGCTCGACGCGCCGCCGAAGCGTCCGACGATCGCGTTCGCGGGCGGCCCGAAGAAGCGCGACGCGGTGATCGCCGCGCTGCGCGGCGGCTGGCTGTCGGGGCTCGTCACCGACGAGACCTGCGCGCGCGCGGCGCTCGAGGCGAAGGCGGCCTGACGCCGCTGAACGGGCGCGCCTGTCGTCCGCCCCCTGCGGCGCACGGCACGCGCGACGAACGCGCATCCTGCCGTGCGCCCGTGCATCACGCCGCCTTCGCGTGCGCGCTCAGCCGCCGGAACGCCTGACCCTGCTCGTCGAACAGGTGGCAGTGCTCGGCCTGCGCGTACACGTGCAACGCCTCGCCGGTGCGGTACGTGTCGAGCGGCGGAATCCGCGCGATCAGCCCGTCCGGTGCGACGGCCGACTCCGCATACAGATACGCGGCATCGCCGAGCGATTCGACGGCCATCGTCCGTGCCGCGACGCCGGTCGCCGCCTGCCCCACCAGCAGATGCTCGGGCCGCACGCCGACGGTCACGGCCGCGCCGCGCTGCAGCGCCGCCGCATCGACCGCGACGCGCTGCGTCTCGCCGCTGCCGAAGCGCACCAGCACGCCGGTCGCGTCGGCCGACTCGACCGTGCCCGTCAGGAAATTCATCTTCGGCGAGCCGATGAAGCCCGCGACGAACTGGTTGGCCGGCGCGTGGTACAACGCGTTCGGCGTGCCGACCTGTTGCACCGCGCCGCCCGACAGCACGACGATCTTGTCGGCGAGCGTCATCGCCTCGACCTGGTCGTGCGTCACGTAGATCATCGTCGTCTTCAGCTCGTCGTGCAGCCGCGCGAATTCCAGCCGCATCTTCACACGCAGCGCGGCGTCAAGGTTCGACAACGGCTCGTCGAACAGGAACACCTTCGGCTTGCGCGTGATCGCGCGGCCGATCGCGACGCGCTGCCGCTGGCCGCCCGACAGCTGCTTCGGCTTGCGGTCGAGCAGATGATCGATGTGCAGGATCTTCGCGGCCTGCTTCACCGCCTGGTCGATCTCGGGTTTCTTCGCGCCGGCGAGCTTCAGGCCGAACGCCATGTTGTCGTACAGCGTCATGTGCGGATACAGCGCATACGACTGGAACACCATCGCGATGCCGCGCTTCGCGCTCGGCACGTCGTTGACCTTCGCGCCGTCGATCAGCAGGTCGCCGCTCGAGATGTCCTCGAGCCCGGCGATCATCCGCATCAGCGTGGATTTGCCGCAGCCGCTCGGCCCGACGAACACGACGAATTCGCCGTCGGCGATGTCGAGGTTCACGTTGCGCAGCACTTCGGTGTCGTCGTAGCGCTTCGCGATGTTGCGCAGGAGCACGCTTGCCATGGTCTGTCTCCGTTCGTTCGTGATGCGCCGCGTTCGATGCGGCGCGCAATCGTTGCTAGTTCGGCAGCACGGCGCCCGTCGCCTGCCAGCGCGCGACGTAGCCGGGCAGTTCGTGCATGTCGTCGAATACGTGACGCGCGCCGATCCCGCGCAGCGCGTCGATCTGCGCGGCCGACGCATGCCCGCCGCCGACGAAGCCGAGCACGGTCATGCCGGCCGCGGCGGCCGCGGTGATGCCGGTCACGCTGTCCTCGACGACGAGGCATTGCGCGGGCACCGCGCCGAGCGCGCGCGCGGCCGCGAGATACACGTCGGGCGCCGGCTTCGGCCGCGCGACGGAATCCGCGCAGAACAGCCGGTCGCCGAAGAAGCGCGCGAGGCCGGTGCGCGCGAGCGCCGCCTCGACGTACGCGCGGTAGCTGTTGCTCGCGCACGCTGTCGTCAGCTCGAGCGCCGCGAGTGCCGTATCGATCCCGTCGACCATCGGCGCGTTGACGGCCGCCGCCTCGACCGCGCGGCGGATCGCGTCGACGTCGTCGGCCGTCAGCGTGCGGCCGACGGCCTCGCCCGCGCCGGCCAGCACGCGCTCGATGCGCAGCCCGAGCAGCGGCATCACCGCCGGCCGCGCGTCGACGCCCGGCCAGCGCGCGTCGAGCTCGCGCACGATCACGTCGGCGGCGACGGCCTCGCTGTCGATCAGCACGCCGTCGCAATCGCAGATCAGCACGTTCACCCCATGACCGGCCGCGCTCATTTGACCGCCCCGAACGTGAGCCCGCGCACGAGCTGCTTCTGCGACAGCCAGCCGACGATCAGGATCGGCGCGACCGCGAGCAAGGAAGCCGCGGAAAGCTTCGCCCAGAACAGCCCCTCGGGACTCGAGTAGGACGCGATGAACACGGTCAGCGGCGCGGCGTTCGAGCTCGACAGGTTGATGCTCCAGAACGCCTCGTTCCACGACAGGATCACGAGCAGGAGCGCGGTGGACGCGAGCCCCGGCAGCGCCATCGGCATCAGCAGGTAGACGATCTCCTGCCACGTCGACGCGCCGTCGATGCGCCCCGCCTCGAGGATGTCCCTCGGGATCTCGTTGAAGTACGTGAAGGTCATCCAAACCGCGATCGGCAGGTTGATCAGCGTGTACACGATCACGAGGCCCGACACGGTATCGAGCAGCCCCGCGTTCTTCCATAGCAGGTAGATCGGCACGAGCACGCCGACCGACGGCATCATCTTGGTCGACAGCATCCACAGCAGCACCTTCTGCGTGCGGTGGTTCGGGAAGAACGCCATCGCGTAGGCGGCCGGCACCGCGAGCAGCAGCGAGATCACCGTGACGCCCGCCGAGATCAGCACCGAGTTCCACGCGAACGCGAAGTAGTTGCTGCGCGCGAACACCTCGCGGAAGCTGTCGAGCGTCGGCATGAAGAACAGCGTCGACGCGTACGCCTGCTGCTCGGTCTTGAACGCGGTGATCGCCATCCAGAAGATCGGGAAGAACAGCAGCAGTGCGAGCAGCCACGCGAGCGCGCCGGGCAGCGCGCGCCGCACGAGGTCGAACGGGGCCGGCGCACGCCGGCCTTCGAGAGTCACGTCGCTCATTTCTCGTACTCCCCCTTCAGGTTGCGCGCGAGCATCCGCACCAGGAAGAACGACACGACGTTCGCGACCACGACGGCGATGATCCCGCCCGCGGATGCGAGGCCGACGTCGAACTGCTGCAGGCCGAGCGCATAGATCAGGTACGACAGGTTGGTCGTCGCATTGCCCGGGCCGCCGCCCGTCGTCGTGTAGATCTCCGCGAAGATCGACAGCAGGAAGATCGTCTCCATCATCACGACCACGGCGATCGCGCGCTTCAGGTGCGGCAGCGTGATGTAGAAGAACATCGCGATCGGGCCCGCGCCGTCGATGCGCGCGGCTTCCTTCTGCTCCTGGTCGAGCGACTGGATCGCGGTGAACAGGATCAGGAACGCGAACGGCAGCCACTGCCACGCGACGATGATGATCACGGCGGTGAGCGGGTAATCGGCGAACCAGTCGATCGGCGTCATCCCGAGCGCGCGCATCGCGTTCGCGACGAGCCCGTACACCGGATGCAGGATCATGTTCTTCCAGATCAGCGCGGCGACCGTCGGCATCACGAAAAACGGCGCGATCACGAGCAGGCGCGCCACGCCCTGCCCGTAGAACTTGCGGTCGAACAGCACGGCCATCAGCACGCCGCCGACCACGGTGATCGCAAGCACCGCGCCGATCAGCACGAGCGTGTGCCAGATCGCGGGCAGGAACGACGGATCGGTCGCGAGGAAGCGGTAGTTGTCGAGACCCGCGAAGCCCTTCACGTCCGGGTTCAGCAGGTTGTAGCGCGAGAACGAATACCAGATCGTCATCGCGAGCGGAATCGACATCCACAGCAGCAGCACCGCGACGGACGGCGACACGAGCCAGCTGGCGCCGCCGCGCGCGCGGCGCGGCGCGCCCGGCGGCGACGACGCGTCGCCGACCGACGGCGCGTGGCTCAGGGGAAGACGTAAATGACGCATGATCGGAGTCCCTCCGGTTGAGGCGCGGGCGCGAACGGGCGGCCCGCCTTTCTGCTTCGGCGACGTGCACCGTGCGCGGCGGCGCGCACGGTGCGGGCCGCGTTACTTCTTGTAGCCGGCCTGGCGCACCGCGCGGTCGGCGGCAGCCTGCCCGGCGGCCAGCGCCTGGTCGACCGTCATCTGGCCGGCCACCGCACCCGCGATCGCCTGGCCGACCACCGTGCCGAACGACTGGAATTCAGGAATCCCGACGTACTGCACGCCCGTGTACGGCACCTTCTTCAGCGACGGATCGTTCGGGTCGGCCGTCTCGATCGCCTTCAGCACGAAGTCCGAGAACGGCGCCGCGGCCTTGTACTCGGGGCGCTGGTAGGTCGACGCGCGCGTGCCCGGCGGCACCGACGCCCAGCCTTCGTCCTTGCCGACCATCTCGATGTACTGCTTCGACGTCGCCCACGCGATGAACTTGCGCGCGGCGTCCTGCTGCTTCGACGTCTTCGGCACGGCCAGCGCCCACGCCCACAGCCAGTGCGAGCCCTTCGGCGTGGCGGCGACCGGCGCGGCCGCGAAACCGATCCTGTCGGCGACCTGCGACTGCTGTTTGTTATAGAGCATCCCGGCCGCGACCGTCGCGTCGATCCACATCGCGCACTTGCCCGAGGCGGTCAGGGTCAGGTTCTCGTTGAAGCCGTTGGAGCTCGCTCCCGGCGGACCGTCTTTCTTCAGCAGGTTCACGTAGAAACCGATCGCCTTCTTCCATTCCGGCGACGTGAGCTGCGCGTTCCAGTTCTCGTCGAACCAGCGCCCGCCGAACGTGTTCACGACCGTCGACACGTACGCCATGTTCTCGCCCCACCCGGCCTTGCCGCGCAGGCAGATCCCGTAGGTGCCCTTCGACTTGTCGGTGAGCTTGTCCGCGAACTCGGCGATCTGGTCGTAGGTCGGCTGGTCGGGCATCTTGAGCCCCTTCGCCGCGAACAGGTCCTTGCGGTAGAACGTCATCGAGCTCTCGACGTAGAACGGCAGCGCATACAGCTGGCCGTTGTACGACAGGCTGTCGCGCGCCGTCTTCACGATGTCGTTCAGGTCGTAGTCGGCGGGCAGCCCCGTCATCGGCGCGAGCCAGCCGCGCTTGCCCCACTGCGGCGTCTCGTAGGTGCCGATCGCCATCACGTCGAACTGGCCGCTGCCGGTCGTGATGTCGGTGGTCGCGCGCTGGCGCAGCACGTTCTCCTCGAGGATCACCCAGTTCAGCTTGATGTCCGGGTTCGCCTTCTCGAACGCCGGCGACAGCTTCTTCAACTCGATCATGTCCGGGTTGTTCAGCGTCGCGATCGTCAGCGTGCCGGCGGACGCCGCGCACGCGGCCGTCGCGAGCGCGGCTCCGGCGAAGCGGCGTACGGCGGCATCGAGCATCTTTCGTTGCATGGCATGTCTCCTGTGATTGTTCGAACTGTCGTCGGTGTTGCGTGTTTCCTGTTGCTGCGTTTCCTTCGCGACCCGTCACGCCGGCCGCTGCATGCCGCACGCGCGCGCATAGTGCGCGATCACGTCGCGTATCCGGTGGCGCACCCACGCGCGCGGTTCCTTCGCGAGGCCGCCCGCGCGACACGCCGCATACACGTCCGGCAGCCACTGCGCGACGAGCGTTTCGGGCACCGGCTGCCGCGCGAGGTTGTCGAACAGTTGCTCGACCGCCGCCGCGACGGCCGGCTGCAGCCAGTAGTAGCGGATCCGGTCGCTGTAGCTGAACTGGCGCGCGAGCCGCTGCTCGGTTTCGTCGCCGCGGTAGTACGGTGCCCAGTGCTCGGGCTGTGCGCGCATCGCGGCGTCGACGACGTCGCGCAACCGCGAGCGCTGCGCGACGTCGTCGATCAGCGCGTCCTCGATGAAGGTAAGCGCGAACAGCGCCTCGCGCAGCGCGAAGGTCAGCGCGGGGCCGACCTTCAGCACCGCGAAGTGGTCGCGCACGAGCGCGGCGAGCGCGCCTTCGGTCTGGTAGTCGGTCGAATGCGCTTCGAATACGAGGCGTGGCGTGCGCAGGATGCTCGCGCCGAGCGACGCGGCCTTCGCACTGTCGTAGTCGAGCACGTGGCGATCGTCGAAGTCGACGCCCGGCTGCGCGACGATCGCGACGACACGCGTCCATGCGTCGTCGAGCCCGGCCGCCGCGAATGCGCTGCGGTGCGCGTCGAGCGTCGCCGCGATGCTGTCGCTGCGCGTGACCGCGATCCGCGCGATCGCGTCGCCGCCCGCGTCACCCGCCACTTCGCCGCCCGGCGTCGGCACCTCGGTGCCGATCACGTAGACGGGCGCGACACCGGCGCGCGCCGCCGCGTCTTCGGCCGCGCGGCACAGCTCGGCCGCGCGGGCGGCGATCGTCCGGTCGTCGAGCCGCACCGGATCGTCCACGCACGCCATGCTCGCATCGAGGTGGATCTTCTCGAAGCCGGCTTCGACATACGCGGCGACCATCGCGGCCGCCTCGCGCATCGCGTCGGCCGCGCGACGGTGCCGCCACGGGTTCGGGCCCAGATGGTCGCCGCCGAGCACGAGCGCCGACGGCGCGAGCCCGCAGCGCTGCGCGATCGCGTCGACGTCGCGGCGGAAATCGGCGGGCGTCATGCCCGTGTAGCCGCCGAGATGGTTCACCTGGTTGCAGGTCGCCTCGATCAGGAGCGGCGAGCCGTCCGCGCGCGCGGCCTCGCATGCGGCCTCCAGCACGAGCCGGTGCGCGCTGCAGATCGAATAGATGCCGCGCTGCGCATCCGCGCGGTTCGCGTCGAAGATCATCCGCAGCACGGCGTCGGCATGCGCGCTGCGTGGGCGCTCGGCGACGGGGGTCAGGCCGGACATGCGACACCTCGTTCGGTCAGGAAACGGTCGATCTCGGCCGCGCTGCTGTTGCCCTCCATCGGGCCGCGCCGCGTGACCGCGATCGCGCCGGCCGCGTTCGCGCGGCGCAGCGCGACGTCGATCGGCATGCCGGCGACGAGGCTCGCGACCAGCGTGCCGCCGAAGCAGTCGCCGGCGCCGGTCGGATCAAGTTCGTCGACGGGATAAGCCGGCGCGTCGACGCGGCTCGCGCGATCGAACGCGACGCTGCCGGCCGCGCCGCGCTTGAGCACGACGCGCTCGAGCAGCGGATGCGTCGCGAGCAGCCCCGCGATCGCGCGTTCGGCCGGCTGCGGCCCGCAGAAGAACGGCAGGTCGGCCTCGCTCGGCAGGAACATGTGGCACGCGGCGAGCATCGTGTCGAGCGCCGCGCGCATCGGACGGAAGCTCAGCATCTCGGGCCGCACGTTCGGGTCGAACGATACCTTCGCGCCGACGCGCGCCGCCTCGATCACGCCGCGCTGCACCGCCGCGATCGCCGATTCGCTCGTCAGCGACGAGCCCATCACGTGGAAGTAGCGGCAGCCGTCGAACATCGCGGTGTCGACGTCGGACGCGTCGACGCACGCGGCCGCGCTGGTGGACAGGCTGAAGACGAAGCTGCGCGAGCCGTCGTCGCGGTAGGCAACGAACGCGGTGCCGGTCGGACGTGCGACGCGGCGGATGCGTGCGACGTCGACGCCGTCGCGCTCGAGCCGCGCGACGATCGCGTCGCCGAACGCATCGCGGCCGACGCAGCCCGCATAGGCGACGCGCGCACCGAGCCGCGCGGCCTGGTCGGCGAAGATCGCCGGCGCGCCGCTCGGGAACGGGCCCGAGAACAGGCCCGGCGTGTCGAAACCCTGGCCGCGCTCGGCGGCGACGAATTCGGCCAGCAGTTCGCCGGCGGCGACGATCTCGGCCATCAGGCGTGCCCTCGTTCGACGGCGGCCGCTGCGTCGCGGGCCGGCCGGCAGGTTGCGCGTGCGAGCGGTGCCATCTCAGCTCATCCAGTTGCCGCCGTCGACGTTCAGCGTCTGGGCGGTGATGTAGTCGGCGTCGGCCGACGCGAGGAACAGCGCGGCGCCCGTCAGGTCGCCCGGCACGCCCATCCGGCCGAGTGGCACGGCTTCGCCCACGAGCCGCTTCTTCTCGCCGAGCGGCCGGTTCTCGTAGCGCGCGAACAGCGCATCGACCTGCTCCCACATCGGCGTGTCGACCACGCCCGGTGCGATCCCGTTCACGTTGATCCGGTGCGGCGCGAGCGCGAGCGCGGCCGACTGCGTGTAGCTGATCACCGCGGCCTTGGTCGCACAGTAGTGCGAAACGAGTGCCTCGCCGCGACGCCCGGCCTGCGACGACATGTTGACGATCTTGCCGCCGCGCCCCTGCTCGACCATCCGCTGCGCGACCGCCTGCATCAGGAAGAACAGCCCTTTCACGTTGACCGCGAACAGCCGGTCGAACACGTCCCAGGATTCGTCGAGGATCGGGCGCATGTCGAACAGCGCCGCGTTGTTGAACAGGATGTCGATGCCGCCGAAGCGCTCGACGGCGGTCGCGACGATGCGCGCGATGTCGTCTCGGCGCGTGACGTCCGCGGTGACGGCCACCGCACGGCCGGGATGCGCCTCGATCAGTCGTGCGAGCGAACCGCTCGCCGGCTTCAGGTCGACCAGCACACAGCGCGCGCCCTCGTCCAGATAGCGTTGCGCAACCGCTTCGCCGATGCCGCTTGCCGCGCCCGTCAGGATCGCGACCTTGTCTTCCAGTCTCACTGGTTGTCTCCGGTTCGTTCTGCTGCACGAAGGCCGCGAGGTGAGCGAACGCTCGCTGGCCGATCAATTGCTCTGTAGTTGATCGAATGATCGGATACGCGATTCATGCTGTCAAGGCGACACGGCGGTTTTCGATGATGCGCTGCGGCACGGCCTTGCCGGGCGCCGGCCGGTGACCCGCGCCCGGCAAGGCGCGGCGGGCTGGGTGCGGCGCGGCTGAAACGGCGATGAAGGGGACGGAGCGCGTGCATCGGCAGGAATTCGGGCTGCACGGCAAGGAGATACGTTATATCATCGCCATACTTCGTTTCATTGCCTGCTTCACGCCATGGCCACCTCATCGCCCATCGACGCCCGGCTGTCCCGGGCCGACGCATTCGCCGCCGAGCACGGGCTCGCGTGGACGCCGCTGCGCCGTCAGGTCTACGAACGCGTGCTGGCCGCGCAGCGCCCGATCGGCGCGTACGACCTGCTCGCCGAACTCGAGCCGCAGCGCGGCCGCGTGCCGCCCACGACCGTCTATCGCGCGCTGGATTTCCTCGTCGAGCACGGCTTCATCCACCGGATCGAATCGAAGAACGCATTCTTCGCGTGCTGCGAGATCGGCGTGCCGCACGAAGGCCAGTTCCTGATCTGCGATTCGTGCGGCGAGACCGTCGAGATTCCGGGCAGCGACCTCGCGAAACAGTTGTCCGCGAGCGAGCCCGCACACGGATTCGAAGTCCACCACCAGG
The DNA here is from genome assembly GCF_003853645.1 of Burkholderia sp. Bp9143. Taxonomy (GTDB): domain Bacteria; phylum Pseudomonadota; class Gammaproteobacteria; order Burkholderiales; family Burkholderiaceae; genus Burkholderia. The sequence continues at coordinate 49,444 of NZ_QTPO01000025.1, read as the reverse complement.
TCGTCGAGCTGAACGGCCTGTGCGGGCACTGCAAGGGCAAGCCCGCGCAACGCTGACACCGCACACGCGCGGCGCATGCGCCGTCCCTTCCAACGAGGAGTTTCATGTCCATTGCCCTGAAGCGCCCGCCGCGGCGCGCCCTGCCGCTTGCCCGTCTGCTGGCCGCCGTGGCCGCCGCGCTGTCGATCGCGGCACCCGCCTTCGCGCAGGCCGCGACCGTCAACGTGGTCGCCGCCGAGAATTTCTATGGCGACCTCGCGTCACAGATCGGCGGCAGCCATGTCGCGGTGACCAGCATCCTCAGCAGTCCCGACCAGGATCCGCACCTGTTCGAAGCGAGCCCGAAGACCGCGCGCGCGCTGCAGCACGCGCAGGTCGTGATCTACAACGGCGCGGACTACGATCCGTGGATGGGCAAGCTGCTCGGCGCGTCGAAGCAGGCGAAGCGCGCGACGATCGTCGTCGCGGATCTCGTCGGCAAGAAGGCCGGCGACAACCCGCACCTGTGGTACGACCCGGCGACCATGCCGGCCGCCGCGCGTGCGCTCGCGGCCGAGCTCGGCCGTGCCGATCCGGCGAACAAGGCCGACTACGACGCGAACCTGCAGAAGTTCGTCGCGTCGCTGAAGTCGATCGACGACAAGGCCGCCGCGCTGCGCGCGCAGTACAAGGGCGTGCCGGTGACGGCCACCGAGCCGGTGTTCGGCTACATGTCGGATGCGATCGGCCTCGACATGCGCAACCAGCGCTTCCAGCTCGCGACGATGAACGACACCGAAGCCAGCGCGCAGGACGTCGCCGCGTTCGAGAACGACCTGCGCAAGAAGCAGGTGCGCGTGCTGATCTACAACAGCCAGGCCGAAGCGCCGATGACCAAGCGCCTGCTGAAGGTTGCGCGCGACGGCGGCGTGCCGAGCGTCAGCGTCACCGAGACGCAGCCGGCCGGCAAGACCTTCCAGCAATGGATGGCCGGCCAGCTCGACGCGCTCGCGGCCGCGCTTTCCGCCAGCAAGAAATGACCCACGCAACGACATGACCGCCACTCCCCATGCACTCGCACTCGATCGCGTCACGCTCGAACTGGGCGGACGCACGATCCTGCGCGACGTGAGCTTCTCGATCGAACCCGGCGAATTCGTCGGCGTGCTCGGGCCGAACGGCGCGGGCAAGACGACGCTGATGCGCGCGGTGCTCGGCCTCGTGCCCGTCACGGACGGCACGCTGTCGGTCGGCGGCGTGCCGGTCGTGCGCGGCAACGCGTCGATCGGCTACATGCCGCAGATCAGGAGCGGCCTCGCGAATCGCCGGATGCGCGGCTACGACTTCGTCGCGATGGCCGCCGATGGTCACCGCTGGGGGCTGCCGCACACGAACGCCGCGACGCGGCGCGACGTCGACCGCGTCCTCGACCTCGTCGGCGGCCCGACGCTCGCGCGCCGGCCGCTGTCGGAACTGTCGGGCGGCGAGCGGCAGCGCCTGCTGCTCGCGCAGTGCCTGCTCGGCAGCCCGAAGCTGCTGCTGCTCGACGAGCCGCTGATCAGCCTCGATCCGAACCACCAGCGCGGCGTCGTCGAACTCGTGCGCAACGTGCAGCGCGAACTCGGCATCACCGTGCTGTTTTCCGCGCACGAACTGAATCCGCTGTTGAACGCGCTCGACCGCGTGCTGTATCTCGGCAACGGCGTCGCGGCGCTCGGCACCGTCGACGAGGTGATCACGAAACCGGTGCTGTCGCGGCTCTACGGCTCGCCGATCGACGTGATGCGCGTGAACGGCAAGATCTTCGTGATGTCGGGCGACGTCGAAATCGAAAAGCACGATCACGAACACGAGGACGACGACGGTCACTCGCATGGCGGCAGCGGCGGCCACGATCACGGCCATCACCACCACGGACACGCTCATCCCGGGCATTCGCACGATGTTTGAATACGACTTCATGATCAACGCGTTCGCCGCGTCGGGGATCGTCGCGGTGCTCGCGGGCATCGTCGGCTACTTCCTGGTGCTGCGCGGACAAACCTTCGCCGGCCATGCGCTGTCGCACGTCGGCTTCACGGGCGCGACCGGCGCGGTGCTGCTCGGCATCTCGCCGATCTGGGGGATGGTCGGCTTCACGCTCGCGGCCGGGATCGGAATGGGCGCGCTTGGCGAACGGCTCGCGGGCCGCGACGTCGCGATCGGTGTGATCCTGTCGGGCGCGCTCGGCTTCGGGCTGCTGTTCCTGCATTTCTACACGTCGTTCGCGACGCAGGTCACCGCGCTGCTGTTCGGCAACGTGCTCGCGGTCAGCCACGACACGCTCGCGGTGCTGGCCGGCATCGGCGCGGTGAGCCTCGTCGCACTCGCGCTGATCGCGCGGCCGCTGCTGTTCGCGTCGCTGCAGCCCGAACTGGCCGAAGCCAAGGGCGTGTCGCTGCGCACGGTGTCGATGCTGTTCCTCGCCGTGTGCGCGCTGGCGGTGGCCGCGGCGACGCAGATCGTCGGCGTGCTGCTCGTATTCACGCTGCTGGTCGGGCCGGCCGCGGCCGCGCAGAACGTGTCGACGCGGCTATCGACCGGCGTGCTGCTCGCCGCGTTGTTCGCGTTGTTCGAGGCGTGGGCGGGAATCGCGCTCGCGTATCACACCGACTGGCCGACGAGTTTCTGGATCACCGCGCTGTCCGCGATTGTGTATGGGGCGAGCCTGTTGCGACGCCACTGATCGTCGAGCGGTGAAAATGAAAACGCCGGCGTGCCCGAAAGGCCGCCGGCGTTTTTGCATTCGCGCGCGACGAGCAGCGCGTGCTGCGGGTTACGCGTGTCGCGCCCCTTTCACCGCGCCAGCACCCGCGCATGATGCGCGACATGATCGGCAATGAACGTCGAGATGAAGTAGTAGCCGTGGTCGTAGCCCTCATGCCGGCGCAGCGTCAGCGGCTGGCCGGCCTTCGCGCACGCGGCTTCGAACACGTCGGGGTTCAGCTGGTTCGCGAGGAACTGGTCGGCGAGGCCCTGGTCGACGAGGATACCGTCCGGGAATTTCGGCGCATCCGCGCGCGCAACGAGCTCGCTCGCGTCGTGCTGCTTCCACGCGTCGCGGTCGGCACCCAGGTACCCCGAGAACGCCTTCTCGCCCCACGGGCAGCGCGTCGGCGCGGCGATCGGCGCGAATGCCGACACCGACCGGTACAGGCCTGGATGACGCAACGCGAGCGTCAGCGCGCCGTGCCCGCCCATCGAGTGGCCGAAGATCCCGAGCCGCGTACCGTCGATCGGCAGTTCGGCCGCGACGAGTTCGCGCAGTTCGCCCGTCACGTACGACTCCATCCGGTAATGCGTCGCCCACGGCGCTTGCGTCGCGTCGACATAGAAGCCCGCGCCGACGCCGAAATCCCATGCATCGGCCTCGCCCGGCACGCCCGCGCCGCGCGGGCTCGTATCAGGCATCACGAGCGCGAGGCCGTGCTGCGCCGCGTACTGCTGCGCGCCGCCCTTGATCGCGAACGTCTCCTCGGTGCACGTGAGCCCCGCGAGATAGAACAGCGCCGGCACGCGGCCGTGCGCCGCCTGCGGCGGCAGGTACACCGAGAACTTCATCGGCAGGCCGATCGCCGTCGAATCGTGGCGATAGAAGCGTTGCTCGCCACCGTGGCAAGCATGCGAAGAAACGAGTTCGAGCATGGGGTTCCCTTCCGTTCAATACACCACGATCGGGCGAATCGATTCGCCCTTCTTCATCGGGTCGACGCCGTCGTCGAGCGTCTCGAGCGGCAGCGTGTGCGTGACCAGGTCGTCAGTTGCAGCGTTTGCCGTGTCACCGGTCGACACGCACGCACCGTGCGGCGTCGCAAGCGGCACCGCGTAACCGCATCGTGCTCGCCATGATCGCCGATCCCGCCGCCAGTCGCGCGCGCGAAACAGCCGGCGGCTTGCCATGACGCGTCATCGCCGACGCAAAACGACAAGTGCCCGAGTTTAAACGCCGCTCGTGAACCACGCATCCGTTCGCGCATACAGATCGATGAAACGCGCGTGGCGTGCGGCCAGCGCGCGATCGTCGCGCGGCGCGGCGACCGGCGACGCAGCCGGCGCCAGCGTGCGCAGCGCATCGTCGCGCCAGTGCCCGATCGCGACGCCCGCGAGCAGTGCGGCGCCGCGTGTCGCGGCGTTCGGGCAATCGACCGCGTCGAGCGACGCACCGAGCGCATCCGCAAGCAACTGGCGCCAGCGCGGATCGACCGAGCCGCCGCCGGCGAGGCGCAGCGCCGTCACCGGATCTGCCCGGTTCGCATCGCGAATCGCGTCGAGCCCCGCGCGCAACGCGAACGCGACGCCTTCGAATGCGGCGCGCATCATCGCACCGCGCGTGTCGCCGAGCCCGAGACCGAGCCAGCCGCCGCGCGCATCGGGATTCATCCACGGCGACCGCTCGCCCGTCAGGTACGGCAGGAAACAGAGCCGCTCCGACGCCGGCTGCGCGAACGCGTCGTCGTACGCATCGGTCCAGCCCGGATAGCCGAGCCAGCCGCGCACGGCTTCGAGCGCGAGTCCGACGTTCTGCATCGCGGCCATCGTGTAATAGCCGCCGCCGGCCGCCGTGCGATAGCGATGCAGTCCGCGCCGGGCGGGCGGCAACGCATCCGCGAGCACGACGATCTGGCCGCCGCTGCCGGTGGTCAGCAGCGCGTCGCCGGCCGCGACGAGCCCGCTGCCGAGCGCCGCGCACGCGGTATCGGCCGCCCCCGTCGCCAGCGGCACGCCGGCCGGCAGCCCGAGTGCCGCCGCGGCCTTCGCATCGAGCACGCCGCAGCGCGCGCCCGACGCCCGGACCGGTGCGAACCGGTCGGCCGGCAGGCCCAGCGAGTCGATCAGCGCCGTATCCCATGCGCCGTCCGGCGTCGCGAGCGCGGTCGCGCACGCGTCGCTCGGATCGGCCGCGACCTCGCCGCCCAGCGCGATGCGCAGCCAGTCCTTCGGTTGCACGGCACGGCATGCGGCCTGCAGCAGCTGCGGTTCGTGTGCTGACAGCCAGCGCAACAACGGGCCCGCCATGCCGGGCGCGACGGGATTCGGCGCGTCTGGCCAATCCGACGCGTCCGCTTCGCGCACCGCGCGCGTATCGGGCCACAACAGCGCGGGCCGCACCGGCTGCCCGGCCGCGTCGATCAGCACGACGCCATGCATCTGGCCGGAGAAGCCGATCGCGGCGACCTGCTCGCGCTCGCCGGCCGGCAGCCGTGCAGCGGCGCGCACGAGCGCCTGCCACCACACGTCGGGCGCGATTTCGGCCCAGCCGGGGTGCGGCGACGACAACGCATAGGGTTCGCTCGCAACCGCGCGCTCGACGCCATCGGCATCGAGCGTGACGAGTTTGACGGAGCCGGTACCGAGGTCGATTCCGAGCAGGCGCATGGCGGGATGGCGTATTCGAGTGAACGGATCTCGATGATAGCGGGATCGCGACATGCGCCCCGATTTGTGCGGCGCTTTTGGCAGCGCGGCGACGCGAAAACACGACCGTGCATGACCGGTTTCGCCGGGCCGCACCTTGCCCGCCAAAACAGCCTTTCGCGGGTTAACCCGGCGCGATTTTTCGCCGGTCGTTTTTGCCACTATGCCGCGGTCGCGATACACACCATAAAGCGACCGATATTTGACACGGGGGCCCGCGCTATTTTGGAGGGCTATAAAACCGGGAAACCTCACTCCAGCGGCAGTTTCCCGATGATCGACACCCTGTTTCATGCCGAATTGGCATATCGAACCAGCAAAGAACGGAATAGAACCCAGCGCTCTTGTTGCGATGTTGCATTCCGCATAACTTCGTACCACCCCGAAAACAAGATCATGGAGTGAGACAGATGCAATCGAACACGGTCCATCCGTGCGATGAGGTGCTGCCGACCGGCAAGCTTGTAACGCTTGGTCTGCAGCACGTCCTCGTCATGTACGCCGGCGCTGTCGCCGTGCCGCTTATCGTCGGCGGCGCGCTGAAGCTGCCGAAAGACCAGATCGCGTTCCTGATCAGCGCCGATCTGTTTTCGTGCGGCATCGCCACGCTGATCCAGACGCTCGGCCTGTGGATCTTCGGGATCCGCCTGCCCGTCATCATGGGCTGCACGTTCGCGGCAGTCGGCCCGATGATCGCGATCGGCACCAACCCGGGCCTCGGTATTCTCGACATCTTCGGCTCGACCATCGCGGCCGGCATCATCGGCATCGTGCTCGCGCCGATGATCGGCAAGCTGTTGCGGTTCTTCCCGCCGGTCGTGGTCGGCACCGTGATCGCGGTGATCGGGCTGTCGCTGATGGAAGTCGGGATCAACTGGGCGGCCGGCGGCGTCGGCAACCCCGAATACGGTAGCCCCGTCTACCTCGGCCTGTCGCTGCTCGTGCTCACGCTGATCCTGCTGATCAACAAGTACGGCCGCGGCTTCCTCGCGAACATCTCGGTGCTGCTCGGCATCGTCGCCGGCTTCGTGATCGCGTTCGCGATCGGCCGCGTGAATACCGACGGCGTCGCACATGCACCGTGGGTGGGCTTCGTGATGCCGTTCCACTTCGGCCTGCCGCACTTCGACCCGCTGTCGATCGCGACGATGGTCACGGTGATGTTCGTCACGTTCATCGAATCGACCGGCATGTTCCTCGCGGTCGGCGACATGGTCGATCGCCCGGTCAACCAGGAGCGCCTCGTGCGCGGCCTGCGCGTCGACGGCCTCGGCACGCTGATCGGCGGCATCTTCAACTCGTTCCCGCATACGTCGTTCTCGCAGAACGTCGGCCTGATCGGCGTGACGGGCGTGAAGAGCCGGTTCGTCTGCGCGACGGGCGGCGTGATCCTGGTGCTGCTCGGCCTGTTCCCGAAGATGGCGCAGGTCGTCGCGTCGGTGCCGCCGTTCGTGCTCGGCGGCGCGGGCATCGTGATGTTCGGGATGGTGGCCGCGAACGGCATCAAGGTGCTGTCGAAGGTCGACTTCGTGAACAACTCGCACAACCTGTTCATCGTCGCCGTGAGCGTCGGCATGGGCCTCGTGCCGGTCGTGTCGCCGCACTTCTTCTCGAAGCTGCCGCCCGCGCTCGCACCGATCCTGCACAGCGGCATCCTGCTCGCGTCGGCCACCTCCGTGATCCTGAACATCGTGTTCAACGGCGTGAAAGGCGAGAAGGACGCGCGTTGCGACATCCGCCGCGCAGGACACGACTTCGACGGACGCCCGGCCGACGTGCATCACTGATCGATCCGCCGCAGACGCGCCGGAACACGGCGCGATGCGGTAGAGGAAAAACGCCACGGCTTGCCGTGGCGTTTTGCTTGGGGGCGCGCGGTCGGGAGACGGCGGCGGTGATGCCGGCAGCCTCATGATGACGATCCGCAGTCGCCGCAAACCGTCCGCAAAAAAAGAAACGCCACGGACTTTCGTCCGAGGCGTTGTGGCATTCCGGGGACTGCAACTTCAGCGAACCGGAGCGATTCCCCGCCCCTGCCCGCCGTCGTGCTTACCCGTTCGTCGCCGCTGCCGACGCGGGCGCCGGTGCGGCCGCCTTGTCGTAGTCGACCGTCTCGTCCGGCGCGCGCGGCGTCTCGCCCGCGCGCTGGATCCAGCCGCCGCCCAGTGCGCGGTACAGCGTGACGAGGTTCGTCCAGCGTGCCAGGCGCGCGTTGATCAGCGACTGCTGTGCGGAGTACAGATCGGTTTGCGCGGTCAGCACCGACAGGTAGCTATCGACACCGTTCTTGTAGCGCAGGTCCGACAGATCGAAGCGGCGCTGCTGCGCATGCTCGTTGCGCTCGAGCGCGGCGATCTGCTGGTCGTACGTGCCGCGTGCGGCCAGCCCGTCGGACACTTCGCGGAATGCCGACTGGATCGCCTTCTCGTAGTTGGCGATCTCGATGCGCTTCTGCACGTTCGCGAGGTTCAGGTTCGCGATGTTCTGCCCGCCTTCGAAGATCGGCATCGTGATCTGCGGCGCGAACGACCACGCCGCCGTGCCGGCCTTGAACAGGCCGCCGAGCGTCGAGCTGCCGGTACCGAACGCGCCGGTCAGCGAGATGCGCGGGAAGAACGCCGCGCGTGCCGCGCCGATGTTCGCGTTCGCGGCCAAGAGCGTCTGCTCGGCCTGCATCACGTCCGGACGACGCGTCAGCAGGTCGGACGGCAGACCGGCCGGCACATCCGTCAGCAGGTTCTGCGCGTCGAGCGGCATGCCCGCCGGCAGATCGTCCGGCAGCGGTTCGCCGATCAGCAGCACCAGCGCGTTCAGTGCCTGCGCACGCGCACGTGCCTGCGCCTGCTGGTTCGCGAGCGCCGTCTCGACAACCGTCTGCGCCTGACGCAGCTCGAGCTCGGAGCCCGTGCCGTTGTCGAACTGCAGCTTCGTCAGGTCGTACGATGCCTGCGCGGTCTTCAGCGTGTTTTCCGTGACCTGCAGCAGGTCGTCGGTCGACAACAACGTCAGGTACTGGTCAGCCACCTGCGACACCAGCGAGATTTCCGCCGCTTGCCGCGCGTACGACGTCGACAGGTACTGCGCGAGCGCCTGGTCCTTCAGGCTCTGCACGCGACCGAACAGGTCGAGTTCCCACGACGCCGACAGCCCGACGTTGTAAGCGCGCGAGATATACGGCGCGCCCGTCGTCGACAGGCCCTGCGGCACGCGCTGGATGCTGCCCGTGCCCGTACCGTCGAGCGTCGGGAACAGGCCCGCGCGCGTGATCTGGTACTGCGCGCGCGCCGCCTCGATGTTCAGCACCGACACGCGCAGGTCGCGGTTGTTCTTCAGCGCGATCTCGATCAGCCGCTGCAGGCGCGGATCGACGAAGAATTCGCGCCAGCCGATGGCGGTCGCCGCCTGGCCGTTCGCGCTGCGCGCGCCGGCAGCGCCCGGTTGCGTCGCATAGACGCCGCCGGCCGGGTACGCCTGCGCGACGGGCGCGTCGGGCCGCGTGTAATGCGGCGCCATCGTGCAGCCCGTGGCAAGGAGCGCGACCGCGATTGCAGTCAAAGCGTGTTTTTGCATCATCACTGTCCCTTGTTGCCTTCGTCGCCGTTGCCCGGCTTCTCTGCGTGGTGCAAGTGGTCCTGAGCCAGGCGCAGCGCCTGGTCGACGTCTTCCTTCTCGCCGCTGAAGATCGCGCGGATCTTCACGAAGAACATCGGGATCATGAAGATCGCGAGGAACGTCGCCGTGATCATCCCGCCGATCACGCCTGTACCGATCGCGTGCTGGCTGGCCGAACCCGCGCCATTGCTGATCGCGAGCGGCATCACGCCGAGAATGAACGCGAGCGACGTCATCAGGATCGGGCGCAGCCGCAGGCGCGCTGCTTCCAGCGCGGCCTCGATCGGCCCCATCTTCTCCGTCATCTGCAGTTCGCGCGCGAACTCGACGATCAGGATCGCGTTCTTCGCGGACAAACCCACCGTGGTCAACAGGCCGACCTGGAAGAACACGTCGTTCTCGAGGCCGCGCATCGTCGCCGCGAGCAGTGCGCCGACCACGCCGAGCGGCACCACCATGATCACCGAGAACGGGATCGACCAGCTTTCATACAGTGCCGCGAGACACAGGAACACGACGAGGATCGAGATCGCGTACAGGATCGGCGCCTGCGAGCCGGACTGGATTTCCTGGAACGACAGGCCGGTCCACGAATAGCCGATACCGACCGGCAGCTTCTTCGCGAGCCCTTCCATCGCGGTCATCGCCTGACCGGTCGACTTGCCCGGTGCGGCCTGACCCTGGATTTCCATCGCCGACACGCCGTTGTAACGCTCGAGCTTCGGCGAACCGTACGTCCAGTGGCCGGTCGCGAACGCGCTGAACGGCACCATCCCGCCCGAGCCGTTGCGCACGTACCAGATGTTCATGTCCTCGGGCGTCATCCGGAACGGTGCATCCGACTGCACGTACACCTTCTTGATCCGGCCGTCGGTGTCGAGGAAGTTGTTCACGTACTTCGACGCCCACGCGATCGAGAACGTCTGGTCGATCGCATCCGCGGTCACGCCGAGCGCATTCGCCTTCTCGCGATCGATGTCGACCTTGTACTGCGGCGTATCGTTCAGCCCGTTCGGACGCACGCCCTGCAGCGTCGGATCCTTCGAGGCCATCCCGAGCAGCTGGTTGCGTGCGGCCATCAGCGCATCGTGACCGAGACCGGCGTTGTCCGTCAGCTCGAAGTCGAAGCCGGCGGCGGTGCCGAGTTCCGGAATCGACGGCGGGTTGAACGGGATCACGATCGCGTCCTTGTAACCCGAATAGCGCCCGAACATCCGGCCGATCAGCGCCTGGACCTTCTGGTTCGCGTGCTGGCGCTGCGAGTAGTCCTTCAGGCGCACGAACACCAGACCGGAGTTCTGGCCGCGGCCGGCGAAGCTGAAGCCGTTGACCGTGAACGCCGACTCGACGATGTCCTTCTCGTCCTTCAGCAGGTAGTCGGAAATGTTCGCGAGCGTCTTCGCGGTCGTTTCCTGCGTCGAACCCGACGGCGTCTGCACGATCACGAACATCAGGCCCTGGTCTTCATCGGGCAGGAACGACTTCGGCAAGCGCACGAACAGCAGCCCGACCGCGACGATCACGACCAGATAGATGATGAGCCAGCGGCCCGATCGCTTGATCACGTGGTGCACGCCGACGTGGTACTTGTCGCGGCTGTTGTTGAACGTGCGGTTGAACCAGCCGAAGAAGCCCTTCTTCTCTTCGTGATGCCCTTGCGGGATCGGCTTGAGGATCGTCGCGCACAGTGCGGGGGTCAGAATCAACGCGACCAGCACCGACAGCACCATCGCCGACACGATCGTCAGCGAGAACTGACGATAGATCGCGCCGACCGACCCGCCGGAGAACGCGACCGGCACGAACACCGCCGACAGCACGAGCGCCACGCCGACGAGTGCGCCGGTGATCTGGCCCATCGCCTTGCGGGTCGCCTCCTTCGGTGACAGCCCCTCTTCCGCCATCACGCGCTCGACGTTCTCCACCACCACGATCGCATCGTCCACCAGCAGGCCGATCGCGAGCACGAGGCCGAACATCGACAGCGTGTTGATCGAGAAGCCCACCAGCGACATGATCGCAAACGTGCCGAGCAGCACCACCGGCACCGCGATCGTCGGGATGATCGTCGCCCGCAGGTTCTGCAGGAACAGATACATCACGAGGAACACGAGCACGATACCTTCGAGCAGCGTCTTGACCACTTCCTCGATCGACAGCTTCACGAACGGCGTCGTGTCGTACGGATACTTCACGACGAGGCCGTGCGGGAAGAACGGTGCGAGCTCGTCGATCTTCGCGCGCACGGCCTTCGCGGTCGCGAGCGCGTTCGCGTTGGTCGCGAGCTGGATACCGAGTGCCGCGGTCGGCTGACCGTTGTACTTCGTGTCGAAGTTGTAGTTTTCGCCGCCGAGGCCGATTTGCGCGACGTCCTTCAGGCGAACCTGCGAGCCGTCCTGGTTGACCTTCAGCAGGATGTTGCCGAACTGCTCGGGCGTCTGCAGCAGCGTCGATTCGGTGATCGTCGCCTGCAGCACGGTGCCCGGCTTGGCCGGCGTGCCGCCGATCTGGCCGCCCGCGATCTGCACGTTCTGCGCGGTGATCGCGCTCGTCACGTCGACCGGCGTGAGGCCGTAGTTCGTCAGGCGGGTCGGGTCGAGCCAGATCCGCATCGCGTACTGCGAGCCGAACAGCGTGACGGTACCGACGCCGTTCAACCGGCTGATCGGATCCTTCACGTGCGACGCCACGAAGTTCGCGAGGTCGTACTTGTTCATGCTGCCGTCTTCGGAGTTGAAGGCGAGCACCAGCAGGAAGCTGCTGCTCGACTTCGTCACCGACAGGCCGAGCTGCTGCACGACCTGCGGCAGAACCGGCGTCGCGAGCGACAGCTTGTTCTGCACCTGGACCTGCGCGATGTCGGCGTTGGTGCCCGGCGCGAAGGTCAGCGTGATCGTCGCGTTACCCGAGTCATCGCTCGTCGACGACATGTACAGGAAGTTGTCGAGACCGCTCATCTGCTGCTCGATCACCTGCGTCACCGTGTCTTCCACCGTCTTCGCGGAAGCGCCCGGGTAGTTCGCGGTGATCTGGATCGATGGCGGCGCGATCGTCGGATACTGCGAGATCGGCAGCGTGAAGATCGCCGCAACCCCGGCCAGCATCAGGATGATGGCGATCACCCACGCGAAGATCGGGCGATCGATAAAAAACTTTGCCATGAAACAGGCTCCCTGTTATTGCGCGCTCGACGCAGCGGCGGCGCTCGCCGGCACTGCGCCCGATGCGGCGGCACCCGAGGCGGCTGCGGCACCCGAAGCAGCCGCGGCGCCCGAACCGGCGGCGGCCGGCGCGGCGGATGCGGCGGCACCCGATGCGGCTGCGGCGGCCGACAGCTGCGCCGCGACCGACTTCACGGTCGCGCCCGGACGCACCTTGTCGACGCCCTGCACGATCACGCGGTCGCCCGCCTGCAGACCGCCTTCGACGATCCAGTTCTGACCTTGCATGCCGGTCGTCTTCAGCGGACGCGGCTCGACCTTGTTGCTCGCGTTCACGACCATCGCGACCGCCTGGCCCTTCTGGTCATGCGTGACGCCGATCTGCGGCACCAGGAACGCGTTCTCGTTCACGCCTTCCTCGATCCGGGCGCGCACGAACATCCCCGGCAGCAGCACGCGGCCCGTGTTCGGGAACACCGCGCGGATCGTCACCGAGCCCGTCGTCTGGTCGACCGTCACGTCCGAGAACTGCAGCTTGCCGGCCTCCGAATAGGTCTTGCCGTCTTCCAGGATCAGCGACACCTTCGCCGCGCCCGGGCCGCTCGTCTTCAGGCGGCCGCTCTGCACGTCCTGGCGCAGCTTCAGCCCGTCGAGGCTCGACTGCGTCAGGTCGACGTACACCGGATCGAGCTGCTGCACGGTCGACATCAGCGTCGCCTGGCTCGCCTGCACATAGGCGCCCGGCGTCACCTGCGAAATGCCGACGCGGCCGCTGATCGGCGACACGACGTCCGTATAGCCGAGGTTGATCTGCGCGGTGTCGACCGCCGCCTTGCCGGCCGCGACGTCCGCCGCGGCCTGCCCTTGCGTGGCCACCGCGTTGTCGTAGTCCTGCTTGCTGACCGCGTTCGCGGCCACCAGCACCTTGTAGCGTGCGACCAGGGCGTTCTGCGTGACGAGGTTCGCCTGCGCCTTCGCGAGCGTCGCCTTCGCGCTGTTCAGGGTGGCAAGGTACGGCGCCGGGTCGATCTTGTAGAGGCGCTGGCCGGCCTTGACGTCGCTGCCTTCGGTGAATTCACGGCGCAGCACGATGCCGTCGACCCGTGCGCGGACCTGCGCGACGAGGAATGCGCTGGTGCGGCCCGGCAGTTCGGTGAAGACCGACACGGATTGCGGCTGGACGGTGACGACGCCGACTTCCGGCGTTTGCGGCGGCGGTGCCGATTCTTTTTTCCCGCACGCGGCCAGGAAAACGGCGGCCGTCGCGACAGTGAGTAAGCGGTATGGAACCCGTTCGACGCGCATGGAGCGACCTCTGTGTATAACCAATGGAATAAGTGCGGCGCCCGAACGGAGCGTCACACGGATGCGCCTCGCGGCGCCGATCGAACACCTGAATTACTGGACTACTGGATACAGCAAGTCGGCACGAGACCTCCATGCCGACGAGATGCCGCGAACTGCGGACTGGTACTTTGGCGGGAATCAGCAGAGTGGGATATTAACTGATTGCCACTTTGGTCATTCGATCGTAGGGTGGTATTGTATATACATTCATGAATGTATGTAAAAAGCCTGCTCGCCCGTCGCCAACCGCCAAGTCTTACGAATTATTACCAGTCGCAAGCATAGCGGCTCCGCCTGGCGGCGACGAGGGTTACAGACCCTATATTCACCTACGATCGATTCATTCAGGCCTGCACATGGTCAGACGCACCAAGGAGGAGGCGCTCGAGACGCGCAATCGCATTCTCGACGCCGCCGAACACGTGTTCTTCGAGAAGGGCGTGTCGCACACGTCGCTCGCGGACATTGCCCAGCACGCCGGCGTGACGCGCGGCGCGATCTACTGGCATTTCGCGAACAAGAGCGAGCTGTTCGACGCGATGTTCGACCGCGTGTTCCTGCCGATCGACGAACTCAAGCGGATGCCGCTCGACGCGCCCGGCGGCAATCCGCTCGAGAAGATCCGCAAGATCCTGATCTGGTGCCTGCTCGGCGTGCAGCGCGACTCGCAGTTGCGGCGCGTGTTCAGCATCCTGTTCATGAAGTGCGAGTACGTCGCGGACATGGAGCCGCTGCTGCAGCGCAACCGCGCGGGAATGAGCGAGGCGCTGCACGCGATCGATGCCGATCTCGCGGGCGCCGTGCGGCTCAAGCTGTTGCCCGAGCGGCTCGACACGTGGCGCGCGACGCTGATGCTGCACACGCTCGTCAGCGGTTTCGTGCGAGACATGCTGATGCTGCCCGACGAGATCGACGCCGAGCAGCATGCGGAACAGCTCGTCGACGGCTGCTTCGACATGATGCGCTACAGCCCGGCGATGCTGAAGACGGGCGACTGACCGGCGCCCCTCCGACGGCGCGCCATGCGCCGCGTCACCGCGACCGGCCGGTCGAGCCGGCCGCGCACGGGCGCCGCCGCCGCTCCGCCCGACCGACCCTCCCCGTCGTCCCCGATTCGCTCAGGCCGCCTTCGCGCGTTGCGCGCGGGCCCGCCGGTTCGACGCGGCCACCGAATCGCGCGCCGGCATCGCCGCGCCGCCGAGTCCCGCGATCCACGCGTCGGTCGACATCACGGCCGCGAAATTCGACTGGAACACCACCGTGTACGCGCGGTGAATCTCTTCGGCACTCGCCGCACCCGCTTCGTTTTCGTACGGCAACGCGCCGGTCGCGTCCGCCAGGTACTCGACGGCGAGCCCCGCGTGCGCCGCGTGATAGACCGTCGCCGCATTGCAGTTGTGCGTCATGTAGCCGGCGACTGCGAGCGTGTCGATGCCGTGCGCATCGAGCCACGCGGCGAGATCGGTGCCGGCGAACGCGCTGGCCTGCGCCTTCACGACCCGGTGCGCATGCGGCCGGTCGGCGACGACCGGATGCAGCGCGACGCCGTCCGTGCCCGGCGCGAAGATCGGCGCGCCCGCCGGCGCGACGTGCTGGACGACGATCACGGGCACGCCGGCCGCGTGCGCGGCGTCGATCGCGCGGCCGATGTTCGCCAGCGATGCATCAACGGGCGGATATTCGATCGGCAGGTTGCCCGTCACGTATTCGTTCTGGACATCGATCACGATGAGGGCACGGCGGGAAGCGGAAGGCGATACGGCATTCGACATGGCAGGCTCCGGGTTCGGCGGCGCCGCCCCGCTCCGGAACGGAGCGGCCAGCAGCGCGATGCGATGCATTGTCGGATCGCATCGCGCAGGCGGACAGTGGCCCGATAGCCATTCTTCGATAGAATCGGGCCATCGCCATCCCGGAGCCCGTCATGCGCGCCGCTGCGTCGTCCGTTGCCCCCGCCCCGACCGTCGTCGCCGTGATCGCGTATGACGGCATCAGCCCGTTCCACCTGTCGGTGCCGTCCGTCGTGTTCGGCAAGGAGCGCGATGCGGCCGCGATGCCCGCGTTCGAATTCCGCGTGTGCTCGGCCGAGCGCGGCGTGCTGTCGACGACGGGCGGCTTCACGATCACCGCGCCGTACGGACTCGACGCGCTCGACGACGCGGACATCGTCATCGTGCCGGCATGGCGCGATCCCGACGAGGCACCGCCTGACGTGCTGGTCGATGCGGTGCGCGCGGCCGCCGCGCGCGGCGCGCAGTTGGTCGGCCTGTGCCTGGGCGCATACGTGCTCGCCGCGGCGGGGCTGCTCGACGGGCGCCCGGCCACGACGCACTGGGCATGGGCCGACGACTTCGCGCGGCGCTTCCCGCGCGTGAAGCTCGACCCCGACGTGCTGTACGTCGACGACGGCAACCTGATGACGTCGGCCGGCACGGCCGCGGGGCTCGACTGCTGCCTGCACGTCGTGCGGCGGCGCTTCGGCTCGGACGCCGCGAACCAGATCGCGCGCCGTCTCGTGATCCCGCCGCACCGCCAGGGCGGCCAGGCGCAATACGTGCCGCAGCCGGTCGCCGTGCATCCGCGCGACGCGCGGCTCGCGGGCCTGCTCGACTGGGTGCGCGCGCATCTCGACGTCGCGCACAGTGTGGATTCGCTCGCCGAACGCGTGCTGATGAGCCGGCGCACGTTCACGCGCCACTTCCGTCAGGCGACGGGCACGACGGTCACCGCGTGGCTGCAGGCCGAGCGGCTCGCGCGCGCGCAGCATCTGCTGGAAACCACCGGACAATCGATCGACGCGATCGCGCAGGCGGCCGGCTACGGCTCGAGCGTGTCGCTGCGCCAGCATTTCGCGGGCGCGCTCGGCACGTCGCCGTCGGCCTATCGGAGGGAGTTTCGCGGCGCCGGGTTCGACGCGCGGCGCTAGCGGCCACCGCGCCGCCGGCGCTCGGCCGGGCAACGCAGCGGCGCGCCCAGTTGCTCAGGCGCCGTTGATCCAGCGCGCCGCATACAGCAGCAGCGCGACGAACACGACGATCGCCGCCCACGCCCAGACGGGCAGCGGACCGGATTCGCGATGATGCACGGCGCTCGCGGCGCGGCCGCTCAGCGCGCCGCCGAGGTGCGGCGGCGGCGGACGCTTGGCCGCGGCCATCAGCGCCGCCGGCCGCAGGAACACATGCTGGCGACGCTGCGGGCTCGAGCGCGCGCGGTTCGGCACGAGACCGTGCTTCGCCTGCACGACCGCGCAGAATTCGCGGAAGAAATCGTCGGTCCACTCGTGCAGCGCATTCTCGATCTGCCGCGCCGGCAGCTCGGCGAGCGGCCCGCTCGCCGTCGTCCACACCACGTATTCGATGCACGTCGCAGCCGCGTCGTCATCGTCCGGCCGCAGCACGAGCTCGACCTGCCCGCGCAGCGCGCCGAGGCCGTCGGCTCGCGCCTTGAAGTTGAGCACGCGGCGCGGCAGCCCTTCCGCGTCGCCCTGCTCGCTCGCCGAGTGCGCACGCACGTCGTAGCGCGCGCGCAGCGGACCGAGCGGCACCGTGATGGTCAGCGCGAACTCGCCATGCGCGAGCTTCACGAATGATTCGCAATGGTCGAAGCTCGCCCGCAGCAACGCGAGATCCTCGAGCGACTCCCGCACGACAGCCGGCGCGAGCGGTACGCGTAACGTGTCGGTCAGTTCCATGATGCCTCCCCGATGAACACGCGCCGCATCAGGACGTCTCGACGAGACTGTCGACCCGTGCGGCATCGAAGGCGACGTAGTGCGCAAGCGCGGACGCGGTCGCCCCCGGTTCCTCGTAACTCCATGCGGCGTTCTCGATGACGCCGTCTTCTGTCTGCAGGTCGAAATACACGGCCTGGCCCCTCAGCGGACAGACCGTCGTGACGCTCGACTTCACGAGCCGGTGCATGTTCACGTCGCCGCGCGGCAGGTAATGGATATCCGGCAGGCCCGTTTCGCGCACGGTCAGTGCGCCGTGCGAATCGGCGTACGTGATGCCGCGATGGATCACGCGCACGCGATGACGGTTCGGCACGATTTCGAGGCGAGGGTCGGCGGCATCGGACATCGTTTCTCCTCCGGGCGGCTCCGGCGTGCAAGCCGGGCGCAGGAAACGAAAAAGCCACGGCAAGGGTGCCGTGGCTCTCATTATGGGCGAAACCGGGTCCGATTGCGCGCCCCGGAAGGCCCGCGCGACGCGCTACTGCGCACTCCACTGGAACGCGGCCTTCGCGCCGCCCTTCGCACCGACCGTGACCGTGCGCGATTCGTCACTGCCCTGGTACGACGCATGTACGGTGTAGCGCCCCGGCGGCAGCTTCACGAGCATGTACGGCCCGCGTGCGTCCGTCGCCAGCAGCTCGGTGCCCTTGCCGTCGACGATCCGCACATGGACATCGGCCAGGTATTCGCCGCCCTTGCCGGTGAAGCGCAGCGCCAGCGGCCATGCTGCTTCGTTCTGCTCGAATGCCGTCGATTGGTCCTTGCCGATGCCGCCTGACACGTAGCTGACATCGCCCTGCTGGCTCGCCGCGGGCAAGCCGTCCGATTGCGCGTACGCGCCGGGCGCGGCGGCGAAGCCGGCGGCCAGCGCCGCGGCGACGGCAAATCGGGACACGTTGCGTAGATATTGCATGGCTCTCTCCTTTCGGGTCGGAACACAGCACCCACGGGGCCGAACGCCGGCGGCGCCCGCCAGGGCCGGCCAGGCCGGCCCGCAACGGCCGCCGGTCAGCTCAGGTCGACCGGTACGAAGATCTGTGCATTGTCGCGCTGAATCAGGAGAGCAAGACTGTTGCCCGCTCCCTTGACCGCGTCGCGCAACTGCTCGGGGCTCGTGACCGGGCGGCCGTTGACCGCGAGGATCACGTCGCCGGGCTGGATGCCCGCGCTGGCTGCCGGACCGCCCGCCTGCTGCACGATCAGCCCGTGCGACAGGTTGGCGGCGCTGCGCTCCTGCGGCGAGAGCGGACGCACCGCGACGCCGAGGCGCCCCTGCTCGACGGGGCCGCCGTCGTTCGATGCCAGCTTCGCGTCGGTCATCGCGCCGAGCGTCACGCTGATCGACTTCTTCGACTTGTCGCGCCACACCTGCAGGTCGGCCTTCGAGCCCGGCTTCAGGTTCGCGATCTGCGCGGGCAGCGACGTGGAGTCGGCCACCGGCGAGCCGTTGACCGCGAGGATCACGTCGCCCGGCTGCAGGCCGGCCTTCGCGGCCGGGCCGTTCGGGTCGACCGAGCTGACGAGCGCGCCGTCCGGCTTCTGCAGCCCGAACGAGCTCGCGAGCGTCTGGTTCAGCCCCTGCACGGCGACGCCGAGCCGGCCGCGGCTCACGTGGCCCGTCTTCACGAGCTCGTCCTTGACCTTGATCGCCTCGTTGATCGGAATCGCGAACGACAGGCCCTGGAAGCCGCCCGTCTGCGAGTAGATCATCGAGTTGATACCGATCACCTCGCCCTGCAGGTTGAACAGCGGGCCGCCCGAGTTGCCGGGGTTCACCGGCACGTCGGTCTGGATGAACGGCGTGTAGTTCTCGTCGGGCAGCGCACGCGATTTCGCGCTGATGATGCCGGACGTGACCGTGTTGTCGAAGCCGTACGGTGAACCGATCGCGACGACCCACTGGCCGACCTTGCTCTGCCCCGGGTCGCCGATCTTCACGGTCGGCAGGCCGCTCGCGTCGATCTTCAGCACCGCGACGTCGGACTGCTTGTCGGCGCCGACGACCTTCGCCTTGTATTCGCGCTTGTCGGTCAGCTTGACCGTGACGACGTTCGCGCCGTCGATCACGTGCGCATTGGTGAGGATGTATCCGTCGGCGCTGACGATGAATCCCGAACCGAGGCTCGCGCTCGGCTGGTCGTCCGGCTGTGCATCGCCGCCCATGCCCGGCACCTGGCCGTAGAAGTGCTTGAAGAACTGGTAGAACGGATCGCTCGGATCCATCGGCAACTGCGGCTGCTGCACCCGTCGCGACACCTGCTTCACGACGTGCTTCGCGCTGATGTTCACGACCGCCGGGCCGTAGGTTTCGACCAGCCCGGAGAAATCGGGAATGCCAGTCTTCGCCGCGGCCTCGGCCGGCATCAGCGCGGCGGCCTGCGCGGGCGTGATGATCTGCGGATCGGCGCGGCGGGTGCCTGCGACATAGCCGGCGGACAGGGCGGCCGCCACGGCGACCGCGACGGCGCCGCGCGCAAGGAATCGGGTGTTCATCGTAGGACCTCCTCGTTGTTAGGACGCAGCGTAACGACCCTGACTTAAAGGAGGCTTAATCGACCTTAAGCGGCGCTTAGGCCAGCGCCGGCGCCCGCGCGGCGCCGGTTCGTCATACGGATTCGGACGCCTGCGGCACCTGCGCCGGCATCTCGGCGTCGCGGAACACGACGCTCACGAGCAGGCCGCCTGCAGCCGCGTCGCCGAGCGTCACCGTCGCGCCCTGCTGCGCCGCCACGCGCTTGACGATCGCGAGCCCGAGCCCGCTGCCCGACACGTCGGCGCGCGCCCGCGCCGAGCTGTCGCGGTAGAAGCGGTCGAACACGCGCTCGCGCTCGTCGGCCGGGATGCCGGGCCCGCTGTCGCCGATCTGCACGCATGCGCGGCCGGCCGCGTCGCGCGTCAGCGACACGTCGATGCGGCCACCGTCCGGCGTGTACTTCACCGCGTTGTCGAGCAGGTTGCCGAACATCACGCGCAGCGCGCCAACGTCCGCGACGACGGTCGCCGCGCGGGTCTCCTCGAAGCCGAGATCGATGCTGTGCCGTTGCGCGAGCGGTGCATGCGCGGCCACGCATTCGACGAGCAGCGCCTGCAGGTCGACCGGCTCGCGCATCGTCGCGCCGTCCGGTTCGGCGCGCGCGAGCGCGAGCAACTGCTCGGCGAGGCGCGTCGCGCGCGTGACGCCGTCCTGCAGATCGGCGACCGCCTCGCGGCGCGACGCGTCGTCCTTCGCGCGCGCGACGAGCTGCGCCTGGATCTGCACGGCCGCGAGCGGCGTGCGCAGCTCATGCGCGGCATCGGCAACGAACGCCTTCTGCGTGTCGAGCGCTGCCGCCAGCCGCGCGAGCAGCCCGTTCAGCGCGCGCACGAGCGGCTGCACCTCGAGCGGCAGGCGCGAATCGGGCAACGGATCGAGCGCTTCCGGCCGGCGCGCCTCGACCGCGCGCGTGAGGCGCCCAAGCGGCGCGAGCCCTTGCCCGACGATCATCCAGACCGCCGCGCCGAGGAACGGCAGCAGCACGATCAGCGGCCACAGCGTGCGCAGTGCGACGTTCGCCGCGAGCCGGTTGCGCACCGACAGCGGCTGCGCGAGCTGCACGACGTTGTCGCCGACGATCGCGCCGTACACGCGCCATTCGCCGCGATCGGTGCGCTCGGTCGAGAAGCCGAGTTCCGCGCGCGGCGCGATCGGCGCGCGCGGATGCGAGAAGTACATCAGCACGCCGTTGCGGTTCCAGATCTGGATCACGATACCTTCGTCGCCGTTGGTGCGTGAACCGAACACCTGCGAGAACGGCTCGGACGGCAGCGCCGCGGCGATTTCCTGCAGCTGGTAGTCGAACAGCTCGTTCGCTTCGGCGAGCGCCTGCCGGTAGATCAACCAGCCCGCGATGCCCACGCCCGCGACGACGATCGCGAGCAGCCAGATCAGCAATTGATGACGAATCGACCTCACGCGTCAGCTTTCCTTGACGACCATGTAGCCGAGCCCGCGCACGTTGCGGATCAGGTCCGAACCGAGCTTCTTGCGCAGCGCGTGGATGTAGACCTCGACCGTGTTGCTGCCGATCTCCTCGCCCCAGCCGTACATCTTCTCCTCGAGCTGGCTCTTCGACAGCACCGCGCCGGGCCGCGCGAGCAGCGCCTCGAGCAGCGCGAACTCGCGCGCGGACAGTGCGACGGGCGCGCCGTCGAGCGTCACCTGGTGCGACGCCGGATCGAGCGTCAGCGCGCCGTGGCGGATCAGCGATTCGCTACGCCCCGCCTGGCGGCGGATCAGCGCGCGCATCCGCGCGCCCAGTTCGTCGAGGTCGAACGGCTTCACGAGGTAGTCGTCGGCGCCCGCGTCGAGCCCCTTCACGCGATCGGCGACGGCATCGCGCGCGGTGACGATCAGCACCGGCAGCGACAGCCCGCGCGCGCGCAGCGTGCGCAGCACGTCGATGCCGTCGCGCTTCGGCAGGCCGAGGTCGAGCAGCAGCAGGTCGTACGTCTCGCTGCCGAGCGCCGTGAGCGCGGCGTCGCCGTCCTGCACCCAGTCGACCGCGAAGCCGTCGGCACGCAACGCCTTGCGTACGCCCTCGGCAATCATTCGATCGTCTTCAACAAGCAGAATCCGCATCGGAACCGGAACCCATCGGATGAGTAAAACATGGCGACCATTGTAGCGCCGCGAATCGCATGCGCCCCCTGCAATGCAACAGAAAGGCGGATTGCAGGGGGCGTATCCGCACTTGTCTCTACAATGTGCGCTCCGGCGCCGCGCGCGCCCTGCCCGAGCCCCATGCTTTTCCCGTATTCGTCCATGCCGATTTCCGATCTTTCCGCCCGGTTCGCCTCCCGCGCCCGCCCCTTCCTGCGTGCGGCCGCCGTCGTCGCCACCTGCACGGCCCTTGCGTTCGCACCGTCCGCACAGGCCCGCAAGAAGTCCCACAAGGAAGCGCTCAAGACCGCCGTGGTGTCGCCCGCCGCGCGCGCGGCCGGCCTGCCGGCGTCCGTGCTGGTCGCGCTGCAGCGCGCGAAGGTGCCGGCATCGGCGATGAGCGTCGTCGTCGAGCGCGTCGGCGATCCCGAGCCGCTGATCGCATGGAACGCGAGCCGGCCGATGCTGCCGGCGTCGACGATGAAGCTCGTCACGACCTTCTCGGGCCTGTCGATCCTCGGCCCCGACTTCCGCTGGCGCACCACCGCGTATGCGGACGGCCCGGTCGATCCGGACGGCACGCTGCAGGGCAACCTGTACATCAAGGGCACCGGCGATCCGAAGCTCGTACCGGAGGAACTGATCGACCTCGTCGACAAGATCCGCAAGGCGGGCATCAAGCGCGTGGCCGGCGGCCTCCTGCTCGACAAGAGCTATTTCGCCGCGTCGACGCGCGACCTGCCGTCGTTCGACGACGACGTGAGCGCGCCGTACAACGTCGGCCCCGATCCGCTGCTGTATGCGTTCAAGGCCGTGTCGTTCACGGTGACGCCGGGCGACGACGGCAAGGTGGCCGTCGACGTGCTGCCGCCGCTCGCGAACCTGTCGATCGACAACCAGTTGTACGAAGGCACCGGATCGTGCGGCGCGGCGGCCGCGGCCGCGCGTCCGACGCTGTCGGCCGGCGGCGGCGGCATCATGACCGCGTCGTTCGCCGGCGACTATCCGCTGCGCTGCGGCGCGTACACCACGAACCTCGCGATCCTCGATCACACGACGTTCTTCGCACGCGGGTTCCTCGCGCTGTGGCAGCAGGACGGCGGCACGATCGCGGGACCGGTCAGCGAAGGCAAGGTGCCGACCACCGCGCGGCCGCTCGCGGTCCATCACAGCCCCGTGCTCGGCAGCATCGTCTACGACATCAACAAGTTCAGCAACAACGTGATGGCGCGCAACCTGTTCCTGACGATCGGCGCGGTCGCCGGCAAGCCACCCGCGACACCCGAGCAGTCGAGCCGCGCGGTTCACGCGTTCCTGCAAAAGAGCGGAATCGCGATGCCCGACCTCGAGCTTGAAAATGGCTCGGGCCTGTCGCGCGACGAGCACGTGAGCGCGCAGTCGCTCGCCGCGCTGCTGCAGGCCGCGAACGCGAGCCCCGTCGCGCAGGCGTTCATCGATTCGCTGCCGATCGCCGGCATCGACGGCACGATGAAGAACCGCCTGACCAACGCCGGCGTGCTCGGCAACGCGCACATCAAGACCGGCACGCTGCGCGACGTGCGCGCGATCGCGGGCTACGTCGCGGGGGCCGACGGCCAGAGCTACATCGTCGTCAGTTTCATCAACGACGATCACGCGGAAGGCGCGCGCGCCGCGCACGACACGCTGCTCGAATGGATCTACGCGGGCGCGCACTGACGACGCACGCGGCGCACCCACGCCCCGCCGTCGGCTCGCGTCGATCGCGGCGCGGCACCACCTGTCGGGGCGCCCCGCCCCAGGATTTCCCCTGCGCGGTTTGAAACGGCTTCGGCCGCCGATGCGCCGCGCACCGCCCGCCAGCCGTACCCATAAAACGGGGCCGCACCGCGCGCACCCGTTCCGCATGGCTTCCGTAGAAACCCTGTCCTCAGAGGGAACCCTCTACGCTGCCCCCTCGCCTAGCGCGTGGCGATTGCGTAGGCTGTTGGCCTGACCGATATTGACAACGGGCCATACGCCCGGCCTTACGGCTTGCAGGGGAAAGGAGGAGACACGTCCATGCGATTCGACGTCGAATTGCTTCTGCTCGCGCTGGCGCCCGTCTTCCTGCTCTGCATCGCGTGGGAGGCCCGGCACCTCGCCCGCACTCGTGCGCACGACCATGTCTATGCGTGGCGCGACACGCTGTGCAATGCGGCGCTCGCGCTGATGCACCAGGGTGCCGACAAGCTCGCGTGGCTGTTCGTGATCCCCGTTTATGCGTACTGCTACGCACATTTCCGGCTGTTCACGTGGCACGACGGCTGGCTGTCGTTCGCCGTGCTGTTCGTCGGCCAGGATTTCCTCTACTACGTATTCCACCGCGCGAGCCATCGCGTGCGCTGGCTGTGGGCCGCGCACGTCGTGCACCACTCGTCCGAGCGGATGAATTTCTCGACCGCATTCCGGCAGAGCCTGATGTATCCCGTCGCGGGCATGTGGGCGTTCTGGCTGCCGCTCGCGTTCCTCGGCTTTCCGCCGCAGCAGATCGTCGGCGTCGTGCTGATCAACCTCGCGTTCCAGTTCTTCGTGCACACGCAGGCGATCGGCAAGCTCGGCTGGCTCGAATACGTGCTCAACACGCCGTCGATCCATCGCGCGCACCATGCACGCAACCCGCGCTACATCGACCGCAATTACGCAGGTGTGCTCGTGATCTGGGACCGCCTGTTCGGCAGCTACGTCGAGGAGTCGCGCGACGATCCGCCGCAATACGGAATCGTCGAGCCGCTGGGCTCGAACAACCCGCTCGTCGCGACGTTTCACGAGTGGGTGTCGATGGCGGCCGACGCGTTGCACGTCCACGGATGGCGCAACAAGCTGCGCGCGATTTTCGGCCCGCCCGAATGGGCGAGCGCTTATCATGCGCAGAACGCCGAGGCCGCAAACGACGATCCGCGCACCACGCCGCTTGCGGCCGTGCGCGACCAATAAACCATTTCAGCCAACGGCCGTCGCGCAACCCGAACCTGAGCGGGCACGTGATAGATGCACAATACATCGGGCCATATCTACGAGGAGATCCATCGATGCAGTCACGACAACCCACTCCGTCGCGCAACCGTCAACGCCTGCTGCGCACCGCGCAAGTCGCGATCGCGGGCGCCGCGCTCGCCCTGCTCGCCGCGTGCGGCGGAGGCGACGACAACAATAACAGCGCGTCGAGCACGCCGCCGTCCGGCGTGAAGATGCAGATCGTGTCGTTCGGCGACAGCCTGTCGGACGTCGGTACCTACTCGCAGATCAAGCTCGGCTTCGGCGGCGGCCGCTTCACGACCAACCCCGGCCAGGTGTGGACGCAGGACGTCGCGCAATACTACGGCGACACGCTGCAGCCCGCGAACCAGGGTGGCTTCGGCATTCCGCTGCAGGCGACGGGCGGTCTCGGCTACGCACAGGGCGGCTCGCGCGTGACGCTGCAGCCGGGCATCGGCCATGCGGCGTCGAGCGTGCCGAACCCCGACTACGCGCAGGCAACCACGACGCCGATCGCCGACCAGGTCAAGCAGTACCTGACGCAGCACGGCAGCTTCAACGCCGGCCAGATCGTGCTGCTCAACGGCGGCGCGAACGACATCTTCTATCAGGTCGCGGCCCTGCAGGCGGGCGCCATCACGCCGGTGCAATTGCAGCAGAACATCGGCGCGGCCGCGCAGCAGCTCGCCGGCCTGGTCCAGCAGATCGTCGCGGCCGGCGCGACGCACGTGTTCGTGTCGAATGTGCCGGATATCGGCGGCACGCCGCTCGCGCTGCAAGGCGGCACGCAGACGACGCTCACGCAACTGTCGATGCTGTTCAACGGCACGTTCGCCGCCACGCTGGCGGCGCTCAAGGTCGACACGACCAAATACGTGATGCTCGACACGTTCACGTGGCAGGACGGCATCCTCGCGAACTACCAGGCCAACGGCTTCTCGGTGTCGAATACCGATACCGCGTGCAACCTGAAGGCGATGATCGCGGCCGCCACCCAGTACGGCGTCGCGAACCCGAGCGCCTTCGGCCAGTCGCTGTTCTGCTCGCCGCAGACCTACACGACCGCGAACGCGGACCAGACCTACATGTTCGCCGACACGGTCCACCCGACCACGCGCCTGCACGCGCTGTTCGCCCAGTTCGCCCAGACGAAGATCGCGGCGTCGGGCGTCGGCAAGTAAGCCGCCGGGCACGCGCACAAACGAGAACGCCCGACCGGTTCGCCGGTCGGGCGTTTTTTATTTCATGAGCGGGATGCGGACGGCCGTGTCAGTCGCGCGCCTCGAACGCCGCGGCCGCACGACCGAGACGATCGTTGACCGCGATCCACTCGACGGTCTCGGGCAGCTTCTCGACGAGGATGCGTGCGACCTGCGCACGGTCGAGCGCGCGCAGCATGCCGTACAAATCGCGCGCATACGCCTGCGGATCTTCCGGCGCCGCGACGAAATGCACGCCGTCGGCCTGCGCCCAGCGTCCCGCGCGCGACGCGCGTGCGACGAGTGCGACGCGCTCGCCGTCAGTCTGTGCGGCCGCGAGCAGCGGCTCGAGCGAATCGAACGGCAGCAGCGCGAGCGGCGTGCTCGGTGCGTAATGCGCCTTCAGCGTGCCGGACGCGCGCGGCGCGGTCGCGTCGCTGCCGTCGGGCAGGCGCGGCGCGCGGCCGAGCACGTCGGCGATCTGCTGCGGTGTCACGTGGCCCGGGCGCAGCAGCGCGGGGAAGCCGCGCGACAGGTCGAGGATCGTCGATTCGATGCCGACTTCGGACGGACCGCCGTCGAGCACGTGAACCGTGTCGCCGAATTCGTCGCGCACGTGCTGCGCGGTGGTCGGGCTCACGTGGCCGAATCGGTTCGCAGACGGCGCAGCCACGCCGCCGTGGCCGCCGCGCCGCGCGCTGAACGCGGCCAGCAGCGCCTGCGCGACCGGATGCGACGGACAGCGCAGGCCGACCGAATCCTGGCCGCCGCTCACGGCATCCGGAATGCGCGCATGGCGCTTCAGGATCAGCGTCAGCGGACCCGGCCAGAATGCATCGATCAGTGCCTGCGCATCGGCCGGCAGATCGTCGGCCCAATAGCCCGGATCGCCGCCGGGCGGCAGATGCACGATCACCGGATGGTTCGCCGGGCGCCCTTTCGCCGCATAAATGCGCGCGACGGCCTCGGGATTCGCCGCGTCGCCGCCGAGCCCGTACACGGTTTCGGTCGGGAATGCGACGAGTTGCCCCGCGTCGAGCAGCGCGGCAGCCGCGTCGATCTGCGCGGGCGTCACGGAGTTCGGGAGATCGATGGCCATCGGCGGGTGCCTCAGTCGAGCGGCACGCGCAGCAGCTGCGCACACGCGGTGGCAGCGGCGACGGCATCGTCGCGCGTCTCGGCCGTGAAGTTCACGTGGCCCATCTTGCGGCCGACGCGGGCTTCCTCCTTGCCGTACAGGTGCAGGTGCGCGGCCGGCATCGCGGCGACCGTGTCCCACGGCGGCGTGACGGCATCGGCCGCGGCACCGTTCGGGAACCACACGTCGCCGAGAATGTTCAGCATCGCGGCCGGCGAATGCTGGCGCGGGTTGCCGAGCGGCATGCGCGTCATCGCGCGCACCTGCTGCTCGAACTGGCTCGTTGCGCACGCATCGACCGTGTAGTGGCCGGAGTTGTGCGGGCGCGGCGCCATTTCGTTCGCGACGAACGAGCCGTCTTCCAGCACGAAGAATTCGACGCACAGCACGCCGACGTAACCGAGCGTATCGGCAATCCGCACGGCCGCCTGCTGCGCCTCTTCGACGCGCGCGGCATCGGCAGCCGGCGCCGGCACGACGGTCAGCGCGAGGATGCCGTCGTGATGCACGTTCTGCGCGAGCGGGAAGGCGGCCGAGCGGCCGTCCGCGCCGCGCGCGATCAGCGCGGACACTTCGTATTTCAGCGGCAGGCGCTTTTCGAGCACGCACGGCACGCCGCCGAGCGACGCATGCGCGTCGCGCGCTTCCCGCGCGGTGCTCACGCGCACCTGGCCCTTGCCGTCGTAGCCGAGGCGCGCCGTCTTCAGGATGCCCGGCAACACCGCGTCGAGCGCGGCATCGTCGAGCGCGGCGAGTGCCGCCGCCGATTCGATCACGACGTGCGGCGCGACCGGCACGCCGGACGCCTCGATGAACCGCTTCTCCGCGATCCGGTCCTGCGCGACCGCGACGCAGCGGCCGGCCGGCGCGACGAACGTCGTGCGCGCGAGGAAATCGAGGCTCGCGGCCGGCACGTTCTCGAATTCCGTCGACACGGCATCGCACAGTTCGGCCAGTTCGGCGAGCGCGGCTTCGTCGTCGTAGGCCGCGCGCAGGTGACGGTCGGCAACCGCGCCGGCGGGGCTCGTCGGATCGGGATCGAGCACGGCGACGCGATAGCCCATCGACTGGGCGGCAAAGCAGAACATGCGGCCGAGCTGGCCACCGCCGACCATGCCCAGCCACGCGCCGGGTAGGATCGGGGAAACGGAATCAGGAGTTGCGGTCATGTCAGTGGTCGGTCGCGGCGGGCGCTGCCCGCCGCAGTGGGGAAGGTCAGGCGGCCGCGACGCGCGGCCGCCGGTGCGCCGTCATGCGAGCGGCGGCAGCACCATCGCGTGCGCGGCTTCGTTCTGGCGCACGCGGAACGCGGCGAGCCGGTTCGCGTAATCGACCGACGTGCCGGACAGGATCGACACCGCGAACAGTGCGGCGTTCGCCGCGCCGGCCTCGCCGATCGCGAACGTCGCGACCGGCACGCCCTTCGGCATCTGCACGATCGAGTGCAGCGAATCGACGCCCTTCAGGTACTTGCTCGCGACCGGCACGCCGAGCACCGGCACCGTGGTCTTCGCGGCCAGCATGCCGGGCAGGTGCGCGGCACCGCCGGCGCCCGCGATGATCGCGCGCAGCCCGCGCTCGCGCGCCTTCTCCGCATAGTCGAACATCTCGTCGGGCATCCGGTGCGCAGACACGACCTTCGCTTCGTACGGCACGCCGAATTCCTGCAGGATCGCGACCGCGTTCTTCATCACGTCCCAGTCGGAACTCGAACCCATCAGCACGCCGACGAGCGGCGCGCTGTGCGTGTGGGCAGTCTGGACTTCACTCATTTCGTGCGTTCCTTCCCTCAGGCGAGCGGCTGGCCGGTGATGCGCTCGAGCGCTTCCTGGTACTTCGCGGCCGTCTTCTCGACGACGTCGGCCGGCAGCGCCGGTGCCGGCGCGGTCTTGCCCCACGGCTGCGCCTCGAGCCAGTCGCGCACGAACTGCTTGTCGAACGACGGCGGGTTGGTGCCGACCTGGTACTGGTCGGCCGGCCAGAAGCGCGACGAATCGGCCGTCAGCACTTCGTCCATCAGGTACAGCTTGCCGTGGTTGTCGAGGCCGAATTCGAACTTCGTGTCGGCGATGATGATGCCGCGCGTCGCCGCGTAGTCGGCCGCTTCCTTGTAGAGCTTGATCGAGATGTCGCGGATCGTCGCGGCCAGCTCGGTGCCGATGCGGCGCTCGGTTTCCTCGAACGTGATGTTCTCGTCGTGCTCGCCGAGCTCGGCCTTCGCGGCCGGCGTGAAGATCGGCTCGGGCAGCTTCTGCGCGTTCTGCAGGCCTTCCGGCAACTGCACGCCGCACACGGCGCCCGATGCCTGGTATTCCTTCCAGCCGCTGCCGGCGAGGTAGCCGCGCACGACCGCTTCGATCATGATCGGCTCGAGGCGCTTGACGACCGCGGCGCGGCCCTTGACCTGCTCGACCTCGTCGGCCGCGACGACCGATTCAGGCGCGTCGCCCGTCAGGTGGTTCGGCACGATGTGCGCGAGCTTGTCGAACCAGAAGTTCGCCATCTGGTTCAGCACGCGGCCCTTGTTCGGAATCGGCTCACCCATGATCACGTCGAATGCCGACAGGCGATCGGTCGTGACGATCAGGAGCTTGTCGTTGCCGACCGCGTAGTTGTCGCGGACCTTGCCGCGACCGAGGAGCGGCAGCGAGCGGAGCGTGGATTCGTAAAGGGTAGACATCGTCTTTTCGCAGATAAGGAGCCAAACAAAAAGGGAAACGCCGTTCCCCGCGGCAGGCGGGAACGGCGGTCTTGCAATGCGTCGGCGAACCGGCGGGCGAATCGCGCCCGTCGGTTGCCGGCCGGCCCTCGTTCGGCCGGACGGAACGGCTGCCGGGGCCGGATCAGATCGGGCCCCAGGGCAGTCAGCCCCGGCCCGGCGGCAGAACCGAGCGGGGCAATCGTACTACAGTCTTACCGCACGACCTGCGCGAGCGCGCCGGACTTGTACTGTTCGGCGATCTTGTCGAGCGACACCGGCTTGATCTTCGCCGCCTGGCCTTCGCAGCCGAACGCGAGGTAGCGGTCGACGCACACCTGCTTCGCCGCTTCGCGTGCGGGCTTCAGGTAGTCGCGCGGATCGAACTTGCCCGGGTTCTCGAACATGTAGCGGCGGATCGCGCCGGTGATCGCGAGACGCAGGTCGGTGTCGATGTTGATCTTGCGCACGCCGTGCTTGATGCCTTCCTGGATTTCCTCGACCGGCACGCCGTAGGTTTCCTTCATGTCGCCGCCGAATTCGCGGATCTCGGCCAGCAGTTCCTGCGGCACCGACGACGAACCGTGCATGACCAGGTGCGTGTTCGGGATGCGTGCGTGGATTTCCTTGATGCGCTGGATCGACAGGATGTCGCCCGTCGGCTTCTTCGAGAACTTGTACGCGCCGTGCGACGTGCCGATCGCGATCGCGAGCGCGTCACACTGCGTGAGCTTCACGAAGTCGGCGGCCTGCTCCGGATCGGTCAGCAGCTGCTCGCGGGTCATCGTGCCTTCCGCGCCGTGGCCGTCTTCCTTGTCGCCCTTCATCGTCTCGAGCGAGCCGAGCACGCCGAGTTCGGCTTCGACCGTCACGCCGATCGAGTGCGCCATCTCGACGACCTTGCGCGACACCTCGACGTTGTATTCGTACGAGGCGACCGTCTTGCCGTCGGCTTCGAGCGAACCGTCCATCATCACGCTGGTGAAGCCGCTGCGGATCGCGCCCATGCAGACCGCCGGCGACTGGCCGTGGTCCTGGTGCATCACGACCGGGATGTGCGGATACGACTCGACAGCCGCTTCGATCAGGTGGCGCAGGAACGGCTCGCCCGCGTACTTACGCGCGCCGGCCGACGCCTGCATGATCACGGGCGCGCCGACCTGATCCGCCGCCGCCATGATCGCCTGGACCTGCTCCAGGTTGTTCACGTTGAAGGCCGGCAGGCCGTAACCGTGCTCTGCCGCGTGGTCCAGCAATTGACGCATTGATACGAGAGGCATTGTGGAACTCCTTGGAATGAAAACCGGTGCGCCCTGACGCCGGCGCGGCGCTCGCCCCCCGTCGAATCCGGGACGGCACGGCGCGGCTGAGCGGCGGCTGAGCGTCGAATAGCCGCATTTTATCGCGAAGCGCCTCCGATTCCGACCGCCCGGTGGCGCGTACTCGCATTTTGTTACCTTCGCACGGCACAATGCGGGCAAAAAACAGAAAAAAAGCCGCGCGGGCCATCGGACCCCGCGCGGCTTTCGTCAAAAAATGGCACCCGATCAACTCGGGCGGCCGGTGGACCGGTCGACGGACCGGCCCGATGCACGCCGGCGCTCTCAAGAAAACGCCGGGCTGCCCAGGTTTTCCGCCCCGCAGGAAGTCCCCTTGGGGGATTGCCCCCCTCGGGGGCCCGGCGCGAAGCGACAGGTTTGGGGGCGCTCAATAATGCTCGCCGACCCGCACGATCTTCAGCGTGTTGGTGCCGCCCGCCTGCCCCATCGGCTCGCCGACGGTCAGCACGACCATGTCGCCGTGCTGCACGTAGCCCTGCTTGACGACGATCTCGAGCGCCGCCTGCAGCGCGGAGTCGCGGTCGCTGTTGAAGTCGACGTGCAGCGGCGTCACGTTGCGGTACAGCGCCATCGTGCGCTCGCTGCCGACGCGCGGCGTCAGCGCGAAGATCGGCACGTGCGTGTAGTGACGCGACATCCACAGCGCGGTCGCGCCCGATTCGGTCAGCGCGACGATCGCCTTCGCCCCCAGGTGATAGGCGGTGAACAGCGCGCCCATCGCGATCGACTGGTCGATCCGCGTGAACGTGCGATCAAGGAAATCCTTGTCCAGCTCGACATGTTCGGACTTTTCCGCCTCGACGCACACGGCCGCCATCGTCTCGATCGTGACGACCGGGTACTTGCCGGCGGCCGTCTCGGCCGACAGCATCACCGCGTCGGTGCCGTCGAGCACCGCGTTCGCGACGTCCGACACTTCCGCACGGGTCGGCACGGGCGCGTGGATCATCGATTCCATCATCTGCGTCGCGGTGATCACGAGCTTGTTCGACTCGCGCGCCATCCGGATCATGCGCTTCTGCAGCGCCGGCACGGCCGCGTTGCCGACTTCCACCGCGAGGTCGCCGCGCGCGACCATGATGCCGTCGGACGCGTCGAGGATGCTCTGCAGCGCCGGAATCGCCTCCGCGCGCTCGATCTTCGCGATCATCTTCGGCTTGATGCCGTAAGGCGCGCCCGCGATGTTCGCGAGCTGGCGCGCCATTTCCATGTCGGTCGCGTTCTTCGGGAACGACACCGCGACGAGATCCGCGCCGAGCGACATCGCCGTGCGGATGTCCTCCATGTCCTTCGCGGTCAGCGCGGGCGCCGACAGGCCGCCGCCCTGGCGGTTGATCCCCTTGTTGTTCGACAGTTCGCCGCCCACCTTGACGATCGTGTGGATCTCGTCGCCGAGCACGCGCTCGACGGTCAGCACGATCAGGCCGTCGTTCAGCAGCAGCAGGTCGCCCGGCTTCAGGTCGCGCGGCAGCTCCTTGTAGTCGAGGCCGACCCGCTCGTCGTTGCCGAGCTCGCAGCCCGCATCGAGGATGAAGGCCTGGCCCGGCACGAGCGTCGTCTTGCCGTTCTCGAACTTGCCGACGCGGATCTTCGGACCCTGGAGGTCGGCCATGATCGCGATCTCGCGGCCGACCCTGCGGGCGGCCTCGCGCACCATCTCGGCGCGCTGGCGGTGATCGTCGGCCGTGCCGTGCGAAAAATTGAGCCGCACGACGTCGAGGCCCGCCTGCATCATCTGCAGCAGAATCTCCGGCGAACTGGAAGCCGGGCCGATCGTGGCGACTATCTTGGTGGCGCGCTGCATGAAACTCCTCATCTGGATCAAGGTGGATGCGCTGGGTGAAACGCTGCGAGAGCCGGAATCGGCGGGCCCAGCGGCGGCCGTTCCGGTGGGCGTGCCGGTGCTTGCGCCCGGCATCGCTTTGTTCTGAATCTCGTGGTGCCGCACGGCCGCGTCGCCGGCGGCCGCCGGTGCGCGCGGGGTCGAGTTCGCCCGCGCGGGCGCGCGTTTGCGCTTGCCCGCGCCGGCCGGCTGCTCCGCTTTCGCGGAGCGCGCGGCCCTCGTCACCCCTGCGCGCGCCGCCACGCTCAGGCCGCCCGCGTTTCGAGCACTTCCACCGCCGGCAGCTTCTTCCCCTCGAGGAACTCGAGGAAGGCGCCGCCGCCCGTCGAGATGTAGCTGACCTGGTCATGGATGCCGTACTTCGCGATGGCCGCGAGCGTGTCGCCGCCGCCCGCGATCGAGAACGCGGACGATTTGGCGATCGCTTCCGCGAGCGTCTTGGTGCCGTTGCCGAACTGGTCGAACTCGAACACGCCGACCGGGCCGTTCCACACGATCGTGCCGGCCTTCTCGAGCTGGCTGGCGAGCGCGCGGGCCGTATCCGGGCCGATGTCGAGGATCATGTCGTCCGCTTCGATGTCGGCGACCTGCTTCACCGTGGCCGCGGCCGTCGGCGCGAATTCCTTCGCGGTGACGACGTCGGTCGGGATCGGCACCGATGCGCCGCGCTCGCGCGCTTCGTCGATGATCGCCTTCGCCTCGTTGACGAGGTCGGCTTCCGCGAGCGACTTGCCGATCGACAGGCCGGCCGCGAGCATGAACGTGTTCGCGATGCCGCCGCCGACGATCAGCTGGTCGACCTTGCCGGCCAGCGACTTGAGGATGGTCAGCTTGGTCGACACCTTCGAACCGGCGACGATCGCGACGAGCGGACGCGCCGGGTTGCCGAGCGCCTTGCCGAGCGCGTCGAGTTCGGCGGCCAGCAGCGGGCCCGCGCACGCGACCGGCGCGTACTTCGCGATCCCGTGGGTGGTCGCTTCCGCGCGGTGCGCGGTGCCGAACGCGTCGTTCACGTACACGTCGCAGAGCTTCGCCATCTTCTGCGCGAGCTCGTCCGAATTCTTCTTCTCGCCCTTGTTCACGCGGCAGTTCTCGAGCAGCACGACCTGGCCCGGCGCGACGTTCACGCCGTTCTCGACCCAGTTCGAGACGAGCGGCACGTCGCGGCCGAGCAGTTCGGCGAGACGCGTCGCGACCGGCGCGAGCGAGTCTTCCGGCTTGAATTCGCCTTCGGTCGGACGACCGAGGTGCGACGTGACCATCACGGCCGCGCCGGCGTCGAGCGCGGCCTGGATGGCCGGCACGGACGCGCGCACGCGCGTGTCTTCGGTGATGTTGCCGTGATCGTCCTGCGGGACGTTCAGGTCGGCGCGGATGAACACCCGCTTGCCGGCAAGCTGGCCGGCGGCGATCAGGTCGGTAAGACGCTTGACTTGGCTCATGTTGAACAGATTGAAGTAGTGGATGGGGAAAGGGGGTTCACGCTGGACGTGCGCGGGCTGCCGCGAAAGGGCGCCGGATGCAGCCGTGGCTGGCGGTTCGCATGACGCGCACGGGTAAAAAATCTCGAACGGGCATTCTAGCCGATCCATCCGGCAGACTGACCCGTGCGGCGGCGAATTCCGCCTATTTGGGATCGCACGCGACCGTCGACATATTGCCGCAACGCAACAATGCGCGCGCGAAAGCGGCCGGCGCCCGGCTGGCCGGCACGGCGATTCGTCAGAAGATCACGCGCAGCACGGTGAAGACGAGCATCCCGATGATGATCGTACCGAGCATGCTGCGCCGCCACAAGAACCAGCCGAGGCCGGCGAGCGCCGCGTAGAACGGATGGTTGGACAGCGCGAACGACAGCCCGGCCGGCGTTTCGAGCACGTCGGGCAGCACGACCGCGACGAGCGCGGCGGCCGGTGCGTAGCGCAGCGCGCGCTGCGCGCGCTCGGGCAGCACGGTGCGTTCGCCGCCGAGCAGGAACAGCGCGCGCGTGACGGCCGTGACGATCGTCATCCCGACGATCACGATCCAGATTTCCGTTGCGCTCATTCGATTTCCTTCTCGTGCACGGTTTCGGTGCGGATGCGGCGCCAGTCGGCGCGTTCGACGAAGAAATCGGCCATGCAGCCGGCCGCGAGCGCGGCCAGCACCGCGATCGGCAGCGCGAGCCGGTACGGCAGGTCGAACGCAATCAGCGACACGATGCCCGCGACCGCGACGGCGGCGAGCGTCGAGCGGTTCGCGACCGCCGACACCATGATCGGGATCAGCGCGAGCGTGCCGGCCAACTCCAGCCCCCAGCTCGCGGGAAAGAAACTCGCGAGCAGGATGCCGGCGAGCGACGACACCTGCCACGACGCCCAGCTCGCGAGCGCCATCCCCCAGAAGTACGCCTCCTTGCCCGGCACGTGGCCGTACGCGAAGCCCTGTTTCTGGAACAGCAGGTAGATCACGTCACCGTTGAAATAGCCGATCGCGAGGCGCCGCCACAGCGGCAGGTAGGAAAAATGGGGAGCAAGCCCGGCGCTGAAGATCACGAAGCGCAGGTTGACCATCGCGGCCGTGAGCAGGATCGTCCAGATCGGCAGCTTCGCGACGAGGAGCGGCAGCACCGCGAGCTGCGACGAGCCCGCGTAGACGAAGATCGACATCGCGCTCGCCTGCCCGAGCGTCATCACCGACTTGCTCATCGCGATGCCGGTGACGAGCCCCCAGGACAGGATCGCCATCAGTGTCGGGGAATAGTCGCGCGCGCCCTGGATCAGCGCGAAGCGGTCGGTGGCGGACAATCGAGCGAGCATGGGAAAGCGGGCCGCAGCGGGCGGTTCGTCCGGGCTCCGGCGTCTCCCGCCGGCACGGCCCGTCGTTATTGGAATCGGTGCCGGACGATTATAGCCCCGGCCCTGTGCCGACCGACCGGATCGACACCAAATGACGCTAAAATAAGCGTCTTTCCGGCTCAACGCTGCACACAACCCGCTGTACTACTGCTTCCCAGGAGAATCCTATGTCAATGGCCGACCGCGACGGCAAGATCTGGATGGACGGCAAGCTGATCGACTGGCGCGACGCCAAGATCCACGTCCTGACCCATACGCTGCACTACGGCATGGGCGTCTTCGAGGGTGTGCGCGCGTACAAGACGGCCGACGGCAGCACCGCGATCTTCCGCCTGCGCGAGCACACCAAACGTCTGCTGAATTCGGCGAAGATCTTCCAGATGGACGTGCCGTTCGACCGGGAAACGCTCGAAGCCGCGCAGCTCGAAGTCGTGCGCGAGAACAAGCTCGAGTCGTGCTACCTGCGCCCGATCATCTGGGTCGGCTCGGAAAAGCTCGGTGTGTCGGCGAAGGGCAATACGATCCACGTCGCGATCGCCGCATGGCCGTGGGGCGCGTACCTCGGCGAGGACGGCCTCGCGAAGGGCATCCGCGTGAAGACGTCGTCGTTCACGCGCCACCACGTGAACGTGTCGATGGTGCGCGCGAAGGCGTCGGGCTGGTACGTGAACTCGATCCTCGCGAACCAGGAAGCGACCGCCGACGGTTACGACGAAGCGCTGCTGCTCGACGTCGACGGCTATGTGTCGGAAGGCTCCGGCGAGAACTTCTTCCTGGTGAACAACGGCAAGCTGTACACGCCCGACCTGGCGTCGTGCCTCGACGGCATCACGCGCGACACGATCATCACGCTGGCGAAGGACGCCGGCATCGAGGTGATCGAGAAGCGCATCACGCGCGACGAGGTCTACACGGCCGACGAAGCGTTCTTCACGGGCACGGCCGCCGAAGTCACGCCGATCCGCGAGCTCGACAACCGCACGATCGGCAGCGGCGCGCGCGGGCCGGTCACGGAAAAGCTCCAGTCGGCATTTTTCGATATCGTGTCGGGCAAGAACGCGAAGTACGCGCACTGGCTGACGAAGGTCTGAGTGCGCCGCGCCACCGACCGCCCCACAAAAGAGTGATAAGAGAAAGTCTCATGAGTGAAATCAAGGAAATGCCGCTGGTCGAGCTGACGGCCAAGGATCTCCCCGCCTACTGCCCGAACCCGGCCATGGCGCGCTGGAGCGCGCACCCGCGCGTCTTCATCGACGTCTCGCACGGCGAGTCGCGCTGCCCGTACTGCGGCACGCGCTACAAGCTGCGCGACGGCGAGGTGGTCAAGGGCCACTGAGCCCCCGGCCGGCAGGGCCCGCGGGCCCGCCGCACGCGAGGCGGCGCAGCCGGAGTTCCGGCGCGCCGCCCTTTTCCTGTTCTGACAACCCGAACGCGGTGCATGCGCACCGTGCTTCATTACGACATCGGAAGTCGACCTGATGCGTCGAGCGCTGGTTATCGCACCGAACTGGATCGGTGACGCATTGATGGCGCAGCCGCTTTTTGCGCTGCTGAAGAAGCTCCATCCCCGCATCGCGATCGATGCCGTCGCGCCTACGTGGGTCGCGCCCGTGCTCGAGCGGATGCCCGAGATCCACGATGTCTACGCGACCGACCTCGCGCACGGCAAGCTGCAGCTGCTGCGCCGCTGGCAGCTCGCGAGCGACCTGCGCGACGTCGGCTACGACGCGGCGTACGTGCTGCCGAATTCGCTGAAGTCCGCGGTGATCCCGTGGCTCGCGAACATCCCGCTGCGGATCGGCTACACGGGCGAGCACCGCTACGGCCTGCTGAACGTACGGCACGCGAACCCCGACAAGTCGGCCGAGCGGCCGCCGATGACGACGCATTACGCGGCGCTCGCCTATGCGCCGGGCGCGAAGCTGCCCGAGTCGATGAAGACGCTGCCCGCGCCACGCCTCGACGCCGACCTGAACGAGACGGCGCGCGTGTCCGCACGTTTCAATCTCGATACACGCAAGCCGCTCGTCGTGTTCTGCCCCGGCGCGGAGTACGGTCCGGCCAAGCGCTGGCCGCCCGAGCACTTCGCGACGCTCGCGACGATCGTCCACCAGTCGTTCCCGTACACGCAGATCGTCGCGCTCGGTTCGCAGAAGGACGCGGCCGCCGCGCAGGCGATCGCAGACCACGCGCCGAACGTGCGCAACCTGTGCGGGCAGACGTCGCTATCCGAGGCGTGCGCGCTGATCGCGCGCGCGAACGCGGTCGTGACCAACGATTCGGGGCTGATGCACGTCGCCGCCGCGCTGCGCCGGCCGCTCGTCGCACTGTACGGATCGACCGATCCGCGCCACACCCCTCCGCTGTCGGAGCTGGCGAAGGTACAATGGTTGCATCTCGAATGCAGTCCCTGCTTCGAACGCGAGTGCCCGCTTGGCCATCTGAACTGCCTGCGCGAACTCGGTCCCGAGCAGGTATTCGGCGATTTGCGCGGCATGCTCGTCGGGCAGCGCTGACCCTGACCGGCAGCGTCGCACGACGCGCCGGGCAATCCGATTCACCGGTGTACGGCGGCTCCACCCGGGCCGCCGTGCTGAATACGGCGCGCGACGCGCGCGAGAGATAACCCCGATGCCACGTTTTGCCCGCCTTTTCGAAGCCGCTGCCGATACGCTGAACGCCTACTACCAGGCCGTCGCCGATGCCAATCTCGACGCGCTGCTGGGGTTGTGGATCGACGAGGACTTCGCCAGTTGCGTCTGGGCCGACGGCGAGCATCTGCACGGCCTCGACCAGATCCGCAGCGGGCTGGCCAACCGGCTCGCGACGCGTCCCGTGACGATCGAACCGCTCGACATCCGCGTATACGACAGTCTCGGCACCGTCGTCTACACGATCGCCGAAGCGCATCAGCAGGCCGACCTGACGGCCGAACCCGACATGGTTTTCGCGACGTACGTGATGATTCACGAACGCGGCGAGTGGCGCATCGCGCATATTCACGCGAGCCTGATTCCCGAACAAGCGGCCGGACAATTCGCCGCGAAGATCCGTCACGGGCAGGGTCCGCTGCACTGACGAAGAACGAAGCAACGCATTAGCGGGGCGATCATGAGTACGGCTTCTCCGCCCACCTCGCCGCTGACCGGGGCCCCGGCCCCCGACGACGATTCACTGCGCTATCGCGCACCGCGCTGGCTGCCGAACAGCCATGCCCAAACCATCGTGCCCGCGCTGTTCGCACGGCGTCCGGCGGTCGCGTACCGACGAGAGCGATGGGAAACCCCCGACCACGACTTCATCGATCTCGACTGGGTCGCGCATCTCGACAGTGCCGCGCCGCCGCCCGATGCGCCGCTGTTCGTGCTGTTCCACGGCCTCGAAGGCAGTTCCGGCTCGCACTACGCGCTGGCAATGATGGCCACCGCGCGCGCGAAGGGCTGGCACGCGGTCGTCCCGCACTTTCGCAGTTGCAGCGGCGAGCTCAACCGGCAGCCGCGCTTCTACCATCTCGCCGACAGCGCCGAAGTCGACTGGATCCTGCGCCGGCTCGCCGCGCAGCATCGCGGGCCGGTCGTCGCGGCCGGCGTGTCGCTCGGCGGCAACGTGCTGCTTCGCTGGCTCGGCGAGCACCGCAGCGACACATCGATCGTGCACGCCGCCGCCGCGATCTCGACGCCGATCGACGTGCATGCGGGCGGCCGCGCGCTGTCGCAGGGCTTCGCGATGGTCTATACGCGCAGCTTCCTGAAGACGCTGAAGCGCAAGGCGCTCGCGAAGCTCGACCAGTATCCGGGGCTGTTCGACCGCGACGCGATGCTGCGGGCCGTGACGATGCGCGACTTCGACGAGGTCGTGACCGCGCCGCTGCACGGCTTCGCGGACGCCGACGACTACTGGACGCAGGCCACGACGCGCCCGCTGCTGCCCGCGATTGACGTGCCCACGCTGATCCTCAACGCCCGCAACGATCCGTTCCTGCCCGAATCCGCGCTGCCGAGCGCCGCCGACGTGTCGCCGGCCGTCGAGCTCGACCAGCCCGCGGCCGGCGGCCATGCGGGATTCATGACCGGGCCGTTCCCCGGCCGCCTCGACTGGCTGTCGGCGCGGGTGTTCGGCTATTGCTCGAAATTCGTCGACCATGGATGACATCGTCAGGCAGGCCCTCGCCAAGTGGCCGAACGTGCCGCACTGCACCGGCTGGCTGCTGCTCGACCGGCGCGGCGAGTGGCGGCTGCGCGACGACGCCGCGCAGGCCGCCGGAGAGCTCGGCTCGCCGGTCCGACATGCGGCGCTGAACGCGTTCATCGGACGCAACTACGAATGCGACGTGCACGGCCAGTGGTTCTTCCAGAACGGACCGCAGCGCGTGTACGTCGAGCTCGCCTATACGCCGTGGGTCGTGCGCCTGGCCGAACGCGACGGGCAGCTCACGCTGGCCGACCAGACCGGCGCGCCGTTCGAACCGGACGCCGCGTGGCTCGACGATGCGGGCGGCGTGCTGTTTCGCGCGGCCGGCACGCCGCCGCGCATCGCGGCGCTGCACGACCACGACCTCGGCCTGTTCGCCGATCACGCGGACTTCGACGCGACGCCGCCCGTGCTCCGCTGGCGCGACGGGCGCACGCTGCCGCTCGGCACGCTCGCCTGTGCCGACGTGCCGGCGACGTTCGGCTTCGTCGCGAGTCCCGCGCGGCGGGCGCGCAGACCATCGGACGCACCGGACGATGGTAGCGGCAGCGCCGAAGGCTGACGCGCAACCGCTGCCCTGCCCCCTGACGGCGATTATCCGCGGCCGTTCTTCTCGTCCTCGCGCTCTTCCTTGTAGCGCGCCTCGAATTCCAGCAGCCGCGCGCCGATGATCGACTGGTCGTAGAACGACACGTCCTTCGCGTCGCGCGCCTCCTTCAACTGGCGAATCGCCGACGGCCATGCGCCGTCGAGCGCCAGCTTCTCCGCGAGCGCACGGCGCCGCGCGAGTACGTCGCCCTTGCCGTCGCTCGCCTTCGCGAGGTAATCCCACCAGTCCGGCTGCTCGGGGTCCGCTTGCGCCTGCGTGCGCGCAAGCGCCTGCGCCTCGGCGAAGCGGCGCGCGGCGATCAGTGCCTGCAGGTGCGCGACGATCGCCGCGTGCGACGCCGGCCAGCGCCGCTGCGCGAGCGCCGCGAGCCGCACCGCGTCGTCGGTCCGGCCCGCGCGGCGGGCGATGTCCGCGGCGAGCACGTCGAGGCTCGGCGAACTCGCCGCGGGATCGTCCGCGCGCCGCTCGCGCACGTCGAACGCAGCGTGCGCCGACGCGAGCGCCCTGTCGGCCGCGTCGTACTGGCCGAGCAGCATGTTCGCGAGCGCGATCCCGTACTCGTTCGCGGCGACGTTCGGCGTCGTGCGATCGTCGATCTCGAGCTGCATCCGGCGCGCCTCGGCCGCGATGTCGTTCGGTGCGCGGTTCTGCAGAATGCGCAGCCGCGCGCGCACGAAGCCGTATTCGGCCGATTGGCGCGGCTGCCGGTACGGCGCGCGGCGCGCGCGATCCTCCATGTCGGCGATCCGCTCGCCCGTCAGCGGGTGCGTGCGCGCATAGGCCGGCACGCCCGCGTCGCCCATCGACGCCCGCTCGAGCCGTTCGAAGAAGCCCGGCATTCCGTACGGGTCGTAGCCGGCGCCCGCGAGCAACTGGAACCCGACGCGATCGGCCTCGCGCTCCGCCGACCGCGAGAAGCGCAGCTGGTTGTCGACCGCATAGGCCTGCCCGCCCATCGCGATCGCGCTGCCGAGATCGCCGCTGCGCGCGAGCACGCCCGCCAGCACGCCGAGCAGCATCGTCGCGAGTGCGGTGTAACCGGTCTTTTCGTTCGCGCCGATCATTCGCGCGATGTGCCGCTGCAGCACGTGCCCCATCTCGTGGCCGACCACCGACGCGAGTTCGGATTCCGTCTGCGTCGTGACGACCAGCCCGCTGTTGATCCCGATGAAGCCGCCCGGCATCGAAAATGCGTTGATCTGCGGGTCGCGCACCGGGAACAGGTCGAAGTCCGGCGTGTAGCCACCGATGTAGCGCGCGGCGGCCGCGGCAGCGAGCCGTGCCGCCATCGCGTTCAGGTAGTCGCGCACGAGCCAGTCGTCCAGATAGTCCGGGTCGCGCCGCACCTCGCGCATCACGCGCTCGCCGAGACGGCGCTCGGCCCGCGGCGTCAGCGAACCGCCGGAGCCGTCGCCGAGGTCGGGCAGTTCCAGCGCACGAAGCGGTGCGCGCAAGTTCGCGACAGGTGCGGACGCGCCATCCGTGCCGGAGAACCGGCTTTCCGCGCCGCCGTAGGTGCCGAATACGCCGGTCGCGATGCCGGACGGCACCGTGGAAATCGGCGGCGAGACGCCGGCCGCAGGCTCGAGCGGCAGCGCGGACGCGCTCTGTGCATAGCCGCTCGGCGACTGTACGAGCGCCGCCGACAGCAACACGGCAAGCAACTGTTTGACACGCATGGCAAGCTGAAAGCGACGCCGTCCCGCGCACGCGGCGCGCATCGCGGCGTTTGGTCTGAAGATTGTGATCATTGTACCGTCGCGATCGCGACTGTTCGGTGCGGCGGATGCGCCGTCTGCGCGCTTGGCGTCGCGAATGCCACTGCTATGATAGGCGCCCGTTGAAACGTTGCATCGGATCGGGAAGCGAATACCGGCTTCATCGCCCCGGCCGATCGTGAAGCAGGATCGAGGAACGTGCTCGCGCGCGCCCTCCGTTCCACTGGAGCAAGACATGTCAGGACTTACCCATTTCGACGCCGCGGGCCACGCGCACATGGTCGACGTCGGCGGCAAGCAGGAAACGCAACGCATCGCGATCGCGCGCGGCACGATCCGGATGCTGCCTGCGACGTTCGCGCTGATCCGCGACGGCAAGGCGAAGAAAGGAGACGTGCTCGGTGTCGCACGTATTGCCGCGATCCAGGGTGCGAAGCGCACGGCCGACCTGATTCCTCTGTGTCACCCGCTCGCGCTGACGCGCGTGGCCGTCGACTTCGAACTCGACGACACACTGCCGGGCGTGCACTGCGCCGCCCAGGTCGAGACGTTCGGGCGGACCGGCGTCGAGATGGAAGCGCTGACGGCGGTGCAGGTCGGACTGCTGACCGTGTACGACATGTGCAAGGCGGTCGATCGGGGGATGGTGATCACCGACGTGAGCGTGCGCGAGAAGCGCGGCGGGAAATCGGGGGACTGGAAGGCGGAGGACGCAGCGCGCTGAAGCACGCCTGTCCCGGGGCAGTTCGGGGTGAATCGTCGGCCGTAACGATTCCCCGTTTCGAACAGTAGAAAATCAGAAGAACAAGTTATCGATGAAGAAGACGCTGAAGTACGCCGCGCCGATTCTGTGCGCACTGTTCACGCTGCCGGCCGCAAGCTTCGCCGCGAGCCCCTGCCCTGCAGCCGACTCCGCCGCGCGCGCGGCGCTCGACGCGCAACACCGCGTACAGCAAGTCCGCAACCCGCAAGGCGACGGCGGTGGCACTGTTGATGTATCCCCGCCTTTGCGCGATGCAATCCGCGCATACAAGCAAGCGCTCGTCGGCGCGATCGACGCGCGGCTCGCGTGCAGCGACGAACACGTTGAACCGGCCGCGCTGAAACGCGCACTTGCCGCGACGCTCGGCGTACCCGCCCAACCCGCCCAGCCGAAAACCGGCGAATCGGCGTTCGGCCGCAACCCGGACGTCGACGTCGAACGCGACGGCACGTCCCGCCCGCTCCTCTTCGTGCGCGCCGGCTTCGACATCGCGTGCGGCGACGACAACCTGCTCACGGCCTACGCATGGGAAAACGGCGGCTGGCGGCGCGTGCTGCGCTGGCAAGCCGACGACTACAAGGACATCGGCGGGGCGTACGGCGGCGGCTTCTGGTTCGGCGCGTTGCCCGGCGGCCAGGTGGCGGTCGTCCACGGTACGCCGTGGTGCTCGTCGCACTGGAGCCGGTTCGGTGCCGACGTGATCGCACCGGCAAACGGCACGGCCGCGCAACGCACACTGTTCCACACGGAGCACGGCT
The DNA here is from genome assembly GCF_003853645.1 of Burkholderia sp. Bp9143. Lineage (GTDB taxonomy): Bacteria > Pseudomonadota > Gammaproteobacteria > Burkholderiales > Burkholderiaceae > Burkholderia. Next base: position 5,427 of record NZ_QTPO01000025.1, on the reverse strand, counting down.
ACGTGATCGACGACGATGCGATCCGCTTCAAGGTGCGCCCCGACGGTTTCGAGCTGCGCACGACGGTCGGCTCGCTCGACAGCGACGTGATGACACGACCGGGCATCTTCCGCTATCGCGTCGACGGCGACACCGTGCAACGCGTGCAGCCGGTGGCAGCCAACGGTCGCGATTTCGTCGACGAATGGTTGAAGGTGGGCGACGCGCCCGCGCGCGAATGGAGCGAACCTGCGGCCGCTGCCGCAGCGCTGAAAGCCCGGCAGGCGTTCAACGCGGAAAGCAAGGCGCCCGACATCGGGTTCGCGTACGGTCCGGTACGCGGCTGCTCGGACGGCAAGGATCGCTTCCAGGTCGAACTGGATCTGACCGGCAAGGATGGCAACACGGCGGCGCGGCGCTACGCGCTGATCCGCCAGGAGCGCAACGGGTTCACGATGCTCGGGCTGCGCAAGGCGGCCGAGCCGGCGTGCCACGGCCCGAATCTGATGCCGCAGCACTGAACCTCGGCCGCACGCCGCAGCGGCACGGCAGCGCCGGAGAGGAAACGACGGAAAGCGGCCGGCATGACCGGCCGCGCCGGCCGCCCGTCAGTCGCCGCGTCGCGGCTCGAACACGAATGGCTGCGTGAGCAGGAACGGATTCGCGGTGGCGCCGGTCTGCGCGCAGGTCGCATGCGTCATCGCATCGACGGCCGCGCGGTCGGCCGCCGCGTTGCGGCTGCTCGTCGTCACGGTGACGTTCTGCGCTTCGCCGGAGGTCGTCATCAACGCGCGCACGAGCACGGTGACGGGACGCGTGAGCGGCTTCGCGCCATCCGGATAGACGGCACGCGGAATGTGGCAGGTCAGCTTGCTTTCCTGCGACGACGACAGCATCGCGCAGCCGGAAAACAGCACGGCGACGGCAGGCAGGATCAGGATGGTCGAGCGATGGGCCATGGTCGAATATCGTTCTTCAGTACTGTTCGTGCATTGTGCACGCGCCGCCTCACGCATGGCGGCGATTTGACAATGGTTGACGCGAATCGCGCCGGATTCGGCAGGCATCCATTCCCCGCGGGAAGCAATCGCCGCACCGTCCCAACCCGCCACGGCCCCTCTGCCTCACAGCAATCCGGCCAGCGCCGGGATTCCCCGCCCGGCGCCGTGCGGCGTCACTCCGAATCGTCGTCCGATTCGTCGTCGTCCGCGTCGGCCGGCACTTCCCCATACTTCGCGACGACCGCGGCCTTGAACGCCTTCAGCGCCGGCTGCTGGTCGCACAGCTTGTACAGCGACGCGAGCTGCTGCGGCCAGTCCTTCAATTCCTTTGCAAACACATGCAGGCGCGCGACCGTATCGAGCGCGTCGGCTTCGCGGCCGGCCAGCGCCTGCAGCGCCGCATAGCGGCGCAGCACCGTCTCGCCGGGCAGCAGCGCGATCGCGCGCTCGTGCGCGACGAGCTTGAGCGGCAGGTTGTCCGGCGAAATCGTCAGCAGCGTCGCCGCCCCGTAATCGCCCCACGCGCCGAACAGCAGCGACGGCGCATCGCGGTACTGCGCGGCCGGATCGCTGCCGTAATACAGCACTTCCGCGCGCTGGTAGTCGCGCAGCACGGGCACCGCCGCCAGCACGCCGCCGACCGACAGCACCGCGAACAACCCGAATGCCGCGCGGCCCGGCAGGATGCGCAGCGGCTTCACGTCAAGCAAGCCGATCACGAACATCGCCGGCAGCAGGAAGAACATGTACTGCTGCGGATATTCGACGAGCGCATGCATCAGCAGGATGCCGATCAGCGCGAGGCCGAACACACGCGCGCTCGACTGCGGCGCGCGCACCACGCGCACGAACCACGTCACGAGCGCAATGACGAGCACGCCGAGGCCGACGAGGCCGGACTTCGCGAGCAGGTCGATGAAGATATCGTGCGAGTTGTTCGCGATCTCGACACCGCCGAGCGTGCGCACGAGCGCGAACTGATGCGACGGGAATTCGCCCCAGCCGACGCCGAGCAGCGGATGCTCGCGGAACATCGCGAGCCCGTACTTCCACAGCGCGAGGCGCGGCGCGATCTGCCCCGCGTCGCGCATCCGGTCGGCCGCCGACTCGGCGAGCCCCAAGTGGAAGTGCAAGTTGGCCCAGCGCACCGCGACGTTCACGGCGACGAACGCCACCGCGAGCGCGACCGGCATCAGCCATGCGCGGCGGTTGCCCGGCGCGCGACGCGACTCGAGCCATGCCATCCAGAAGCCAGCGACGACCAGCACCGCGACCTGCAGCCACGGGCCGCGCGACACCGTCAGCGCGAGCCCGACGGACAGCACGATCGACAACACAAGCCACGCCCATGCCGCGAGCCGGCGCGTCTGCGCCAGATACAGCGCGCCCGCGAGCGCGAACGCGATGTAGGTCGCCAGGTGGTTCGCCTGCGCCATGTTGCCGTACGGACGGCGATCGACCGCGATGTTGTACATCACGACGAACGGCGACACTGCGGATTCGAGATGGAACAACTGCACGATCTGGCTCGCGACCGCGAGCAACCCGCCAAGGATCAACGCGCCGGCCATCATTCGCGCGGCGGCTTCGGCGAGCCCCTCGCGCGCGAGCGTGTAGCCGGCCTGCATCGCGACCAGCGCGGCGGCCAGATAGCCGACCGCCAGCCAGTTCATCGACGGCACCTTCAGCGGCATCAGCGCGACCTGCGCGATCAGCACCGCCGCAAACCCGAGCGGCGCGACGAACGCGGCCGGCGCGGCGAAGGGCTCGGCCGGGCGGCCCGTGCGCGCGAGCAGGACGACGGAGAGCCCCACCAGCAGATACAGCACCAGCGCGGCAAACTCGGAATAAAAGGTCGGGATCGGATACGTGTGATTCGTGATCGAGTACGGCACGATCAGGGCGACAGCCAGCGCAACGAGCGGCAACGAACGGGAAAAAGTAGAAGGCATGAGCGAACCGGATGTCAGCAACCGGCGCACTATACAAAACTTTCCCCGCTCTGTGCGGTCCCGTCGCACCGTCACCCGATGCGGCGGGACCGGCGCGACCCACCGGCACGGCGGGCGCCGTGCCGTGCACGCACCGGCATGCCCCCGACACTACGCGCGGCATTCCGCCGGCGCATACTTCGCGGGCAACGTCGCCGCCTCCGTCGGCAGCGGGCCCGCTCCCGGCGCCGGGAGCGACGACGCAGCCTTGCCGGCGGCAAAGCACTCCCACGTGATCGCACCGGCCTGCATCGCGCCCTTTTTCAGCGAAACGCGCGCGGTCGGCGTGTCGGCCTTGTCCGGCGCGGACGGCACCAGGACGAGCGTATTCGCACCGGCCGCGGCGACGCGGGCGCTGAACGCCACCGTGATCTGGCCCGTGTCGCCGTCGATGACGACGGATTCGACGTTGCGGGTGGCGGCCGGCGGGCTGTAGCCGCCGTCGAGGCCCGCGCCGCTCGCGGCGTTGTCGGCGACCGCGAGCCGCGCGGACGACGCGAGCGCGAGCCCCTCGCCAACGCGCGACCGCGCGAGGTAATCCTGGTACGCGGGAATCGCATAGGCCGCGATCACGCCGACGATCGCGAGCACGATCATCAGCTCGATCAGCGTGAAGCCGGCCGGCCGCCAGCGCGGCACCGGCCGGCGCGCGCGCCGCAGATCGGCGGCGAGGCGACGGAACAGGGAAACGGAAAAGGCTTCGAACATGACTGGCTCCGGAAACAAAAAACGCCTGCCGAATCAGGCAGGCGTTTCGATCGTAGCCAGCGGGCCGCGGCTCCGGCAGTCGGCCGGACGGCCAACGTCAATGCGCGTGCGGGACGCCGCGGCGGCGCCGGAGCGCGTAACCGGCGGCGACGACGAACAGCGCGCCGGCAATGCTCGCACCGTAGATCGCGGCCGACGTATCGAGCACCGGCCAGCGGTCGCCGACCGGGTCATGCACCATCAGCCCGCCGGCGATCCAGCCCAGCAGCCCGGCGCCGAGCGCGACGACGATCGGGAACCGGTCGAGCAGCTTCAGCACCAGCGTGCTGCCCCATACGATGATCGGCACGCTGACGACGAGCCCGAAGATCACCAGCGCCAGCCGATGCGACGGATCGGCCTGCTCGGCCGCGCCGGCGATCGCGATCACGTTGTCGAGGCTCATCACGGCGTCGGCGATCACGATCGTCTTCACCGCGTCCCACAGCCGGTCGGCCGGCTTCACGTTGTCGTGCGCATCGGCGTCCGGCGCCATCAGCTTGATGCCGATCCAGAGCAGCAGCAGGCCGCCGCCGAACTTCAGGAACGGCACGTCGAGCAACACGACCGCGAACGCGATCAGCGCGACCCGCAGCAGGATCGCGCCGGCCGTGCCCCACACGACGCCGCGCAGCCGCTGGTTGGCCGGCAGGTTGCGGCACGCGAGCGCGATCACGACCGCGTTGTCGCCACCGAGCAGGATGTCGATGATGACGATCTGAAACACCGCGCCCCAGTGGAGCGACGTCAGGAATTCAAGCATGAGTGGATATGGAGGTTCGGGGCAACGGCTGTCGGACAGGCGACCCGGTTCATCGCCGGCACATGCATCGCGCACGCCCGGGGCTTACAAATTCATTGCGCGAGCATAACAAAAAACGCCGGCAGAGCCGGCGTTTTTTGCAGGACGAACCAGACGGGAATTACAGCGCCTTCTTCAGCAGACGGCCCATTTCCGACGGGTTGCGCGTGACGGTGATGCCGCACGCTTCCATGATTTCCAGCTTCGCTTCGGCCGTATCCGCACCGCCCGAGATCAGCGCGCCGGCGTGGCCCATGCGCTTGCCCGGGGGCGCCGTGACACCCGCGATGAAGCCGACGACCGGCTTCTTCATGTTGTCCTTGATCCACTGAGCGGCGTTGGCTTCGTCCGGACCGCCGATTTCGCCGATCATCACGACCGCATCCGTATCCGGATCGTCGTTGAACATCTTCATCACGTCGATGTGCTTCAGACCGTTGATCGGGTCGCCACCGATACCGACTGCCGACGACTGGCCGAGGCCAAGCGCGGTCAGCTGAGCAACCGCTTCATACGTCAGCGTGCCGGAACGCGACACGACACCGATGCGGCCCTTGCGGTGGATGTGACCCGGCATGATGCCGATCTTCAGTTCGTCCGGCGTGATCGTGCCCGGGCAGTTCGGCCCGAGCAGCAGCGTCTTGCGGCCTTCGCGGCGCATGCGGTCCTTCACTTCGATCATGTCGCGGACGGGGATGCCTTCCGTGATGCAGATCGCGAGATCCAGATCGGCTTCGACCGCTTCCCAGATCGCAGCAGCTGCGCCTGCCGGCGGAACGTAGATGACCGACACGGTCGCGCCGGTTTCTTCCTTCGCTTCCTTGACGCTTGCGTAGATCGGAATGCCTTCGAAATCTTCGCCGGCCTTCTTCGGGTTCACGCCCGCGACGAATGCTTCGCGGCCGTT
>NZ_QTPO01000024.1 GCF_003853645.1 Burkholderia sp. Bp9143 | reverse complement strand
AGGGCATTCAATCACGTGGGTCAAAATTCGATGAAAATTTTCAGCTCTAGTGGGTCAGTTCTGTGCGGACATCAACAAGCTAGCACGCAACGGCTGTAAACATACTAGCTAGGTTGATAATTCACGTTATGTCAAATTCAATATGAGACATTCACCCTGAGCCATAAGCCGATTTGCGCCGCGGATTCAGGATCCCTTGGGCAGGAAATCATCGAGCGTCGTTTTCTGCCACAAAAATGGAGTCTGACGAAAGGCCTTGAAAACCTTTTTGTTGCTCATCCCACGAATAGATGCCGTTCCATGAGGAACGAAGTACCAAACCTCTTTGAGACCTTTTGCATCATCGTCGCTCTCAGCCTGATTCTTGATTGTGGCGCGGCACGGTTGTACCGGCGCCATGCCTCGCTTTCGGTTCTTGGACTTTGCCACTCTGTCCCAATAGGCTGTATCGCATGGCTGCAGTTCAGTCCAAAGAACCTTCACGGCTTCGCCGTGTTTTTCTAGTAGGCGGCGTTCAGGGTGGCCATCCGAGTCTCCGCCATGCAGGACGTCGAAAGTTCCATCATGCAGTTGTACCGCGGCGATATTTCCGCTACCGCTTTTGAGCGTCGGATGCTTTGCCAAATACTGTTTAAGCGCACCGCGCACCCCCTTCTGGGTCTTGGGATCGGAGTGGCCGAAGTAATGGGGAGATGGAAGTATCGGCGCGCCAGAGAGCCCGGATGGATCGGACCAGCTCAGTCCATTCGGTGCATATGAGTAGAGGTTTACGCCACCGAGGAGCCGTATCGGATCAGGGCTCAAAAATTGAGCTATCGCAGGATCGAAATAACGGTGTCGGTTATAGTGCAGTCCCGTTTCCCAATCCATGTATTGACCATAAAACCTCAGCGGTTGCTCAACTTCTGTATGCGTCCTTGTTGGGTTGGCTTTTCCCCATGCGTCATAATAGCTTTCCCAGACGACCTTACCCGACAGGTCGGTTAACCGCGTCGGCGCGCCGTTGAGATCTGCGTGGAAGATGTAAAGATTCTCCGACTCCGGTATTGACGCGGCTAATGGCGTAGCTGGTTGCCCATGATCCGTGTCGGGCACTTGCGACATTCGGGATTGACGCCGGCGTATTCCAAGCAATGGCCGGACGGTCCCCGGATAGTAGATGAATTCGCAGGCGTGGTCATACTCACTGGTTGAAATCGGTCCAGGGGTTGGAACTGTCGAGCCAGTCAGTAACGTTCTGGTCCGTCCGTCGACATGCGTAACTTCCTCGACCAAGGCGTCACCTTCCCAAAAAAATTTCGAGACGTGCGTCTCGCGCGTTCTCTCAGCAGGAATGCCGTATTCAACTTGCGTAATCTTCCGGGTGCGCCGATGAAACACGTCATACTCATAGCGGGTGTGAACGTGCGTAGCCTCAGCTTCCGATTCGGTAGCCGGAAGAATCACGGAAGTTTCGATCAGAAGTCCTTCACCGTCCCAGCGCAGCAATAGATCCTGCTGAGCGCTCTGCTTGCGCAGCAGATTGCCGACACGGTCGAACGTATAGCGAGAACCCTCGTGGTCGCCGTCACGCGACCATGGATGCGTGCGGACTTCGCGATCAAGCGCACTGCTTCCCGATGAAATCCGCGTTTTCAGCAGATAGCCCGCTTCGTCATACAGGAATCGGTGAAGGTTGGCTGTAGGGTCGAGATGGCTGGCGAGTCTCCCCACTGGATCGTACGCGAAACGCTCAATGCCAAATCGCGTGTCACGCTTCTCGATTAATTCGCCGTTTGCATCGTAGGCGTACTCCGCGGCAAACAACAAAGAGGTGTTGGAGAGAACCATTTGTCGAGCCAACTGCCCGTTCGGCGTGTATATGAATTCTCGCCGTAATTTTTTACCGAAGTGCTCGACGCAAACTCGTCCGAGCGCGTCGCGCTCGAGTTTGATCGGGTCAGCGTCGTCGACTTGAATGGATGCGGGAGTGCCAGCCGCATCGTAACCATAGCGCACGGTATGTTCGATCACATTTCCGTTTCTTTGGATTCGAGTACACCGCTCGATGCGCTGACTGCTAGCATCATAAGAATAAGTGATTTTGAATTCGTTGCCCTGCCGCTCTTCAATCAGTCGGCCATCGCCGTCGTAGCACAGCTCGATCTGGCTGTCAGGATTTGTGGCAGCGATCAGTTGCCCTCGGCGATCATACGAGAACGTTTCAGTCCGAACTCCGCCGGGTTGCCTGGGATCCGGCACCTGTTTTTGCACGACACGCCCTAGCGCATCCGCTATGTAAGTAACCTGCTGCCCCAAGGCGTTGATGCTGCACTTCAACTCGCCTCGCGGGCCGTATTCGTAACGATGCGATTGCCCCCAGTAATCGATTTCCTCGACAATGCGGCCCAACTCGTCGCGTCTGATCCGGTAGAGATCTCCGCATTCATTGACTACGCCGATCAACTGCTCCTCGGTATCGTAGTGGTATTCGACAGATTTTCCATCGGCCTCAAGCCGTTTGCTGATCTGCCCCAGTGCCGAATATGAGAGCTGGATTAGATTGCCAGCCGGATCTTGGTATCGAACCAGATTACCGTCCGCGTCGTACGTATAGTGAGCGTCTCGTTCCCCAGGATCGATCGAACGCGTCAGATTGCCATTACGGTCGTATTCGTAGCGGCTAATCTGGCCGAGTGCGTTGATGACCTGGAGCAGATTTCCGAGTGTGTCATGCGTGTACTGCGTGCGCTGTCCGAACGTATCGACCAACGCTGCCAAATTGCCATTTCGGTCGTATTCAAACTCCGTAACAGCACCATATGGTCCCTTGCTTGAAGTAAGTTGACCGTACTTGTCGTATTCGTAACGCGTACTACTTTGCGATGGTGCAGACTGAGCAAGCAGGTTCCCCCGGTCATCCCACATGCAGTGCCACTGCCCACCGCCTGGTTCGGTTACTCGTATCGGTTTATGCGCGGCGTCGTATTCCATGGCTACCCTGCCACCGTCCGGCAGCGTCAGTGTAAGTAGATTGCCGAAGGCGTCGTATTCCCACGAGAGGGTATGTCCTGCCGGATCGGTTTCCGAGGTGGTGCGTGACTGGGCGTCATACCCGTAGGTCGTCACACCGCCGAGCGGATCGGTCTGGGCAACGGGCAGCCCGCGTTCGTTGGATTGCAGAAGTGTCGCGTGTCCTAGCGAGTCGATGATTCTGGTTTCGCCGTGTATTGAGTTGTAGGCGAAACGATAGTCAAGCAGCCCGTTGTCTCCCCAAGCGCGGACAACGCGCCAGAGATCGCCGTCGTGCCTTTGGTAGTCGTAGCGGAACGTCACACCACGAGCACTGGTATGACGCAGTATCCGGTGATCGCTGTCATAGCTGAAATAATGAGGTTGCATCATCGCATCGACGGCCGCGATCAGGCTCCGGGTATTGTCGTGCTCGTATTTCACGAGCAAATGTGCACTCTCGGTGTGGTCGATCAGCGTTAGTGTGACAAGCAGGTCAGAAGATGCCCCGCTCCCATTTGCACATTCGATGACGCGTCCCGTCGCCGTACCACTTCGGTATTCGACTATGCGCGTGACAATGTGATTCGGTCGGCGCTCGAACCCCCATGCGTTGCCATTGCGGTCAGCTATGTCACTCACAAACAATGGCGATGTGGTGCCATCCTCAGGAATACAGAATGAAGCTTCCCATGGTTGCGCTAACTCGAACACGTATTCAAGGTCCGCTAGCGTTCGCAAAATCACACGATCGTTGAGCCGGTACAGTGCGTACCCATGCTGCCAGTCATAGACGCGACCTGACCAACCATTGCCGTCCGGTATCGCGTCGAATGCCGTCACATGATCGGGAAAATAAGCGACCACACCGAATCCTTGCTCATGAGGAACTACAAGCAGCCGGATATCGGCAGGTGTTTGCCAGCCGACGCCGACCGCTCCGGCACAACCGACGTGGCTGGTGTAGCAACGTTCCCATACGAGAGGCAAACGGCCGGGTACTGTGAAGTCTTGTTGCTGTAGCACGGCGTCGCCCGTGATCGCATCCACCGGCTCCGCATGCAACACCTTGCACCGCAAGAACCCCGACTTCAAATTCAACTTGTCCGCCAGCGACTTCGCCCACTTGGATCCCCGAAACGCCTTGAACAACCCCTTCGCCGCCGCAGCCATATTCATGATCGGCGGCCCACCCACCAACACCGGCCTTCCAGCCGGAATCGGCAACATCACCGAACTCGGCATCGACGGATAAGTCCGATCCGTATGCGCGCTGTTATGCGGAGGCGGCTCCATCCCAATCGACCAGCAACTCAACGCCTCAAGCGCCATGTAAGACATCGGATCGTTGTTGGCGAGCACCGTCTTGCTGCCCATGAACGATTCCCCGTCGTTCGACGGTTCAACCTCCTCTGGCGGCGGTGCAAACGATTCACCAAGAGGAAAATGCAACCCGGGAACGTGATACGCATGCGTCCCTGCCGTGGCCCGCATCATCCCATTCACAAAAATCGGCCTGCCGCTACTTCCCCCCGATCCGACGTTCGAACCAAGATCATCACTTATGCGGCTCTTGATCTTGTTGGCCTCTTTCGCCAGCCGCATCCCCTCCGCGACGTTGGGATCGCCCTTGAAGTCCGGCAGCTTGCCGCCACCCATCAAGTCGTTGAGCTGTTTGTTGACCTGCTGGTTTGCCTCATCGGCCAGATGTGCCAGCTTCGTCACATCTTCGGGATGTTCTTCGATGTATTCGGTCACCTTCTCCTGCACGATCATCATTGCAATGCAGCCGACCACGGCCTTTGCGGCCTGGATGTACTCGCGCTTATCGAGCATGACCCCGACATGAGGATGCGGCAGGAACACAGGTGGCGTACCCGGCGTGACCAGCACCGAATGAACGTCCACGCCAACAACCGGATCGAGATGCTTGACGGCTGGAAGTGCCACGGTTTCGGCCTCCGCTCAGCGCCCGCCGCGCAACGCAGCGACCTTCTCGCTCAACGCGTTGCGTCGCCGGTCCTGTACACCCAGTTGCGACACCATCCACTCGACAACCATCGGCAAATTACTGTTCGCCCGCATCGGCTCATCGATCATCAACCCCGCGTCGAGCGCATTGAACCCGGCCTCCAGCGCATGTTCGCGCTCCCCTGCCCGCTCCCAGCACACGGCGCTCATCCGCCACGCCTCGACCGTCATCAACCCGTCCTTCGCGGCCGTAGTCGACGCCGTCGCACGCTCGTAGCAATAAGCCGAGTGCGCATAGTCCTTGTGCGTCAGATGCACGCTCGCCTCGCCGAACAACCCGTTAGCTACGAGCTTGTGCCCTGCCGGATGCCCTGCCTCGACCGCGCGCATGCCGCTGCTGGCGGCGCTCCGGTAAGCCTCGATCGCCCGCTCCCGATCGCACCACTTCAGATAGGCGGCCCCCGCAATCAGGTGCACGACAACGCATTGATCGAACCACTGCTCGCGCTCCGCGACCTTCAGTGCCGCTGCACGCAATTCCTCCAACCGAGAAGGATTACCGCCTTCGATCATCTCGGTCAACATCACGAAATGCCGTCGAAACTCACCGCTCGGCCCGCGCTCACCCGATTCTGCCAGCAGTTCGCGCGGCACGCTCGCCATCGAATACTTGCCATGCACGACGCGCACCGCGGCCCGATGCCGTTGCATCAACGCAGCAAACGGCGCGATATCGATACGCGGTACGACAAAGCGCACACGCTCGGCAAGCTGCGGCGCGACCGCAATGATCGACAGCAAGTCATCAATCCAGCGCACCCATGCTGCGTCATCCCGCACTTTCACCGGCTCCAGCACGAATATCATTGCCGGAAAAATATCCGGATGGTGCTGCATCAAGCTGTCGACAACCGTGAACAGATACAGCAAGGGATTCTTGCCATCGTCGTACGGCGCCTGCCAGTCGGCACGCACGCCCTGAACATTGGATGCCTCTCGCCGGCTGTCGTAGAACGCGATGAGCTCATCCGCCAACGCCGTCGCATAACCGGCTTCATTGACGAACGACGCCCGCATGGTCCTGACCGCGCACGACGTTTCGTCCTGGACCTGGAAATACAGCCGGACGAGCTCCGCATCCGTCTCGTCGGTCTGCCAGATCATCAATCGCGCATCCTGCTCTTTCGCGAAACTCATCCAGTCCGAATGCGCATCCATGAACCTGCGCTCCACCGGATTGGTCGGCTGCCAGTTCTGCATTCGTGCGGGCCTCCGTCACGGATTCAGTTTCAGTACGGCGCCTTCGACCGTGTGCTCGGCGGTCGCCGACGACGTCACTGTCTTGCCGTTTACGCTGTGGCTGTTCGTGCCGGTCGATGTGACGTTGACACCCTGGATCGTGATCGTGCCGTCGCTCTTCATCACGATGCTCGAATTCCCGCAGACGAGCGAAAGCTGATCCCCGGCGTTGACGGTCACCTGATGCTGCACGTTCGTCGTATGGTTCGCCCCGACGTTGACGGTGTGTTCGCCGCCGACCGTGTGCGTATGGGCTTTGGCGATCGTCGACGTTCGCGTGCCGATCTCCTCGGTATGCGCCGACGCAACCAATGTCTTCATGTCCTGCGACGTCGTCTGATACATCTGTCCGACGTTCAGCGTCTTGCCTTCGCCGATCGTTTCCGTCTTGCCATGCGTGACCGATTCCGTGTGGCTGCCGCCGATCGTCGCCTCACGATCCGACGCGATCGTCACGGTCTCTTTCTTCCCGACCGTTCGCGTCCGATTCCCACCAACCCCATGCGTCTCATCCACCCCGATCTGCGCGACCCGGTTCTTCCCGATATTCACCGTCTCGTCCTGCCCGACGCTTCTTTGCCGGTTGTTCTTCACCTGCATCGTTTCGTCGTTCCCGACTGTATGCGTATGGTTGTTCCCGACAGAAAGCGTGTGATCGGCCTCCGTCTCCGCATCGAAATTCCGCTCCGCATGCATCCACAGCTGCTCGGCGCCCTTCTTGTCCTCAAACCGGAACGCATTGGCATGGTCAGTCGTCCCGCCTGGCGACGACCTTGACAGCAGCCCGCTTTGCGTCGCACTCCCCGGCAGCCCCCACGGCGGCATCTTTTCGCCGTTGAAAACCCGTCCGGTGACGATCGGCTCGTCCGGATCGCCGTTCAGGAAATCGACGACGACCTCGTCGCCTACCCGTGGAATTTGCACGCCCCCGAACCCACCGCCAGCCCAAGGACTCGACACCCGAACCCAGCACGACGAATCCTGGTTGCTCTGCCCGTATCGATCCCACCGGAACTGCAGCTTCACGCGCCCATACTGGTCGGTCCATATCTCCTCGCCGGGCGGCCCGACGACGGTGGCGGTCTGCGGCCCATTGGTCCGCGGCCGCGGCGTGTCGCGCGGCGACCGGTAAGGCAGGCTCGACGGCTGCACGAGCATCATCGTCTGATGCACGACGGCCTCCGCGCCCTGATCGCTCGCGTAAGCGTTCTCCTGAAAGCGGTACTGGCACCGCACGATCAAATATTCGCGATTCTGGTCAGCACGCGGGCAATGCTCGAGCGTGAACAGATACCCAGGCGCGGCACCGCGCACGTCCGTCTCGGCACTCGCCCGCTCATGCTCGGCCTGCTGTTCCTCGAGCCTTACACGGCTGTAATGCGCACCCGGCGCATCGTCGCGATACCCCCCCGGCCATTCGAACGACGCGAAGCTGTCGTGATCGTGGCCGCGCGGATCGATCTTCTGCGATGAAAGATCGGCGCGCGGCTTCGTATAGTCGTAGTCGGTGGTCTGATGCTTGCCGACGCTGACCTCCTGCGCGGGCAGCCAGCCGTCGATATGCTCCTCGTCGGCGATCGCGGTTCGATCCGGCGCGATGTACGGGATCGTTTCGTAACCGGGCAACGCGACGTGCGACGACATCGCATCGCACAGCACGAGCGTGTGACTGTCGGCCGCGTGCCGGAAATAGAAATAGATGCCCTCGAATTCCATCAGCCTCGACACGAACGCCGTATCGGTCTCGTTGTACTGCACGCAGTACTGGCGCGGCACATAGGATTCGGCCAGCTTGTTCTCGATCGGAAAACCATACGGCGCCAGCACCTCCTGCACGATGTCGGGCACGGTGCGGTTCTGGAAGATCCGGCAGTCCGAGCGGCGCGTCGCGAGCCACAGCCACGGCCGCACGACGAGCTCGTAACCGTAGTGCCGCTCGGCGCGCCGGCCGGCCAGCGTCGCGCGCGCGACGATCCCGTTCAGGTAGCGCGTCGAACGATCCTGCTGCTCGATCCGCACGGTCACGGGCTTGCCGAGCATGTCCTTCAGCGACAGGCTGTGGCTGTCCGCCAGCGCCTCGATCCGGAATTCGAACAGGCGGCCGAGTTCGTCGCTGCCGTCGAGCGTGTGGAACTTCAGGTCGTCGCCGTGCGGGCTGTCGAGTGTGAATACGCGATTCACGTCGTTCCCTCCTCGTCGAACCGGTAAGCGAACTCGCCGCCGGCCGCGCTCACCTCGATCGACGCCAGCGCGCGGCCTTCGAGCGTGGCCTCGAGGATCGCGCGGCCGATCCGCGGCATCACGGTATGCGTGAGGATCGCGTCGACCATCCGGCCACCGGATTCGATGGTCCGGCAGCGCTCGACGATCAGCGCGGTCGCCGCGTCGGTGCAGCGGAGCCGAATCCCGTGATGCAGGTCGATCCGCTTCTCGAAGCGCCGCAACTGCAGTTCGACGATGCGCGCGAGCGTCGCATCGGTCAGCGGGTAGTACGGCACGACGGTCAGCCGGCCGAGCAGCGCGGCAGGGAACACGTCGAGCAGCGGCGCGCGCAGCGCGTCGGCGAGTGTCTGCATGTCGGGCAGATGGTCGGGATCGCGACACAGCTGCATCACGCGATCGGCGCCGACGTTCGAGGTCAGCAGGATCACCGTATGCCGGAAATCGATGTCGCGCCCTTCGCCATCCTCCATCCAGCCCTTGTCGAACACCTGGAAGAAAATCTCGTGCACGTCGCGATGCGCCTTCTCGATCTCGTCGAGCAGCAGGACGCTGTACGGCCGCCGGCGCACGGCCTCGGTGAGCACCCCGCCCTGTCCGTAGCCGACGTACCCGGGCGGCGCGCCCTTCAGCGTCGATACCGTGTGCGCCTCCTGGAACTCGCTCATGTTGATCGTGATCGCGTTGCGCTCGCCGCCGTACAGGGTGTCGGCCAGGGCGAGCGCGGTCTCGGTCTTGCCGACACCGGACGGCCCGCATAGCAGGAACACGCCGTGCGGCTTGGTCGGATCGTCGAGCTTCGCGCGCGCGGTCTGAATCCGTTCGGCGATCAGCTCGACCGCATGGCGCTGGCCGACGACGCGCTCGCCGAGCGTTTCGGCAAGCTTCAGCACGGCCTGCGTCTCGTCGCGCACCATCCGGCCGAGCGGGATACCGGTCCAGTCGGCGACGACGGCGGCGACCGCATGCGTGTCGACGGCGGGCAGCACGATCGGTGCATCGCCCTGCATCTCGGCCAGCGCCTGCTGCGCGGCGGCCAGACGCGCCTGAATGTCGGCGCGTGCGGCGGCGGTGATCTCATGCGACGGCGCCTCGTCGAGGAGCGCGGCGCGCGACTCGACGATCGCTGTCAACGCATCGCGCTCGGCCTGCCAGCGCGTGTCGAGCCGATCGAGTTCTGTCCGCACGGCGGCAAGCTCGGCATCGATCGCGTCGCGTCGCGCGGTGTCGCCGCTGCCGAGCGCACACTCGCGCCCGACCCGTTCGCGCTCGACGCGCAAGCTGTCGATGCGTCGGCGCGCGTCCTCGATCGGCGCCGGCACCGCGTGCTGGCTGACGGCGACGCGCGCGCAAGCCGTATCGAGCAGGCTGATCGCCTTGTCCGGCAGCTGCCGCGCGGGGATATACCGGTGCGACAACGTCACGGCGGCCTGCAGCGCGTCGTCGAGCACCAGCACGCGATGGTGCGCTTCGAGCTTCGCGGCGAGGCCGCGCAGCATCGTCACGGCGGCCGCCTCCTCGGGCTCGAGCACGTGCACGAGCTGGAAGCGCCGCGTCAACGCGGGATCCATCTCGATGTACTGCTTGTACTCGGACCAGGTGGTCGCACCGATCGTGCGCAGCAGGCCGCGCGCGAGCGCGGGCTTCAACAGGTTCGCGGCATCACCGGTGCCGGCCGCCCCGCCCGCTCCGACGAGCGTATGGACTTCGTCGATGAACAGGATCGCCGGGCGCTCGGACGACATCGCTTCGTCGATCACGCCGCGCAGCCGGCTCTCGAACTCGCCCTTCACGCTCGCGCCGGCCTGCAGCAGCCCGATGTCGAGCAGGTACAGCGCGACGTCGCGCAGCGACGGCGGCACGTCGCCTGCGGCGATTCGCAGCGCGAAGCCTTCGGCCACGGCCGTCTTGCCGACACCGGCTTCGCCGACCAGCAGCGGGTTGTTCTGCCGGCGCCGCAGCAGGATGTCGACGATCTGGCGGATCTCCGCGTCGCGCCCGACGACGGGATCGATCTCGCCGACCCGCGCGCGGGCGGTCAGGTCGACGGCAAAGCGCGCCAGGGCCGAACCTTCCGCAGGCGGCACGCCGCGCATTGCGGCGCCGCCGGCACCCGAGCCCGCGTCGGGATGCGCGGCCGGTTGTGCCTCGGGCGAGCCGTCGACGATCGATACGAGTTCGTCGGCAAGCACGTCGGGCACGATGCGCTCGAACTCGCGTGCGATCGCGTACAGCACGTTGCGCAACTGCGGCGTCTTCAGGATCGCGAGCAGCAGGACCGCGCCGCGAATCCGCGTCGCGTCGTATTTCAAGGTGGCATAGACCCACGCGCGCTCGACCGCGTCGTCGATGTGCACCGACAGGTCCGACACCGATCCCGCGCCGCGCGGCAGCCGGTCGAGCGCGGCGACGAGCCCGCGTTCGATGGCGGCCTCGTCGATCTCGAACCGACGCAGCACGCGCTGCAGGTCGCCGTCGGGCCGCTGCAGGAGCTGCTTGAACCAGTGCGCGAGTTCGACGTACGGATTGCCGCGCAGCCGACAGAATCCGGTCGCCTGCTCGAGCGTCTCGTAGAGCAGCGGATTGAGCTTTCCGAACAGGTTGACGCGGCCGATATCGGACATGACGGTTCCCGTTTAGGCAGTTTCGCGATGAAGGGCGGCGCCGGGGCGCGGCGGGCCGCCACGACGCGCGTCGTAACGGACGACGAGATCGCGCGCGGGCCCCGCTTCGAGCCGCTGCCCGAGCCACGCGGTACGACCGAGGCCCTGCGGCGCGCCGAGCGCGATCGCCGGCACCGCGTCGGCCGCCAGTTCGAGCTGCACGTCCCAGTCGAACTCGATGCCGACGTACTCGCGCACCCAGTGCGCGAGCTGCCGCGCGTGCGGGCCGCCCGGCAGGAAGCGCCGGTACGCGTCGAGCGACAGCGGCCCGAGCACGATCCGGAAATGCGATTGCGCATCGCGCACCGCGATGCCGAGCGCGACGCCGCCGACGCGCAGGGTCGGCCGCGTCGCACGGATCACGCAGCGCTGCGAACGCTCGATCGCGACCCAGCGCGGCACATGCTCGACGATGCGTGCGTCGACACCGAAATGGCGCCGCAGGATCTCCACGAGCCCCTCCGGGTTGCGCGTGTGCCGGACGAGATGGCTCGCATGGAAATAAAGCGCATGCGGCGCGAGTGTGTCGGCGGCCGTGGGTCCGACATCGGCCCGCGCGGCCGGTCCGTCGCCATGCGCGGCGCGCCCGACCAGGCTCGCGACATACGCGTCGAACCGTGCGCGCCCGGGACGATCGAGGCTCACCGTCGGCTGCGCGTCGGCCCACGCCCGGTAGAACAGCAGGATCAGCCGGTGATGGAACAGGTCCGCGAACGCGGTGAAGGTCGGGTCGTCGTGCTGGGCCGCGCGCTCGTGCGCGTATTCGGTCAGGTGAGTCGGGAGCGGACCGTTCGGCCCGAACAACCCGAAGCCGTGGATCGCGATGCGCGGCCGCACGCCGCCGCCGTCCCCATCGTATGCGCCGGCCAGCATCGACGCCGCGAACGCGAGCGACGGCTGCTGCCCGAGCCGCACCGGTTCGTCGCGCGGCCGCGCGGCATGGCCGAGCGGCGCTCGGCCGGGCGACAGCGCATCGAGCCAGCGCAATGCCTGGAACAGGTCGTAGCCATGCGGCGCGGCGCGCAGCCGTGCCCACCACGCATCGCGGCGTGCGGCTTCGGTGGCCGGTTGAGCGCCGGGTGGCGTGCCGTGTTTCATATCGCGGGCCGCCTGCCGATGCGCGCCGGCCAGTGCGCGAGCGTGCCGCGCTGCGCGCTGGTCAGCACGCATTCGGCGAACGCGTTGATCGAGACGTGCCGCGCGAAGAACTGTTCGAGCACCGCGCCGAGCAGAAACGGGCTGTCGCCGGAGAACGCATGGTCGTCCACGGTCACGTCGACCTGCACGCCGCGCCCGAACATCAGCGGCCCGAGCGCCGGCAGCCGTCGGAACACCGGCGAGAACGCGACGCGCCGCACGCCGTCGATCTGCCGGCGCATCGCGGCATCGGCCGGGTCGGCGTGCAGGCCGAGCAGCTCGCGCAGCGCGTGCGCGCCCTCCTCGTCGTCGAGATCGGTCAGCGTCTGCCGGGCCAGCCCGAGATGGCGGATCAGTCGCCAGGCCGTCTGCGAGTCGGCGATCGGCGGGCGCGGCCGCGACGGGCCGCGAATCGCGACGACGCGCTCGACGGGCGCCGAGATGCGCAGCGTGAACGCGTTCGCCTCGCCCGGCGGCAGCAGCAGCGCGAGATCGCGGTTCGTGCACAGCGTGTCGACGGACAGGTAGCGCATCGTCTCGTCGTACGGCACGCACTGGCTGTCGACGAGCGACACGTAGGCTTCGCTGCCGACGTAGCCGGTGCGCGTGCCGTTCGCGCGTGCCTGCGCGGACACCAGCCGAGGCTCGCGCCGCACCGTGTAGTACGCGCCGTAGTTGCCGTCGTCGCTCGCGAACGACGCGTGAAACGGCCGGAATTCGCGCGACTGGCCGTCGTCGCGCTGCTCGCTCGCGAGCCGCTGCACCGCATAGATCTCGTGATCGAGCGGCCGGCTGCGGTCCACGACGACATGATGCTCGCGCGTGCCGGGCTGTAACCGGATGCGGTCGCCGCGGCGCGCGAACAGGTTCACGGCCGGCGTGCAGTTCAGCGCCAGATGCCGCGCATCGACGGCCGCCTCGAGCGCCGCATCGTGCCGGTCGAACAACACGGTCAGCTCGCATTCGTCGCCGGTGGCGCGCGCGAGCGCGGCGCGCAGCCCGCCGATGCTGAAGAACAGGAAGCGCGCCGGAAACGCGAAATACTCGCGCAACAGCCGGTACCCGTGGAAGCTGCGTCCGTCGTCGGGCAGGATGGCCTGCGCCGGGTCGAAACCCTCGTGGACGATCGTGTCGGCGTCGAGCGTGTGCAGCCAGCGCGGCGGTTGCCCGGGATCGTGGCAGACGACGCCGAGCGCATGCGCGGCGATCAGTTCGAGCAGGTGCAGCGCGTCGCGCTCGGGGCCCGCGAGATGAAAGGTCAGCCGCTCGAGCGGCAGTTGCGAGAGCTTGGCGCCGCCGCGCGCCTTCAGCCGGATGCGTAGCGCGCCGCGCACGTCCTGGCGCGCCGGTACGGCCCCACGCGGCAGCCACGACGGCGCGCCGGTGACGGCAGCGTCGGTCAGTTCGAGCGGCCACAGCGTCAGGTCGTGCGCGGTGCGGAATTCGCACGCGGTCTGCTCGGACGCGGCCGGCCGCGCGCGCAGCGCGGTGCCGGCCGGCAACCGCCAGCCCTGTGCGAGGCTGCCTTCGTTCAGCATCGGCGCGAACCGCACGATCGCCATCGACGGCAACGGCGCGAGATAGCCCGGATACACGGCATCGAGCAGCGCCTGCGTGAAGCGCGGAAACTCGGCGTCCATCTTCAGCTGCACCCGCGCGGTGAGGAAGCTGAAGCCTTCGAGCAATCGTTCGACGTACGGATCGGGCGGCCCCGATTCGTGCAGCCGCAACCGTGCGGCGACCTTCGGGAACTGCTGCGCGAATTCGTCGCCGAGTTCACGCAGGTACGCGAGTTCGCGGTTGTAGTAGTCGAGCAGGCGCGTATCCATCGTGTCAGTTTCCCGCTGACGATTGCAGCGACATCGCGCCCGTCTCGAGATCGAGGTCGGAGCGCAGCACGAATTCCAGCGGATGCGGGATCGACCACAGCGTGCCGCGGATCTCGAACAGCAGCACGTTGTGACGCCGTTCGCCGGCGTGTCCGTCCGATGCATCGGCGATGCTGCGGACCTCGACGCTGTCGGGCGCGATGCGCGGCTCGAAGCGGACGATCGCGTCGCGGATCGACGCCTCGACCGACATCCGCTCGACGCCCGACATCGGCTTGCCGACGAGCGGCCGCATCCCGTAGTTGAGCACCGATGCCTGCGCGTGCTCGAACGCGGCCCAGTCGACGAAGCCGTCCTCGGCGTTGCGCGTATTGAGCAGCCAAGCGAGATCGCGCAGCACGGCCGCGCGCAGGCGCTCGGCACCGATCCATTGCGTGCCGGGCAAATCGGTCGTGCGCTGCGGCGCGTCGTCGGTCAGCCGGTCGAGCAGCGCCGGTTGCAGCCGGTCGCGCATGCCGCCGTACCGGCCATCGCGGGCTTTCGGGTCGTCCATCGTCATCGGTCCGCGGTCACATCTCGGTGTTTTCCTTGATGTTCCAGCCGACCGACACCTCGGCGCCCTTGCCGCCGTTGTCGTTCTGCTGCCAGTACTGCTTCTTCACTTTCGCGGCCTGGAAGCCATAGTGCATCATCAACCGGTCGGCCGCGTCGCCGGGATCGATGCCCGCGACCTGCGCGGACGTGACGAGCACTTCCTGCAGCGTCACGCGCATGAACTCGATCTGCGAGCCGCCGGTCTTGCACGCGGAGATCTCGACCTTCGGCAAGTGCTTGCCGCTCGCGCAGTTCTTGATGATCGCGGGCGCGCCCTTGTCCATGTACGCCGCCACGACGAGATCGTTGAAGCTCGCCTTGCCCGCATTGCCGCCGCTACCGCTCGCCATCGCGCCCGGCTGGCTCGCGCCCCACGTGAACGATTCGATGTCGGTCCAGCCCTTGTGCTGCGCGTCCGCCGATTCGCCGGTCACGCCGTCCACCTTCATAAACATTGCCACGCCCATTGCCGTCTCCGTTTCGGTGCGAAATCAGGTTGAATGCCGGGTTGAATGCAGTATTGACTGCCCCTTGCCGCTCACTCGTTCGCCGCCTTCGCGGACGGCAGCCGCGAGATGAGCCGCAGCGACACGGTGAGCCCTTCGAGCTGGTAGTGCGGCCGCAGGAAGAACTTCGACGTGTAGTAGCCGGGGTTGTCCTCGACCTCGTCGACGACCACCTGTGCGGCCGCCAGCGGCTTGCGCGCCTTGGTTTCCTGCGACGAGTTCACGGGGTCGCCGTCGACGTAGTTCATGATCCAGTCGTTGAGCCAGCGTTCCATGTCGTCGCGTTCGCGGAACGAGCCGATCTTGTCGCGCACGATGCACTTCAGGTAGTGCGCGAACCGGCAGCAGGCGAACAGGTAAGGCAGGCGGCCGGACAGCCGCGCGTTCGCGGTCGCGTCGGGGTCGTGATACTCGGCCGGCTGGTACAGCGACTGCGCGCCGATGAACGCCGCGAAATCCGAGTTCTTCCGGTGTACGAACGGCATGAAGCCGTTCTTCGCGAGCTCGGCCTCGCGGCGGTCGCTGATCGCGATCTCGGTCGGGCATTTCTGGTCGACGCCGCCGTCGTCGGTCGGGAACGTGTGGCTTGGCAGCCCTTCGACCGCCCCGCCCGACTCGACGCCGCGGATCGACGAGCACCAGCCGAACTGCTTGAACGAGCGGTTGATGTTGGCGGCCATCGCGTAAGCCGAATTCGCCCACGTGTAGCGGTCGTGATTCGCGGCGTCGGTATCTTCCTCGAAGTCGAATTCGTCGACCGGGTTGGTGCGTGCGCCATACGGCAGCCGCGCGAGAAAACGCGGCATCGCGAGGCCGACGTAGCGGGAATCCTCCGACTGCCGCAGGCTGCGCCACGCCGCGTATTCGGTGTTCTGGAAGATCTTGGTCAGGTCGCGCGGGTTCGACAGCTCCTGCCACGAATCCATCTGCATCAGCTCCGGCGACGCGCCCGCGATGAACGGCGCGTGCGCGGCCGCCGCGATCTTCGACAGCTCGCCGAGCATCTCGACATCCGGCGGGCTGTGATTGAAGTAGAAGTCGCCGACGAGGCAGCCGAACGGCTCGCCGCCGAACTGCCCGTATTCCTCCTCGTAGATCTTGCGGAACAGCGGGCTCTGGTCCCACGCGACGCCCTTGTAGCGCTTGAGCATCCGCCCGACCTCGTTGCGCGATGCCGGCAAGGCCTTGATCTTCAGCAACTCGTCGGTCTCGGTGTGCGTGACGAGGTAATGCAGGCCGCGCCACGCGCCTTCGAGCGTCTGGAAGTCGTCGTGATGCAGGATCTGGTTGATCTGCTCGGACAGCTTCCGGTCGATCTCCGCGATGATCTGCTTCACGCTGCCGTAGGCGTCGGTCGTCATGCCGACCGTATGTTCGAGCGCCTGCTGTGCGAGCGTGCGCACCGCGCGCTCGACCGACTCGCGCGCCTCGGCCGTCTTCGGCTTGAACTCCTTCTGCAGCAGCGCGGCGAACTCGCCGGGCGCGGCTGCCGGTTGCGTGGCAGAGCGTGCGTCGCGGGTATCGGCGCGGGAATGGACAGGGTCATTCATCGCGGGCCTCCGGTTGGGTCGCGTCGCCGTCCCGCGCGTCCGCGCGCGGCTCGCGCACGAGCGTCTTGAGCAGATCGGGATCGTTGATCGCACGCTCGATCAGTTGTTCGGCGCCGTGCTTGCCGTCCATGTACGACAGCAGGTTCGACAGCTCGGTGCGCGCATCCAGCAGCCGGCGCAGCGCGTCGACGTTGCGCGCGATCGCCGCCGGCGAGAAATCGTCGATCTGCTCGAACGTCATGTCGACGCTGAGCATCCCTTCGCCGGTCAGCGTGTTCGGCACCTGGAACGCGACGCGCGGCGCGACCGACTTCATCCGCTCGTCGAAGTTGTCGACGTCGATCTCGAGGAACTTGCGCTCCGGCAGGTCCGGCAGCGGTTCGGCGCGCTTGCCGGCCAGGTCCGCGATGACGCCCATCACGAACGGCAACTGCACCTTGCGCTCGGCGCCATAGGTCTCGACGTCGTACTCGATCTGCACGCGCGGCGCCCGATTGCGCGCGATGAACTTCTGTCCGCTGCCTGCCGCCTTGGTTCTGTCCGTCATCGTCCGCTCCTTCACATCGATCAGATTGCGTGTACGTTGCCGCCGCATGGACGGCGGCCTGCTTCATTCGCTCCGCTCGCCGCTCAGCAGGTCCAGCTTCGGCAGGCTCTCCGGAGCGAGATCCCGGATGATTTCGTAGAAGTCGAGCGCGAGCAGCCGCTGCGCGCGCCGCAGCAGCAGCGGCGCCGGGTGGCTCGGCTCATGCAGTTCGAAATAACGGCACATCTTGTCGAGACCGAGCCGCACGTCGTCGCGGCTCGTGACCTCGGCATCGCGCCAGGCCTGTGCGTTCGGTAGAACGGCCTGCGCCGATGCGGCTCGCGCGGCGCCGGATGCGGCCGGCGTGGCCGGAATCGAACCGTCCGGTGCGGACTGCTGTACCGCCGGTGCCGGCTCCGGCATTTCGCGCGCGATGCGTTGCAACGCCTTCTCCGTATCGCTCGCATCCGGCGCCCATTCGCTGCCGAGCCGGTCCGTCACGCGCGCACGGATCGCGTCCAATGCGCGCAGTGCGGCATGCACCGCATCGATCGGCACGCGGCCGTCGTCGCGTGCGGTCGACAGCGCGGCGACCAGGCCGTCGCGGCTGTCTGCCGCCGGGCCGCCCACTTCGTCGCGACCGTCGAGCGCGCGTTCGGCGTCGCGCACGCTCGGGCCGCCGTCGAACAGCGGCTGGCGCCGTGCCGCACGCGCGCACTCGTGCGCGCCGGCGACATCGGCGAGCGCGTTCATCCGCGGTGTCGGGTCCGGTTCGCCGTCGGCGTCGAGACGCGGATGCAGGTCGTCCCACCAGCGCTCGATCAGGCCCGCGACGACCGCGAGGCCGTCCGCGTAGCCGGGAATGCCGTGCTGCTCGGTCCAGCTGCGCGCGAGATACGCGGCGACGCGCAGGTCCTTCGTCCGCTCGCCCAGCGCGAGTGCAAGGCGGTCGACCGCGCGCCAGTCGGGCGTCTCGGCCGGAATCACGGTGTCGCCGTACTGCTGCTCGGCGCGCGGCGTCGCGCGCTCCTGAAGCTGCAGGAAATCGGCGTCGTATTCGAGGTTCGGGCCGCACGGCGCATCGGGCGCGACGTCCGCGAGGAATCGGCCGATCAGGTCGGCGCGCGGCGTCGCCGACGGCAGGCCGGGCGACGGGGAGGACAACGCGGCGGCGGCCAGCGCCGCCTGGCTGACGTCATTCGAATGCATAGTCGATGTTGACCGGTTTGCTGCCGAAGTCGATCGCCACGGTACGGTGCAACGGCGGCAGCGAGCCGTTGCGGATCTCGATCTGATAGACGCCTGGTGTCAGCGACACCGAACGCAGCGGCGGGCTCGCGCCGCGCCGTGCGCCGTTCACGTACACGTCGCCCCACGGGCGCACGTTGAAGCGCACCTGGACGGTTTCCTGCTTCGGCGGACGCTGCTCGGCGGTGGCCGGCGTGCTGACCACGGCGACGGCCGTGTCGGCTTCCGATGGCGACGTTTGCGCGGGCACCGGTGCGGTCGACGGCGACGCGGCGGCCTCCGACGGCGGCACGTTAACGACACGCTCCGACGCGTCGAGGCTGCCGGCCGGCGCGATCGTCGAGCTCGAACCGGCTTGCGAAGGCGAGGCGCCTGCGACGGCCGTGGCGGTCGTCGCGACCTGCGGCACGGACGTGGCGGCCCCGACTGCGGGCGCGCTGGCCGGCGCGGCGGCCAGCGATTGCGGCGGCACCTGCGCGGACGATCCGGCCGCCAGGCTCGACGGCGGCACGACGATCGGCGTCGGGCCGTGCTGCGCGAGCGTCGCTTCCGACTCGCTGGCTGACGAGGCGGCACCGGCCTGCGGCTGGCTTGCGCCGGCTTCCGGTTCGCTCGCGACTTGCGCGGGTCGCGACAGATAGGTCGCGGCGATTCCGACGGCGATCAGCGCTACCAGTGCGCCACCCACGTAGGTCTGCGTGCGCCGGTTGCCCGCGGCGATGAACGACGGGCGGCGCGGGGAGCGCGACGGAGGCGATACGCCCGACGAGGATGCCGATGTGGAGGCACCAGCAGCACCAGCAGCACCAGCAGCACCAGCAGCACCAGCAGCACCAGCAATCGGCCCGGCCGTTGCGTTCAGGTTCCCTGTATCCGTTGCGCCACGCTGCCCGATGTCGGGCCCGGCGCTTGCCGATCGCATGTCGGCGGCGTCATGCGCTTCGGTCTTCGAAGCTGCCCGCTCACCCTGCAGCGTGTCCCTTGAACGTTCCACATCACCATCATGCCCGTCGGGACGCCCCGTTTTTGCGGAGGGCGACGACGCCTGCGATACGGACAAAGAAGCGGACGAAGAAGCGGATGACGCCACCGCTGCCGCAGCCGTCGTTGACACCGAAGACCCGCCGTCTTCCGGCTTGTCGCCAGCGCCAGCGGGCGCGGTCGACCGCGTATCCGGTGTGTTCGACCGGTGTTCCAGCCGCCCAGGCTGCGACGGCCGCACATCCGGCGTGGCGTTGCCCGACGCCGTCGCGCCTTCACCGACCGCTGCCGCTGCCACGGCCGCGTCCCCGGCCGACGCGTCCCCCGCTGCGGGAGCGGCACCGGAAACACCGGCCCCCACCTTCCCTTCCCCGCCTCCCCCCGCATCGACCGCCGGCGGCGCAACGACTGCGCCATACCCGCCGCCGGCCCGATCGACATCCCGCAACCCGAGTTCGGCCGCGAACGCCGCGACCGACTCCGGACGATCCGGAATCCGCAGCTGCAGCGCGTGATCGATCGCCGCGAGGAACGCGGGGCTGTACACCTCACCGGCCGGCAACTCGCGCGACGCGAGCGGCCGGTACGCGTCCTTGATGCTGCGCACGACGGCCGCGGGCGGCAATTCGCCGGTGATCATCGCGTGCATCACCGCGCCGAGCGCATAGAGATCCGTCCACGGCCCCTGGCTGAACGCGGGATCGTCGGTGTACTGCTCGATCGGCGCGTAGCCGGGCTTGATCATCATCGCGCCGTCGTCGACGAGATCGCCGATCCGTTTGCGTGCCGCGCCGAAGTCGAGCAGGATCGCGCTGCCGTTCGGGCGGATCAGCACGTTGTCGAGCGCGACGTCGCGATGGAAGCACTGCGCGCGATGCAGCGTGTCGAGCGCGCCCAGCAGCGCGCCGACGATGTTGCGCAATTGCGTCTCGCTCATGCGCATGCCGCCGTCGAGCAGTTGCTTGAGCGTGCGCCCTTCGTAGAACGGCATCACCATGTACGCGGTGCCGTGGCTCTCCCAGAAGTGCAGCACCTTGACGAGCCCCGGGTGGTCGAATTGCGCGAGCAGGCGTGCCTCGTTGAGGAACGCGCCGCGTCCCGCGTCGAACGCCTGCGCGAACCGCTCGGAGCGCAGCGACACCGTGTAGTCGCCGCCGCGCGTCGCGAGCATCGACGGCATGTATTCCTTGATCGCGACCGCGCGCCGCAACGTGCGGTCGAACGCGCGATAGACGATGCCGAAACCGCCGATGCCCAGCACCTCGTCGAGCTGCAGCTCGCCCAGGCGATGACCGAGCGGCAGCGGCCGCACCGTGAATTCGGGCGCGTCGCCGCGGGTTGCCGTGTCGTGCTCGTTGTCTCTCGATGAAGGGTCCTTCATGTCTACCTCGCGATACCGCATCCGTGTTGCCTGCGTTGCCCGCCGCCGGCCGTCGTTCGCTAGCCGCCGAACAGCGTCAGGAACAGCGCGTTGTCGGGTGCGCCCGTATGCGCATGCGTGCGCAGCGGCGAGCCGTCGGCACGATTGGTCCACCAAAAGCTCGTCCCGCCGTGCGGATCGAAATAGCCGGACAGCCCGGGCCATGCCGCGAGCGCCGGCCGGTCCGGCAGCGTCGCCGGGATCCCGTCGACGCCTTCCACGGGCAGCTCGCCGCCCGGCGCGAGCCGCACGCGGTCGAGCGTCTGCTCGAGATCGACCGGCGCGCGCGCATGCCGGATCGCGTCGAGCAGCGCATGGCCGATCTGCCAGTAGAACGCGTCGGCCGCGTCCGGCAGCCCGTTCCAGTAATCGGCCGCCGGCATCGGCAGCGTGACGATCACCGGGTAGTAACGCCCGACGCGATCGCAGCTCGGCGCGAGACAGCCTGCCTGCACGCACGACGCGCCGGCGCCCGCCGGCACCAGGAAATTCCAGACCGGCGCGACCGTGTAGTGGCGCGCGAGCTCGTCCGGGCCGCGCTGGCGCATCGCGGCCATCCCCTGCTGAAGCCAGCGTTCCCACCACAGCGCGAGCGCATGCGGCAGCCGGCTGTTCACGAAGTCGCCGGCGCCGGGAATCTTTCCGTACCAGGCCGGGGCGTCGCCATCGGCGCGCGTGAGCGGCGGGATGCGGCTCATTGCTTCGGAGGGCATGTAAAGGACTCCATCTGGGGCAGCCTGAACGGGTTGCGGACACTGCCCGCATTCACCTGCAGCACGAGCGGTTTGCCGTCGACGGTGAAGCGCGCGACCATCTGGTCCGAGCCGCGTCCGGCCGACACGGCCGCGCGGTCGAACAGCCGGTGCAGCGCCCACGGCCCGCCGGTCGTGAAGCCGTCGGTCGCGCCGGCCTGCCCCGATACCTGCAGCCTTACCTGGCTGCTGCCGCGCGGGCCCGGCCAGTCCACCGCGCTCTGCACGAGCGGGCCGTGCGCATAGCGGACGATCTGGCCGTCGACGTCGAGCACCATCTCCGTGATCGACGGATCCATTTCGAGCGGCTGGACCTGCACCTTCAGTTGCGCGGTGCGCGCGCCGCCGCCGAAATAGACGTCGCGGATCACCGCGGCCTTCTCGAACGACGAAAGCATCGCGGCCGCCGCCGGATCGGCGTCCGCATTGCGGTTCGCGAAACGCCACGGGTGCGACGTCGTATCGACGATCGACTGCAGGTTCTTCTGGAAGAAATCGTCCATCAGGCCGCCCGGCGCGAACATCTGCGCGAAGTCCGCCGCTGCGACGTCGCGCGACGAGCCGCGCGCGAACGGATAGCGGCCCGCAATCGCCTGCCGACAGAAGTCGCCGACGTTCGCGCCGGCCCGCTGGGCGACGCTGCGCTGCTCGACGGTCGCGACGCTGCCGTTCGCGACGTTCGACAGATCGTCGAGCACTTCCCGGAACGGCGTCGGCAGCCGCCCGGCCTGCGCGCGCAGCCGCGCGGGCGCGTCGGAAGGCGGCGGCTGGGCGCCGCTGCGCAGTGCGTCGTCGGTGGCCGTCAGGTACGTATAGAGCGCGTCGATCGACTTCAGCACCGCGTCGAATGCCTGCGCCTGGTCGCCGCTGCCCGGCGCGAACGCGCGCAGCCCGGCGAAGTGGCTGTCGACCACCTGCTCGGGGCTCGCGGGCGCCGCCGCGGACGGATTCGCGTCGCTCGCGCCCTGCCCCGCGAAGATCTGCGACAGCGAGCTGCGCGCCTCGTCGACCTTGTCCTGTGCGCGTGATGCGAGCGTGCGGGCGCCGCCCGGCGTATCGCCGAGCGCCGTGTCGCGCGCCAGCGCGATCATCAGCCGGGTGAGCGGCGAATCCGCCGAAGACAGCGCACGCGCGACCTGGATGCTCTGCGCGAGCGTCGCCGTGCGCTGCAGCTTGATGTCGGCGAGATGGTCGTCCCAGATCTTCAGGTAGTCGTTCAGGTACAGCTGGCGGATGTCGCGCGCCCACGCGCCGGCGTCGTTCGGCCCGGGAATCTCGGACAGCCCGAGGTTCAGCACCCACACCTCCTCGCGCCCGTACGCGTCGACCTCGCCGGCGAGGCGCGGCGAAAACACGTTGCGATAGCCATTGCGCGTATAGAGGCCCGGCACGCCTTCCGACAGCGGCTTGCCGCTTTGGCGGCGGAACACCAGCGATGCGTCGGGCCCGACCGCGCGCGCGACGCTGAAATCGAACGCGGAAGTCGCCGGCCGCAGCGTGCGCGTGAGCTGGCGGTACAGCCGCTGCGAGAACGGCACCTGCCGCAGCCGGTCGCGCACGTCGGCCACGAGCCGCTCGTTCATCGGATACGGCGACACGGCCACGCGGTTGCCGAACAGCGCGGCGAGATGCGCGCGCAGCGCCGAACGTTCGGCCGGCGAGAAATCGGGCGGTAGCGAGCGCTCCATCTCCAGGTCGACGACGGCCTGCACGAACGCGGGATCGTAGTGCGCGCTGTCGTACAGCATCAGGTACGCCTTCAGCGCCGCATACGCGTAGTCGGTTTCGTCGGGCCGTGCATCGCTCAGCGCGGCCTCCATCCGGCGCGCGGCGATCGGCAGCAGCACGTCGTCGAGCGCGCGCCGGTACACGGCGTCGACGGCCTCGTCGATCTTCTCGCCCTGAAAGAGCCCCCAGCGGTACGCGAGCGGCGGATGCGACCGGTCGACGCCGCCGGCATTCGCGAGCCCGCCGAGCGCATCGAGCACCGGCAGCAAACGCGCGATGTCGGCCGCATCCGAGAACTTCGCACCGGCGATCTGCGCATCGACGGCGGGCACGCGCTGCGCGATCCGGTCGAGATACGCGCGATTGTTCGCGTAGCTGCGCAGCCACGCGGCCAGCACGACCACGCTCACGAGAGCGAGCAGCGCGTAGCCGGCGATCTGCAGCACGCGCCGCTTCTGATGCCAGCGCAGGTCGCTGCCGGCGAGCGCGGCTTCGCGGAAGATGTGTTCCTGCAGCAGCGACTTCAAAAAGAAGCTGCGCCCGGTCGAACCGACCTGGGCAACCGGCGGCACGCCCTCGATCTTCAGGAAGCGCTTGATGCCGCTCATCACGCGGTCGAACGCGGTGCCCTCCTGCGTGCCGCTCGTCAGGTACACGCCGCGCAGCATCGGCATTGGCTCGAAGCTCGACACGGAAAACACCTCGGCGACGAACTGGCCGAGCATGTCCTGCAGGTCGGCGACCTGCTGCGGCAGTAGGTACGCCATCTCGCGCTGGCGCGCATCCGTCTGCGTCGCGAGCAGCTCGGGCAGCCCGTCGTTCAGCCGCTGGTGCAGCAGCCGGTATTCGCGGTCGAATGCGGCGCGCAGGTCGAAGCCCGGCGCCTCGCTCTGCGCGAGCGGAAACGTGAAGCCCCACACCTGCGCGCATTCCGCGCGGCCGAAGGTGCCGAAATACTCGGCGAAGCCGGCCAGCAGGTCGGCCTTCGTCACGAGCAGGTAGACGGGAAACCGGATGCCGAGCTGGGCGCGCAGCTCGAGCAGCCGCTTGCGCAGCACCATCGCGTGCTGCGTGCGCTCGGCCTCCGACGCACCGACCAGGTCGGCGACGCTGATCGTCAGCATCGCGCCGTTCAGCGGCTGGCGCGTGCGGTACTTCTTCAGCAGCTCGACGAAGCCCTTCCACTCGGCTTCGTCGAGCGCGCGATTGCCCTCATGCGTCGTATAGCGGCCGGCCGTGTCGATCAGCACGGCGTCGTTCGTGAACCACCAGTCGCAGTGCCGGGTGCCGCCCACGCCGCGAATCGCCGCGCGGCCGAACTGCTCCGCGAGCGGAAAACTGAGCCCGGAATTGACCAGCGCGGTCGTCTTGCCCGAGCCCGGTGCGCCGATGAACACGTACCATGGCAGCTGGTACAGATACTGGCGCGACATCCGGTCGAACCAGCGCGCCAGCCCCTTGCGCGCGGTATCGGCCTGGCCGAAGCGGACTTTCTTCAGCAGCGTCGCGGCCTCGTCGAAGCGGCTGCGCAGCTCGTCGAGCTGGGCCTTGGCCGGATCGTCGGCGGTGGCTGGCCCGGGCGCGGCTTCGCGCAGCTGGTTCAGCAACTGCGCGTTCAGGCGGCTCGCGTGCCAGCTGCGCCACGCGACGCGTGCACTCCACGCGACGAACAGCACCGCGATCGTCACCGCGCGCGCCCAGCCGCTTTCGAGCGGCCGGACCTCGGCGAACGCGAACAGCGGCCCGGCGAGCCACACGAAGCACGCGAGCACGACCAGACCGGCAAAGGTCCAGATCTCCCGCGACGGCAACGGCCGGACGAAACGCGCGACAGCCTGGTTCATGTCAGTTGGCCCCCTGCGTCGCGCTCGCGCCGACGGCGGCGCTGCCGGGCGCCGGCAGCAGCGTGATCTCGACGCGCCGGTTCAGCGCGCGGTTCGCGGGCGTATCGTTCGGCGCGACCGGATCGAGCGTGCCGCGCCCTTCGGCCGCGAGCCGCTCCGGATGATCGAGGCGCGCGGCGATCATGCCGCGCACGGCCTCGGCACGTTCG
Source organism: Burkholderia sp. Bp9143 (assembly GCF_003853645.1). GTDB lineage: Bacteria > Pseudomonadota > Gammaproteobacteria > Burkholderiales > Burkholderiaceae > Burkholderia. Next base: position 95,914 of record NZ_QTPO01000024.1, on the reverse strand, counting down.
CGCGACAAGTCCCAGTTCGACGCGAAACGTGCCGTGTGCACCGGCGTGTCGTCGGTATAGCCGGTCACGCGCACGTTGCCGGGCACCTGGTTCAGCGCATCCGCGACCCGCGCGAGCACCGGCGCGTAACGGTCGATCACCGACGTCGAGCCGGACTTGAACAGCCCGTCGCCGCGCAGCACGATCACGCTGCGATCGGCGTCGTCGCGCACCGACACGAGGCCGGCCGCGATCTCGGGGGCCAGGAACTTCGCGACCCGCGGCACCGGCGCCGGGCGCGGCGGCGCCTGCGCGGGCTGCAGCTTCGGCACGTGCAGCGCGTCGATCGACGCGAACAGCTGGTCCGAATGTCCGGCCAGCGCGAGGCGCAGCCCGACGAACACGCCGAAGCCGATCAGCAGCGCGAGCGCCACGCACACCCACAGCGGCACGACGAAGCGGCGCGACACGTCGCGCGTGACGACGTCGCGCCAGTGCGGCGACAGCGCGGGATCGAATTCGCCGCGCACCGAGCGGATCGTGTGGGCCAGCTGCCAGCGCAGCGCGTCGAGCTCCGCATGGCCGTTGTCGAGTACCCGATAGCGGCCCTCGAAGCCGAGCGCGAGACAGAAATACAGCAGCTCCAGCAGATCGAGGTGCTGACGCGGATGCTGCGACAGCCGTTCGAGCAGGTGGAAGAACTTCTCGCCGCCCCAGGTTTCGTTGTGGAACGACACGAGCAGGCTGTGCGACGACCACACGCTGCCGCCCCACGGCGTCAGCGCGGCCGCTTCGTCGAGCGCCGTGCACAGGCAGTAGCGCGCGCCGATGATCGCCTCCGACGGCACGCCGGCTTCCTGCGCGCGCGCCTCGAACTGGCGAATCTCGACGACGAGATGCTCGCGCAGCCACGCCGGATTCGGATGATGGACGGTCGAACGGATCTGCGGCACGAGATTGAGCAGCGGGTTCGCTGCCGCGACGAGCGGGTTCGTGCCGCTCGCGGCCCAGCGGCCGGGACGCGGTTGCGTGGCCGTCGGCCCGCCCGCACCGGATGCGGCGGCCGGATGCATGCCGCCCGGATTCGGCGGCACGAATCCGCCTGCGCCGGCGGAGATCGAATCGGAGGAAGAATTCATCGCGCTGTCCCGCCCTCACCCGCGTATCGCCCAGAACTCCATCGAGAGCCCGGGGAATTCGCCGGCGAAATGAAATGCCAGACCGCCGGAGCGCGCCAGCTGCTTCCACAGGTCGCTGCCCTTGTCGATCTCGAAGTACGTATGTCCCGCGTGATACGGGATCTGCCGCGGCGCGACCGGCAACTGGCGCATCGTGATGCCCGGCAGCTGCAACTGCACCAGGTCGCGGATCCGCTCGACCGGGCCGAGCTTCGCCTGCGCGGGAAACCGCGCACGCAGGCTGTCGGCCGGGATGTCGGCGCGCACCGCGAGCACGAAGCCGGCCGTGTCGCGCAGCGCGGGATCGGCGAGCGTCGCGACCCGGATGCCGTTGCCCGCGTCGCGCAGCTCGATCTGGATCGCGTTTTGCTCCAGCACCGTCGACAGCGACCGGCGCAGCTCCGTCATCAGTTCGGCGAAGCTCGTGCGCAGGTCATCGTGCACGTAGACCGCGAGCGATTGCGGGCGCCGGCCGGCCGCCGTGAACGTGCTGAGGTCGCACGCGAGCTTCAGCCAGTCGCGGAACAGCGCCTCCGGATGCGTCGCGACGTCCTGCTGCGCATGCCAGGTCAGCGCCAGATAACGGTTCACGAGCTGCAGCAGCAGGAAATCCGCGACTTCCGACACGCCGCCGCGCCCCGGTTCCGACAGGCGCTCGGCCAGCGCGTCGCTGCGCTGCGTGAGGAGTCCGTGCAGCTCGCGCGTGTACGCCAGCAACGCGGGATCGCGCTGCGCGACCAGGCGCGGCGGAATATAGCCGTCGTCGACGAGCAGCCGCGCGTCGGTGCGCCGCTCGACGATCCGCACGACGCCGAGCGCATGCCAGTCGCCGGTCAGCTCGGAGTCGAGCATCAGCCGGACGTTCAGGTGCCCCGTCTGCAGCAGCGCGGGCCCGAGCGCGACCGCGTTCGCATCGGCCACTTCGTATTCGCGCACGACGTAGCGGGCGACGTCCGCGTTGCCGCTGCTGCCCGCGTCCGCGCCGAACGACACCTCCTCGCCGCCACCGCGCCACAGCGGCAGCGCGAGCACGACGAGCCGGTCCTTCGCATCGGCCGGCACGTCGAGCGGTTCGGGCAGATCGTCGGGATGCGACAGGTCGAACGGCGTACCGTCGCGCATCACGCCCGCCGCCGCCCGCAGCGCGACCTTGCCGAGCGCCAGCTGCTCGCGGTCGATCTCGAGCGTGTCGAAGCCCCAGTAGAACCCCTGCAGCGGCAGGCAGCGCAGCGCGACGTAGCGTTCCCAGTGCCGTTCGAGCTGCTGGAAATGCTGCGGCCGCAGGAACATCCCTTCGGTCCATACCACCCGCTGGCGCAGTGCGGCGACCGGCGTCGCGGACATCGTCGGTTCCGTCATGGGCGCCCCCGCGTGTCGTTCAACGCGAGACCGCCGTTCCTGACCGCGATCGACAGCTTCAGCTCGCCGGGCGACGTCTGCCAGAACTTGTATACATTGAGCTGCCTCGCGCGCGGCAGCGGCACCGTCAGGCGCCAGCGGTTCCTGTCGAGCATGCGGTACTCGGCGATCACGCCGATCGCACCGGCCTCGACATTGCCGCGGTAGTGCAGCGTGCGCGACTCGCCCGGCCGCAGGATCACGCGGTCGGTGCCGAGCAGGTCCGCGCCGAGGATGTTCTCGGGCTTGTCCTGGAGCGAGAAGAAGTCGGCGCCATCGAACGCCGACGCCGCGCGCAGCTGGAACACCTTCAGCACGATCGGCGACGGCTTGCGGTTGAGGTCGGGGTTGACGTCGGGCGCAACGTCGACCGTGATCGCATACGGCACCGCGGCGGCACGCTCGGTGGCGCCGCACCCGGGCAACAGCAATGCACATCCCAATACGATGAAACCGCTGGACCGCCAACGCATATTTCACCCTCGCAGCGCAATAATTCCCCCGTCGATTTCCATACGCGAAATCGAAGCTCCGGATTAAAAAGGGACAATCAATTGACCGGTAATTATGTGGCTTGCATATCCTTCCGTAGAAATTCCATGCGGCAATTTATTCTTGTTAAAAAGCCGGGTCAAATCGCCAATTGCGAGCCGGGATCGAAATTGGGGAGATGACGATGGATTGAATTGATTTCGGTCATTTCGAGAAGACGTGTTAATCCGACCGGTTCGCCGCGGCGGCCCGGTTCTATTGCATGGACACTTGCTGTATGGACGCTGAACCCAAGCCTGCCAGCTGTCGGCGGTGGGTGGTCACGCCCCGTGGGTCGTGCCAGGCTGTTTGCGTTGCCCGAACGGACGGCCCGTTTTTCCGGCCATTGACGGGCGCCGGGCAAACAACTGACGAATCCCAAAAGCACAGCGAACTATAGAATCGATTTTATGGATTAACAAGTCGAAAACCGGGAATTGATTTGAGTGATAACTCGAACGTAATTTGCCAATTGAAACAAAACGTAACGGCGACATCGGTCGGCATGATTGGCACTAGAATCCAACAGCGCTTGTGCAACACCTTCCAATTACGCAAATATTTCATTTCAAAATGAAAGGCCGTTCATCGATCGTGATTCTTCTCGGCGCCTTGTTGCTGGGAGTCGGCGGGTGCGGCACGTCCCCCACGCAGTCGGCGGCGCGCGCCGCGGTCGACAGCGCGCGCGCGGCCTATGGCGCGGGCGACTACGGACGGACGATCGCGATCCTGAACCGGGCGAAGGAGATCGACGGCGCCGATACCGACACGCAGGTCGCCGCGCACAAACTGCTCGCGTTCAGCTATTGCGTGACGAACCGCATCGCGCAATGCCGCGCCGAATTCTCGAAGATTCTCGACCTCAACCCGCGCTTCGACTTGTCCCCCGCCGAGAAGGGACATCCGACCTGGGGGCCCGCGTTCGAATTCGCGCGCCGCAGACATGCGTCGTCATCCTGACCGAACTGGTTTCCCCGAGCGCTTCACCACCGAGCGACGTATGACATGCAACTGATCGTGATCGAACATGCCGGCGAGCCGGTCGAAAGCGACTCCTACGACGCCGTCGTGTTCCACCCGCCCGGCGGCACCATCGGCCGAGCGACCGACAATCATCTCGTGCTGCGCGACGACACCCGGCAGATTTCCCGGCTGCAGGCCCTGCTGCAGGTGGGTGACGACGCGTGCCTGCTGAAGAACCTGAGCAGCGTGTCGACGATCGAGGTGAATCGCGAGCCGGTCGGCTATGCACAGGAGCGGCCGCTCAATAGCGGCGACATCATCCGCATCGGGCCGTACGTGCTGCGGGCCGAACGTGACGACAGACATGCGGCGCCGGTCGTCGACATGCCCTCCGCAGCCAGCGCGAGCGCCACCCCGCGACGCACGCCGGAGACTGCCGCTCGTGCATACAGCGAGACGAAAGGCGCCGGCAACCGGTTGTGGAGCCTGCTGCAGGATCGCCTGGCCCCGCGCGGCAAGGCGGCGGACGCCAGCAACCGGTCCGGCACGGCGCGCAGGGAGGCTGCGCAGCCGGCAAGCCGCCCCGCGCCGGCCGCGTCATCGGTGCCCTCGCAGCGCGACCTGAATCAGCTGTCGATCGATCCGCTCGACCTGTTCGCGCAGTCGTCGCCCGATATCGGTGGATCAGGTTCGGCATCACCGGCCGAACGCGGCCATGCGAATCGCGGCGCGGCGTCCGCGACGCAGGCCGATCACGCGCCCGAGTGGACGCGGCACGTGCGCGTGCAACCGGCGGCAACGCACACCGAGCCGCGGCCGGCCGACGAGCCTGCACCGCGGGCGACCCCCGTGCCGACGCCCGATGAATTGCTGAACGCGTTCTTCGAGGGCGCCGGACTCGATACGGCCGCCGAATCGCATCAATGGTCGGCCGAACAGCTGTACATCGCGGGACAGTTGCTGGCGCTGTTCGCGAACGGCACGGTCGAGCTGCTGTCGTCGCGCAGCATCCTGAAGCGGGAGGTGAAGGCGCACATGACGATGCTGCTCGATCGCGAGAACAATCCGCTGAAGCTGCTGCCGGACGGCGGCGCCGTGCTGCGCCAGATGTTCGGGCTGCCGCTGCCGGGCTTCATGTCGCCGCAGAGCGCGGTCAGCGACGCGTTCCAGGATCTGCACGCGCACCAGATCGGCATGGTCGCCGGCATGCGCGCCGCGCTGATGGACCTGTTGACGCGCTTTTCGCCGCAACGGCTGCGCGAGCGCGACGATGCGATGCGCTGGTACGAGAAGCGCGTGCCGGCGCTGTACAAGGCGAGGATGTGGGATCGCTACGTGGCGACCCATCGCGACACGGTGTTCGCGATCGAAGACGATTTCGCGTCGGTGTTCGGCAAGGCGTTTCTCGCGGCGTACGACGCGGAAGTGGAAAGCTATCGCGGCAGCAGCCGGCATTGAGCGGCGGGCGCCGTATGTCCCGTGCCGACGGGAGCGACCGCCATTGCCGGGCAACGCCGACAGCGAACGAAGCGGAAAGGACCAGAAACAACAAGGCCGGGCAGAACACCCGGCCTGCGGCAACGCAACGTGCGCGCCGCACTCGAGGCGGCACGCACGCGGTCGAACGGTCGTCAGACCGCCATCACCGTCACCGACTTCGTGACGAGGTACGGCTCCAGCGCTTCCGGGCCGCCCTCCGAACCGTAGCCCGAATCCTTCACGCCGCCGAACGGCATTTCCGGCCACGGCGTCGCCGGCTGGTTGATCCACAGCATCCCGACCTCGAGGCGCTGCGTCAGCAGATGCACATTCGCGAACGAGCGCGTGAACGCGTAGCCTGCCAGCCCGAACGGCAGACGATTGGCTTCGGCGATCGCGTCCTCGAGCGTGTCGAAGCCGCGGATCGCCGCGACCGGGCCGAACGGCTCGTTGTTGAACACGTCCGCTTCGAGCGGCACGTTCGCGATCACGGTCGGCGCGAAGAAGTTGCCTTCCGAGCCGATCCGTTCGCCGCCGGTCTCGATGCTCGCGCCGACCTTGCGCGCGTTCTCGACGACCGACGCCATCGCGGTCAGCCGGCGCGGGTTCGCCAGCGCGCCGAGCGTCGTGCCTTCCTCGAGGCCGTTGCCGACCTTGAGCCCCTGCGCATGCGCGACCAGCGCGCGCGTGAATTCGTCGCGGATGCTGTTGTGCACGAGGAAACGCGTCGGCGAAATGCACACCTGGCCGGCGTTGCGGAACTTCGCGCCACCGGCGGCCTTCACCGCCAGCGCGACATCCGCGTCCTCGGCGACGATCACCGGCGCGTGGCCGCCCAGCTCCATCGTCGCGCGCTTCATGTGCTGGCCCGCGAGCGCGGCGAGCTGCTTGCCGACCGGCGTCGAGCCCGTGAACGTCACCTTGCGGATCACCGGATGCGGAATCAGGTACGACGAGATTTCCGCCGGATCGCCGTAGACGAGACCGATCACGCCGGCCGGCACGCCCGCGTCGACGAACGCGCGCAGCAGCGCGGCCGGCGAGGCCGGGGTTTCTTCCGGCGCCTTCACGAGGAACGAGCAGCCGGTCGCGAGCGCGGCGCTCAGCTTGCGCACGACCTGGTTGACCGGGAAATTCCACGGCGTGAACGCCGCGACCGGACCGACCGGTTCCTTCACGACGGTCTGTTGCGCGCCGAGATTGCGCGGCGGCACGATCCGGCCGTACACGCGGCGGCCTTCGTCCGCGAACCATTCGATGATGTCGGCTGCCGACAGCACTTCGACACGCGCTTCCGTCAGCGGCTTGCCCTGCTCCTGCGTCATCAGCTGCGCGATCGTGTCGGCGCGCTCGCGCACCAATGCAGCCGCCTTGCGCATCGTCGCCGCGCGCTCGTGCGCGGGCACCTTGCGCCATGCTTCGAAACCACGCTGCGCCGCGGCCAGCGCGCGATCGAGATCGGCGATGCCCGCGTGGGCCACCTTGCCGATCGCCTTGCCCGTCGCCGGGTTCACGACGTCGATCGTCTTGCCGCTCGCGGCGTCGACCCACTCGCCGTCGATCAGCAGTTGCGTATCCGTATAAGTCACGTTAGCCATCCAGACACCCCAGTTTTACGTCGATAAAACGCGCGCTGCCGCGAACGGCCGCGCGCCGGTTGACAGAAAGAGTTGCGTTGCCGGGGCACCCTGCACCCGGCAACGTTCGACGACGAGCACGCGGCACGCATGCCCACCGTCATCCGCCACGTTCGGCTGCACTCAGCGCGCGGCCGCCGTCGCGTTGCGGAGTTTCGCGACGTCCGCCGCCTGCACGGCGGGCGCGCCGTTGTTCCAGCCGGCGCGCATGAACGTCAGCACGTCGGCGATCTGCCGGTCGTTCAGCTGGTTCGCGAACGCCGGCATCGGATACGCGGACGGCACGCCGCCGATCACCAGCGACTCGCTGCCGTTCAAGGTCACGTTGATCAGCGACGCGGCATCGGCTTCGAGCACGTTCGGGTTGCCGGCGAGGGGCGCGAGCAGCGGCGCGTAGCCGCGACCGTCCGCGCCATGGCAATGCACGCAGTAAGCGTTATACACCTTTGCGCCCGGATCGTTCGCCGGCCGGCCCAACGCAACCTGCGTCGCCTTCGGATCATGACGGTAAGGCGGCGCGCCCGTGCCGCCCGCCGCCGGCAGCGACTTCAGGTAGCGGGCCATCGCCGCCAGGTCGTCGTCGGTCAGTTCCTGCGTGCTGTGGTTGATCACGCTGACCATCGAGCCGAACGCGGTCGCATGCTGGTTCGCGCCGGTCTTCAGGAACTGCGCGACCTCCGCGTCGCTCCAGCGGCCGAGCCCCGTATTGTGCTCGCCGGTCAGGTTCGACGCGAACCAGTTGTCGATCGGCGCGCCCGACAGGAACGCCGGACCGCCTTCGTCCAGCGCCTTCTCCTGGAAACCGGCGCCGCGCGGCGTATGGCACGACCCGCAATGCCCGAGCCCCTGCACGAGATACGCGCCGCGGTTCCACATCGCATCCCTGGACGGCTTGTCGGTGTACGGCGCCGTGTCGAGGAACACCGCGTTCCATAGCGCCAGCGGCCAGCGCATGTCGAGCGGCCACGGAATGTCGGACGCCCGGTTCGCCTGCTTCACCGGCTCGACGCCGTGCATGAAGTACGCGTACAGCGCCTTCACGTCGTCGTCGCGCAGTTTCGCGTAGGACGGATACGGCATCGCCGGATACAGGCGATGGCCGTCCTTCGCGACGCCCGAGCGCAGCGCGCCCGCGAACTCGGCTTCCGTATAGCCGCCGATGCCCGTGTCCGGGTCGGGCGTGATGTTGGTCGTGTAGATCGCGCCCATCGGCGTGACCATCTTCAGGCCGCCGGCGAACGGCGCGCCGCGCGGCGCGGTGTGGCACGCCACGCAGTCGCCCGCCTTCGCGAGATACGCGCCGCGTGCGACCAGCGCGCTGTCGGCGGGTGCCGTTTGCGCGGCGTGCGCCGCCGTGCCGGCCATCAGCGCCGACAGCGCGATCAACGAGGCGCCGAGCGTGTGCGCGGCGCGATTCAGTCGGGTCGGACGATTCGGGGTGAGGTTTCGCATGGTTCGTCCCCTTCCCTCAGGCCGTCTTCAACTGGCCGCCGACCGGCAGCTTGCGCAGCCGCGTGCCGGTCGCCGCGAAGATCGCGTTCGACAGGGCCGCCGCGGTCGCGGCGGTGCCCGGTTCGCCGATTCCCCCCGGCGCCTCGCCGCTCTTCACGAGATGCACCTCGATCGGCGGCGTCTCGTTGATGCGCATCATCCGGTAGTCGGTGAAGTTGCTCTGCACGACGCGGCCGTCCTCGATCGTGATCTCGCCGTACAGCGCGCCCGTGATCCCGAAGATGATGCCGCCCTGCACCTGCGCCTCGATCGTGCCCGGATTGACGGCCATCCCGCAGTCGACCGCGCACACGGCGCGCTTGACCTGCACTTCGCCGTCCGCCACCGCGACGTCGATGACGATCGAGAAGAAGCTGCCGAACGCATGCATCACCGATACGCCGCGCCCTTGCCCCTTCGGCAGCGGCGTGCCCCATCCGGCCGCCTTCGTCGCGATGTCGAGCACGTTGCGCGCACGCGGCGTCTTGTCGAGCAGCGCGCGGCGGTATTGCGCCGGGTCGGTCTTGGCCTGCGCGGCCAGTTCGTCGATGAAGCTCTCGACGACGAAGGTGCTCCGCGTCGGGCCGACGCCGCGCCAGAACGCGGTCGGGATGTGGCGCGGCTCCTGGCGTACGTAGTCGACGAGCTGGTTCGGCAGGTCGTACGGAAGGTCGTTTGCCACCTCGACCGCGTCGGGATCGACGCCGTCCTTGAACGCCGGCGGCGCGAAGCGCGCGATGATCGACGAGCCGACGATCCGGTGCTGCCACGCGACCGGCTTGCCGTTCGCGTCGAGGCCGGCCGAGATCTTGTCGTAGTAGTACGGGCGATACATGTCGTGCTGGATGTCTTCCTCGCGCGTCCACACGACCTTCACCGGCGCGTTGACCTGCCTGGCGACCTTCACGGCCTGTCCGATCATGTCCGTCTCGAGCCGCCGGCCAAAACCGCCGCCGAGCAAATGGTTGTGCACGACGATCTTGTCGGGTGCGAGGCCCGTGAGCCGCTGCACCGTATCGCGCGCCCGGGTCGGCACCTGCGTGCCGACCCAGATCTCGCAGCCGTCGGCACGCACCTGCACCGTGCAGTTCACGGGCTCCATCGTCGCGTGCGCAAGGAACGGCTGTTCGTAGACGGCATCGACGCGCGTCTTCGCGTTCGCGAACGCCCGGCCGACGTCGCCTTCCTTGCGCGCGACGGCGCCCTTGCCGTTCGCGGCGGCTTGCGCGAGATCGGCGACGATGTCCTTCATCGACACCTTCGCGTTCGCCCCTTCGTTCCATTTGACGACGAGCGCCGACGCGCCGCGTTTCGCGGCCCACGTGTGCTCGCCGACCACCGCGACCGCGTTGTCGACGCGCACCACCTGGCGCACGCCCGGAATCTTCTTCGTCGCCGACTCGTCGACGCTCGCAACCGTGCCGCCGAACACCGGACTGTTCACGATCACCGCGTACAGCATGCCGGGCAGGCGCACGTCGAGCCCGAACTGCGCTGTGCCGTCGACCTTCTCCGGCGAATCGAGCCGCTTCACCGGCTTGCCGATCAGCTTGAAATCGGCCGGCTGCTTCAGCGCGACGTCCTTCGGCACCGGCAGCTTCGACGCGGCGTCCGCGAGCTGGCCGTACGATGCGCGCCGGCCGCTCGGCGGGTGCCGCACTTCGCCGTTTTCGGCCTTGCAGGTGGCCGGATCGACGTTCCATTGTTTGGCGGCCGCCGAAACCAGCAGTGTGCGTGCGGTCGCGCCCGCGCGGCGCAGCGGTTCCCACGCGTAGCGCACCGACGTCGAGCCGCCCGTCAGTTGGCCGCCGAGCAGCGGATCGAGGAACAGCTTCTCGTTCGGCGGCGCATGGTCGAGCGTGACGTTCGACAGCGGCACCTCGAGTTCCTCGGCGATCAGCATCGGCAGCGCCGTATAGACGCCCTGGCCCATTTCCACCTTCGGCATCACCAGCGTGACCTTGCCGCCGCGGTCGATCTGCACGAACGCGTTCGGCGCGAATACGCCGGCGCGCGCGCTTTCGTCCGCATCGCCGCCGATCACCGAGCGCCGTGCGTCATCGCCCGCCGCCGGCATGCTGAAGCCGAGCAGCAGGCCGCCTCCTGCCGCCGCGCCGAGCGACATGCCCGCCTTGAGAAACGAACGGCGCGACACGCCTGCGCCGGCCCGACCTGCTTCGATCAGTCCTCGCGACATGTCAATTCCCCCTCGCCGCGTGCTTCACCGCCGCGCGAATCCGGTTGTAGGTGCCGCAGCGGCAGATGTTGCCGGCCATGGCCGCGTCGATGTCGGCGTCGCTCGGGTTCGGGTTCGACGCGATCAGCGCCGTGGCCGCCATCACCTGCCCGGACTGGCAATAGCCGCACTGGACGACGTCGAGCGCGCGCCACGCTTCCTGAACCTTCTGCCCGGCCGGCGTCGTGCCGACGGCTTCGATCGTCGTGATCTTGCGCCCCGCGACGGCCGCGACCGGCAGCACGCACGCGCGCGCGGCGACGCCGTCGAGATGCACGGTGCATGCGCCGCATTGCGCGATCCCGCAGCCGAATTTCGTGCCGGTCAGGCCGACGACGTCGCGCAGGACCCACAGCAGGGGCATGTCGTCGGGGGCGTCGATCGTGCGGTTCTCGCCGTTGATGTTGAGGGTGACCATTCAGCCTCCGGGGCCGGTGTATTGGGGAAGCGGCGCGACCGGCGCGCCGGGTTGTTCATCGCCGCAACGCAGCGGCTGCCGCGCGGCCCGGGTGGGGTGAACCGCGGCGGTGGTTCGGCGCAGGTTATTCGGCCGCGTCGATGCCCGACAGCACCTTGATGACGGGCGGCGCCGAGAACCAGTCGGCCGACTTGATGCGAAACGCGGTGAAGTACGGGCTCGCGAGGTGTGCGTCGAACGCGGCCTGGTCGTCGTAGATCTCGAACAGGTGCAGCGCTGGCGAGCCGTCCTGTTCGCGGAACAGGTCGTAGCGGCGGTTGCCGGGTTCGGCGCGGGATGCCGCGACCATGCCGCGCAATTCGGCCTCGACGGCCTGCGCGTGTTCGGGTTTCGGAAACACCGAGGCCATCACATAAAGCGCCATGTTTTTCACTCCTTGGGAAACGGCATCGAGCATGCCATAAGCCGGCGTCGGGTGACGCCAGCGTGCAAACGGACGCGGCGCGTCAGGCCAGATCGTCCGGGCCGACGCGCACGACGACCTTGCCGAAGTTCTTGCCGGCGAGCAGGCCGATCAGCGCATTCGGCGCATCGGCCAGATCGGGGACCACGTCCTCGAGCGTCTTCACCTTGCCCTGCGCGACCCACTCGCTCATCTCCTTCAGGAACGACGCATAGCCCGTCGCATAGTGATCGAGGATGATGAAACCCTGCATCCGGATGCGCTTGCGCAGGATCGTGCCCATCAGCGCCGGCACGCGATCGCGGCCGGACGACACCGCCGTGTCGTCGTACGCCGCGTCGTTGTAGTGCGCGATGATTCCGCACACGGGCACGCGCGCATGGTCGTTGAGCAGTGGCCACACCGCGTCGAACACGGTGCCGCCGACGTTCTCGAAATAGACGTCGATGCCGTTCGGACAGGCGTCCTTCAGCCTGGCGGCGAATTGCGGATCGCGATGATCGACGCAATCGTCGAAGCCGAGCGTGTCCTTCACGTACGCGACCTTGTCGGCGCCGCCCGCAACGCCGATCACGCGGCAGCCCTTCAGCTTCGCGATCTGGCCGACCACCGCACCGACCGCCCCGCTCGCGGCGGCGACGACCACGGTTTCGCCGGCCTTCGGTTCGCCGATCTTCAGCAGCCCGGTGTATGCGGTGAACCCCGGCATGCCGAGCACGCCGAGCGCATGCGACGGATGCGCGAAGTCGCGGCCGAGCGGAATGAGATCGCGGCCGTCGGACAGCGAATAGTCCTGCCAGCCGCCGCCCGCGACGACCAGGTCGCCTTCGCGATACGCGGGCAGGTTCGACGACACGATCCGGCTCACCGTGCCGCCGACCATCACGTCGCCGAGTTCGACCGGCGGCGCATACGACGGCGCGTCGCTCATCCGGCCGCGCATGTACGGATCGAGCGACAGCCAGACCGTGCGCAACAACACTTGGCCGGCGCCGGGCACCGGCACGTCGCCGGTCTCGGTACGGAAGTCGTTCGGGGTGGGTGCGCCGACCGGGCGCGCGTTCAGGATGATTCTGCGGTTTGCTGCCTTGCTTTGTGGCATGGGAACCTCCGTCAACAGGAATGGACGTGCTATAGGCACGTTCGGATCAATGGTCGACAACCTTGATGCGCGAGGCAGCGGCCGTGCCGGCGATTCAGCCGGCGGAGCCGCGCCCCCGCGGGTAACGCAATTGGACTGCGGCGTGAGTAGACCAGTCGTCTAGAAGCCACGCAAAAACAAGGCGCGCCGATGCGCGCCCACGTTACGACTGCACTCCGTCAGGCTCGAAGGACGGCAGGTTCAGCATCCGCCGTGTTTCGAGCATCGCGCGCTCGAGCGGTTTGCGGTTCCGGTGAATCTTCTCCAGCAGCGTCGCCCCCAGCCACAGCTCGTAAAGGATCGCGGCCGTATGCGCCGGATCGTCGACGCCGCTCAGCGAACCGTCGGCCAGCCCGGCTTCGATCCCGCCCGCGAGCCGCTCGATGATCTGGCCGGTGCCGCGCCGCAGGACCGCGCGCATCGCCTCCGACAAGTCGGACACTTCTGCGCCGAGCTTCACCGCGAGGCACTTGCCTTCCGGATCGTCCGCGCACTGCGTGTGCAGCCAGTTGCCCCAGTACGTCATCAGGCGCTGCGCGCCCGTGCCGGCCTGATGCTTGAGCAGGTTGTCGAGATGCTCGAGATAGCCTTCGAAATACGATTCGAGCAGCGCCTCGCCGAACGCTTCCTTCGAGCCGAAGTAATGGTAGAACGAGCCCTTCGGGATGCCCGCCGCGGCGAGAATCTCGTTCAGACCGACCGCCGAGAACCCCTTGTGGAGCATGATCGGCTTCGCGATATTCAGGATGTGCTGGCGGACTTCCGCGCCTGAAGATGCATTCATGATGGCGTATCTTAGCAACGATTAGACCGGTCGTCTAGTAACGTCGAGCCGGCAAGTTGAGCGGCACTTTACCCGAATCGCGCCGCGTCGCGGACGCGTTGTCGCCGCACCGTGGCGCCCATGTCACGCAGGCTTGGGAACGCGCTTTCTGGCAACCGGCTTCGCCGCACGGAGGCTGCCGCCTGCCGGTCGACCGGGCGCCCTGCGTGCGGGGGCGCGCGCCGCACGTTCGGCACGCAACGCGTCGAGCTCGCCGACATAGGCGGCATTGGCTGCGCGGGCGCCGTCGAGCTGGCCTTCGAGCATGCCGCAGCGATGTTGCGTGTCGGCCAGCTGCGCCTGCAACACCGCGAGATCCTTGCGGTGCTGCGTATCGCGCTGTTCGGCGCGCGTGGTGGCCGCGTCGAGTTCCTTTTGAACGCGTGCGGCCGCGAGCCGTTCGCGGTCGATCTCCTGAAGCGCCCGCTTCTCCGCTGCGCGCAAGCGATCCTCGGCCCGGCCCGCGTCGTCACGCAGCCGGTCGAGCTGCGACGTGAAATCGGCGCGCGCCTGCGCCAGCGCACGATCGGCGTCCGCGTTGTCGGACTTCAGTCGCTCGACTTCCGCTTGCAGCGCGCGGCGCGATGCTTCGTCGGCCGCCCTCGCCTGCTCGAGCTCCTGGATGCGCACCTGAGCCGTCAGCAACGCGCTCGTGCGGTGCTCCAGCGCGGTTTCGGTGCGGGACAGGTCGGTTTGCAATGCGGCGACTTCCGCTTTTGCCGCCGTCCGTTCGGCTTCGACTTCGGCGCGCAGGGCATCGAGCGCCGCTGCGGCATCGGTGCTCGAGCGGCTCCACAAGGCGGCGACGAGTTCGCCCGCCGCGGCCTGCAGATCGGCCGGCAAGTCCGGATGCGCGATGCGCACCCGGCTCTTTTCCCGCAACTCGGCCCAGAACTCGCCGAGAACCGCCGTCGGCGTGCTCATGCTGCCCTTGCGCACGAGCTGGTACAGACGGTTCGCGGTGGGCGTGATGCCGAAACGGAAGAACATCAATGCGCAGACCTCGCGATACAACTCGCGGGTTTTCGGGAAGTCGGCCTTCAGGCGGTCGATTTCGGCGATCAGGCGGGATTCGTCGGCAGCGAGGTCGGACATGGCGTTTGTGTCGGTAATTTCGTCAATAATATAACGTAAACCGTCAAGTATCCAATTCTTCGGCGCTAGATATTTGACATTATTTCTATAATGTTGAAATTTGATCACTAGCCCGTCGTGCCACGTTCGCGAGCCATCGAACGTTGTCGTCCGCGCGCACGCCGATCGTCGCGACGAGGTCGCCTGTCAGGATGGTTGTCGCCGCGTCTGATTCTTCATACTCTTTTACGGATCCCTCCTGCCTGGAGACCCGAAATGGTAGACGTCAGACTGAACGTGCCGATGGTCGATCAGAGCGGCGCAAAAAGGACCAAGTCAGGATCCAAAGCGCTGAAAAACGCGTGCTGGTATGCCGCGGCGTGCATGGTTTCGTACTACCACCGTCCTGGGCCGCGCCCGGGCATTCCTGCGCTATGGCAGGCGGACCAGGGGCTCCCGCCGGAAAAAATCGCCGACTTGTGCGCCATCGAAGGGCTCATGCCGCTTGATCAGCCGACAGTCATTACGCCCGAGTGGCTCGCCTCGGTCTTGACCAGATCCGGTCCGATCTGGGCCGCGGGTCACTTTCTGGAAAGACCCGATCAGCCTCGAATCGGTCACGTGATCGTGATCACGGGCATCCAGCAACGCATCGTTCATTACCACGACCCTGAGGGACCTCCCCCGCGCACGATGCTTTTAGGGACGCTGAATGCCGGAAGGTGGACACCCGATGGGTTGCTGGTGAAGGATCGACGCCGCTATTGAAGATGCGCTCTCTTCCGTGGCAGCGCTGTCGGCGCGTATCCCGTCCCAGTCGCCGTCACTTTCAAGCACCTCGGCCGACACACGGCAACGGCGTGATGAAGATTGCCCCATCATCCTTCGCGGCCGTCATGCGGCAACGCCACGGACTTTTCGTGCAATGCCGTTGTAGAAGTAAGTGAAACAGCGCGGCCCTGACGCATGCGCGGTATCGATCTGGTCAAACTCGAAACCCGCCCCCTCGATCAGCGACCGAATCGGACGGTTCAGATGACAGCCGCCGCTGATGCAGCACCACGCGGGCGTCAGGCGATCCTGCCAACGGCGCACACCGGGTTCCGGCGCGAGGCCGTGCTAGACGAACAGAAGTCGCCCCGCCGGCGTCAGCACGCGTCGAATTTCCTGGAGCGCCCGGCCGGCATCGGGGATCGAGCAGAGCGTCCAGGTACTCACCACCGTGTCGACGCTTTCGTCCGACAGCGGAATGCGTTCCGCGGACGCCATCAGGAAATCCACTGGCGCACCGGCTTGCCCGGCGCGTTGGCGTGCCATCTCGACCAGTTCCGCCGAAGGTTCCAGCGCGAATACGCCACGTACGCCCTCGCGATAGAGCGGCAGGTTCCGGCCCGATCCGGATCCGATCTCGAGCACACGCCCCGCTGCGCCTGCGATGGCGCGCTCGCGATACGGCGCCAGCATCGCATTGCGCATCGCCAGATCGCAAAGTCGCGGAACGATGTAGCGACCGTAGATTCCCATCGATCTCCCCTTTTCCATTCGTCTGCATCGACGCCATCGTGCGATGGCGAGCATGCTTCATGCCCGCCGCGCGCGATATTCGGCCCGACCTGTCGTTGCGTCGCTGCCGACGGTCATCCTGCGCGATTCCCGTCCATCCTGTCCGATAAGCATCCGTTAAGCATCCAGCCCGCATAGTGGCGCCCAGTCCTCGTCCGAGGGCTCCGACCCGCGCCGCCCCGGATGACGGCGCCTCTTCAAGGAGCGATCCGTGAATCCGCGCCCGCCTGCCGTATCGACGTCCCTGCTGAACAAGGTGCCCGCCGTCACCGCCGTCTTCTGGATCATCAAGATTCTGTCGACGACCGTCGGTGAAACCGGCGCCGACTATCTCGCCGTCCGCGCCGGCCTCGGCGTGCCGGTCACCGACGCATTGATGGCCGCGCTGCTCGTCGGCGCGCTCGTGCTGCAGTTCCGTGCGAAAGCCTGCGTGCCGTGGCTGTACTGGCTCAACGTGGTGCTGGTCAGCGTCGTCGGCACGCAGATCACCGACGCGCTGACCGACGGGCTGGGCGTCAGCCTGTACGCGAGCACCGCCTGCTTCGCCGTCGCGCTCGCGGCCTTGTTTGCGGCCTGGTACCGGAGCGAGCGGACGTTGTCGATCGAGACCATCGTCACGACGCGTCGCGAAGCGTTCTACTGGGCCGCGATCCTGCTGACGTTCGCGCTGGGCACGGCCGCCGGCGATCTGGCGACCGAAGCGCTCGGCCTCGGGTTCCGGCTCGGCATCGTGTCGTTCGGTGCGGCGATTGCGCTGGTCGCCGTCTCGATGCGGCTGGGCACGAATCGCGTGCTTGCGTTCTGGCTCGCCTACATCCTCACACGCCCGCTCGGCGCGTCGCTCGGCGATTTCCTGTCCCAGGCCCGCGAATACGGCGGCATCGGGCTGGGCGCCGCGACGACGAGCGCGGTGTTCCTGACGTCGATCGTGCTGCTGGTCGCATGCACGACGCTCGCCAACCGGCTGGCGAGCACGCGATGACCGTCGCGTTGCCTTGCCCTGTTGCTCCCCGTCCGACTCCCCAAAGGAAATGACATGCGTACTCGAAAACTGATGCTCGCCGCCGTCGTCGCGGCACTCGCCGCAGGCCCCGTTTCGACCCTCCTCGTCTCGCCCGTCTACGCGGCAACCGCTGCGAAGCTGGGCGACCTGTCCGCGTTCCGCGGCATCGTCACGGATACGCACAAGCTCGTCGACGCGGGCAATCTCGCCGGCGCGAAGACCCGCATCAAGGATCTTGAAACGAAATGGGACGATGCGGAGCCGTCGCTGAAACCGCGTTCGGCCGCCGACTGGCATGTGATCGACAAGGCGATCGACCGTGCGCTCGCTGCGCTGCGCGCCGACAAGCCCGACGCCGCGGCCTGCCGCCAATCGCTGGACGACCTGCTCGCACTGTTGAAATGAACGACGCGGCGTGGTGGCGCACGGTGGCCGGCGTTGTCGGCGTGGGCGAAGCGTTCGACGCGCCAGGCGTGACGATCGCGACGACGATGTGCGTGGCATCGGCACGCGCGATGATTTGAAACCTCCGGTACGTCCGGTGCCGGCCATCGGTCGCACATGAACCGAAAGAGGCTCGCACCATGCGAGCCTCGCTTACATCATGACGCTGCGATCGTATTGCCGCGCACACACCGATCACGGCCGATGTATCGGCAGACGAATGCGCCCGATATCGACGCGGCGGCGTGCGACGTGCCGCCCCGATCAACCCAGCGGCACCACGCTCCCGAGCAGGATCCGCACGAGCGTCGCCTGGCGCGTCACACCCGTCTTCGAGAAGATCGCGCGCAGATGCGTGCGCGCCGTGTTCTTGCTGATCCCCGATTCCTCCGCCGCCTCCTCGAGCGTCAGCCCGTTCGTCAGCAGCAGCGCGAGCGACGTCTCGGCGGGCGTCAGGTCGAACAGCTTGCGGATGATTTCCTGCGCGCCCTGCGGCTTGCGATCGGGATCACGCAGGAACAGCGTGACGGCCGGCCGGCGCTTGTTGTCCTCCGACCAGTCGGACAGCAGCACGGTTCGCACCAGCAGCCCGAGGCGCGGCTTGTCGAAACCGCGCGTGATCGGCATCGCCTCGACGATCGCCGCGGCCGTGCCGTGGTGCCCCATCACCGCGTGGCGAATCAGCCGCTTGAGCGTCCGGTTCTCCTGCGCATCGGTCGCCTCGATCGTGCCGCGCGCAATCGTCAGACCGTTGTTCTGCTTCAGGATCTCGTCGGCGACGCTGTTCATGTCGATGATCGTGCCGTTCTCGTCGAGCGTGATCGTGCCGATCTGCATCCGGTTGATCGCGTTAGCGTAGATCGACCGCTCGACCTCGGCCGTGTCGAGCCGTGAATGCAGCTCGACCGCACGCTTCAGGTGCGGCAGCAGCAGCGCGCAGATCGCCTTGTCGCGCGCGGAGAACTGCTTCGACGCATGATTGCGGCACACGCGGAACCGGCATTCGACGCCCGACGGCGTGCGCAGGTCCGCGCCCAGGATGTAGCGCACGTCCTGCGGCTTCAGGAACTGCTTGTACAGTTCGCTCGACAGCCAGCCCGTATCGCCGAACACGTCGTCGACCGTGACCACGCGATCGGCCGGCAGGCCGACAAACGGGTCGAGCGAATAGTAGTAGTTGTTGTACGACGCCTCGCCGTCACCCGGCACGACCGGGCCGAACTCCGATGCGTGCACGGACAGCGGCGCGCGGCGGTCGCTCGCGGCCGCGCGCAGGATCAGCGTCACGTAGTTGGCCTGCAGCAGCCGGCGAACCATCTCGAGCGCGCCCGCCCAAGGCGGCGTTTCCATCGGCCCCTGATAGATGCGCGCCATCAGCTCGCTGAAATCCGCGACGCCGATGTCGGCCTCCTCGCTCGTTGACTGGCTCTCCTGCGGGGCCCATCTCGTCTCCATCAGCACGCTCCATCCTCCATGCAACTTGTGTTCGGTGCGATTCATCCGCGCCGCCATGATTAAGACGCGTCTTAATTCCGGCGTCATCGGGACATTCACTGAATGGTGAGCTTTGGCCATCCGGGCGCGCGAACCATCGTCCAATCGGATGATGTGGCGCCCTGCCGGCTGCGCTGGAATGCCCGTCAGGCCGTGCCGGCAAGCGTCCGGCGCGGGCTCAGGGAAAACCGCGATGCGGGTTTACCTGATTCAGACCGCATCCGATTCAGACAGGAGTTCCAATGCCGCTCGACCCTCAGGCGCAAGCGCTGCTCGCCGCGCTCGCCCAAGCGCCCGCGATCGATTTCGATCAACTGACCGTGCCCGCGTACCGCGCGAGCCTCGCCGGAGGCAGCGCGTTCGCGCCCGGGGACGCGATTGCCGCCGAAGAGGACTGGCAGATCCCCGCACCCGGTCGTCAGTTGTCCGCACGACTGTATCGACCCGACGCCGACGGGCCGTTGCCGCTGACCGTGTTTTTCCACGGCGGCGGCTTCGTCGCGTGCGGCATCGATTCGCACGCGAACCTGTGCCGCGGTCTCGCCAGACGGGCGCGCACGCTCGTGCTGTCGGTCGATTACCGGCTCGCGCCCGAAGCGCGCTTCCCGGCCGCCGCGCAGGACGCCTGCGATGCCGTGCGCTGGGCCGCCGCCAGTGCGCGCGATCTCGGCGCGCGCGCCGGTGCGATCGCCGTGGCCGGCGACAGCGCCGGCGGCAACCTCGCCGCGGTCGCCGCGCTGCAGCTGCGCGGCTCGGGCATCGCGATCGCGCACCAGTTGCTGCTGTACCCGGTCGTCGATTGCGCGACCGAGCATCCGTCGTACGATTCGCTCGGCGAAGGCTATTTCCTGACGGCGGACGCGATGCGCTGGTTCAAGCGCCAGTATTTCGACGACGGTGCCGACCGCGCATCGCCGCTCGCGAGCCCGCTCGCCGTGACGGACCTGTCGGGCGCGGCGCCGGCCACCATCGTCAGCGCGGAATTCGATCCGTTGCGCGACGAGGCCGAAGCGTATGCGCTGCGCCTTGCGCAAGCCGGCACGCCTGTGTCGCTGGTGCGCTGGCCGGGCCAGCTGCACGGCTTCGCGAGCATGCTCGGCGCGGTCGACGCAGCCGACCGTGTGCTGACGTTCGGCGCCGACGCGCTGCGCCGCGCATTCGACGCGACGGAGGCGCAATGACGCTCGCCAGCACGCCGGAAATCGTTGACGAGCTGCGTGCGGGGCGGATGGTCCTGCTCGTTGACGAAGAGGATCGCGAAAACGAAGGCGACCTCGTGATCGCGGCCGATCACGTGACGCCCGATGCGATCAACTTCATGGCGCGCTTCGGGCGCGGGCTGATCTGCCTGACGCTGACCACCGAGCGCTGCGAGCAGTTGAGGCTGCCGCCGATGGCCGATCACAACGGCACGCCGTTCGGCACCGCGTTCACCGTCAGCATCGAGGCGGCCGAAGGCGTGACGACCGGCATTTCCGCGGCCGATCGCGCGGCGACGATCCGTGCGGCGGTCCGCTCGGGCGCGCGTCCCGACGATCTCGTGCAGCCCGGCCACGTGTTTCCGATCGCCGCGCGCCCGGGCGGCGTGCTGGTACGTGCGGGACACACGGAGGCCGGCTGCGATCTCGCGGCGCTCGCCGGGCTCACGCCCGCGTCGGTAATCTGCGAGGTGATGAACGACGACGGCACGATGGCGCGGCTGCCCGAGCTGAAGACGTTCGCCGCGCATCACGGGCTGAAGATCGGCACGATCGCGGACCTGATCCATTACCGCCGCGAGCACGAATCGCTCGTCGAACGCGTCGGCGAACGGCCGCTGCATACGCCATGGGGCCGGTTCCGCGCGATCGAGTATCGCGACACCGTGCACGGTGCACCGCATCTCGCGCTGGTGCGAGGCGAGCCCGATCCGTCGACGCCCGTGCTGACGCGCGTGCACGAATGCCATTCGCTGCTCGACCTGCTCGACGCGGAGCCGTCCGCGCATTCGTGGCCGCTGCACGCGGCGCTGCAGCGGATCGATGCGGCCGGCTGCGGGGTCGCGGTGCTGCTCGACTGCGACATGCGCGGCGACGCGATGCGAGCGCCCACCGGCCACGCACGTCGCGACGGCCGCGTGACGGGGATCGGATCGCAGATCCTGCGCGACCTCGGCGTGCGGCGGCTGAACGTGCTGTCGAGCCCGTTCCGGCTGCCGGCGCTGTCGGGTCATGACCTGGAAATCATGGCGTTCATCCCGCTCGGCGACGACGATCCGGAAAGCGCGCGCGCCGCCCATGCGAGTCCGCTGCGGGCGGCGTGATGCCGGACTGACGGGCGCGCGCCGTGCGTCCTTGCACCGACCCGCGGGTTTCCGTCTGACAGGCTATCGTTTGTTTTTATGAAATACAGTCTCAAGTTTGTATTTTGATGATACATACCATAGACTGTATTTTTCGATTACAAGCGATCGCCTGTCATTTCGCGGAGAGCCCATGGCATTCCCTGTCCAGACCTTGAGCCAGTTGCGCCCGATCCTCGTCGGCTTCCGGAAGTCGGCGGGGCTCACGCAGGCGCAGCTCGCCGCCCGCCTCGGCGTGACGCAGCAGTCGTACGCGCAACTCGAAGCCAATCCGTCCGCGGTCAGTATCGAGCGGCTTTTCAAGGTGCTGAACGTGCTCGGCGTTCGCCTGGCGCTCGAGCCGGGCACGCCGGACGACGCAGCGGCACCCGACGACACCGCGTCAGCGCCCAGGCGCGCGCCGGCCGCGCGCGGTCGCTCGTCCGGTTCGTCCGATATGCCGGTCCGCCCGCCGGCCGCTGCGAAGGCCCCATCCGCGGCTGCGCGGAAACGGCCTGCCGCGGCAACTCCCGGCAAGCCTCGGGGCACCAAGCGGGAGGACTGGTGACGATGGCCCGCCGCCCCCGCCACGACCGCCTCGACCTGTGGATGAACGGCATCCCGGTCGGGTACTGGGAAGTCCGGCGCGGCGTCGAGCGCCTCGTCTACCTGCCGGCGTGGGTCGACGATCCGCAGGGGCGTCCGCTGTCGCTGTCGCTGCCGTTCACGCCGGGCAACCAACCGCATCAGGGCGCGATCGTCGCCGACTACTTCGACAACCTGCTGCCGGACAGCCAGCCGATCCGCCGCCGCATCGCGCAGCGCTACCGGCTCGGGTCGACGGCGCCGTTCGAACTGCTCGCGTCGATCGGCCGCGATTGCGTCGGAGCGCTGCAGTTGCTGCCGCCCGATGAAACTCCGGTCGACCTCGAATCGATCGACGGCACCGCGCTCGACGACGCGGCCGTGGCCGACGTGCTGCGTCACGCGACCGCCGCACCGCTGCCCGGCCACGCGGAGCCGGACGGCGAGCTGCGCCTGTCGATCGCCGGCGCGCAGGAAAAGACCGCGCTGCTGCGCGACGGCAATCGCTGGCTGCTGCCGGCGGGCAGCACGCCGACCACGCATATCTTCAAGCTGCCGCTGGGGCGCGTCGGGAACATGCAGGCCGACATGCGCACATCGGTCGAGAACGAATGGCTGTGCTCGAAGATCGTCGCCGCATACGGCCTGCCCGTCGCCGCGTGCGACATCGGCCGGTTCGACGACCAGAAGGCGCTGATCGTCGAGCGCTTCGACCGCCGCCCGTCCCGCGACGGCACGTGGATCCTGCGGCTGCCGCAGGAAGACATGTGCCAGGCGACCGGCACGCCGTCGGGCGCCAAATACGAATCCGACGGCGGCCCCGGCATCGCGACGATCATGGGTATCCTCGCGAATTCCGCCGATGCCGCGCACGACCGGAAGAACTTCTTCGCCACGCAGCTGGTGTTCTGGGTGCTCGCGGCCATCGACGGCCACGCGAAGAATTTCAGCATCGCGCACCTGCCGGGCAACACGTATCGCAGCACGCCGCTGTACGACGTGCTGTCCGCGCATCCGATCATCGGCACGCGACGCAACCAGCTGTCGCCGCGGCGCGCACGGCTCGCGATGGCCGTATGCGGCAAGAATCGCCATTACGTGATCGGCGACATCCAGCCGCGTCACTGGATCGCGCAAGGCGCGCGTGTCGGTCTGACCGAAGACGACGTGCTCGCGACCATGGCCGATGTGGCAGCACGCACCGAACCGGCGATCGCCGACGTCGCGTCGCGGATTCCGGCGGATTTCCCGGCGGACGTGGCCGATGCGATCTTCGACGGGATGCGCCGCCAGGCGCGCAAGCTGGGCGCGGCCGACTAGGTGGTGCGGGCGCGCGCTCGGCGGCGGATCATCCACGCGGACGATGCGGCCCCGCACCGACGCCGCACAATGGTCGCCGTGCCCATTCCCGACGCCCGCCCGACATGGAACCCGCCGCCCTCGATACCGCGTTCAGCCCACTGCAGATCGGCCCGCTGACGCTGCGCAACCGCCTGATCAAGTCCGCGACCAACGAAGGGATGACGCCGAACGGCGTGCCGTCTCGTGCGCTCGTCGGGTTTCATGAGCGCATCGCCGCGGGTGGCGCCGCGCTGACGACCGTCGCGTACTGCGCGGTCAGCGACGACGGCCGCACGTTCGTCGACCAGGCGCGGCTCGATGCGCCGACGGTCCGGCAATTCCGCGCGCTGACCGACGCGGTCCATCGCCACGGCGCGGCGGCGTCCGCGCAGATCACGCATGGCGGCTGCTTCACGTTCCTGCCGTCGCTGTCGACGAAACGGCCGTTGAGCGCGTCGGGCGGCTTCAACAAGGTCGGCGTGATGAGCGGCCGCTTCCTGAAGCAGGCGATGACGCGCGACCAGATGACCGTCATCGCCGACGAATTCGCACGCGCGGCGCGCCACGCGCGCGACGCGGGCTTCGACGCGGTCGAGATCCACATGGGGCATGGTTATCTGCTGAGCCAGTTCCTGTCGCCGCTGTACAACCGTCGCCGCGACGCGTACGGCGGCGATGCGGCGCGGCGCGCGGCGTTTCCCGTCGAGGTGCTGCGCCGCGTGCTCGATGCGGTTGGCCGCGATCTCGCCGTGGTCTGCAAGATCGGCGTGACCGAAGGCGTGCGCGGCGGCGGAACGGCCGACGACGCATGCGAGATCGCGCGGCGGCTCGAGGCCGAGGGCGCGCACCTGCTCGTGCTGAGCGGCGGAATGAATGTCGAGTCGGTGTGGCAACTGTTCGGCAGCCCGCTGCCCGGCGAGGCGCGCGCGAACGCCGACAACGCGATCGTGCGCACCGCGATGGCGCTGCAGAAGCTCACCGAGCCGAAGATGGGCGCGTTTCGGGAGATGTACTTCCTCGAGCATTCGAGGCAGGTGCGTGCGGCCGTCCGAATGCCGCTCGCCTATCTCGGCGGCGTGCGCTCGCGCGAGAACGTCGCGCTGGCGATGCACGAAGGCTTCGACGCGGTGGCGCTTGCCCGCGCGCTCGTGTTCGAGCCGGGTTTCGTGAACGAACTGCGCGACGGCCGAATCGCGCAATCGGGCTGCACGTCTTGCAACCGCTGTGTCGTGTCGATGTACACGCCGGGCGGCACCGCGTGCGCACTCAAGGCGCCGAACGATCCGGCGCCGAACCGCGTGCCGGCTGCGGGCGTGTGACGGACGCGCCCGATCTCGCCGCAGTCGCTGCCGTGCCCTTGCCGCTCAGCCGGCGTCGCGGGCGCGGGCCAGCGCCGCGAGGTTGCCTTCCCCGAATCCGTGGTGTCCCTGCCGCTGCACGATCTCGAAGAAGATCTCGCCGGGCCGGCGCTTGACGAAGGTCTGGAAGAACAGGCGCGGCACGCCGTCGCTGCCGATTTCGCCGTCGACCAGCACCGCGCGGCGGCGCAGCGCGTCGAGATCGACGCCGTGCCCCGGCAGCCGCGCATCGACTTCGTCGTAATAGCGCGCCGGCGGCTCGATGAATTCGACGCCGTTCGCGCGCAACGCATCGACGCTCGCCAGGATGTCGTCGGTCGCGAGCGCAACGTGCTGGACGCCTTCGCCCGGATGGTCCGGCAGATACGCGTGCATCAGCTCGGTGCGCCGCGTGCCTTCCTCGTACACCGGAATCCGCACCGCACCGCACGGCGACACCATCACGCGCGACTCTTCCGACACATGCCAGTGCGCGTCGATTTCGTGGATTTCGCGGAAGTGCAGCAGGTCGTGGTAGAAATCGAGCCACTCGCGCATGCGCCCCGCGCCGACCGTCTGCGTGAAGTGGTCGACCTGCTGCAGGCCCGTGCCCGCGCAATCGAGATCGGTATGCGCGGTCGCGATGTCGATCGGCCGGAAGTCGATGTCGAAGATCGAGATGTCGCCGACGCCGCCGCGTTGGCCGTCCCGCCCGCGCCAGCGATCGACGAAATAAAGGTGCGAATCGCCGATTCCCTGAATCGCGGGAATCTTCAGCTCGCCGACCCCGATCCGCTCGCCCTCGAACGCCCACGCGCCGAGTTCGATCGCACGCTCGAACGCGCGCCGCGCGCTGGCCACGCGCAACCCGATCGCGCAGACACCCATCCCGTATTCCTCTGCATAGCGCGCAGCGAACGAATCGGGTTCGGCGTTGATCAGGAACTGCATCTGCCCTTGCCGGTACAGCGTGACGTTCTTGCTGACATGGCGCGCGATCGCCTTGAACCCGAGCTGCTCGAAGCGTTGCGCGAGCGCCTCCGGCACCGGCGCCGCGAACTCGACGAATTCGAGTCCGGCCATCCCGAGCGGATTGGCGGCCGGATCGGCAACGGGCGGCGTATCGCTGGACAGGGGGTGGGAATTGCCGGGCATTCCAGTCTCCGGGGGCATGCGGTCGATGGGGGTGACGCCCGGCGCGTGCGGCACGCCCGGCCGATGTGGAGGCCAGGCGTCCGCCCGATTCGGGCGTGGTCTTGATGGTCCCGATTTTAACCAGATCGTTCACGGCGGCACACCCTGGCCGAACGGGATATGCGTACCTCGCCTAGTGCAAACCCGGAAAGCGTACGATAATCGCACACAACTGAACGATAATCGCGCATTTTGGCCGATCGGCCAATTGCCGTCGTGCGGCGCGCGCCCTATTCTCCGTTCACCCATCGACTTCAATGCAGCATCGGACGCGGCACCGCCACGATTCCACGATGCGCCGTGCCAGGAGACTTCGCCATGACCCCAACCTTCGACACCCTCGACGCCGCCGCCGGCGCCCGCGCGCGCAGCCAGGCCCGCAAGGCCGCGATCGGCAGCTTCGTCGGCGCCGTCGTCGACTGGTATGACTTCCTGCTGTACGGGATCGTCGCCGCACTCGTCTTCAATTCCGAATTCTTCCCGAAGGTCAGCCCGACCATGGGCACGCTCGCGGCGTTCGCGACCTTCGGCGTCGGCTTCCTGTTCCGGCCGCTCGGCGGCGTCGTGTTCGGCCATTACGGCGATCGGCTCGGCCGCAAGCGGATGCTGGTACTGACCGTGATGCTGATGGGGCTGTCGACCGTCGCGATCGGCCTGCTGCCGGGCTTCGCGACGATCGGCTGGTGGGCGCCCGTGCTGCTGGTGCTGATGCGTGCGATCCAGGGCTTCGCGGTCGGCGGCGAATGGGGCGGCGCGGCGCTGATGGCCGTCGAGAGCGCGCCGAAGCAGAAGAAGGCGTTCTACAGCAGCGGCGTGCAGGTCGGCTACGGCGTCGGGCTCGTGCTGGCGACGGGGATCGTGTCGATCCTGAGCCATACGCTCGGCGAGGCAGCGTTCAAGTCGTGGGGCTGGCGCCTGCCGTTCGTGTTCAGCATCGTGCTGGTGCTGATCGGGCTGTGGGTCCGCAAGAGCATGGACGAGTCGCAGGAGTTCGTCGAGAAGGTCGAGCACGGCAACCGCAAGCTGCGCCTGCCGGTGCTGGAGGCGCTGACGCGCCATCCGAAGGCGTTCCTGCTGATCGTCGCGCTGCGGCTCGCCGAGCTGTTCTCGATGTATATCGTCACCGCGTTCGCGCTCAGCTATTCGACGTCGAACCTCGGCATGTCGCGCGACCTGTTCCTGAACATCGGCCTGCTGGTCGGCGCGGTGAGCTGCGTGACGATCCCGTGCTTCGCATGGCTGGCGGACCGCTTCGGCCTGCGCCGCATCTACCTGATCGGCGCGCTGATCGGTCTCGCGTCGGCGGTGCCGTTCTTCGTCGCGCTGGAATCGCGCTCGATCGCGTGGATCGTGGTCTTCTCGATGCTGCTGGCGAACGCCGCGCACGACATGGTCGTGAGCGTCCAGCAGCCGCTCTTCACCGAGCTGTTCGGTGCGGAATACCGTTACAGCGGCGCGGGCGTCGGCTACCAGTTCGCGAGCGTCGTCGGCGGCGGGTTCACGCCGTTCATCGCGGTGGCGCTGGTCAGCGTGGCCGGCGGTTCGTGGCACCTGGTCGCCGGCTATCTCGCGGTGGGTTGCCTGATCTCGCTGGTGGTCGCCGCACGGATGCGGGCGGCGCAATGACGGAATGACCGGATGGCCGGCCGCGATGCGTGCCGGCCATTGCCGCACCGGCTGCCATCCCCCGCCAGCCGGACGGGGCCCTGCCCCCACCCAACGTCAAACACGGTCAATCCCGTGCGCAGAAGCCCTTTTCCCCCTCTGAACATTCCACGCCACCCGCCGACCAATGGCATCATATGGGCCTACGTCAGTCACCGATACGCCCCCATATCATGTCGAATCTCATCGTCCACGGCGGCACTCCGCTGCGCGGGGACATCAAGCCGTCCGCGAACAAGAACGCCGTCCTGCCGATTCTGTGCGCGACCCTGTTGACCGATCAGCCGCTGCGCCTCGTCGGCGTGCCGGACATCACCGACGTGCGCAAGATCCTCGACATCTTCCGCACGCTCGGCAGCGACGTGTCGGTCGACTTCACGACGGGCATTCTCGAACTCCACCATCGCAACACGACGTTCGACCCGGCCGTTCACCGCCTGCCCGAGGCGATGCGCTCGTCGATCATGCTGATTCCGCCGCTGCTCGCGCGCTTCGGCGTCGCGCGCCTCGAGAACGACGTGAAGGGCTGCACGCTCGGCGTGCGCGAAATCGATCCGCACGTCGAGGTGTTCGAGCGCTTCGGCGCACATATCGAGCGCACGCCCGATTCGCTGATCGTCCGCGCCGACGGTCCGCTGACAGCCAACGATCACTGGCTCGACTACGCATCGGTGACGACCACCGAAAACTTCGCGCTGTGCGCGACGGCGGCCCGCGGCACGTCCACGCTGATGAATGCGGCATCCGAGCCGCACGTGCAGGAGTTCTGCCAGTTCCTCGCGCTGATCGGCGTCGCGATCGAAGGCATCGGCACGTCGCGCCTGTGCGTGACGGGCGGCGGCAAGCTCGGCGGCGGCGAATTCCGCTTCGCCGAGGATTTCCACGAAATCGCGACGTTCCTCGCGCTCGGCGCGATCACGGGCGGCGACATCACGGTGCGCAACTCGTCGCCGGAGCATTTCCCGCTGATCGACCGCACGTTCGCGAAGTTCGGCGTGAACGTCACGCACCGCGACGGCTGGTCCCGCGCGGAACGCGACGGCCCGCTGCGCGTGCGCCGGCCGTTCACGCAGAACATCCTGACCAAGGTCGAAGCCGCGCCGTGGCCCTACCTGCCGGTCGACCTGCTGCCGATCTTCATCGCGCTCGGCGTGCGCGCGGAAGGCAGCGCGATGTTCTGGAACAAGGTCTATGACGGCGCGCTCGGCTGGTCCGGCGAACTGTCGAAGTTCGGTGCGCACGTGCTGCTGTCCGATCCGCATCGGCTGATCACGTTCGGCGGGCTGCAGCTGACGCCGGCGCGCGTCGAGAGCCCGTACATCATCCGCGTCGCGATCGCGCTGCTGATGGTGGCCGCGAGCATCGAAGGCCGCTCGGAAATCATGAACGCGCTGCCGATCCGCCGCGCACACCCGCATTTCGTCGAAAACCTGCGTTCGGTCGGTGCGAACGTCGAGTGGACGAGCGGCGAGTAACGTCATCCCGGCGGCGGCGCGAATAGTGTTCGCGCCCCGCCGTATCCCCTCTCCCCCCGCATGCTCGCGGTGGCTTCTGCAGGCCACCGGTTAATCCTCGCAGACATCCCGTGGCCATCAGCGGTTTTGTTGCCGTCCGGCACATCCTCCGGCACGCCCGTCCATCATCGTCTTCGCACGGTGTTCGATCTGCGCGATAATCGCCCACTTCTGAGCGAATACCGCGCATCAAACCGTGCGCCGCCGACGATGAAAAAGCCCGATCTCGACCGACGCGACTGGATTGCCGGCCTCGAAAAAGGCCTGATGATCCTCGAGGCATTCGACAGCCAGCACGCGCGGATGACGCCCACCCAGGCCGCCGCCCGCACCGGTCTCACGCGCACGGCCGCACGGCGCTACCTGCTGACGCTCGAATCGCTCGGCTACGTGTACACCGACGGCAAGCTGTACGGTCTCACGCCGCGCGTGCTGCGGGTCGGCTGGTCGTACTTCGATTCGGCGCGCCTGCCGCGCACGGTCCAGCCCTATCTGCAGCAACTGAGCGCGTCGCTGAACGAATCGGCGTACGTGAGCGTGCTCGACGGCTGGGAGCTCGTGTTCATCGCCCGCAACGGCGTGTCGCGCGTGATGACGACCGGCTTCGTGCTCGGCGCGCGCGTGCCCGCCCCGCTGACGTCGCCGGGCGTCGTGCTGCTCGCGCATCATCCGGATCGCGAGGCCGTCCGCGCATGGCTCGACGACACCGAACTCGCGCCGTTCACGCCGCATACGATCACCAACAAGCCGCGCCTGCTCGAACAGGTCGACCACGCGCGCGACGCGGGCTTCGCGGTGATCGAGCAGCAACTGCAGGTCGGCGTGCGCGGCATCGCGGTGCCGCTGAAGAACCGTCACGGCGAAGTCGTCGCCGCGCTGAGCACGAACATGCCGATCGGCGCGGAGACGACCGACGCGGCCGTGCGGCGCGTGCTGCCGCATCTGCAGGAAACCGCGCTCGCGATGCTCAACGTGCTGTAGGAACGCGCCCGACGCACGTCGCAATCACCCGATCCGCCACCACCGCGGCAGCAGATCGCGCACCTCCCGCCGCCGGTAACGATCGTCGATCAGATGCACGACGCCCTCGTCGTGTTCGGTGCGGATCACGCGCCCGGCCGCCTGCACGACCTTCTGCAAGCCCGGGAACAGATAGATGTAGTCGTAACCGTTGCCGAAACGCGTATCCATCGCGCGCCGCATCTGTTCGTTGACGTCGTTGACCTGCGGCAGCCCGAGCGTCGCGATGAACGCACCGATCAGCCGCTCGCCGACCAGGTCCACGCCTTCCGAGAACGCACCGCCCAGCACCGCGAAGCCGACCCCGCGCCCGCCCGCGTCGAAGCGCGCGAGAAATGCGTCGCGCTCGCTTTCGGCCATGCCGGGCGCCTGGGCCCACACGGGCACGTCAGGGTGGCGCGTCTGCATCAGCGCGACGACGCGCCCGAGATAGTCGAAGCTGCTGAGAAAACCGAGGTAGTTGCCGGGCCGCGTCGCATACTGCGCGGCGATCAGATCCACGATCGGTTCGAGCGAACGGTCGCGGTCGCGCCAGCGCGTCGAAACGTGGCTCGCGACGCGCACGGTCAGTTGCTCGGCGCGGAACGGCCCGTCGACATCGAGCCAGCCGGTATCGGCCGGCAACCCGAGCGTGTCGCGATAGAAATGAAACGGACTCAGCGTGCCGGAAAACAGCACGGTCGCGCGCGCGGCTTCGTAGCGCGGCGCGAGAAAACCGGCCGGAATCACGTTGCGCACGCACAGCGTCGACTGGATGCGGCGCCTGCGCCCTGCCGGCGCGACACCGGCGACCCCGGACTGGCGCGGCAGCGGCTCGCCGTGCAGCGTCGCGTCGAAGATCGACGCGCTGTCGAACGCGTCGGCGAGCACGCCGAACTGGATCGCCTCGAAATGAAAGCGCAACAGCGCGTCGCCGTTCGCGCGCGGCGCATCGGTCAGGTGTTCGCCAATCGTCGCGACGAGGTTCTGCACCGCCGACACGATCGGCCCCGGAATCTCGGGGTACGCCGAATAGCGCTCGGCCTGTGCGCGATTGAGCGTGCCCCACGCGCGCGCGAGCCGGTCGAACGCCTTGCGCAGTGCCGCCGGCGCGGCCTCGCGCGCGGCCGTGAACGCGAACGGGTCGAGCGATGCGCTGTACATCTTGCGTGCGCGATCGAGCAGGTTGTGCGCCTCGTCGACGAGCACGCCGACGCGCCACTGGTTCTGCTGCGCGAGCGTATGCAGCATCGCGCTGCCGTCGTAGTAGTAGTTGTAGTCGCCGATCATCATGTCCGACCAGCGCGCCAGCTCCTGCGCGAGGTAATACGGGCAGACGTCGTGCGCGAGGGCCGCCTCGCACACGGTGTCGCGATCGAGCAGCCCCGCGCCGATCGCCGCGTCGCGCGCGGCCGGCAGCCGGTCGTAGAAGCCTTGCGCGAGCGGGCACGATTCGCCGTGACACGCGCGGTCCGGATGCTCGCACGCCTTGTCGCGCGCGACGAGCTCCAGCACGCGCAGCGGCAGCGCCGGCGTGCCGGCGCCGAGCGTGGTCGCGGCGTCCAGCGCGAGCGCGCGGCCGGGCGTCTTCGCGGTCAGGAAGAACACGTGATCGAGCTCGCCCTCGCCGCACGCCTTCAGCAGCGGGAACACCGTGCCGAGCGTCTTGCCGATGCCGGTCGGCGCCTGCGCCATCAGGCAGCGTTCGTCGCGCGCCGCCCGATAGACGGACACGGCCAGCTCGCGTTGACCGCTGCGGAACTCGCCGTGCGGAAACGTCAGCGCACGCAGCGCCGCATCGCGCGCCGCGCGGTGCGCGGTTTCGCGCTCGGCCCAGCCGACGAAGCACGCGCACTGCTCGGCGAAGAACGCGGCGAGCACGCTTGCGCTCAGCGTTTCCGTCAGCACGGTCTCGCGCTCCGACACGATGTCGAAATACACGAGCGCGACGTCGATTTCCGCGAGGCCGCGTGCGTCGCACATCAGGTGCGCATAGACCTTCGCCTGCGCCCAGTGCAGCGCGCGATGATTGGCCGGCATCGCGTCGAGGCTGCCGCGGTAGGTCTTGATCTCCTCGAGCCGGTTCGCGACCGGATCGTAGCCATCCGCGCGCCCGCGCACGGTGAGCGTGCCCCACGTGCCGCTCAGCGCGATCTCGGTTTCGTAGCGCGCACCGCGCTTCGACGTGACGGCGCCGTGACCGGCGATGCCTTCGAGCGCGGTCGGCGCGGGCGTGAAGCGCAGGTCGAGATCGCCGCGTCGCGCGGTGAACTCGCACATCGCCCGCACCGCGACGACATAGCTCATGCGGACAGCCCCGCCGCTTCGGCCTGCTCGACACCGTCACCGGCCCATTCGACATCGACGACACGCACCGGAATGCCGTGCGCGATGCAGTACGCGAGCCAGCGCGTCTGGTTGTCCTGCAGCCGGTCGCCGGGGCCCTTCACCTCGATCAGTTCATAGCGCCGCTCGCCGGGCCAGAAACGGACGAGATCGGGCAGCCCCGAGCGGTTGCCGCGGATATCCGCGAGCAGGCGCGTGAACCACAACCGCAGGTGCTCGGGCGGCAGGCAAGCCAGCGCCTCGTCGAGCAGTTCGTCGGTCAGCACGCCCCAGAACACGAACGGCGACTGCAGCCCCATCTTCGCTGCGTAGTGCCGGCGGATCGTGTCGCGGTAGGCGCCCGAGTCGAGCTGCGCGAAGCAGGCGGCGAACGCGTCCGCGCGGCGCACCGCGAAATCGGGCGCGTGCAGGTCGGCCGGGCCGCGCTGGAACGGGTGAAAGAACGCGCCGGGCACGGCCGCGAACACAGGCTCCCAGCACAGCAGCCCGAACAGCGAATTGATCAGCGTGTTCTCGACGTAGTGAACCGGCGAGTCGGGCTGTGCAAGATGGTCGCGCACCGCGTATTCGACGCTGACGAACGCTTCGGGGCGCACCAGCACGAGCGTTTCGCGCGGCACGTCGGGCGCGCTGCCCGCGCGTTCGACCCGCTGCCCGAGACAGCGCTGCAAGCGCGGCAGCATCCGCTCGACGCGCTGGCGCTCCTCGTCGCTTTCGAAGCCGCCGCGCGCATCGAGCGCCAGCGCGAGCGCAGCGTCGTCGCGTCCGCAGCGTTCGAGCACGCGAATGCGCCGGTGCCGGCTGCCCGGCCACGCGCTGCGCGCATACGCGTCCAGCGCGGCGGTCCAGTCGGCGCGGCGCTCGCAGATCTGCCCGAGCGTGAACAGCAGCTTCGCGCGGCGCGTCGCGAGCCACGGCTGCGCGCAGCCGACCGCGTCGATCGCCTGCAGCAGGTCGTCGAACGGCTGGTCGTCGGGCCATGCGTCGAGTGCTTCGCGGCAGGTCTGCAGCGCGAGATACGTATCGACGTCGTCGCGCTGCTGGAACGCGCGCGACGACGGCGCGA
Organism: Burkholderia sp. Bp9143; assembly: GCF_003853645.1. Classification (GTDB taxonomy): domain Bacteria; phylum Pseudomonadota; class Gammaproteobacteria; order Burkholderiales; family Burkholderiaceae; genus Burkholderia. Next base: position 62,232 of record NZ_QTPO01000024.1, on the reverse strand, counting down.
TCGGCACGCTTTCGTACTGGAACACGCCGAGATCGGCGAGCACGAATTCGCTCCAGTCCTGATGAAGATTGCCAAAGAACATCAGCCGCAGCCGGTCGCACAGCGCGCCGACCGTCACGCGCAGCACGCGATCGCCGGCCTGCGCGCACCACGCGTCGAGCGGTTGCGCCACGTCGTGCGCGGGACGCAGCCGTTCTAGCCAGTCGGGCTTGCGCTCGCCCGCATGCGCGGCGAGCGACGGGAACACCTTCAGCAGGTCGGCCTTGGTCGACAGCGCGAACAGCGCGTCGAGCGTGAGCGCGGGTGCCGGATCGACCCAGCCGAGTGCGACGAGCGGCGCGGCCGCGTCGAGCGTGCAGCCGATTTCGTCGTACACGAGCTTGCTCGCGCGGAAGTCGGAGCCGCTGCGCATCAGCATCCGCACGAGCAATGCACGCGACACTTTCGGCAGTTGCGCGAAATGCGCGAGAAACGCGTGTTCGCCCGCGTCGAGCAGGTCGTCGTAACGCTCGCCGAGCCAGGCCAGCGCGCGTTCGAAATTGGTCAGGTAGTAAAACGCCGGGGGCGTCGGCAATGCAGGCGTCACGGGGATCGATCACTGTACGTTTGTACAGGTCGGAATCATATCAAATGTGACGAAACATGCCGCATGCCACGCCCCACCCCGTGGCCGCCCCAACGGCGCCGATCCGGTCAGAACTGGTAATTCACCGACATGTCGAACACGCCGTTCGTCGACTGCTGCGTGATCGGGCTGCGCCGTGCGCGGCCGACGAGCTGTTCGATCGCGCCGTCCATCGTCACGAACCAGTGCTTGTTGACGAACCAGACCATCGTCACGCCGGCGCCGAACGACTTCATCCCCGCGCCCGACGAATAGGCGGGCAGCCCCGAACGCGCGGACGCGCCCGGGTTCACGCCGAACCAGCTGTTCATGTAGCGCGAATCGGCGAACGACACGGTCGGCCCGGCGAACCAGAAGAAGTTTTCGTTGCTGCCCGGCATCGGCATGTACGCGGAGAAATCGCCGACCCAGCCGTTCGAGCCGCCGATGCTGCGCCGGACATCCGCGCGCAGCACGAGCGGGAAATCCTTCGAGATCACGTAGTCGGCCGCGAGCTTCATCACCGGCGCCGCGTTGATGTTGTCGAGCCCGTTCAGGTGGTCGAGGTCGTCGGCCGAGCGGCGTCCGAGGTCATAGCCGACCGACAGGCTCACGCGCCAGTTGGGCCCGCGCAGCACGTTCGCGCCGAGCCCCTCGCCCGTCGACAGGAAGAACAGGTCGCGATAGCGCACGTCGAAGTTCGGGCCGCCCATCACGCGATAGCGATCGGAGCCCGCGTAGCGCGGCTGCAGTGTCATCGCGGCGCCGACGCTGACCTGCCACGTGGGGACGGTCGGACTGAACAGCTTCTGCAGCGGGACGCCCGCCGAGTATTGCCATTCGCCGAGCGGCGAAGGCGTCTGCGCCGACGCGTCGCGGGCACCGGCCGCCGCCAGCGCGGCGAAGGCCGACAGGCCGGACACGAACCGGCGGGTACCGGGTGACAACAACGGGCGGGCAACGGTCATCAAGGCGGTCTCCGTCGGTTGCACGAAACGAACCTGAGGGAAAGCGCGTCGCAGCCTGATCGGCTGCAACGGCGGGCAGCCGACGGCGCGAACGTAGCGTGCGCTGAATTGTGAACATCCTACGCCGGCGCACGCGAAGCCGCAAAGCGCCCGTTGAGCACGGGCACTTTGCCGCATTCCGGTACGAACCGGCGCAGGGTTGCGGAATCAGAAACGCTCGACGTGATAGTCGCCCGCGAGCGCGGCCGGGCTGCGCTTCGCCATCATGCGCGAGAAGCCGTCCGCGAGGCGTCCGAGCGCGAGCTGCTTCTGGCTTGCGTCCCAGTGCGTGTAGGTGTCGTAGGCGGTGTCGTCGAACGACACGGTGACGGCGACCGGGCGGCCGCTCGCGCGAAAGCCGATATGCAGCACGCCGCCCGGCAACTCCTCGATGTGATAGCGCAACGAACGCGACTCGAAATAGCGGCCCAGCACCTGAGCGATCGCGCGCTTGTCCGGCGATTGCACGTGAATGTCCATGATGGTCCTCCTTTCAGTGATCACGCGGCCGGCCGCGGTTCGCTGCGCCCGCCCGGCATCCGGATCGGCGGCGGCCGCGACGGCGGATCGCCCTGCGGCAGGCCTGGGGGCACGGGCGGATCGACCGGATCGTCGTGCTCAGGCAGCGCCGGATCGGGATCGACATCGGGCGTCGGTTCGGGACGGTGCAGCATGGATCGCATATTCATCGCACTCCTGCGCGGCGGCTCGCGCGTGTCGATTGGCGCGGCGAGCGTACGCAAGCGACGTGCCTGCCCGGCCGGGCGACCGCGCACCCGATCATGCGTCGCAAGCCGCCATCACCAGCCACAGGATGCACCCATCGGCGGCGGGCCCCACTGCGAGCGCGAACGGATCGGACGTCGCGCATCGCGCGACCAGCGCCCGCCGTGCGCTTTCCGGCCCCGCGTAGACGGCATGGTTCAGCCCGCGAACCTCGCCCTTCCCGTCGAACATGCGCCGCTCGGGTCGATGGGCCCGCGATTCGCGCTTCCATATGTCGAAACGCTCACGCACATGACTGAAATCGCCGCCGCACACGTTCGCGTCGTAACGTATCCTTTCCCTGGGTTCATTCATCACGATGTCCTCTCGTCCACGCCGGCGGCTGGCGGGCCATGTGTCCGCCAGCCCGGCCGGCTCGACGGCTACAGGCGTCATGCCGCCCGGGCTGCACGGGCATGGCGCTTGCGCCCGTCGTTACCCGTAAGGAGGTTCGATCATGACCGTTTACGCCCCCGGTTGCCGCGACGCCGTGTCACCGGCTGCCGGCCCGCTCCTCTGCGCCGCGTCGCGCAAGCCGTCCGATGACAAGACGGAAGAGCGCATCGACGAAGGACTCGAGGAGTCGTTCCCGGCCAGCGATCCGCCCGCCGTCGGCGGCGCGACTCGCATCGACCCCGCCAGGCCGTCCGGCGAACGCGAACGTCGCGCGCCCGACGCGCCCCCACCGCCCCGCGATCACGGCTGACGGCGGCACCCCGGCCCGCGATGCGCGGCAGCGCAGCGCCGGGCCGGCCCAACTGGAGTGAACTGATGAAATGCATCGAACGTGCATGGCACGAAGTCAGCGGCGCCGCGGGTGTCGCGGCGCTGGCCGCGATCGAGAGCGCGCTGGTCCTGGCAATCGTCGTGATGACGGGCGTCGGCCACTGAGCGTTGCTCGCAACCCGGCCGCGGCTGCCGCCGTGGAAGATGTACAAGCCGGCTGGCAAATTTCTCCGTGGCCCGGCCGCGCAAGCCCTCCGTGTGCCGATTGAACGCGGCACGCGTCCTGCTTCCGCATCGTCTCGCTCACGAAGGAGGCGTTCATGTATCGCGTCAACGAAATCATGTCGCGCGACGTGGTGTGCGTCGCGCCGACCGACACGATTCGCCATGCGGCCGAATTGATGCAGCGCTTCGACATCGGCGTGCTGCCCGTCTGCGACGGCGCCGAGCTCGTCGCGATCGTGACGGACCGCGACCTCGCGGTGCGCGCGCTGTCGCACGGGCATGCGCCCGATACCCCGGTGAAGGTCGTCGCATCCGCGCCGGTGCAGTGGTGCGTGGAGGACGACGGCGTCGGCGACGTGCAGCAACGGATGGCCGACGTGCAGCTGCACCGGATGCCGGTGCTCGACGCCAACCGCCAGATCGTCGGCATCGTGTCGCTGGGCGACATCGCGACACGCGCGGGCGGCCCGGCACGCGACGAGCTGGCGAATACGCTCGAGGACGTGTCCCTGCCGCGTCGCCGCTGATCGGCTGCCCTCACCCGTGCGGCCCGCGCGCCGCGTATGCCGCGCCGCCTCGACCAGGAGAACAGCAATGACAACGGACAGACCGTCGCGCACGCAGGCGCGCATCGTCGGCGACCGCGGCCGTTCGGCCGGCGGCCCCGGGCCGGACGTGATGGCCGCCGGCACGCTGGAAGACGATCGCGTGCTGACGATCGACGGCGACGACATCGGCAAGGTCACGAACATCATGCTCGATGTCCGCTCGGGCCGGATCGCGTATGCGGTCGTGTCGTCGGGCGGGTTGCCCGGGATCGGCGACAAGCTGCTCGCGGTGCCGTGGAACGTGCTGACGCTCGATGCCGAGCGCCGCTGCTTCGTGCTGCCCGTTTCGACCGAGCGCGTGCGCGACGCGCCGGGCTTCGAGCAGGACCGCTGGCCGACGATGGCCGATCCCGCCTGGGCCGAGGGGCTGCACGCGTACTACGGTGCATCGCCGTACTGGCTGATCGAGGAAGGCGAAACGGCGCTCGACTCGCCGCCATACGAGGCGTCGCCGGACGGCCCGGACAGCGATACGCGGCCGCACTGACGGACGTGCGGGTTCGCCCGTGCGGATCAGCGCGCGGCCGCGATCGAACGCTCGAGCTTGCGCGCGGCGCCCAGGTGCGCCTTCAGCGTCGGCAGCGTGTCCGCCGCGAATGCGCGAAGCTGCGGATCGTGGCCATCGCGCGCTTCGGCTTCGTAGAGCCTGATCGCCGCCTCGTGCGCGTTCGGTCCCGCCAGCTCGATGTACTCCTTGTCGAAGGCACGGCCATTCATGCTTCGCAGCGTCGTCACCGCCGGATCGACCAGCATGCGCGCCTGCACGGGCAAGCCCTTTTGCGCGCCGAGCCGGCGCAATTCCGCGGTCATGCGAACGTGATCGTCGACCATCCGGCGTGCGAAGGCCTTCACGTCCGGATTCGACGACCGATCGAGCGCGAGCTGGCTCGCCTGCAGCTCCGTCTTGCAGACGATGCCGGCCTTGTCGACGAATTCGGCGTCGATGCCGGTCGGCCGCCGCGTCATGTCCGCCTCGTCGGCAGTCGCGCCGGGACGGACGACGCCCGGCGCGACATGAACGGACGATGCCGGCGGCGCCTGGGCCTGGGCCTGCGCCGGCGCGAATGCCGGCACGCCGAACACCGCGAGCACGCCCGATACCAGCATGGACGCGGTGCCGGCAAACGCGACGGATCGGCACGAGTGCCTGTCGTTCGTTTTCATCCTGACCTCCGTATCGGGCGACCGATCGGCCCGACGCTTGCCCGCGCATCGCGTTACTTCCGTCGGCGGATCCGCAGCCTGTCGCGCACGCCGCGCATACCGTCGACGTCGTGCACGACCGAAATCGCGGTCGCGCGTTGCCGCGCGTCGGGCATGCTGTCCGTCAACTCGGCCATGCGGCCACGCGGTCGTGCGCCTGCACGTCGATGTCGCTGGCGTCGCGATGCGTGGTGTTCGATCCCTCATCGTGCCGCCCGGTGGCGTTGCGGAGGCCGCCGTGCGTCAGCGGCGCCGTCCGGCGGGCGACACGTCGACGATCACGCCGGCCAGCGTCGGCATGTCGACCGGCTTGCACAGATATGCGTCGAAACCGGCGGCCATCACGCGGTTCCGGTCCGCGGTACCCGCATGCGCGGTCACCGCGACGACGGGCAGATGCCCGGCGCCGTCCGGCAAATGGCGGATGTGGTCGAGCAGCCAGAAGCCGTCGCCGTCCGGCATCGCGAGATCGGACAGCACGACGCTCGGGTGCTGCCGCGCGACCACGTCGAGCGCGTCGTGCCCCGATTGCGCGGTCGACACCTGGGCGCCCAGCGTTTCGAGCGCTGCCGCGAGGCTCGCGCGCGACGTCGCATCGTCATCGACCACCAGCACGCGCTGGCCATCGAGCGCGACCGCCGTCGACGCACCGCTCGGCCGTAACGGCTGGCCGTTCAGATCGTCGGCGCCCCAGTCCACCGGCAGCATCACGGTCACGGTCGTGCCGCGCCCGGCGCCTGCGCTCGCCGCCGTGACCTCGCCGCCGTGCAGCCGTGCGATGTTGCGCACGATCGACAGGCCGAGCCCCAGGCCACGCTTCGGCGACGCGGATGCGCCTTCCGGACGGTTGAACGTATCGAACAGATGCGGCAGGCGTTCCGCGGAAATGCCCTGGCCCGTATCGGCGACCGACAGCCGCACGCGCGCGCCGGCCCGGGTCAGCGACACCTTGATGCGGCCGCCCGGCGGCGTGAACTTGATCGCGTTCGACAGCAGGTTCGACAGCACCTGGCGCACGCGCTCGCCGTCCGCGGAGATCACGCAGTTGGACATCGCGCACTCGGTCGACAGTTCGAGACCGTTCGCCTCCGCGGTCGAACCGAGGCCGCGCACCGCTTCGCGCACGACGCGCACGAGATCGACGGGCGCGCGCTCGAGCCGCATCCGGCCCGTCGCGAGCGACGAGGCGTCGAGCAGGTCGCCGACCATCCGCGACAGCGACCGCGCGCTGCGATCGATCGCATCGATCGCCTGGGGAGCGAAACCCTGGCCGTCGGCGCTGCGCAGCACCTCGACCCAGCCGTAGATCACGTTCAGCGGCGTGCGCAGTTCATGCGATACGGTGGCCAGCAGTTCGTCCTTCAGCCGGTTCGACTCGTCGGCCTGCACGCGCGCGTCACGGGCACCACGCAACGAACGCAGGTCGCGCCGCTCGTCGCGGCGGCGTTCGTGCGCCTCGCGCAGCGTCAGCGACAGGCCAGTGCAGGTGCCTTGCGCGTCGACGATCGGTGCCGCCGCGAAGGTCGCGCGAAAGCGGCCGCCGTCGTGGCGCAGACACAGGATGTCGAGCGGGCCGGCTAGTGCGCGCGCGTTCGTGAACGATGCGGGAACCGGATGCAATCGCAGCCAGCGCGGCGCGATCAGCGTCGTGACGTCGTGCCCGATCACCGCCGCGACGTCGACGCCGAACAGGCGCCGCGCAGCCGGGTTCCAGCTCGTGATCCGCCGTACCGCATCGACGCCGACGATCGCGTCGGGCGATGCATCGACCACGCGGCGCAGCAGGATGTCGTCGAGCGAGCGCGCCGCGGGCGCCGGTTCGCGGCGCGGCGCGCGTGCGTCGCCTCCTTCGGCATCCTCGGCCCCGCGCAGCCGATCGTTTGCGAGCAGCGGCTTGACGGCCATCACGAGCGCGCATTCGACGAAACTGATCGCGACGAAGGCGCCGGCCTGGGCGAGCAACGCGGGCAGCGGCACATCGCGCCACCACAACGCCCCGATCACGGCCACGCTCGCGGCGGTCGCGGCCAGGCCGCCGCCGAACGACGTCAGCCAGGCCGCAGCCGCGACGCCGACGTAGAAAGGCAGCGGCGCAAACGGTGCATGCATGCCGACGACGTGAATCGCCCACGCCTGCAGCGCGGACGCCAGCCCGACGGCCAGCACGACCCATGCGCCCTGCCGGAACAGCTCATGGGTAAAGGTCCTCATCGTTTCCCTGCATCGCCGCGGCGACCGTCGCTTGACGGCATGCCGTCAAGCGGACCGGGCGAGCCTGGGAGGATCCGCAACGCGCGTACCCGCGGCATGGCGTCCGGCGATGTCGCGGCGCAGCCCGCGGCACGTGCCGCCGCGCCGCGTCGCCCGGCCGCCCTGCCACGTTTGCGCGGAGCGCGGTTGCAGCCGGCTTTCGATTTTTCAGACGTCGGCTGTAAAAAGGCATCGGCTGCCGCATATCGGCTTCGTACCCCGGCGATCGCCTATTTCTTCGCGCATCGCATCGCACATTGGAAATTTCTATATTCCGGCACCTTCCGTGCGGTTTCTCTGTCGATATAAATATTGCAATGAAGGGAATGCGCGATGCCGATTTTCAAAACGGCCCGCTGACGCCTATGGCTGAATCCGCAAACCGTCCGAAGCAGCGCGCCGACGCGCGCCGGCTGTCCGGCCGCTCCGCGGCGATGCGCACGCTGCTCGGCCGTATCGAGAAAATCGCTCCGACCCGCGCCAGCGTGATGATCGCCGGCGAAAGCGGGGTCGGCAAGGATATCGTCGCGCGCCGGCTGCACGACCTCAGCGCGCGATGCGACGGGCCGTTCGTGCCGGTCAACTGCGGCGCGATTCCGGCGGACATCGCCGAAGCGCAATTGTTCGGTCACGAGAAAGGGAGCTTCACCGGCGCGGTCGCGCAACGCGAGGGATTCTTCGAAGCCGCGTGCGGCGGCACGCTGCTGCTCGACGAGATCGCGGAGATGCCCGCATCGTTGCAGGTGAAGCTGCTGCGCGCGCTCGAATCGAACGCGATCGTGCGGGTCGGCGGCACCGAGTCGATTCCGCTCGATGTGCGCATCGTGTCGGCGACCCGCCACAATCCGGCCGAAGCCGTGCGCGACGGGCGGCTGCGCGAGGATCTGTTCTACCGTCTCGCCGCGTTCGCGCTGTATGTGCCGCCGCTGCGCCAGCGCAACGGCGACGTCGAGGCGATCGCGCACGAGTTCGTCGATACGCTCAACGCGCGGCACCGTTCGCACAAGCGGCTGACCGACGCGGCGATCGCCGCGCTGCGCGCGTATTCGTGGCCCGGCAACGTGCGCGAGCTGCACAACACGATCGAGCGCGCGTACATCCTCGCGGACGACGGCATCGACGTCGCGCTGCCGAAGCCGGCGATGCCGCCCGACCACACGTCGGACGACGCGATGGCGCTGCCGCTCGGTGCGACGCTGCACCATGCGCAGCAGCGCTTCATCGCGGCGACGCTGCAGCACTTCGACGGCAACAAGCCAGAGGCCGCGAAAGCGCTCGGCATCAGCCTGAAGACGCTCTACAACCGGCTTGCGCTGATGCGCGACGGCGACCGCGCCTGAGCATCGCCGCGCGCAGCGGCCCGGCCTGCGTCAACCGATGCAGGTCATGCAACCTTGAACTGCCCGACCGTCGTCGCGAGCGCGTTCGCCTGCGTCTGCAGCGCGGTCGCAGCCGCGGTCGACTGTTCGACGAGCGCCGCATTCTGCTGCACCATTTCGTCAAGCTGGGTGACCGCGCGGTTCACTTCCTGGATGCCGCGCGTCTGCTCGTTCGCCGCGTGCGTGATCTCGGAGATGATCGTCGTCACGTTGGCGACGTTCGACACGATCTCGCGCATCGTATCGCCGGCCTGGCGCACCTGCCCCGACCCCGCCGACACGCTCGCCACCGTCGATTCGACCAGCACCTTCACCTCGCGTGCGGCCTGCGCGCTGCGTTGCGCGAGACTGCGCACTTCCTGCGCGACGACCGCGAAGCCGCGGCCCTGCTCGCCGGCACGCGCCGCTTCGACGGCCGCGTTCAGCGCGAGGATGTTGGTCTGGAACGCGATCCCGTCGATCACGCCGATGATGTCGCCGATCCGGCCCGACGCTTCCTCGATCTTCCCCATCGTCGACACGACGTCCGATACGACCACGCCACCGTGCGACGCGATCCGCGATGCCGCGGCCGCGCGTTCGTCGGCCTGGCCGGCAGCGGCTGCCGACTGGCCGACCGTCGCGGTGATTTCTTCCATCGATGCCGCCGTTTCCTCGAGGCTCGCCGCCGCCGATTCGGTGCGCGACGACAGGTCCTGGTTGCCCGCGGCGATTTCGTTCGCGGCCGTGCGCACCGATTCGCTCGCGTCGCGAATCTGCCGCATCACGTCGTTCAGCTTGTCGACGAAGCTGTTGAACGAGCGCGCGATATCGGCCACCTCGTCGCGGCCGTCGGCCGGCAGGCGCTGCGTCAGGTCGCCCGTGCCCGAGCCGATCGACGCCATAGCCTGGCGCACCTGCGACAGGCGGCGGAACGCGGTCGTGGTGATCGCGCCGACGATCAGCGACGCGACGCCGACGATCACCACCAGCGTGATCAGCGACGCGGTCAGCAGCGAGCGCATCCCGGCCGTCGCTTCCGATTTGTCGAGCAGGACCAGCGCGTACCAGTCGGTGCCCGGCACGGCCCGCGCGCGCACCAGCTTCGCGTCGCCGCCGACGTGCACTTCGACCGGCACGGCGGCCGCGGCCAGCGACGCGGCGCTCATGCCGCCGAGGTCGGGCGACACGTCGGCGACCGGCTTCAGCGTGAGCTTCGCGTCAGGATGCGCGACGACGTGGCCGCTGCTGTCGATCAACATCCCGAAGCTCGCGGGCGTCGGGTGGATCGACTTCACGTTCGCGATCACGCTGTCCATCGTGACGTCGGCTGCGACGACGCCCTTCAGCGCACCGTCGCGCAGGATCGGCACCGCGAACGTGACGACCAGGTTGCCGGTGCCCGCGTCGACGTACGGCGGCGTGACCACCGGCTTGCCGGCCTGGGCGGCCTGCTTGTACCACGGACGGCCGGTCGGGTCGTAGTCGGGCGGGATGCCGGTCGGGTCGGAGAAACGGAACACCTTGTCCGCATAGCCCGCGTAGACGTTCGTGAAGCCGCCGGCCGCAGCCATCTGCTTGAACACCGGCAGCGGATCGGGCGACAGCGCGGCATCCTGCAGCGACGCGATCATGCGGCTCCGGGTCGCGACCCAGTCGCCGATGCCGACCACGTGGCCGCTGGCGACGGATGTCAGGTTGCGGTCGATCGCGTCGTCGTTGTATGCGTGCGCGATGAAATAGTTGATCAGCGTGGTGGCGACGAGCGCGAATACGACGATGGCGACGCACGCGGCAAGAATGCGGGTGCGAATGGACGAAAGCATGGAAACGACTCGGTAAGGGAGCGCGAACGCCCGGTGGACGAATTCACCGGGTAAACGGCATCCGCGCCGCTTTCTTGAGGCCGTCGTGTCACTTCAACGAAACGTATGACGAAAGACGCTGCCGGCGCGCGAGCGCGTTTCGGCGCGTGCGGCGGTGGCCCGCGCCGAGTGCACGCGCATCGGTCGAAGGTCCGCCGCGATCCGGGAGCACCGGTGGCGCCGGCCGCGGCGGGCGGCCGTCACAGACGGCGACTGGTACTCGCATCCGGCTCCTTGTGCGGCGTACTGGCCTGCGTGTCGCGCTCGAGTTCGTCCTGTCTGCGCATCCGTTCGCGCAGGTGCCGAATCGCGAACACGTGGATGTAGTCGTGCACGCGGGCATCGGACGACAAAGCACGCACTTCGTCGTCGAGCATCGTGCGCAACTGGTCGGCGCCGATCGAGCGTTGTTCGGCGACGGCCTTCAAAGCATCAAGCAAATTGTCCGGTGACATCGACGGCTCCTGACGGTCGAGGAACGAAAGGAAAAAATGACGCTACCTGAAGATTAGAGACTGGATGACCGCCCGGCGTGCGATGCGCCGAAGCGTGTTTGCGCAAGATCATCGGCACATTGCGTGCCGCCGCGCCGATCCTTTGCAGAATCGGCCCACGCGCAGGATTCGCGGCGCCCATGGCCCGCGAACGACTGGAAGGATTGCCACGCCCCCCGAGGCGCGGCACCGCCGATCGCGCGGACGATGAACCGTCGCGCGACGCCGATGCTATGGGGAACTTAGACCGGCCGAAATCCTGCGTCAAGTGACGCGCGCCGGCCGCGATTCGTCTGTTCGAATGCATCTGAATGGGGGTGCTGGGCATCGCGCGCGGGCCCGCCACGCGCCGCGGCAGCCGATCGTCGTCCGGTGTGTCAGCGGATTCCGATACCTCATACGCAATGTCTGACAGCGACTTCAGCGCGCGCCGATTGGCAGCACGGTCTCCGCGGCGGATACTGATGTCATGAACGATGCGTTCATACCCGGTCATCGCTCAGCCGGCCATCGAGCCGGCGCGCGGGGTCGGGCGCAGGGAGACCAACCATGTCACATCGCAACTTCCCGGCGCGGGACGGACAGCGGCGCACGCGCATGCTGTCCGTGCCCGCCGTGCCGGCCGCAATCCGCCCGCCTGAGGATCTCGACGCGTTGCTCGCGCTCGCGCGCGAATCGGGCTTGCTCGTCACGCTCGACGGGCAGATCGGCCGCGAGAAATACCAGAGCGTCGCGGGGTCGGTGCTCGCGCTGCAGCGGTTCGCCGCTGCGCTCTGCGCGCGGACCGGTACCGACGCACAGGTCGCCGTGAGGCTGCGACGCAAGACGCGCCCCGGCTGGCCGCGGCTGCGCAATCGCACGCCGGGCGGACGAGGCCGTCTGCATGGCGTGCGTCGCCGAGCACGCGCATGCCGCGGCGCGCACCGCCGGCACGACCTGCGAGCGCCTCGCGCCGCGTAAAGGCCTGAACGCAGCCGACGCCGCACGCGGCCACGTAATGGCTACGACGGCTGTGTCACCGATCCGGCGCCGGGCGCGCAGCGCCTGCCGCGATCCACACCGATTCCGCGATTGCGCGATCGCGTGGCGTCACGCGCCGTTCCACACGGCGACATCGACAAAGAAAATACCTGCGAGGAAAAGTGTCTGACGGGGCCAGGAAAGCGGACGGGGTGCGATGCACCCCGTCCGTTGTCCAAGGCAGCCGCAGGCTGCCTACCCTCGTGCCAGAGAGTTCTTGATCGGCCGATGCGCCACGCGCTGCGCGGCAAGGCTCCGGAAATCGGTTGAATCGCAGCGGCATCGGACACGCGCCGGAACGTGCGGTTCCAGACCCGACGTGTCGAATCGCGGCAGCGCGCATGGACGACAGGCCATCCGCCGCACACGGACGTCGTGTGACTGTCTCATGCGACGCGCACGGCGTTTCTGATGCAGGTCAACGAAACGCCGCTTCGCATCCGTCACGGCGCGATCTTCACGCCGCGCCGCGCACGAGCAGCACCGGCACCTGTGCGAGATGCGCGACCCGACGCGCGACGCTGCCGATCAGCCAGGCCGCGATGCCGCGCCGGCCGTGCGTGCCGACCACCAGCAGTTCCGCATGCCAGTGCACCGCGTCGCGCATCAGCGCATGGGCGACGTCATCGCTGGTCGGACGGGTTTCGACGACGCCGCGCTTGGTCGGGTTCCCCGTTGCATGGAACAGCGGGCCGATCCGCGCCAGCGCATCCTCGCCCTCCGCGCGATACGCATCCTCGAGCGCGCGCACCGGTACCAGATCCGTCAGACGAACCGCACGATCGACGACATAGGCCGCGTACAGCAGCGTCGTCGGCACCGCGAAGCCGAGCCCGACGCGCACCGCGTGCAGCGACGGCTCGCTGCCGTCGACCGCGAACATCAGGCGCTGCAGCGGCCCGTCCGCCGGTCGCGCATAGTCAGCTGGCACGATCAGCAGCGCGCAGCGGGCGCGCGCGGCGAGCGTGTCGGACACCGCGCCCTCGATGAGCCGCAGCAGCCCATGATGCGGATTGGCGCCGACCACGAGCACGTCGGCACCCCATGCCGACGTGTCGTTCGCGAGCGCATCGGCCACCGTGCCGCCCGTGACCGACGTATCGATGATCACCTGCTCGATCGCCACGCCGCAGCCGGCGAACAGTGCGGCGATGCGCTCGAGCGTCGCCTGTGCTTCGCGCGTCATGTCCTCGCGCGCGGAGGTCAGCAGCGCGTCGACGCGCGGGATGTCGGGCAGCACGAGACGCGGATTGTCGATCGCGCAGACGATGCGAACCTGCATGCCTGGCCGCAGCAGCGTGCGCGTGTAGCGCGCGGCGGACAGCGACTCCGGCGTCAGATCGACGGCCAGCGAGATCCGCGCGAGCGGCGGGATGGTCGGGGTGGTTTGCATGGCGAAGGCCTCCTTGCGGACGCGTCGTCGCGGACGACGACCGGAGCTTCGCGCGGGCAGCGGCGCGCGGCGGACGGACCGCCGACGCGGTCGCGGGAATCGGCGGACGGCCACGCGAAGCGCGGACAAGTGATTCAGGAAGCATATGTCGTCCGGCCCGCACGTGCATGATCGCGATCAATACCCGTGCGGGCCGCGATGCGCCGCGCACGCATGCGCCGCGCGCGGTGCCGCGGCGTTCGGCCGGTTTGCTTACGACTTCGTCGACGCGGGCGCACCCGCGCGGTTCGCATGGAACATCGCGTAGGCGACGCCGAGCAGCACGATCCACACCGGGCCGATCACGAGCGCGATGCGCGTGTCCGGCGTGAACGCCATCAGCACGACGACCAGCGCGAGAAACCCAAGCGCGACGAACGAGCCGAGCGGATAGAACGGCACGCGGATCGGCAGTCCCGCGATCCTGTCGGCCGACAGCGTGCGGTGAAAGCGCATCTGCGCGATCAGGATCACGCACCACGTCCAGAATCAGAGGATTCGCGCCAGCCGATTTTCGCCGGAATGACAGGCGTGAAATCGGCGGCGGAATCGCGACGTGCGCGGAATCCCGCGCACGATTTATTTCGACAGCGTCGCGCGCACCGTATATTCGCCTTCGAGCGCGGTGCCGTGATCCGGCCGCACGAAATACCGCGACGCATCGAGATCGGCCGGCAACGGCTCGACCGGATAGCCGTGCTTCTCCCACGCATCGAGGCCGCCCTTCAGCGCCTTGATGTTGTGGAGCATCTTCTTGCGCTGCATCTTGGCGATCAGGCGCTTCGCGGTCGCCTCGTTCGGGCACACGCAATACACGACGATCGGCCGCTTCAGCAGTTCCGGATCCAGCAGGTCCGGCGAATCGAGATCGACCGGCACCGCACCGGCAATCCGGAACGGCTCGCGTTCGCGAATCGCGCGCGGACGCGCATCGAAGATCAGCGGCGGCTCGTTCGACGTCATCATTTCGACGAGCTGCGGCGGGGAGATGCGCACCTGCGCGAGGTAGCGGCGGAACTGCACGCGGCGCACCCAGCGGTACAGCAGGAACGTGATGAAGATCGCGAGGAACGCGTCGAGGATCGTGCCGCCGCTTGCGCGCACCCACAGCACGAACTGGACGATCTGGTCATGCACGGCCGCGCCGCCGACGAGCCAGAACGCGGCCCACAGCGACGCGCCCGCCAGATCCCAGAACAGGAACACGCCGATGCCGATCGCGGTCGTGCCGAGCAGCGGCGCCGACACGAGGCCGAGGCCCGGCAGGAATTTGGAGAGGACGAGCAGCGGAGCGCCGTATCTTTCGAACACGTTACGCGCGAAGCGCAGCGTCGTGTCGAGCGACAGCGAGAATCGCACGAGCCCGTTCAGCAAGCGCCGGCCGCGCGTGCGGCCCATGAAGAACCACATCGAATCGGCGAGCATCGTCGCGCCGATCGCGGCCGCGAACATGCTCGCCCAGGACGCCTGCCCCATCGCCGCCATCGTACCGCCGAGGATCAGCATCGGCACGGCCGGCACCGGCACGCCGAGCTGCGTGATCAGTACGCTCGCGAACACGGCCCACGGGCCGAGCGACGAGGGAATCGCAATGGGAAAGTGCCACACGGCGGCGCTCCTGGAAGACATGCGGACCGTGCGACGGAGGCGGCCGCCGATACGGCTGGCAGCGATCGCGGCGGCACGTCCGCAGCTGATCCTGCACAACGGTGCATTCTAAACGGGTTTGGCCGAGACCGCGCGGAACGGCCGCCGTCGGAGGCGGCGCGGGCCGGCCGGCATGGCCGCCGACGCACTCACGCGTCGGAGCGCTGCGCGAGCCCCGCGACGTATTCCGCGTACGCCGGGAACGCGGCGGCCAGCGCCGTCGCGTCCGCGAGTTCGAACTCCGCAAACTCGAACCCCGGCGCAACCGTGCAGCCGACGAGCGCGACGTGCTCCGGCGACGCGCAGCGCGCGCCGAACCAGCGCCCGGCCGGCACGACCGCCTGGAACACGGTGCCCGGATGCGTGAGCGGGTTGCCGAGCCGGTGGATCGTCAGGCCGTCGCGCTCGTCGAGCACCCAGACTTCGAGGGGATCGCCTGTGTAGAAATGCCAGACCTCGTCGGAACGGATCCGGTGCCACGACGAATACGCGCCGTCGCACAACAGGTAATAGATCGCGGTCGACGCCGTGCGCGGCGCGCCGTCGGCCGGACGCACGACCGTATCGGCCGCGCGGTAGGTTTCCCGGAAATAGCCGCCCTCAGGGTGCGGTTGCAGATCGAACTGGTGAATCAGGTCGGCAGCGGAGATCGGCATGGCGGATGACGTCGATGAAGGAGTGAACCGGACACGCGACGCACGGCCCGGCCGATCGACGATGCGATCGGCCGACGTCGCGTGCCGCTGCGTCGATCGCCGCGGCCATGCACGCGGCGACTGGATCGCGCGCGGAACGCAGCGCGCGACGATGAAGCGAACACCGGCCGATGCTGCCAGAAGTGCGGGCCACGATGCAACCGGCGCTACGCGACAACGCCGTCGCGGCGAAGCGTATGCGGGGCACGTCGAGCGATGCAACTGACGCGCCGCTGCGCTCGCCGTCACGCCATCACGCCGGCGTCCGCGCGGCTGCCCCCTGCCCGCCGCCGCTCAGACCTCGGCGCCGCACCGTCCCGTCACGCGGTTGCCGCCGCGGCCGGCTCGTCGTGCCGCACCAGCAGCACCGGCCGGTCGGCCGCGCGCAGCAGCGATTCCGCGACACTGCCGAGCAGCAGCCGGCGCAGGCCGTGCCGCCCGCTCGTCCCCATCACGATCAGATCGGCGCCGGCCTCGGCCGCCGTGCGCATCAGCACCACGGCGATATCCTCGCCGTACGCGTCGAGCGCGCGCACGGTGCCCGCCACGTGCCGCTGCGCGAGCGCCGCTTTCGCGTCGTCGAGCACGGGCGTCGCCGCATCGGCTGCCGCCGCGTCGCCGTCGCGCTCGGCCGCGAAGCCCGCATCGACGTCGACGAGCTGCGGCCGGTGCTCGACGACATACGCGCACGTGACCTCGCCACCGGATGCCGCCGCGATCCGGATTGCCTCGTTCAGCGCGAGACGCGCACTCGGGCTGCCATCGAGCCCGACGAAAATCCGCTTGTACATGGTCCGCCCTCCGACCTGGCACCCGTCGCGCATCGCGCAAACGACGTGCCCGCCACCGCAAGCCGGCCCCATGCCGGCTCGCCTGCCGAACAGTCTGCCCCACGTGCCGACGCGCCCGTTGACGCGCGTCAAATGTGGCCGGGACGCCCGCTGCCCCGCCCGGCCATCTCATTTTCAGCTGACCCTATTACAAAAAACGCGTAAAACGCGCACAATTTCATCTTGAAAATAGACGTCGCACGCGGCCGGTGCGAGTTTTTCCCGGTTTTGCCGCGCTGCCCGCGTGCCACGGGCGGCCCCGACACCAGAATGGCCATCGAATGACCGCCAGTGGAACCCCGTCGCGTGACGCCCGAGGGCCCACGCGTTTCCAGACCATGTTACGCCAGCCGCTCGCGGCCGGCGTCGTTACGCTGTTCGCCGGCGCGGCGCTGTCGCTCGGCGTCGCGCTGCTCGTTCGCGAGCAGTGGCAAGGCGCCGTCCATACGCGTTTCGAGCGCCGCACGACGCACGTGACGGCGATGCTGCGCCACGAGCTGCAAGGCAGCGTCGCCGTGCTCGAAAGCGCGCGCGGCGCATTCGCGCTTGCGCCGCAGATGACGCCCGAGCAATGGCGCCGGTATGCCGACACGCTCGATCTCGACCGCGGACGTTCGCCGATCCGCCAGCTCGGCTATGCGCCGCTGTCACCCGCGACACGCAGCGCCCTCGCCGGCCACGCGCCGATGCCGGCCGGCCTGCTCGCGGCGGGCGCGCTCATTGCGCCGACGTCGAACTCGGCCGGCGTGCGCTTCGGCGCGCGGGACCAGGCGCCGCTGACGCGTGCGCTGCGGACCGGCGATGTCGCACTCGGGATCCATCCGGCCGACGACGATGCGTCCCGCGATGCACGCACCCTCACACTGTTCGTACCCGCGACGGCTTCATCGCGCACGGCCGTCACGCCGGCCGGCGCCCATGACTCCGGCGCGGACGGCGTGCTGTTCGCGGAAGTGAGTCCGAATCGCCTGGTCGAGCGCGCGCTCGACGCGGAACGCGGGCTCGACCTGCGGATGAGCGCGGGCGACGATCCGCACCCGATCGCGAGCGCCGAGACGACGACCGACGAGGCGTCCGCCTCGCCCGACCTGATGCGGCGCACCGACCAACTGTATTTCGGCGGGACCGTGCTGACGCTCGCCTATTCCGCGGACGGCCGCCCGAGCGCGACCGGCGCGCAGCGCGCGGCCGGCACGGTGCTCGCCGCGGGGCTGATCGCGTCGTTCGTGTTCGCGGCGCTCGTTCATGCGCTGCTGCGCGGCCGCGCCGGCGCCGCCGATACCGGCGCCAGCAGCCGCGGCATCCTGAACGAGGCGCGGATGATGGGCATCATCCGTTCGTCGATGGAAGCGATCATCACGATCGACGAGAAGCAGACGGTCGTGATCTTCAACCCGATGGCCGAACAGGTATTCGGCGTGTCGGCGATGGAGGCGATCGGCGCGCCGCTGTCGCGCTTCATCCCCGAGCGGTTTCGTGCCGCGCATGCGAAGCACGTCGACCAGTTCGGCGTGACGGGCGTGTCCGAGCGGCAGATGGGCCGCCAGCGCGTGCTGTTCGGGCTGCGCGGCAACGGCGAGGAGTTCCCGATCGAGGCGTCGATCTCGCAGATCCGCGATGCGTCGGGCAAGCTCTATACGGTGATGCTGCGCGACATCACCGAGCGGCAGCGCGCCGAGAATGCGCTGAAGCAGTCGCGCGAGGAGCTGCGCGAACTGTCGGCGAACCTGCAGAACGTGCGCGAAGAGGAAAAGACTCGCATCGCGCGCGAACTGCACGACGACCTCGGCCAGCAACTCACCGCGCTGAAGATGGACCTGTCGGTCGTCGAGCAGCAACTGCGCGCACCGGGCCATGGGCAACCCGAAGTCGGCGTGCTGTCGCACCTGCAGGGCATGCGCCGGCTGATCGACGCGACCGTCGCGTCGGTGCGGCGCATCGCGGCCGACCTGCGCCCCGTGATGCTCGACGATCTCGGCCTCGTGCCCGCGATCGAGTGGCTGGCGAACGACTTCACGAACCGCTACGGCATCGACGTCGAACGCCACATCGAAACAGGCGGCCTCACGTTCACCAGCGCCGGGGCGACCACGCTGTTCCGGATCGTCCAGGAAGCGCTGACGAACGTCGCACGCCATGCGGACGCGACGCGCGTCGCGCTGCGGCTCGACATCGAGGAAGGCTTCTGCGTGCTGCGCGTCGCGGACAACGGCCGCGGCGCGGCACCCGGCGGCGGCGCCCACGAGGACAAATCGTTCGGCCTGATCGGCATTCGCGAACGCGCACACATGCTGGGCGGCAGCGTGACGATCGATACCGCGCTCGCGCGCGGCTTCTCGATCACCGTCGCATTCCCGCTCGGCACCGTTCAACAGGAAACCACCCTCACATGATCAAGGTGCTCATCGCCGACGACCATACGCTCGTGCGCGACGGTCTGCGGCACATTCTCCAGAACGCCACCGGATTCGAAGTGGCCGGCGAAGCATGCGACGGACCGTCGACGATCGCGCTCGTTCGGTCGACGCCCGCGCAGGTGCTGGTGCTCGACCTGTCGATGCCGGGCCGCAACGGCGTCGAACTGATCAAGCAGATCAAGGACGAGAAGCCCGCGCTGCGCGTGCTCGTGCTGACCATGCACGCGGAACAGCAATACGCGGTGCGCGCGTTCCGCGCCGGTGCGTCGGGCTATCTGACCAAGGAAAGCGCGAGCGCCGAACTGGTCGGCGCGGTGACCAAGGTCGCGTCGGGCGGCGTCTACGTGAGCCTCGCGATGGCCGAGCAGTTCGCGCAGAGCCTGAACGAGCCGGCCGAGACGCTGCCGCACCAGCGGCTGTCCGATCGCGAGTTCGACGTGTTCCGCCGGATCGCCGCCGGACAGACGCTGACCGAGATCGCGCAGGCGCTGTGCGTCAGCGCGAAGACGGTCAGCACCTACAAGACCCGGATCCTGGAAAAGATGCAGATGCCGCACGAAGCGGCGCTGGTCCGCTACGCGATGCGGCACAAGCTGCTCGACGAAACGGACGACGTCTAGGCGAACGGACCGGCGATCCGTGCCGGCCGCGCGACGTGCGATATGACCGGCCCGGCCGGACGCTACGCAGCCGTTACTTCGCCGCCACCGGGCACGCGAGATCGCCTTCCTCGCAGGACAGATATCCCTTCAGTGTCTCGGTGCGCGTCTTGGTCAGATCGTCGAGGCAGGTCGACACGACCATCGGATACGCGCTGCCGCCTTCGGCGTTCGCGCTGGAGAAGTTGCATTCGGCATCGCGGTAGGCGATCCACGCGCGCTGCGCGCTCACGAGTTTCTCCGCGAGCGGCTTCGCATCGCGTAGCCGCGCGGTGACGGCCTGGTAAGTGCGGTTCAACTCCGCGTCGGATTTCTTGTATGCGCGATCGGCACATGCCGTCATCGCCGCCTGATCCGCCGCGTCCGCACAATTCGCCTGCGCATGGGCAACGTTCGCGGTCAGCGCCAGCGCGCACAGCAGACCGGTCAAGACACGCATGGATGCTCCTGTTTGTTTTCGTTGAAGTCGTGGAACGTGGTGCCGGGCTTGCCGCCGCGCCTCGGCGCGCGGCGTCGCAAGCCGTGGCGCTACCCCATTCGCCGCGGCCGCGCTAGCGTGGCGATGCCGACCGCGATGCTAGCGCACGCGCGGCGGATTGTCAGCCGGCGTCACGCGTGCGGCGCACGCAAAAAAGCCCGCACTCACATGAGTGCGGGCCTTTCGATATGGCTTTGCCGGCGGCCCGGAGGCCGCGCGGCGAACGGCTTAGTGACCGACGTACACTGACGAACGATCGGCGGCGGCCGGCGCGGTCACGCGCTGGCCCGACTGCGACGTCGCGACCGGGTTCGAGCCGTAGCCCGTTGCGTCAGCCTGCGCACCGGTGTTCTGTGCCGCGGCGATCTTTGCCTGTGCGGCCTGGATGTTTTCCGGATAGTTCATCCAGTCGTTCGGGTTGTAGCCGGCCTTTTCGAGCTGGACCAGCTCGGCACGCACTTGCGCGCGCGTCAGCGGCTGCTGGTTCGATTGGGCGAACGAGACGACCGGTGCGGCCACCAGGGCGGCCAGTGCAACTGCCTTGATCAGCGATTTCATGATGCGTTACCTCCAGATTGTTTTGTCAGGCGCTTCGGACTCGGTAGTCGTTGCGCATGAGTGAAAGTCTAGGCGGCTCGGCTATCAGGGTAAATACTTAAATCGCAAATTCACTGTTGACCGAATCCGTACAATTGTTGGGCATTCCGTCTAATCATCAGATGATTACGGCAGCATCCGCACACAATAGTCTGCGGCGCGTTTTCGCATGCCTCGCCTGGGCGGATCGATCCACCGGGCCGCGGACAACCGCCCTGCGGCTGCCGCGTTTGCCCCCGTTGAAATATCAACGGACCGGATCGGTCTCCATGGCCCCGATCGACAGGTCGAACAGCAACGCCTTGAGACAAAACCGGTCGGCGGCGGCAATTTCGTCGAAAGCAGCGTGGTGAAGCGTCCAGTCCGGCGCTGCGTGATCGGCATGCACCGCGCGCACCGTACCGTCGAGCGTCAGCAACGCGACGCGATCCCCATCCGTATACGGCAACTGCACGCGCAACGGCTCGCCGGCCGCCGCGAGCGGCCGGTCGACCGCGATCGACAATCCGTGCAGGCTGAGATCGCGCACGATCCCGATGCCTTCCGCCTGCGCCGTCCCGCCCGTGCAGCGGGCCGCGAGCCGTACCGGAACGCGCGGCTCCGCACGTGTGCGCAACCGGTCGACGAAGCCGGGCGGCGAAAGCACCATGAACGGCGTGGCGCCCGCTGCCTGCACCGCTTCGACCGTCGCACCGAAGCGCGACACCGCCGACCGGCCGATCGCGACAGCCTCGACGTCGTCGCCGCGAGCAAAGTCGAGCACGACCGCCGGCTGCGGCTCGACGAACAGCGCGCCCGACGCACCGACCCCGATCAACCGGCAACGCTGCAGCACGCGGGTCGCGCCGACCCGCCGCCGGATGCCGATCGCGGCGCCGGCCGACAGCCCCATGCGCGTGGCCGCCGGCGCGGTGTCGCGCGGCGGCGCGGCGGGCTCGGCGTCATCGCGCCTGCGCACGGGCCGGAAGTGATCGAACAGGAAGTCGTGCTGCGCGGGATCGTGCAGTGTCGTGCCGGCGGGCAGCAGCGCGGCGCCGCCCGCATCGTAGAGATCGAAGTCGAGCGGGACGCCGGCGGAGACGTCATCGCGCACAAGCGCGACGTGATCGGTGATGAGCCGCATCGGAAAGGCGCGGAGCGACCGCGCGAGCTGTCGTGACAACGTTATTACGGCAGCATCGCGCGAAATCTGAACGGCTCGTTACTCCGAACCGCTGGTCGCGTCAGGTGAAACCGGCGCCGGGGCCGGGGCCGGGGCCGGGGCCGGGGCCGGCGCAGCCGAAGGCGCGGTGGCCGGGGCGGAGCCGAGCCCCCCACCCGTGTTGCCCGGGCTCGTCGCGCTGCCTCCCGCCGCCGCCGGCTGCGCGACCTGAGGTTGCGACGCGCCCGCCGACAACGCAGCGGCCGATGCCGCCACCTCGGACGCCGGAACCCATTCCTCGACGATCCCGCCGGATGCCGCCTCGGGCGCCGACGCGGCGGACGCGGCCGATGCCGCGGTTGCTTCCGCCTCCGGCTGACGCTCGATACGCTGCGTCCTGACGGGCGCCGGCGCCTGCTTCGGCTCGGGCCCGAACCACCCGTCGAACAGGTCCGTCACCCGTTCGCGCACCGACGCGAACCAGCCGGGCGACGGCTCGGTATCGAATTTCAGCTTCGTGTCGACGATCCGGGCGCGTTGCGCGCGCTGGAAGAAATCGCCGACGATCGGCAGCGCGCTGTGCGCACCTTGCCCCCAGTAGTCGCTGCGCAGCGTCACGCGGCCGTCGTCGAAGCCGACCCACGCGCCAGCCACCAGCCCGGGCTGCATCAGGATGAACCAGCCATCCGCGTTGTCCTGCGTGGTCCCGGTCTTGCCGGCCAGGTCGCCGCGAATGCCGAAGCGCGTGCGGATGCTGCTGCCGGTGCCGCGCGTCACGACGTCGCGCATCACGTCGAGCAGCGTCTTGTCGGTTTCGGCGTCGAGCGCGCGCTCGGGCGGCACCGGCGCGTATTCGGCGAGCACGTCGCCCTGGCGGTTCTCGAT
Organism: Burkholderia sp. Bp9143; assembly: GCF_003853645.1. Lineage (GTDB taxonomy): Bacteria > Pseudomonadota > Gammaproteobacteria > Burkholderiales > Burkholderiaceae > Burkholderia. The sequence goes on along the minus strand of NZ_QTPO01000024.1, from coordinate 39,326 downwards.
GCGCGTCACCATTTGCGGCTCGACGTACAGCCCGCCGTTCGCGATCGTCGCATACGACGCGACCATCTCCTTCAGCGTCACGGGGCTCGTGCCGAGCGCGAGCGACGGCACGCGTTCGAGCGGGCTTTCGCGCACGCCCATGTCACGCGCGAACCGCGCCACGGCCGCCGGACCGACCTTCTCCATCACCTGCGCGGTGATCCGGTTGCGCGACAGCGCGACCGCGTCGCGCAGCGTCATCGGCCTGCCCGACGGCGGCACGTCGTCGTTCGGCCGCCAGATCTCGCCGCCCTTCAGCGGAATCTCGACCGCCTGGTCGATGAACGTATCGTCCGGCTTCATCCCGTTCGCGAACGCGACGCCATAGACGAACGGCTTGAAGGTCGACCCCGGCTGACGTCGTGCCTGCGCGACGTGATCGAACGGCTCGTTCGTGAAGTCGCGGCTGCCGACCCACGCGCGGATCTGCCCGTCGCGCGGATCGATCGCGACGAAGCCGGCCTGCACGTCGGTCTTCGCCTTGCACAGCGCGCGCATGAAACCGCGGTCGGCGGCGAGCTGCTTCATCGCGGCCGCATCGTTCTTGCCGGCGTCCTGTGCCGCCTTGTACTCGGGCGACTCGCGCATGAAGGTGCGGAACACCTCGTTGTCGGTGCCGCAGCCGTCGCGGCCGCTCCATGCGTTGTTCGCGATGCCCTGCAGCTGGTTCGCCTGCTGCGTCAGCGCCTGGGTCGCCATCTGCTGCAGCCGCGAATCGATCGTGGTGCGCACGATCAGCCCGTCCGAATAGATGTTGTAGTCGTTGCGGTCGGCCCAGCCGATCAGCCATTTGCGCAGTTGCTGCGCGAAGTGCGGCGCGGGCCCCGGCGGTTCCTTCTGGCGCTCGAAGTCGATGCGCAGCGGCCGGCGCTGCAACTGCGCGAACTGCGCCGGCGACAGCTTGCCGTACTTCACCATCTGGCCGAGCACCGTGTTGCGCCGCTGCAGCGCGCGCTCGGGGTTCAGCACCGGGTTGTAGTAGCTGTTGCCCTTCAGCATCCCGACGAGCGTCGCGCTGTCGAGCACGTCGAGTTCGTCGGCCGACTTGTCGAAATAGGTGCGCGCGGCCATCTCGACGCCGTACGCGTTGTACAGGAACGGCACCGTGTTCAGGTACGTCTCGAGGATCTGGTCCTTGCTGTACACGGCCTCGATCTTCAGCGCGGTGATTGCCTCCTTCACCTTGCGCGTGAGCGTCGGCGCGCGGCCGATCTCGTCCGGATACAGGTTCCGCGCGAGCTGCTGCGTGATCGTCGAGCCGCCCTGGCGGCTGCCCGAGAACGTATGGAGCGCGGCCGACGCCGTGCGCTTCCAGTCGAGGCCGTGGTGCGCGTAGAAACGATGGTCCTCGGTCGCGATCAGCGCGTCGACCATGTGCGGCGAAATCTGCTTGAGCGACACCCATTCGCGGTTCGACGGCTTGAATTCCGCCAATACCTTGCCGTCGGCGGACAACACCTGCGCGGGCTGGTCGACGCGGGCCTTGCGGATGTCGCCGATGCTCGGCGTGAACGGAATCAGCACCAGCACGTACAGCAGGAACAGCACGGGCACGGCGGCGGCCGCGCGCAGCACGCCGCGACGGGTCGGATGACGGAGAGGGTGCCAGGCGATGGCCAGGACACGCTTGACAGACACGGCGGCAGCGGCCGCGACGGGTTGGGCGCGCGCGACCCATTTGGCACAGAAATCACGCACTGACGACACGTTTCGGCGATTCACGCGGGTGGGGGATCTGCTGGAAAGGCTGCATCGTACCAAAACTCGCGCGGCACACCGGCCGGTTGCCGTCCCAGGCCCGCGGGAACGGCGTCCGAGTGCGCATTTTTACAACAAAAAAGGCGCGCGCCCCGTAACAGGACCGCGCGCCAAGCCTGGTACAACCGGGAGCCGTGCGCCGACGTTCAGCGCACGAGAAAACCGTAGGTCAGCGGATCGCGTTCGTCGACGATCCAGTTCGCGAACCCGCAGATGTGCGCGCTGCCCTCCACTTCCGGGATCACCGCCGGCATGTCGCCGACCGTCGTCTCGCGCAGCACGCGTCCCTTGAACACCGTGCCGACGATCGATTCGTTGACGAGCGTGTCGCCGGCCGCGAGCAGGCCGCGCTGGTACAGCTGCGCGACGCGGCCGCCGGTGCCGGAGCCGGTCGGCGAGCGGTCGACCTCGCGATCCGCGAACACGCAGCAGTTCGCCTGCGTCGAGCCCGGATGGCGCGGCGCGTTCGCGATGATCGTGCCGTAGATATGGTTGATTTCCGGAATCTCCGGATGCACGACCGGATATTTCGCGTTCGCGGCGGCCTTCACTTCCGCGCCGAAGCGGATCAGCTTCTCCACGGCCGCTTCGCGCACCGGCAGGTCGAACGGCGCGCCGTCGACGTAGAAGTAGAACGCGCCGCCGTACGCGATGTCGCCGGTCACGGTGCCGAACGACGGCGTGTCGACCGACACGTCGCGCCGCCAGATGAACGACGGCACGTTGACGAAGCGCACCGGCCCCGCGTGCTCGCCGTCCCATTTCACGAACGCCTCGATGAAGCCGCACGGCGCGTCGATGCCGACGCGCGTCTCCGGCACCGTGCGCTGTACCCAGCCGAGCTCGACCGCGGCGGTCGACAGCGCGATCACGCCGTGCCCGCAATGGTCGCTGTAGCCTTCGTTGTGCAGGAAGATCACGCCGAAATCCGCGTTCGGCGACACCGGCTCGGTCAGGTAGCCGCCGTACATGTCGGCGTGGCCGCGCGGTTCGAACATCAGCGCGCGGCGGATCTCGTCGGCGTGCTCCTTGAGCCACGCGCGGCGCTGGACGATCGTGTCGCCGGGCAGGCGCGGCAGCCCGCTCGTGACGATGCGGAACGCTTCGCCGCCGGTATGGACCTCGACGGTGGAAAGGGATCGGGAAATTTTCATGAGGATCGAAAGCGTGAAGACGAAGGACGGCGCCCCGGCGCCGTCCGGGAACGGTCACTTCGCGTACGGCTCGGGCAGGCCGTTGCGGATCACGTAGACGGAGGTCGGCGCGCCCTTCAGGTCGCCGTGTTCGTCGAACGAATAGGTGCCGGCGACGCCCGCATAGTTCGACTTCGCCAACTGCGCGATCAGCTTCGCCTTGTCGGTGGTCGTGCCGGCCTTGACCATCGCGTCGGCGAGCAGCTTCATGCCGTCGTAGTAGTTGACGCCGTAGACCTGCGTATCCGTGTGATAGGTGTCGTGGTACTTCTTCAGGAACTCGCGGCCGGCCGGCGTCTTCTCGAGCGCGACGCCGCCCTGTGCGCAATAGACGATCGACGCGGCCTCGCCCGCGACCTTGCCCATGTCGGCCGAGCAGATGCCGTCGCCGCCGAGCAGCTTCGCGCGCAAGCCGCGCTGCTTCATCTGCTTCGCCATCGGCGCGCCCTGCGCCGCATAGCCGCCGAGGAAGATCACGTCGGGATTGCTGGCCTTGATCTTGGTGAGAATGCCGAGGAAATCGGTGGCCGACGAGTTCGTGTACTCCTGGTCGACGATCTTGATCCCGTTCGCCTTCGCGACGTTCGTGAACTGCTCGGCGACGCCTTGCCCGTACGCGGTGCGATCGTCGATGACCGCGGCGGTTTTCGCGTGCAGCGTTTTCGCCGCGAAGGTCGCCATCGTGCCGCCGAGCTGTTCGTCGCTCGCGCCGATCCGGAAGATGTTCTTGAAACCCTGGCGCGTGAGCGCCGGGTTCGACGCGACCGGCAGCATCGGTACGCCTGCGTTGCTGTACACCCGCGATGCGGGGATGGCGACGCCCGAGTTGTACGGCCCGAGCACCGCGACGACGCCCTTGTCGACCAGGTTCTGCGCGACCTGCACGCCCGCTTTCGGATCGGCCTGGTCGTCGTCCGACACCAGCTTGAACGTGACCGTCTTGCCGGCCACCTTCACGCCCGCCTTGTTGAGCTCGTCGACGGCGAGACGCGCGCCGTTTTCATTGTCCTTGCCGTTCGCGGCCTGCGGGCCGGTGAGCGGCGCCGAATGGCCGATCATCACAACTTCCTGCGCGTGCGCGGAAGTCAGCGCGCCGGCGGCAACGGCCACCGAAAGCACGGTAACGAAGTGTCGCATGGTGTCTCCTGATTGGTTTTGTGTGGAACCAATGTAGGACACGCTTGGTCACCATGCAAGCAATTTCAAAAACTTTTCTCCGATTCTGGTCGACTTTCGGACCAGAATGATGTGGCGCGTATTACTTCGGCGTGATATCGCGACGTACGCGAAGAATGTGCTGCTCGACGTAGAACGCGGCGGCATCGGCGTCGCCGGACACGATCGCCTCGTAGATCAGCCGGTGCTCGGACACGTAGAGCCGGATCCGGCCCGCGTCGTAGATGCCGTCGTCCTTCAACCGCTTCCACAGTGGCTGGTCCATCGTCTTAGCGACTTCGTCCGCGATCTTCACGATCAGCGCGTCGCCGGTCATCAGCGCGAGCTGCCGGTGGAACAGCCGGTCGCTCTCGTTCCACAGCGCGCGCTGCTGCGGATCGTCGATATCGGAGACGGTTTCCATCTGCGCGAGATAGCCTTCGGCGACCGGATCGGCGCGGCCGTGCGCGGCCGCGAGGCGCGCGATCGCGGGCTCGAGGATGAGGCGCACGTCGAGCGTCGACGTCGGGCTGAAGTCGGCATCGGGCGCACTTCGCATGTCGCCGCGCTGCGCGAGCACGTCGAGCGGCGCAGGCACGACGTAGGTGCCCGAATTGCGCTTCGTGAACACGAGCCCTTCGTTCTGCAATGCGCCGAGCGCCTCGCGCACGGCCGGCCGGCCGACCTGGAACAGCGCCGCGAGTTCGCGCTCCGACGGCAGCCTCGAATCGGCCGCGTAGCGCCCCGCGCGGATCTCGTCGCGGATCTTCTCGGCGACCTGCTCGTAGATCTGCAGCGGCCGGAAACCGGCTTCGAGCGATTCGGGACGTGCGGACATCATCTGGGGCTCCTGCCCGGTCGGGGGCGTGGATCGGGAATAGGGTCGCACTATACCGAAGCGATACCGGCGCCGGTGCGCGCGACGCCCATCTGGACGGATATTAGAACCAAAATTGGCGACCCGCTTGCTTTTCCGGGTTGCCGGATCGCGGCAAATTGGTATAGATTCGATCCAGACCACCTGCCGTCGCGACAGCCGGCAGCCTCCGTGGCGCGCGCGATGCGCCCGCCGTCCACGCCCACCCACACAACCGACCGACACGATGACCGCCCTCTCCCGGATTCCCGCTTTCGATGCCGCCGAAACGGCCGCGCTGCTCGACTATCCCGCGCTGCTGGCCACGCTCAGGCACACCGTCGCCGAATACGCGGCGGGCGAGATCGTCAGCCCCGAACGCCTGGTCGTGCCGCTGCAAGCGGGCGGCGTCATGCTGTCGATGCCGTCGAGCGCGCGCGACCTCGCGAGCCACAAGCTCGTGAACGTGTGCCCCGGCAACGGCGCGCGCGGATTGCCGACGATCCTCGGGCAGGTGACCGCGTATGACGCGACGACCGGCGAGATACGCTTCGTGCTCGACGGCCCGACGGTCACCGGACGCCGCACGGCGGCCATTACCGCGCTGGGTATCCAGGCGCTGCACGGCGCCGCGCCGCGCGACATCCTGCTGATCGGCACCGGCAAGCAGGCAGCCAATCACGCGGAAGCGCTCGCGGCGATCTTTCCGGACGCGCGCCTGCACGTGCGCGGCTCGCGCGCCGACAGCGCGGCTGCGTTCTGTGCCGCGCACCGCGCGCAGGCGCCGCAACTCGCGCCGCTCGACGGCGATGCGATTCCCGATGCGATCGATGTCGTCGTCACGCTGACGACGAGCCGCACCCCCGTCTATCGCGAAGCGGCGCGTGAAGGCCGCCTTGTGGTCGGGGTGGGCGCGTTCACCGCGGATGCCGCCGAGATCGACGCCGATACCGTGCGCCACAGCCGGCTCGTCGTCGACGATCCGGCCGGCGCGCGCCACGAGGCCGGCGACTTGATCGTCGCGCAGGTCGACTGGCAGCAGGTCGCGTCGCTCGCCGACGTGCTGCGCGGGGCCTTCGCGCGCAGCGGGCCGCTGCTGTTCAAGAGCGTCGGCTGCGCCGCATGGGATCTGGCCGCGTGCCGCACGGCACGCGATGCGCTGGCCGCGCGCCGGCACGGCTGATTCGACGGCCGCGGCGACCGGCGGCACCATCTGCACCCCGCATGCCCGGCCTAGCGGCACGGGCGTCGCCGCCGCCTTCCCGTACGCGTTGTAGGAAACGCCCTACAACACGTCGAAGCGGCCTACACAAACTTCCAATTCGGCCGATTTCATTTTCGGCGGCGCAACAGGATACTGCCGGCATGAATGCCAGCCTGTCACCCGCCGTCGCGCTCAGGGTGTTCCTCGTCGATCACGCCATCGCCGTCCGGCAACGGATCGCGCTGCTCGTCGGCGCGATCCGCGGCGTCATGGTCGTCGGCGAAGCGGAAGACGGCCAGGACGCATGGGTGCATATCCGCAGCAGCCACGCGGACGTCGTCATCGTCGACCTGCGGCTTGCAGACGGCAGCGGTCTCGACCTGATCGGGATGCTGTCGAAGACCACGCCGCGCGTCGTCACCATCGTGCTGACGAACCACTCGGCGGCGGCATTCAGAGAGGCATGCGCAGCGGCCGGAGCCGATTATTTCTTCGACAAGACCGCCGAATTCGACGCCGCATGCCGCGTCATCGAATCCCTGGTGCACGCTCGCGTGCACCACCCCTGATCGAGCCGGAGTGACTCATGTCTACCGCCACCGCCACCGCCTGCGCCACCGCCCCGCCCGTCGCGCGTCGGCCAACGACTCCGCTGCGTGCGGTCGCGCGCACGGACGCCGCCAAAACCCCGACCGGGCGCTGCTCGATCTGCGCGATGCGCTCGATGTGCCTGCCGCCCGACCTGACCGCGGACGAGTACGGCCGCCTCGACGCGATCATCTGCTCGACCCGACAGGTTCGCCAGGGCGACGCGCTGTTCCGCATCGACGACCTGTTCCACAGCATCTATGCCGTACGTGCGGGCTCGTTCAAGACGGTGATGATGCATCGCGACGGCCGCGAGCACGTGACCGGCTTCCAGATCGCCGGTGAAACGCTCGGAATGGACGGCATCGGGAGCGGCCAGCACTGTTGCGACGCGATCGCACTCGAGGACAGCGTCGTGTGCGTCATCCCGTTCGGCGCGCTCGAGGCGGCGTGCCGCGAACTGAAACCGATGCAGCATTTCCTCTACCAGATGCTGAGCAGCGAGATCGTCCGTGAATCGAGCCAGATGCTGCTGCTCGGCACGATGTCGGCCGAACAGCGCGTCGCGCATTTCCTGCTGAACCTGTCGTCGCGCTTCGAGGCGCGCGGCTATTCGGCATCGGAATTCAACCTGCGCATGACGCGCGAGGAGATCGGCTGCTATCTCGGCATGAAGCTCGAGACCGTCAGCCGGATGTTCTCGCGGTTCCATCGGGATTCGCTCGTCGAAACGCGCGGCAAGCGCGTGCGGATCCTCGACGCGCAGGCACTCGCCCTGGTCTGACGCACGGGGCGCGGCAAGCGTCATTGCGCGCCGGCGCGCGTCGCGCTCGCATGCAGCGCGACCGCTTCAGGTTCGCCGGCGTGCCCGGCGGACAGCGCCTGTTCGGCTTGCGTGAACGCGCGCCGCATCGTCTCGTTCAGGTCGTCGCCGGTGCTGCACGGCAGCGTCGCCGGCGCACGATCGTGCATGATCAGCTCGAGGCACACGTCGTAGGTCCGGCCGCCGTCGACGGTCGCGCGCGCCTCGATCGCCAGCCGGCAATCGTCGAGCCGTGCGCGGAATCGTTCGAGCCGCACCAGTTGCACCCCAGCTTCTGCTTCGAGCGCGGCGGAACCCGCGAATCCGACGCAGACGATCTGCATGCCCACGCCCATGTCGTTCCTCCTGACGCTGTCGCACGTTCGTCGACCGCGTTGCCTGTTCCGTGTTTCTCTGTCCCGCCTGCAGTGGAATCCGCCTGCACGCGTGTCGTGCGGCGCAATGACGTCCGCGGCGATCGCTGCCCTGGCAGCAATGCCTCCGCGCACCCGTCGGCGCGAGGCGGTTTACACGCTGAATGTCTGCGACGCCTTCATTTCGATCCACGTCATCCCGGCCCGCAACCCTTCGATCGCGGCCTCGTGCTCGGTCGGATACGCATGACTGTGCTCGAACGTATGATGAAAACGCGTTTGACCGGTACCGTGCTCGACCGTCACGCGGCAACGGAACTCGCCGGATTCGCACCGTCGCGTCTCGATCTCGACCGACCAGTCGCGTTCATGAATCGTGCCTTGCAGTGTCATGCATCCTCCTGCGGTATCAGTCATCCATCCGGAAGTGACCGCTGTGCAGCAACACCGGCCGGCCGCCGATTTCCTCGAGCATCCGTCGTGCCTTCGCCTCGATCGCCGACCGGTGCGCGTCGAACGCATGCAGCAGATCCCGTTCGAGCAGCGACGGCGCACCGAAATGGTCTTCCAGTGCCTCGGCCGTGATCGCGCACTGCACGCAGCGGCCGTCGACCAGCGCCGAAAACGCGACGACCAGATCGCGCGCGCAATATTCGGGCGGTTCGGGTGGAAAGGCTATCTGCATCTGTCCGCCTGTCATCGTCGGGACAATTCATGACATGAGCATAGCGGCCTGCGGCGCCGCACGCTTGACCCACGTCAACCGGTTCGCTGCACCGCACGAAGCGACGCCCGGCGGGCGCTCAGCCCGCATCCGCGTCGATCGCCGCGCCGCGCTCCGCCAGCAGTTCGCGCAGCACGCTGCGATGACAACGGCGCTCGTCCTCGCAGTAGCAGCCGATCGAGAACGCGCTCGTCGCCGACAGCGCGGCGAGCAGGTCCAGCACCTTCGGCGCGTCGCCGTGCGCCATTTCCGCGCGGAAGTGCCGCGTGAACGCGCGCCATTCGGCGTCGGTTTCGGCGGCCTGTGCCTGCGCGACGAGCTCGGGGCTCGGCGACAGCGTCGGCAGCCATACATCATAGTAGTTGCGCGATGCGAATTCCGCCTTGGGTACGCCGCGCGGCGGCCGCCGCACCGTGCCGATCCTCAGGCCCTCGCCGGCCGTGCGCGGCGTGCCGAGCCGTACGATTCGAATAGCCATGCCGCTCCTTCGTCTTGCGTTCGATCCGCCATCGTACCGCCGCGCCGCCACCGTGCAAGAAAAAACCGGCTGCCTCCACGGGGGAGACAGCCGGTTTCGGCGATGCGATCGGGCGCCCGGGGGCGCGCCGGTCAGACGCCGCTCTTCAGCACCTTGCCGATCGCATCCGCGACGATGCCGACGTTCGAATCGTTCAGGCCCGCGACGCACATGCGGCCCGAACGCAGGATGTACACGCCGTGCACTTCGCGCAGCGCCTCGACCTGCGATTCGGTCAGGCCCGTATACGTGAACATCCCGCGCTGCTTCACGTAGCGCGTGAGCGCCTCGCCGCTGACGTGGTCGCGCAGGCCGTCGTGGATCGACTGGCGCATCCGCGCGATGCGGCGGCACATCGCGGCAAGCTCTTCTTCCCACTGCTTGCGCAGCTCGGGCGTGTTGAGCACGGTCGCCACGACCTTCGCGCCGTAGGTCTGCGGGTTGCTGTAGTTCGAGCGCACCGCGCCGGCCAGCTGGCCCAGCACGCGCTCGGCCGCGGCCGCATCCTCGCATACGACGCTCAGGCCGCCGACGCGCTCGCCGTACAGCGAGAAATTCTTCGAGAACGAGTTCGCGACGAGCGCCGGCACGCCGCGGCGGGCCAGTTCGCGCACCGCGAACGCGTCCGCGTCGAGGCCCGCGCCGAAGCCCTGGTACGCCATGTCGACGAACGGCAGCAGCCCGCGCGCCTCAATCACGTCGATCAGCTTCTCCCACTGGCCTTCGTCGAGATCGACGCCGGTCGGGTTATGGCAGCACGCGTGCAGCAGCACGATGCTGCGCGCCGGCAGCGCGTCGATCGCCGCGAGCATCGCGTCGAACTTCAGGCCGCCCGTCGCTTCGTCGTAGTACGGGTACGTGTTCACCGTGAAGCCCGCGCGCTCGAAGATGAAGCGGTGGTTTTCCCAGCTCGGGTCGCTGAGCCACACCTGCGCGTCCGGGAAGTAGCGCTTCAGGAAATCGGCGCCCACTTTCAGCGCGCCGGAACCGCCGAGCGTCTGCACGGTCGCGATGCGGCCGGCCGCACGCGCCGGGTGATCGGCGCCGAACACCAGCGCCTGCACGGCGTCGCGATACGCTGCGAGGCCAACCATCGGCAGGTACGGCTTCGGGCCGAGGTCGCGCTGCAGCACGGTTTCGGCTTCGCGCACGGCACCCATCACGGGAATCCGGCCTTCGGCATCGAAATAGATGCCGATGCTCAGGTTGACCTTCTGATCGCGCGGATCTTTCTGGAAGTTCTCGTTGAGCGTCAGGATCGGATCGCCCGGGTACGCGTCGATGTGTTCGAACATGGCTATGTCGGTCTCGTTTGGAAGAAGGATCGTGGTGCCGGTGTCAGCGCGCGGACGCGCCTTCGCGAATCCCGTAGCCTGCATTCTTCTGACGGAAGCGATACCCGATCGCGAGCACCGCGAGCCAGACGGGGATCAGGTACACCGACAGGCGGAGATCCGGCGTCAGGTACATCACGACGAGAATGCCGGCCATGAACGCCAGGCACAGGTAATTCGTGAAAGGATAGCCCAGACTGCGGAAGGAAGTCTGCTCTCCGGCGATGCGCTTGGCCTGGCGGAACTTCAGGTGGATCAGCGTGATCATCGCCCAGTTGATGATCAGCGCCGACACGACGAGGCCCATCAGCACCTCGAACGCCTTGCCCGGCATGAAATAGTTGACCAGCACGCATGCGCCGGTCGCGAGCGCCGACGCGCCGAGCGCGGCGAGCGGAATGCCGCGCTTGTTCACCGAGCACAGCACCTTCGGCGCGTTGCCCTGCTTCGCGAGGCCGAACAGCATCCGGCTGTTGCTGTACACGCCGCTGTTGTAGACCGACAGCGCGGCCGTCAGCACGACCACGTTCAGCACGTTCGCGACCACGTTGCTGCTCAGCGCGTGGAAGATCAGCACGAACGGGCTGCCGCCGGAGACGACCTTTTCCCACGGATACAGCGACAGCAGCACCGCCAGCGCGCCGATGTAGAAAATCAGGATCCGGTAGATCACCTGGTTGGTGGCACGCGGAATGCTGTGCTTCGGATCGTCGGCCTCGGCCGCGGTGATGCCGATCAGCTCCAGTCCGCCGAACGAGAACATGATCGCCGCCATCGACATCACGAGCCCCGACACGCCGTTCGGGAAAAAGCCGCCGTGCTGCCACAGGTTCGCGATGCTGGCCTCCGGCCCCGCATGGCCGCTCGCGAGCAGCCAGCCGCCGAAGCCGATCATCCCGACGATCGCGACCACCTTGATGATCGAGAACCAGAATTCCGTCTCGCCGTACGACTTCACGCTCGCCAGGTTGAGGAGGTTGATCGCGACGAAGAACACGAGCGCCGACACCCAGGTCGGCACGCCGGGCCACCAGTACTGCACGTAGATCCCGACGGCCGACAGTTCGGCCATGCTGACGAGGATGTACAGCACCCAGTAGTTCCAGCCGGACAGGAAGCCGGTGAAGTGGCCGACGTACTTGTCGGCGAAGTAGCTGAACGAGCCGGCGACCGGCTCGTCGACGACCATCTCGCCGAGCTGGCGCATGATGAAGAACGCGACGACGCCGGCCACCGCATAGCCGAGCAGCACGGACGGGCCGGCCATCTTGATCGTCTGCGCGATGCCGAGGAACAGCCCCGTGCCGAGCGCGCCGCCGAGCGCGATCAACTGGATGTGCCGGTTCTTCAGCCCCCGCTTCAGGCCATCCTTCTCGTTTCCAGAAACCATGTCTTCTCCATTCTGCCCGCCCCCGCCGGAAGCGGTGCGGCGCGCCTCGGTGTGCCGGGCGCTGTTTTGCTGTGCCGGCGACCGTTCGTGGAGCCGCCGGGTTGGGGATTGCAATCTTCGCGTGGCGACGCCCGATTCCTGCCGGCAGGCCCGCCAGACCGGCCACCGACCGTCGCCGTCGTCCACCTTGCTGCGGGCGCACACGAAAATCCGGCGTCAGTTTAGCGTCGCGACGGCGAAATCGGGTTGCGTAACCCGCTCATGCAAACCCTACATTATGAGATAAGATTGCGCCCAGGAGACAGATGAGGAAACAAAAATGCCTGAACCGGTTCTCGATCGCATCGATCGCCACTTGCTGTCGGTGCTGCAGGAGAACGGCCGCGCGTCGAACCTCGACCTGGCGAAGGCCGTCGGCCTGTCGCCCGCGCAGACGCTGCGACGCCACCGCCGGCTGGAGGAGATCGGCGCGATCCGCCGTTACGAAACCCGTCTGTGCCCCGATACGCTCGGGTTTGGCGTCACCGCATTCGTGCACGTGACGATGGAGCGCGGGCATATCCGCGACCTGTCGAAGTTCCAGAAACTCGTGTCGGATCTCGCGCAGATCCAGGAATGTTTCTCGGTGACGGGCGATATCGATTACGTGCTGAAGGTCGTCGCGCGCGACCTGAAGGGGCTGTCGACGTTCCTGCTCGAAACGCTGATGCGGATTCCCGGCGTGAGCGGCGTGCATTCGAGCGTGTGCCTCGACGAGATCAAGTGCACGAGCGCGATGCCGGTGGAAGGCTGACGCGGCACCGCGCGACCAGCCGGGCAGCCCATCTTTCCGCAGCCGTGCTCAGCGCACTGCCTCGAACGCACTGATCAGCAGCGCACCGGAAGCAATCACCAGGCACCCGCCCGCGCGACGCGGCGTCAGCCGCTCGCCGAGATACACGCGCGCGATCAACGCCGCGAACACCACGCTCGTTTCGCGCAGCGCCGACACCGGGCCCATCGGCGCACGATCCATCGCCCAGATCACGATCCCGTACGCAAGCGCCGCGAACACGCCGCCGCACGCGGCCTTCGCCGTCTCGCCGACCGCCTGCGCCAGCCGCAGCGGCCCCGCGCGCAGCCGGTAGTACGCGGCCATCAGCAACCCGGTCAGCACGAACATCCACGCGGTATAGCCGATCGTGCTGCCGCTTTCCCGCACGCCGATCCCGTCGACCACGCTGTACGCGGCGATCGATACACCGGTCGCGAACGCGGTCGGCAGCACCTGCGTCATCCGGTGCCGCGCACCGCGGCCTCGTTCCAGCCCGATCGCCATGATGCCGGCGCAGATCAGCACGAGCCCGCATTGCGCGCCCGCGTTCAGGCGCTCGCCCGCGAACGCCGCCGCGCCCAGTGTGACGAGCAGCGGCGCGGTGCCGCGTGCAACCGGATACGCGACGGTCAGGTCGCCGTGCTCGTAGGCGCGCACCAGCAGCAGCGTATAGACGACATGGATCACCGCCGATGCGACGACGCAAGCCCAGCTCGCGGGCGCAATCGGCGCAGCGGCCGGCAGGAACAGCAGCGCAAACAACCCGATCGCGATCTGCAGCACCGTGGCCGAGCGCAGCCGGTCGCCGCTGCTGCGCACGAGCGCATTCCATGACGCATGCAGGAAGGCGGCGCACAGGACGGCAAACAGAACGGGAATCGGCACGTTGAATACTCGCTGACGGCCGGCAACGCGAAATCGTCGCCGCGGGCCAACCATCGTATGAATGTGTCACCTGATTGTCAAAAAGCAGTGCGGCCCGGCATCCCGCGCGCGCCGGCCGGCCGTGCGCTGCCGCCCGTCCCGCGCGGCATTCGCGGCCGTGACCGCGCGCCACCGCCGAATGTGTCGCTCAGGTGGCATCCGCTCCGTCCCTTTCCGTATTCTTTCGCGCCGCTTCGCGCCGTAATGAAATCGATACCGCGCCGCAACCGTCGCGAAACCGCTCCGCCCCCATATCTTCATACCGGGCTGTTTCAATGCCGGTGCACTGTCACGAGCTCCGCGCCGAACCGAACCGACACGGCGACGGAGCCGCTCTCCACCATCGAAAACCTACCTGGAGTTTCCCGATGTTTCGTCAAGCCTTGCTCGTCACCGCCTGCGCCGGCGCGGCGCTTGCGCTGTTCGCCTGCGGCGGCAGCGACGATCCGACGTCGACGCCCGCCGTGTCGTCGCAGGATGCGCTGCAGACCGCCACGCCGATCAAGCACGTCGTCGTGATCTACGGCGAAAACGTATCGTTCGACCACTACTTCGGCACCTACCCGAACGCGTCGAACCCGACCGGCGAACCGGCCTTCACCGCCAAGTCCGGCACGCCGACGATCAACGGACTGACGGGCACGCTGCTCACCGCGAACCCGAACTTCACGAACACGGCCAACGGCACCGACGCCGCGAACCCGTTCCGCCTCGACCGCACGCAAGCCGCGACCGCCGACCAGAACCACGCGTACACGGCCGAGCAGCAGGCCGAGGACAACGGCCTCGCCGACCTGTTCCCGAAATACACCGGCAAGGGCTCGTCCGGCGGTGCCGGCGCATTCGGCACGAAGGGCCAGGTGATGGGCTACTTCGACGGCAACACCGTGACCGCGCTGTGGAACTACGCGCAGCGCTTCGCGATGAGCGACAACGCGTATACGACGGTCTACGGCCCGTCGACGCCGGGCGCGCTGAACGTCGTGTCGGGCCAGACCAACGGGATGCAGATCGTCAAGACGTCGAAGCAGCCGTCGACGCTCGCCGCCACCTCGTACTACATCAACGACGGCCAGGGCGGCTTCACGATGATCAACGACGTCGACCCGGGCTTCGACGTGTGCTCGAGCACGACCGACCAGGCGATGATGAGTGGCAAGAACATCGGCGACCTGCTGAACGCCGCGAAGATCACGTGGGGCGGCTTCATGGGCGGCTTCAACCTGTCGACGACCAACGGCAACGGCACGACGGGCTGCGCGCGCAGCACGGTTGCCACCGCCGTGAACGCCGCGACGGCCGACTACATCCCGCACCACAACTGGTTCCAGTACTACGCGTCGACCGCGAACCCGCAGCACACGCGCCCGAGTGCGGTTGCGGCGATCGGTTCGAGCCTCGAAGCCGACGGCAAGACTGCCGAACCGGCGAACCACCAGTACGACAGCGACGACTTCTTCGCGGCCGTGAAGGCCGGCAACTTCCCGTCGGTCAGCTTCCTCAAGGCGCCGGCCGCGCAGGACGCGCACGCGGGCTACTCGGATCCGCTCGACGAGCAGGCGTTCGTGACGAAGGTCGTCAACTTCCTGCAGCAGCAGCCCGACTGGCAGAACACGGCCGTGATCGTCACCTATGACGACTCGGACGGCTGGTACGACCATGCGTACACGGCGCCGACCCATGCGTCGTCCGACGCGGTCGACCAGGTCAACGGCAACGGCAAGTGCGGCACCGGTGGCACCACCGGCGTGAACGGCGGCACCGTGAACGGCCGCTGCGGTCCCGGCGTGCGCATCCCGTTCGTCGTGATCTCGCCGTACGCGAAGCAGAACTACGTCGACCACACGATGATCGACCAGGCGTCCGTCGTGCGCTTCATCGAGGACAACTGGCTCGGCGGCCAGCGCATCGGCGGCGGTTCGTTCGATGCGACGGCAGGCGACCTGCGCGCGCTGTTCGACTTCTCGTCGAAGCCGAATACGGCGCCGCTGTATCTCGATCCGACGCAAGGCACCGTGCTGAGCGCGGCGCCGTCGATCTGACCGGCATCGCATCACCGGCAGCAAGCAGCAGCAGGCCGGCGCATCGTGCGCCGGCCGTTTCCATTTAACGCGCCGCCATTTACGCGGCGCCCGACTTTCGACCGACAGCATGACAGCTCGTCCCGCGTTCCCGTCCCCCGACGCATCCGGCGCCGCCGCGCCGCGTTCCCCTGCCCGCGTGCTGCGCCGCGCGGCGTTCGTGCTGGGCGCGGCCGTGCTCGGCTACGGCGCGTTCGCGATCGCGTTTCCGGGCCATACGCCGGCGGCGATCGGCGACGTCGTCGCCGACTGGACGGGCGCGAATCCGCATCCGGTCGTGCTGCAGCGCCCGGCCGCGCAGCCGCTGTCCGCGGTCGCGCAACTCGGGCGTGCGCTGTTCGCCGATCCGTCGCTGTCGGCATCCGGCAAGCAGTCGTGCGCGTCGTGCCACAGTCCCGATCATGCATATGGGCCGCCGAACGGACTCGACGTGCAGCCGGGCGGTCTGGCAATGACCCAGCAGGGCTACCGCCCGCCGCCCTCGCTGATGTACCTGTATCGCCAGCCGAACTTCAGCATCGGCCCCGATGCGGGCGAAAACGACGCCGCACCGAGCGTCGCGCAGCAGGCTGCCTCCGCGGCCGGCGTCGTCAAGGCGCAGAAGGTAGCCGGCACGTCGGCCGCGCCGCAGCTCGTGCCGCAGGGCGGGATGTTCTGGGACGGCCGCGCCGATACGTTGCAGCAGCAGGCGTTCGGACCGCTGCTGAATCCGGTCGAAATGGCCAATGCGAACGTCGACGACGTCGCGCGCAAGCTTGCGCAGTCGTCGCATCGCGCGCAGTTCGAGCAGCTGTTCGGCGCGCGCGTGTTCTCCAGCCCGCAGCTTCTGGTGTCGGAGGCGATGTTCGCGATCGCGCGCTACCAGGTCGAGGATCCGTCGTTCCATCCGTACAACAGCAAGTACGACCGCTGGCTCGAAGGCCGTGCGCGCTTGACGCAGGCCGAGTTGCGCGGGCTGCGGCTCTTCAACGATCCGGACAAGGCGAATTGCGCGGGCTGCCACCTGTCGAAGCCCGGCAAGGACGGCTTGCCGCCGATGTTGACCGACTACCAGTACGAGGCGCTCGGCGTGCCGCGCAATATGGCGCTCGCGCAGAACCGCAACCCGGCGTTCTACGATCTCGGCGTGTGCGGGCCGTTCCGCGAGGATCTGAAGGACCAGACGCAGTATTGCGGGATGTTCCTCACGCCGACGCTGCGCAACGCGGCGACGCGCCATGTGTTCTTCCACAACGGCGTGTTCCATACGCTCGATCAGGTGATGGCGTTCTACAACGAGCGCAGCATCGCGCCGCAGAAGTTCTATTCGCGCGGCACGGACGGCAAGGTTCGCGAATACGACGATATTCCGGCGAAATACCGCGCGAACGTCGACGTGACCGATGCGCCGTTCGACCGCAAGCCCGGCGACAAGCCCGCGATGACCGCGCAGGACATCAAGGATATCGAAGCGTTTCTCGGCACGCTCACCGACGAGCCGGTGCGCTGAGCACCGACTGTCCGCCGCGCGTCGTCAGCGGCGCGCGCGGATGCAGAGGAAGGCCGGCGCCAGCGACAGCTCCGCATGGAGCCGTTCCGACACGGCCTTCATCTCGGGCAGCGGCGTGGGTTCGACGAACCGGTCCAGCAGCCAGCCGGTGTCGGCGAGCGCGTTGAGGATGTCGGCAAGCGGCCGGCGCCATGCTTCGACGTAGGGCTTCGGTTCGCCGAAACCCGACCAGTGGAAACCGAAACGGCTCGTCTCGAAGTACGTACCCTCCCCGCGCGTACGCTCGTCCACCCAGTCGCGCATCGGATGCGCCATCGAGAACACCAGCGTCGCGCCCGGCCGTGCGACGCGCCTGAATTCGCGCAAAGTCGGCGCGAGATCGCGCACGTAGTCGAACGCGAGCGAACACAGGATCTTGTCGAATGTGTGGTCCGGCAGCCAGTCGAGCGGCGCCGCGAGATCGCCCTCCGCGACGTCCACCGAGAGCCCCGCGCAGCGCGTTCTGGCGAGCGCGACCATCTCGGGCGTGATGTCGAACGCGTGGACGATCGCGCCGTGGCGCGCGAGGTGCGCGCTGCAGATGCCGGGCCCGCAGCCGGCATCGAGCACCGTCAGGCCGGCGACGTCGCCGAGCAGTGCCAGCGTCGCCGGCCGTTCGTAGAGCGCGTTGTGCGCCTTGGTCGGCGCGATGTCCGCGTAGCGTTGCGCGAAGGTCGCATACATGCTGCAGGCGGACGGTTCGTTCGGATCGGTCATGCGGTATCCAGCGGCGGGAATCGGGAGTTCGATT
This sequence comes from Burkholderia sp. Bp9143, assembly GCF_003853645.1. Lineage (GTDB taxonomy): Bacteria > Pseudomonadota > Gammaproteobacteria > Burkholderiales > Burkholderiaceae > Burkholderia. The sequence goes on along the minus strand of NZ_QTPO01000024.1, from coordinate 21,294 downwards.
CTGCACGATCGGGGGGCGGATGGCGATGTTCGGCCGGCCGGTGCCGCAGCGCGTGCGGACTAGCGCGGGTTCTCGGCCCGATACGTGCTCTTCGGGCGCAGGACGAGTTTCTTCGCGGCGGCGTCCAGTTCCTTGCCGTGATACAGATCCATGCACTTCAGGTAGTCGAATTTGACGTCCTTGATTTCCGATTCGACAACCGGATTCCGGTAATCGCGTGCAAGGTACTTCGCCACCAGCGCATGAACGACATCTGGCGCACGCTCCATGTCGTAGTAGGTCCAGTCGCGCAACGCATTGACGCTGCTACCGACATCCTTGCCGACACCCGGCGCCTGCTTGTAAGCAGTAGCCAGGCACTCCGCGAGCACCATGTCCTTGAAGTTCTGGAGATAGGTCCGTGAGCCAGCCTCCGGCGAGGCGTGAGCCTCCCTCCCTGAAACCATCGCCGGTTGAATCGCAACGCACGCCAGCATGATTGCGAGCCGGGTTCTCTTCATGACAAGCTCCAAAAATTCGCGCGATCCGTACGATACCGTGCGCCCGGTTCGTTGAAATAGCAGTGGTCGTAACACGTACGTCCGTTAAACAGCGTGGCGTGGCCCTGTGCATCGCTCCACCCCGACACCTCGAACAGTATGACGCCCTGTTGGGCCGCGAGTGGTCCGCCGTTCGAAGGCGGATACTTGACACCCTCGGCCTTCCCCCACCGTTGCTCGAGAAAGCGGATCAAGTCCCTGACACGAAAAAAGTATTGCCGATTGTCTCCGCCCGATACCGTTTGTCCAGGAATACGGGGAATCACCATGCCGGCCTCGCCGAGGATGTAGCTCATCCTCACCGCGCACGTATTGCTCCATCGCTCTGTCGGGCTCGGATTGTTGATGTTTTTCTCAACGTATCCACCTATCACTTTCGCAACACGCTCGCCGGAATTGGCCGGATCGTAGATTCGCTGAGACGTCGATGTCGCCGTACCTGCCCGTGACGCCGCATCAGATCGAGACAGCCGCCGTCGCGGCTGCTCAGGCCGGTGCCGCGATCCTGCACCTGCTCGCGCGCAACCCGTCGGACGGCAAGCCGACGCAGGATCCGGCAGTGTTCGCCGAATTCTTGCCACGTATCAAGGCGCAGACGGACGCGGTGATCAATCTCACGTCGGGCGGCAGCCCGCACATGACCGTCCCTCGACGATGCATGCCGCCTCCCGACCCGCCTCTCTCACTCCGGATACGTGATGCGCTCCGGCTCCCGCCGCATGATCACCTTCCCGTGGCGAACCGACAGCACGGCCTTCACCTGTCGGCGCACCGCTTCGTAGTCGCTGTCCGCGTCGAGCACGACCAGGTTCGCCGGCCGCCCGACCGCGATACCGTAGCCGTCGCCGAGGTGCATCGTCGTCGCGCTGTGATCGGTCACGAAGTCGAGGCAGCGCTGCAGGTCCTGGTAGCCCATCATGTGGCAGATGTGCAGCCCGGCGTCGAGCACGCGCAGGATGTTGCCGTTGCCGAGCGGATACCACGGATCCTTGATCGAATCCTGTCCGAAGCACACGTTCAGCCCCGCGCGATCGAGTTCCGCGACGCGCGTGACGCCGCGCCGCTTCGGAAACGTGTCGAAGCGCCCCTGCAGATGGATGCTCTCGGTCGGGCACGAGACGAAGTTCAGGCCCGCGCGCTTCAGCAGCCGGAACAGCTTCGAGCAGTATGCGTTGTCGTAGGAACCCATCGCGGTCGTGTGGCTCGCCGTCACGCGCGCGCCCATGCCGCGCACGCGCGCTTCTTCCGCGAGTACCTCCAGGAAGCGCGAATGCGGATCGTCGGTCTCGTCGCAGTGCACGTCCACGAGGCAGCCGGTACGCTCGGCCAGTTCCATCAGGAAGCGAATCGAGCTGACGCCCTGCTCGCGCGTGTTCTCGAAATGCGGGATCCCGCCGACGACGTCCGCGCCGAGTTCGATCGCCTGCTCCATCAGCGCGCGGCCACCGTCGAACGACTCGATGCCTTCCTGCGGAAACGCGACGATCTGCAGGTCGATCAGCCCGCGCGCCTCGTCCTTCACTTCGAGCATCGCCTTCAGCGCGGCCAACGTCGGATCGGTGACGTCGACATGGGTGCGCACGTGCTGGATGCCGTGATCGCGCAGCATGCCGATCGCCGCATGCGCGCGCGCCTTCGTGTCCGCGTGCGTGATCGTCGCCTTGCGCTCGGACCAGCGCTCGATGCCCTCGAACAGCGTGCCGCTCATGTTCCAGGCCGGCTCGCCGGCCGTGAGCACGGCATCGAGATGGATATGCGGTTCGACGAGCGGCGGAATCGCGAGACGGCCGCCCGCATCGACATCGCCAGCGCCAACCGAGGTGACCGGCGCGGTTTGCGCGTCGATCCGCGCGATCCTGTCGCCGTCGATGCCGATCGTGAACAGCCCGTCGTGGCCGCGCAGGCGTGCATTGAAGAGGTTCATGTGCGTCCAGGCGTGATGCGGCGCCAGCGCGCCGCGTGGTGGGGAAAACCGGCTCCGGCGATGCGTGCCGCGCTTATTTGAATGCCTCGATCGTCAGGCCGGTCGCCGCGCTCATCTCGTCGTTCGTCACGTCGCGCACGTGCTTGCCGAATGTCCACACATGCCGGCCGGGATCGCGCGCGCGATACATGCGATCGCCGTAGAACTGGTCGGCCGGCGACTGCAGGATCTCCGCGCCCGCGGCACGCGCGCGCTCGCAGTGCGCGTCGATGTCTGTGTCGTCGGGAAGATGCACGTGGATGTGCTGCGTGTTCCGGTCGCCCGTGTCTTCCGGCGACGCGATGAAGTCGGCCCACGCGCCGCCGATCATGACGAGGCCGTCGCCGAATGTCATTTCGGCATGCGCGATGTCGCCTTCCGGCGTGGTGACGACAAGCGAGCGCTCGAAGCCGAATGCGCGTTCGAGCCATGCGAGCGCGGCTTTCGGGTCGCGGTAGCACAGCGCGGCACTCAAGGAAGGACGGCGAGGCGTAGTCATCGGGTGTCTCCGGATCTCGGCATAGGTCTGCTCATTCTCCACGCGCGCGGCGCCGCGATCAACTCCCGCGTCGGCGACGCGCGTGTTGTCAATGCGCGACACGGCATGCGCGACACCCTCGCATCTCGCGTCGCGCCGTCGGCGAAAACGCCCGCCATCCGGCCTCCGCACCGATTTGTGAACGCCGTGTGACGCACTCTTGCGCAGCGCGCAACGGAGTGCTCGCGCGCCGGCGGCCGGAATCGCGCGACCCCGCCCCTACACTTGCGGCGAATTTTGGTCACTCGTCCCACACGCAGGAGCTGTTACATGCACAAAACGAACAAAACCCTGATTGCCGCCGCATCCGCCGCCGCACTCTTCGCCCCGCTCGCGCACGCACAGAGCTCGGTCACGCTGTACGGCCTGATCGATGCCGGCATCGCTTACACCAACAACGCGGGTGGCGCATCGCTGTGGCGCATGACCACCGGCACCATCAACGGCAGCCGCTTCGGCCTGCGCGGCACGGAAGATCTCGGCGGCGGCGTGAAGGCGCTGTTCGTCCTGGAGAACGGCTTCAACGCGAACAACGGCGCGCTCGGCCAGGACGGCAAGCTGTTCGGCCGCCACGCGTATGTGGGCCTGAGCCGCGCCGGCTACGGCACGCTGACGCTCGGCCGCCAGTACGACACGATGGTCGACTTCGTCGCGCCGCTGTCCGCGACGTCCGGCGACTTCGGCGATACGGGCTTCGCGCATCCGTTCGACAACGACAACCTGAACCACTCGGTGCGCATCAACAACGCGGTGAAGTACACCAGCGACACGATCGCGGGCTTCAAGGTCGGCGCGCTGTACGGCTTCTCGAACTCGACGAACTTCGCCGGCAACCGCGCATACAGCGTGGCGGCGAGCTACACGAACGGCCCGCTGAAGCTGGCCGGCGCGTACCTGCAGATGAACGGCACGAAGGGCTCGACGAGCGCGAGCCCGGGCGCGACCGACGTGGCCGAAGCGAAGAGCGTGAGCCAGGGAGGCTGGTCGGTGGGCGCGGACCGCATGCGCACGTATGGCGGCGGTGTCAGCTACGTGTTCGGTCCGGCGACGGTGGGCTTCGTCTACACGCGCTCGCAGTACGACAACTCGGGCTCGTTCGGCTCCACCGGCCAGGTCGCGTTCAACAACTACGACGTGAACGTGCGCTATGCGGTGACGCCGGCCGTCAGCCTCGGCGCGGCCTACGTGTACACGGACGCCAGCGTGTCGAACCCGGACAGCAAGCACGGTACCGATCCGAAGTGGCACCAGGTCGACCTGCAGGCCGTGTACAAGCTGTCGCGCCGCACCGACCTGTATGCGGAAGCGATGTATCAGCACGCGTCGGGCCGCGGCTACCAGGCGTTCATCAACACGTCGGGCGGCGCGTCGAGCACCGCGAACCAGATCGTCGGCACGATCGGCATGCGCACGCGGTTCTGAGTTCCGCTCCACCGGACTGCACGTCGTCCGACAGCCGTGAACCTGTCTTGATGGACGGGTTCGCAGGATGCGGGCGACGCGCGGCAATGTTGTTCCATCTGGAAAGCTGCCTGCCTGGAATCGGGGTTTTTGTGCCCGCGTGCGCTGCATAGACTGGCATCGACGGTTCGGATCGCGCATCGATCGCCGGACCGGCCTCACACCCCGCCTACAGGAGAACATCGTGAAATCGCTCGTCGTTACCGCCGCCGCTGCCGTCCTGCTTGCCGCACCGGCCCTGTCGTTCGCTCAGTCCGCCAAGTCGCCCGTCACGCGCGCGCAGGTGCTGCAGGAGCTCTACGACCTCGAATCGGTCGGCTACAACCCGTCGCTCGGCGACGCCGGCAACTATCCGGACGACATCATGGCCGCGCAGGATCGCCTGGCAGCAAAACGGCTCGCCGAGCACAAGGCCGCGCAAGCCGCCTATGGCCCGGCCGGTGCGGGCGCAACCGAATCGGGCGTCGCGGTGAAGCCCGCGCTGTGAATGCATGCAGCAACGCCGCACCCGCATGACACGTGTCCTGCGGGCGCGGCGAATCCCGCGCGAACCGGCCCGTGACGATGCGGCCGGACAGCGTGCCGTCCGGCACGCGGCCATCCTCTTCCGGTATTCGCCCTCAGGCGGCCTGCGGTTCGCGGTCGATCGCGTTCAGCATCTCGACGTCGCGCGCGATCATCCCCGGCACCTGCGCACGCAGCATCTCGACCCAGGTGCGCACCTTCGCGTCGACGAAGCGGCGCGACGGATACAGCGCATACACGTTCATCTTCTGCAGGATGTGCCCGGGCAGCACGCGCACGAGCGTGCCGTCCTGCAGCGCGTCGATCGCCGAATACAGCGGCAGCATGCCGATCCCGATGCCGTCGCGAATCGCGAGCGCGAGCGACTCGGCCGTATTGGTCTGCACCGGCCCGGCGACATGGATCTGTTCGACGCCCTCGGCACCTTCGAGCACCCATTCGTGGGTCGGGAACGCCGGCGTGCAGAGCGTCAGGCACGCGTGCGCGCCGAGATCCTGCGGGCGGGAAGGCGCGCCGTGGCGCTTCACGTACTCGGGCGACGCGCACAGGATGCTGAAGGTCGAGCCGAGCAGGTGCGACACGAGCTCCGAATCGGGCAGCGACGACGCGGTGACGACCGCCATGTCGCTCGTGCCGTCGAACAGGTCGGGCATGCGCTGCGACAGCGACAGCTCGATCGATACGTCCGGATACTGCGTGTGATAGCGCGTCAGCGCGGGCATCACGTAGTGATGGCCGACGCTCGCGAAGCTGTGCATGCGCAGCACGCCGGCCGGCCGCTCGTGCGCGCAGCTCGCCTCTTCCTCGGCGCGATCGACGTCGGCGAGGATCTGGCGGCAGCGCCGCAGATAGCTTTCGCCGGCCGACGTCAGCGCGAGACGGCGCGTCGAGCGATTCATCAGACGGGTGCGCAGGCGCGCCTCGAGCTCCGACACCGCGCGCGACATCGCGCCCGTCGTCGAATTCAGCGATTGCGCGGCCGCGGTGAAACTGCCCGTCTCGACGACGCGCGTAAACACCCGCATGTTTTGTAGGGTATCCATTCCTGTGAGTCACCTGTAGCGGAGCCGCTATTTTCCTCCAGCGGACGCGACAGATTGTTACGCGGCCTGCAACTATCGTTTCCCCGTAGCTGCGTTAATGCCCGAGCGCCGCACTCCTACAATCGGCGCCTCATCAGTCGAACGGACCCGTCCGGACGCGCCGCGGCCCTTGCCCGGCCCCGCACCGGCCCCCCCTTTTTCTTCATGAAGCCACAACCTGCGATCGAGCGACCTTCCATCGAACCCGGACGATGGAGGACCTGGCTCGATCCGCTCGGCGGCGCCGCGCGCGACTGGGCCGCGAGCGACGGGCTGATCTGGCTGCATCTCGCCAAAACCGTGCTCGCCGCGCTGCTCGCGATGGGCATCGCGATGCGGCTCGAGATGTCGCAGCCGCGCACGGCGATGACGACCGTGTTCGTGCTGATGCAGCCGCTGTCGGGGATGGTGTTCGCGAAGAGCTTCTACCGCGTGCTCGGCACGGCGGCCGGCCTCGTCGGCGCGCTCGCGCTCGGTGGGCTGTTCGCGCAGCAGCCGGAGCTGTACATGGCCGGCATCACGCTGTGGATCGGCGGCTGCATCGCGCTCGCGGTGCGCAACCGCCACTTCCGCTGGTACGGGTTCGTGCTCGCCGGCTATACCGCCGCGCTGATCGGCCTGCCCGCGGTGATGACGCCGCAGACGCTGTTCCAGTCCGCGCTCACGCGCGCCGCGGAAGTCGCGCTCGGCATCGCATGCTCCGGCGCGGTCAGCGCGCTGATCCTGCCGCTCAGTTCCGCGAAAGCGCTGATGCGCTCGCTGACCGCCCGTCATGTGAAGTTCGCGGCATTCGCGGCCGGCGCGCTGTCGGGCGATCTCGCACGCGGCGACTTCGAACGGCGCTTCGCCGATTTCGTTGACGAGATCGTCGGCTTCGAGGCCAACCGCGCATTCGCTTCGTTCGAGGATCCGCACATTCGTGCACGCAGCCGCCGGCTCGCGCGGCTCAACAGCGAGTTCATGAATGCGTGCACCCGCCTGCATGCGCTGCACCAGCTCGTCAAACGCTTGCGCGCGAACCGGTCGGACGCCGTGCTCGACGCGCTCGCGCCGCACATCGATGCGCTCGCGCAGCGGATTACCGCGTTGCGCGACGAGCGGCAGCGCGGCATCGCGTCGACCACCGGCGCGCTGCTCGAACTGCGCCGCTTCCACGGCGCATTGCCGAAGGCCGCGCGCGCATCGCGCCGCGAGATCGAGGATCACGCGGCCGGCGGCCTGCTCGACTTCGATACCGCGATCGAGCTGATGTATCGCTTCATCGGCGAATATCTCGGCTACGCCGACACCAACGCGTCGCTCGACCGCGACGATCACGCGTTCGAACGCTCGGTCACGCACTACGCGGTGAAGACCAATTCGTTCTTCGTCGGCTTCGCGTTCCTGCGCACGCTCGTCGCCGTCGGTGCGATGAGCGCGTTCTGGCTCGCGTCCGAATGGCCGAGCGGCTCGCTCGCCGTGATCGCCACCGCGATCGCGTGCGCGCTGAGCTCGACGTCCCCGCGCGCGCCGAAGTTCGTCGCGCAGATGGGCGTCGGCGCGGCGTTCGCGACGGCCGTCGGCTACGTGTTCCTCTGCTACGTCTATCCGAACATCGACGGCTTTCCGCTGCTGTGCGCGGCGCTCGCGCCGGTGCTCGGCCTCGGCGCGTTTCTCGCGATGCGTCCGGGCCTGTCCGGCTACGGGATCGGCTTCGCGGTGTTCTTCTGCCTGCTCGCGGGCCCCGACAACGCGATTTCATATACGCCCGAGGTGCTGATCAACAACGGTTTCGCCGTCGTCGTCGCGATGCTGGCGTGCTCGATCGTGTTCGCCGTGGTGTTTCCGACCCACATGCCGTGGCTCACGTCGCGCATCGCGCACGATCTGCGCCGCCAGGTCACGCTCGCGTGCGAAGGCGCGCGCGACGGCCTCGCGGCGCGCTTCCAGTCGAGCACGCACGACCTGATGGCGCAGTTGCGCACGCTGCTCGTCAAGCGCACGCGGCAGCATCGCGACGCGCTGCGCTGGATGCTGTCGACGCTCGAAGTCGGCCATGCGGTGATCGACCTGCGCGACGAGCTGCACGGGTTCTGCGAATCGAAACCGCCGCAGACCCTGCGCTGGACCGCGTCGATCGATGCGGTGCTGCACGAGCTGCCGCGCTTCTTCGACGACCCGACGCCTGTTCACCACGCGCGCACGCTGAAATCGGTGAACCTGGCGATCCGTGCCGCGCAGCACGCGCTGCATGCGTGGTACGCGGTGCCCGAGGCGCGCCACCGCATGCAGCGCATCGTCGGCTGCCTGCACTTCATCCGCAGCGCGCTGCTGGACAAGGACGCGCCGTTCAACCGCCACCGTCATTGACGGTCGATGGCGGTCGGCGGCGATCGATGCGCGCGCAACGTCACCCTTGTTCCGATTGGAAATAAGCTCTGCACCCGCGGTGATTAATCTTCAAGCAGTGCGAGCCTATAGTTTCCTCACTGCCAGCGAGACTGGCACTGACCCAGGAGAAACTCAAATGAAGCCGCTGCACCTCGCCCTCGTTGCCCTGTCGCTCACCGCCGCTGTCGCGCATGCCCAGCCCGCGCCGGCCGACCTCGCGCAGCAACCGGCGAACCGCGCCGAAACCGTCCAGGCCGCAGGCCGCGTCGATCGTGCGCAATCGAAGCAGGAAGACCCGAACGCATGCGTCGGCCCCGTCAGCTTCTGCAACGTCTACTTCGGCAGCTGAGCATGACGCCGCGTCGTCACGGCCGGGCCCGCCGCGCGCGCATCGCACGCATCGCATGCGCCCGCGCACGACGCGCCGGCCGATCGCCGCACCGACCCTGCCCGCCACGCCGCTTCGATTGAAGCGGCGCATGCCGTTTCAGGCGCCGCGCCCCGGCCGCCACCCCACTTCGCGTAACGCATCCAGCAAGCGCGCCTGCCCCAGCCCTTCGACCCGCGCGCCGCGCGACTCGACGTCGCTCCCCGCGACCAGCGCATTCACGATCGCTTCCTCCACCGCTTCCGACGCCGCGACGAACAGCGCGGAGATATGGTCGTTGTTCACCATCTTCACGGCCGTCGTCGGCGCGCCCTTGGTGCCGTAGTTCGCGGCCGGCAGCCCGTCGTTGCCCGTCGCGAACGCAAGGAAGATGTCGCCGCTCGAATCCTCGGTGCCACCGCCGACACGGGCCAGCCCGACGCTCGCACGCTGCGCGAGGCGCGTGCACTGATGCGGCAGCAGCGGCGCGTCGGTCGCGATCGTGACGACGATCGAGCCCATCCCGGCCTCGCCTTGCGCATCGGGCGCGCGAAACGGCGAATGCACGTGCCGCAGCACGTCGCCGACCGGGTAGCCAGCCACGCGCAGCATTTCGCGCACGCCGTAGTTCGCCTGCACGAGCGCGCCGACGGTCCAGCCGCCCGCATCGGCCGCGACCACCCGCGACGCGGTGCCGATGCCGCCCTTGAACTCGTGGCAGATCATCCCCGTGCCGCCGCCCACGCCGCCTTCGGCGACCGGCCCCGACTCCGCGACGGCCAGCGCGCGCTGCACGTGCGCGGCGCTCACGTGCTGCCCCCAGATGTCGTTGAGCAGACCGTCGTAGGTTTCCATCACGACCGGCATGCACCAGTACATGCGGCCGGCCGCCGCTTCGCGTTCGTTCGCGACCAGCGCATCGCGCACCGCGCCGACGCTGTGCGTGTTCGTATAGGCGATCGGCGTCGTCAGCAGGCCGGCTTCGCGGATCCATTCGAGCCCGGTCGCGTCGCCGTTGCCGTTCAGCACGTGAACGCCCGCGAAGCACGGCGAATCGTGCGCGGCGCCCGCGCGCGGCTCGATGACCGTGACGCCGGTGCGGATCGATGCGTCGCCGTTCTCGACGCTCAGCGTGCAGTGTCCGACCCGCACGCCCGGTACGTCCGTGATCGCGTTGAAGCGGCCCGGCGTGCCGAGTCCGATGCGGATGCCGAGATCCCTCGTGCGCATGATGCAATTCCTCCAGTCTTTCAATGGTTCGGTGTGTCGGTATGTTCAGAGCGAGCGGAACGCATCGCTGTGGCGCGCCCAGGTCGCGTACATCACGAGCGCGGCCACCAGCAGCCCGCCGATGATGATCAGGTCGGTCGGCTTCGTCGCCGTCGCCAGCGTCGTGTAGAGCGTGTACGCGGCGCCCGCGACCGCGACCAGCGGCGTCACGGGCCACAGCGGCATCCGGTAATGATGCTCGACGTCGCGGCGCACGAGCCGGCTCGCCAGCGCGGCCAGCCCGACGACCAGGTAGATCAGCAGCAGCAGGTCGACCGTGAACGCGGTCAGTTCGTCGAGGCTCGACACGAACACGAGCCCAGACGACGGCACCGCCAGTGCGAGCGTCGCGAGCCACGGCGACTCGAAGCGCGGATGGATCGTCGAGAACGCGCGGTTGCAGGTGCGCGACCAGAGCGCATGCCGGCCGCTGCTGTACAGCAGGCGCCCCATCGTGATCACGATCGCGATGATCGCGTTGAACACCGACAGGAAGATTCCGCCGCTGACCACGCGCGACACCGCCGGGTTGCTCAGCGAGCGCACGACATAGCCGATCGGGTCCGCGCTCTTCGTCAGCTCCGTCAGCGACGGCGCGCCGAGCACGATCGCGGTCAGCGGAATCAGTTCGACGACGAGGATCACCAGCAGCGAATAGATCACCGCCTTCGCGACGTTGCGGTTGCCGCCGCGCAGGTCTTCCGCGAGATACGCGGCGGAGCCGAAGCCGTTGTAGCAGAAGATCGCCGTGCCGATCGCGGGCACGATCGCCGCGAGCGTGGCCGGTACCAGCGCATTGCCGCTCGCGACGACCGGCGCGACCAGCACGTCGGTGCCGCGATGCGGGGAGCCGAAGCCGAGCCCCGCGATCAGCATCAGCACGCCGATCTCGACGACGAGAAACGCGCCGGTGATCCACGCATTCGTCTTGATGTTCAGCATCCCGAGCACATAGCTGAGCAGCACGATCGTGAGCGCGACCGACTGGTTGCTGAAGTGCGTGCCGAGTGCGTTGTTCAGGTATGGTGCGGCACCGCTCGCGAGCACCGCCGGAATGAACACGCTGACGGACAGCACCGTGATGAAGGTCAGGTAACCCGGCAGCGTGCCGAACACACGCTTGGCCATCACGTATTCGCCGCCCGCGCTGCGGTGCGCGGCGCTGAGTTCCGCGTAGCAGAGTGCGAATGCAAGCGCGAGCACGCCGCCGAGCAGGAACGACAGCACCGCGCCGCTGCCGGCCTGCTGGATCGCGAACGGCGCGATCACGAAGATCGAGCTTGCGGGCGTCACGCCCGACACGGTGATCATCACCGCGTCGCGCACGCTGAGCGTCTGCGACAACGCGCGCGGCGTGTCTTCCGTGGCAGGCGTCGCTTGCAGCGTGCCCGTCGATTCCGACATCATCGCCATTTCGTTCTCCTGTTGCTTAGGGTCTGTCTACATATGGAACACGCATGCGTTGCCACGAGAACGGCCGCTCGCGAGGCGCGCGACGCCGCGAATACTGACGTATTCGCAAGGAGCGCAACGCGGCGAGCGGCCGTTCTCGTGGCAACCCCAAACTAAAAAACCATTCCACGGGAATGCCCGAAATCGCCCATATGGCGGCGTCGTTCGTCGCTTGTTTGGCTCGGCCAAACGGCGCTCCTCACTTCTTGCCCTACGAGCGATTTCGGTCATTCGCATGCGTGTTCCATATGTAGACAGACCCTTTGCTGCCTTTTTTTGAACACCCATACTCGGGCCCGATTCATTGCGTGGCAGTCTAGGAAGCCAAATTCAGGACCGCTATTCCCCCTTCGTGTTACGCCCTCCGGTGGTGGTATGGATCGACTCTTCTCCGAAATCGCGATGCACCAGGCGCTCGGCCGCGCAATCGATCATCTCGGCCAGCCGCGCTTCTGGCGTTTCCTCGTGCTGCTGCTCAACGAAATGGTGCCGTTCGACAACGCGCTCGCAACCGCGATCGGCCGTGACGGCGTGCCGCTCGTGCTCGACGAATACGACACGGGCGGCACCGACAGCGCGTCGCCGGTGCCGCTTTACCTCAATGGGTTATATCTGCTGGATCCGTTCCTGCAGGCCGCGCACGACGGGCTCGCGGACGGCTGCTACCGGCTCGAGGAAGTCGCGCCCGACCTGTTCCGGCAGAGCGAGTATTTCCTGAGCTACTTCCGCGACGCGGTCGGCGACGACGAAATCCAGATCCTGCTGCGGCCGAATCCCGACCTGCTACTGTCGTTGTCGCTCGGCGCGGCCGCGCGCTTCGACGTCGAGCCGCTCGGCAAGCTGACGGCCGCGATGCCGTGGGTGCTCGCGACGATCCGGCAGCACTGGCGGCTGGTGGGCGACGCCGCGCGCGCGACGCCCGACGACGATCTCGGCGCCCGCGTCGAGCAGGCGCTCGCGCGCTTCGGCGCGGGCGTGCTGACCGATCGCGAGATGTCGATCGCGAGAATGGTGCTGCGCGGCAATTCGTCGAAGGCGATCGCGGAGCGGTTGGCGATCTCACCGGAGACGGTGAAGGTGCATCGGCGGCATCTTTACGCGAAGCTCGGGATCTCGTCGCAGCCGGAGCTGTTTTCGCGATTCATTCAGGCGCTGGGGGAGGATGCGGCGGGGTGAGCGCATCGATCGGGACGGATGGCAACGGGCGCGGAATCGGGCACTATGCGTGAATCGCCGCGAGCCGTGGTCATCCGGTGAAGCGGTCACGAATGTTCCGTCGACAACAACACTGCCCCGTAACAGGAATCCCGATTCATGTCGCTCACTCCGCTCATCGGAGTTGGCTGGTTGCTTCTGTGTGCCATCAGCGCCGCATCGATCGTGCTCGTGCCGCCCGTGGTGCTGGTCGCCTGCCTGATGGGAAAGGACGTCTGGTCCATCCTGACCCGAGGCCGGCTGCAGTTCGCATTCCTGGCGTACCTCGGCTAGGCGCCGGTGCCAGCCGTCTTCACGCTCCTGCTGGAAGCCGGCGCCGCGGCCGGGAGTGCCGGCGGCTCGGCATCCGACAGCCTGAACGCGTGGAACGAGCGGTGCTTGTTCGTTTTCCTTGGCGCGGCGGCACTGAGCGGTCTGCTGTTGCTGTTGCGACCGAAAGACAGGCACGCGGCAAACGTCGAGCCGTCGCAGTCTGCGCGATAGTCGGCACGCGAACGCCGCGCCATGCCTCCCGCCCGGTTCTCGAGCGGGGCAAGGTCATGCACAGCTTCCCGCTACTTCCACTTCGCGCCGAGTTGCGCGAGCCCGGCGTTCCGGAGATCGTCCGGCAGCATCACCACACGGAACTCGCAGTCTGCGTTCAACATCAGGAACCACGGCTCCGCGAGCGCCGGGATCTGTGACGGGTCATCCAGATTGACGATCACGACCGCGCCGCGCCCGCCGCTCTGCTCCGTAAAATACACGGCCTCCGGCTTGACCGCTTCGAGTATTCGCGAGATCACGTCGCCGACGCTGCCGTCGCGCACCAGCGTGTTGAACGGCTCGTGAGGGATTCGTATGTTGAGAAGCATGCGCATGATCATCCTCCTTGGGCTCCGCCCGGCCTGGGCCCTTCAAGCATAGGTGCTGCGCAATGCCGCGCCAGTGGTGCCGAAAGCCGTTGCCGGCACGCATTCACATTCCGACGATTCGATGACACCGCATCGCGCGAACAGCGGTCGCTCGCGCGATGCAGGCCGGGTCGAATCGACCGCTCATGCCCCGTCATGCGGAGACCGTAACGGCCGTCAGCTCCGTCGGCGCGATCGCCAGATGCAACGGCTGCTCCGGCCGCAGCGTCACGTTCAGCACCGGTCGCGGCGGCGTCGTACCCGGCGGCACCGCCAGCACGTGCCGCTGCAGGATCATCGCCGCCACCACCGTCATTTCCGTCATCGCCAGATGCTGCCCGAGGCACACGCGCGGCCCCGTGCCGAACGGCAGGTACGCGCCGCGCGGAATCGCCGGCGCATCGTCGGCGAAGCGCTCGGGCCGGAAGGCCTGCGGTTTCGGAAACCATCGCGCGTCGTGGTGCATGAGCCGAATCGGCAGCATGAACAGCGTCCGCCCCGGAAACTGCCACGCGCCCAGCGCGACCGGCCGTAACGCGCGACGGCTGATCAGGATCGGTGCCGCTGGATACAGGCGCATCGTTTCCTCGAGCGTCTGCGTCAAGTAGCGCAATGCGGGGCGCGTGTCGGCGCTCGGCGCACGGCCGCCCAGCACGCGCACGACCTCGTCGCGCGCCGCGGCCTGCGCGGCCATGTTCCAGGCCCACCAGGTCAGCGTGGCCGCGGCCGTCTCGTGACCGGCCAGGAATGCCGTCATGCATTCGTCGTGGACGGCCCGCAGCGGCCATGCGCGCGCGTCGGCACGGTGCAGCCGCAACAGGCGCGACAGCAGGTCGTCCGGCCAGCCGTGCTCCGGCATGTCGAGACGTGCATGCAGTTGCCGGTCGATCAATCCGTTCAGCGCCGCCAGCGCCCTCGCCTTGCCGCGCTTCCACGGCATCCAGTCCGGCGCGCTGGCCGGCTGGTAGAACTCGGCGTTCGCCGCCGCGCTCACCGTGCGCACGGCCTCCTCGGCCACGCGTGCGTCCGCGCCGATCGCGTGTGAAAACAGCGTGCGCATGATCACGTCCATCGCCAGCGACGTCAGCGCGCGCTCGATCGGCCAGTGCGCATCGTGCGCGGGCCACTGCGCGAGCGCATGGCCGGCGGTCGCCGCAATCGACGGCACGAATGCCTGCACCGGTTTTGGCATGAAGCTCGGCTGCAGCGCATGCCGCTTGTCGCGCCATGCGTCGCCCTCGGCGACCAGCACGCTGTGCCCGTGAACCTGCGAGAACACGCGGATGCCGCGCTCCCAGCGCACGAACGCATCGTGATGCGTGACCAGCAGCTCGCGCACGAGCGCCGGATCGGTGACGACCACCGCATGTTCGGGCCACATGCGCAGATGCACGACGTCGCCATGCGCGCGCTGCCAGCCCGCGAGCGCGCCGGTCAGGTCGCGCGACATCGCGCGCAGCAGCCGCCACCCCGTCAGGCCGGCAGGCGGCCCCGGCGGCCATACGCCGGGCGGGTGAAGTGCGGGCGACGCGCCGGCGGCGTCCGCATGGAATGGGCATCGGGAAGAGGATCGTGTGTTCATGCGGCGAATTGTCCGGATCGACACGCCGCCGGTCTTGAACGCAAACGACATCGACACCTGCGGCGCCGGTCCCTATACTCCGGCGTCATGCCCTTCGGTCCGTCCCCGACATTGCCGCCGTGTCCCGATCCGCTCGCGCGTGCGCCGCGCGTGCTGTGCGACGGCCGATCGCCGCCCACGCGGCTGTATCCGCCGCCGGCCGCGCTGCAAGGCGCGGTCGTCGCGATCATCAGCCGCGACACGCGCGGCTTCACGCTAAGCGATGCGCAGCGGCTCACGCATTTTCCCGCGTCGCCAATCGTCTGCCTGTCGTGGTATCGCGGCTTCGACGTCGGGCTCATCCGGCGCACCGGCGACGGCCCTGTGTGGCAACCGTTCGGTGCATCGGCGACGCTGTCGGGCAGCCAGTCGATGCCGGTCGCGAGCTGGGCGCCAACGAGCGGACAAGGCGGCATCGTCTGCCTGCATGCCGACGCGGCACGCGCGCTGTTCGGCATTGCGCTGCCGGCGCTCCACGACACCTTCGTCGATGCGCGTGCGTGCCTCGACGACAGCTGGCGACCGCTGCTCGACGCGCTGGCCGATGCCGAGCACGACGCGGCCGCGCTGGCCGCGCTCGACCGATACCTCGCGCCGCGCTGGCGCGCGCTGCGCGGCAGCGTGTCGCCGCTGTCGTCGCTGCGCGATGCCGGGCGCAGCTGGGTCGGGCGTCTCGCGTCGAAAGCGCGCGAATGGCGGTACACCCACAGCCCGCGTCAGGTCGAACGGCGCATCAAGTCGTACAGCGGGCGCTCGTTGCGTGACTGGCAGACGCTGGTGCGCACCGAAGGCGTGTTCTTCGCCGCGCGGGACCGGCAGGACGCCGGGCAGCCGCTCGACTGGGCCGCGCTCGCGCTGGACGAGGGGTTCGCCGACCAGGCGCACCTGAGCCGCGCGACGCGGCGCATCACGGGCTTCTCGCCGACCGAGTTCGTGCGACGCTTCGACGAGGACGAATCGTTCTGGATGTACCGGCTCTGGGTGTGACGGGCGGCTGCCCGTCACGCTTCAGTCACGCATCAACCCGCCGATTCGCCAAACCCGCCATCGGGCGCCGGGGGCGGCACGTACCGGCCGAAATACACCTCGGCCTCGACGAGACGACGGTCGCGGACACGCAACCGCTCCGCGCAGGCAGAACTGCGCGCACGCGCGCCTCGATGCCATTCACGAAAACCCGCACCGGCCGCCCCGCATGCGCCACACGACGCGTTCCGCCGCGGGCACCGATGCCGCGGTTGCCCGATTCCGCACGCACGGGCATGATGTCCGCCAGCGTGCCGGCCGCGTCCGTCGGCTTCGGCGGTCATCGGTGCCGCAATCGGCATGCCGTTCATGCACCGCCCACGGCATCATCGAGCAATCCGCGTGCCGGCCCCGGCCGCCCACCCCACCGAGCCCATGTCACTACGCGCATTCAGAACGCTGGTCGCGATCGCCCGATACCGGACCTTCGCGCGTGCCGGCGAAGCGATCGGGCTCACGCAGTCCGCCGTGAGCCTGCAGATCAAGACGCTCGAGAGCGAATACAACGTCCGGCTGTTCGACCGTTCGCGCCGCCAGCCGGTACTCACCGAAGCCGGCAACATCCTCGTCGCGCAGGCCGAGCAGGTGCTCGCGATGGTCGACCGGATCCCCGACGCGCTCAGCGACGAGAAGAAGCTCGTCGGCCGCCTGCGGATCGGCGCGATCCAGACCGCGCTGTCCGGCCCGCTGCCCGATGCGCTGCTCGCGCTGCGCGCTGCGCATCCCTCGTTGCGCGTGCACGTATCGGCCGGCATGTCGGCCGAACTGGCGAACCGCGTCGCGGCCGGCGAACTCGACGCGGCCATCACGACGCGCCCGGTGCGCCCGCATCCGGCAGAGCTGACGTGGACCACGCTGTACGAAGACCGCTTCTGGCTGCTCGCGCCGCCGGACTATGCGGAGCGCGACGCGGGCACGCTGCTCGAGGCGCTGCCGTTCATCCGTTTCGACGCGCAGGCGTGGGCCGGCCGGATGATCGCCGCCGAACTGCGCCGCATCGGCGTGCGCGTGCGCGAGGAGATGGTGCTCGACAGCGCGGAGACGATCGCACGCATGGTCGCGCGTGGGCTCGGCGCGGCGATCGTCGCGCTCCCCGACTCGACGCTCGCGCGTCTGCCGCCCGTCACGCGCTTGCCGTTCGGCCAGCCGCAGATGGGCCGCGCGGTCGTGCTGCTCGAACACCAGTCGCGTCCGGCCGAGCGTTTCGCACGTGCGCTGGCCGCCGAAGTCAGCGCGTCATCAATGAGAATTTCTCATTGAACACCCGATAATTAACCATTATTCCTGCTGCATCCGCGTGTTAACTTGGCGGCATCGTCACTCTTTCGATTGCGTGCCGCCATGTTGCCCGCCGGATGGATTCCCGCTTCGTTCCGCTGCTCCGCCTGCCGGCCGCCCCGCTCGCCTCGCCTGAAGGCGCGCCGATGATCGGCCCGATCCTGCTCGCGCTCGCGCCGGTCGCGCTGCTGGTCGCGTTCGGCCACGGCCTCCGGCGCACGGGCTTCATCGGCGATGCGTTCTGGCCGCAGGCCGAGCGGCTTTGCTACTACGTGCTGCTGCCCGCGCTGTTCGCGGACGGTCTCGCGAATGCACGGCTGCAGGCACTGCCTGTTCTGCCGCTCGCGGCGGCGCTGGTCGGTTCGACCGTGCTCGTCGCGGCGCTTCTTCTGCTGGTCCGCCGATTCGTCCAGGTCGACGGTGCCGGGTTCACGTCGGTGTTCCAGGGCGCGGTGCGCTTCAACAAC
Source organism: Burkholderia sp. Bp9143 (assembly GCF_003853645.1). Taxonomy (GTDB): domain Bacteria; phylum Pseudomonadota; class Gammaproteobacteria; order Burkholderiales; family Burkholderiaceae; genus Burkholderia. The sequence goes on along the minus strand of NZ_QTPO01000024.1, from coordinate 3,228 downwards.
TATGTCGGCACCGCCCTCGCCGCCGGACTGTTCGGCGCGCACGGAGTCGCGCTCGCGGCCGTGTGCGTCGCGGCAATCGTGCCGACCGCGAACCTGATGTGCGTGCTGGTGTTCGCGCGCTACGGCGACACGCGGCTCGGTGCCTGGGCGCTCATGCGCCAGATCCTGTCGAATCCGCTCGTCGTCGGGTGCGCGCTGGGGATCGCGATGCAGGCCGCCGGCATCGCGTTTCCGGCCGCCGTCGAACCGGCCGTGCGCGCGCTCGGCGCCGCATCGATGCCGCTCGGCTTGCTGTGCGTGGGCGCGGCCCTGCAGTTCGACGCGGCACGCGGATGGATGCAGCCGATGTGCATCGCGTCGGCGTTCAAGTTCATGGCGATGCCGCTCGCCACGCTTGCGGCCGGCCGCCTGCTCGGGCTGGGCGATGCCGCGTTGACCATCGCGCTGCTGTTCCAGGCGCTGCCGACGTCGTCCTCGTCGTACATCATGGCGCGCCAGCTCGGCGGCGACGCGCCGCTAATGGCCGGCATCACCGCGTTCCAGACGATCGCCGCCGCGGTCGCGATGCCGGCCGTGCTGACGGCGCTCGCGTCGGCGCCGGTGTTGCGCTGACGGCCCGGCAACGGCACCCGAACGCAACGGCAAGGCGCACACCGTACGGGGACGGATGCCGAATCCCGCTGCACGCGCGCAACCGCCGCTTCGTTGCGCGCAACCTACGCGCCGCCGATGCGCCCCCGATTCTTCTCGCAGCCCTGCCAAAAACCGCCTATGGTGAATGAAGCGCGTCCGTTCCGCCGTCATTCGACTCCCCGTCGCTCGCACCGGCGGCCACGGCGCCGCGTTCCGGCACCATTCCCCGCGATCGTGCGCACGCCCGGCCGTGCATGCGATCGCGCCGCCCACCGGACTACAAGGAGGTAACCATGAAAGCCGTGCTGCTCGTCAGTTCCGCCGTGCTCGCCATGGCATCCGTTTCAGCCTCGGCGCAAGGCTCGATCACCAAAGTCGAAAACGGCGCGCTCGTCGCCGCGAACGGGATGACCGTCTACACATTCGACAAGGACAAGCCCAACGCCGGCAGCAGCGCATGCACGGGCCAATGCGAATCCCTCTGGCCACCGTACAAGGCCAGCGCGACCGACGTCCCGGTCGGCCCCTATACGCTCGTCAAGCGCGACGATGGCAGCCCGCAATGGGCGTACAAGGGCAAGCCGCTGTACTTCTTCTCGAAGGACATGAAACAGGGCGACCGCAACGGCGACAACTTCAAGAGCGTATGGCACGTCGTCGCACCGTAAGCGCTGCTTCCACGCGTTGCGGGTCGGCACGGCCGTTGCACGCGTAAAAAAACCCGCCCCGATCACGATCGGGGCGGGTCCGTACGTCTCCACACCGGCTGCGTGGCGACACCCGCCGCGCGGCAGGCGTCGCGTGCGGCCGACGCAAACGCGTCAGCGGTTCGACGGGAAGCTGAACACCGTCCCTTCGCGCACGCCGGCCGACGGCCAGCGCTGCGTGATCGTCTTGCGCTTCGTGTAGAAGCGCACCGCATCCGGGCCGTACGCGTGCAGGTCGCCGAACAGCGAGCGCTTCCAGCCGCCGAACGAGTGGTACGCGACCGGCACCGGCAGCGGCACGTTGATGCCGACCATGCCGATCTGGATGTTGTCGCTGAAGTAGCGCGCCGCTTCGCCGTCGCGCGTGAACAGGCACGTGCCGTTGCCGTATTCGTGCGCGTCGATCAGCGCCATCGCCTCGTCGAGCGACTTCAGGCGAATCACGCCGAGCACCGGCCCGAAGATCTCGTGCTGATAGATCGGCATGCCGGGCTTCACGTTGTCGAACAGGCACGGGCCGAGGTAGTAGCCGCCATCGTGGCCGTCGACCTTCACGCCGCGGCCGTCGACGGCGAGCGTCGCGCCCGCTTCCACGCCCGCCTCGACAAAGCTCGCCACCTTCTCGAAATGCTGCTGCGTAACGAGCGGCCCCATGTCGACGCCGGCGCCGTTGCCCGGGCCGACCTTCATCTTCGCGATCTCGGCCTTCAGGCCTTCGACCACCTTGTCGCCCGTTTCATCGCCGATCGCGACGACCAGCGGAATCGCCATGCAGCGCTCGCCGCACGAGCCGTACGCGGCGCCCATCAGCGCGTTCACCGCGTTGCCGATGTCGGCGTCGGGCATCACGACCGCGAAGTTCTTCGCGCCGCCGAGCGCTTGCACGCGCTTGCCGTGCGCGCAGCCGGTCGAGTAGATGTATTCGGCGATCGGCGTCGAGCCGACGAAGCTCACCGCCTTCACGCGCGGGTCGGTCAGGATCGTGTCGACGGCTTCCTTGTCGCCGTTCACGACGTTCAGCACGCCCGGCGGCAGGCCGGCCTCGAGCGCGAGCTCGGCCATGCGCAGCGTCGACGACGGCGTGCGCTCGGACGGCTTCAGCACGAACGTGTTGCCGCACGCGACGGCCATCGGCCACATCCACAGCGGCACCATCACCGGGAAGTTGAACGGCGTGATGCCGGCGGCGACGCCAAGCGCCTGGAACTCGCTCCACGAATCGATCGCGGGGCCGACGTTCTTGCTGTGCTCGCCCTTCAGCAGCTCGGGCACATAGGAAGCGTATTCGACGTTCTCGATCCCTCGCTGCAGTTCGCCCATCGCGTCGGCGAGCACCTTGCCGTGCTCGGCGGTGATCAGCGCGCACAGTTCGTCCGCGTGCTCCTCGAGCAGCGTCTTGAACCGGCTCATCACGCGGGCGCGCTTCAGCGGCGGCGTGTTGCGCCACGCCGGGAACGCGGCCTGCGCGGACGCGATCGCGGCTTCGACGGTCAGCTTGTCGGCGAGCGCGACGCTCTTGTCCGATTGGCCGGTGGCCGGGTCGAACACCGGCTGGACGCGGCTGCCGCCGTCGACGCGCTTGCCGTCGATCAGGTGGCCGACGGTGGAGGTCACATTGCTGTCGTGTTTCATCAGAATTTGCTCCGAGAAACTCCGCCATTTATGGCGGGAAGGAAAGGAGCGCTGTTGACAGGCAGCTTCTTCCACGGGTTAGGATCACCGGCATGATTCTTGTCTACCGCTACCGGGTTAAGTCGCTCAACGGACTGCTTAACAAGCAGAGCCGCGCGGTGAACTACGTCTGGAACTTCTGCAATGACACGCAGAAGCACGCGCTCAAGTGGAACAAGAAGTGGCCATCGGGTTTCGACTTGAACGTGCTGACGAC